>JAXMBY010000038.1:0-65395 GCA_046349655.1 Planctomycetota bacterium
CGCCACCGCAACGGTGTCGGTTCCCTGCAGCGCATCGCTGGTCTTGTCTGCCTGCTCGCACACCAGGAACAGCGCTTCCAGCACCTGCACCGACTTGGCCACTGCCGGCTTGACCTTGAGCGTCCACGCCGGCGCCGCCTGCTTGTCGGCGGCCTTCGCGCCCTCGGCCGGCTTGGCCGACTCGACCTCCACGTAGAATCCGCCGGCGCTGAGCGCACCCTCGGCATCGCGGCATTTCTCCTCGAGCCGCTGGCCGAGACCCTTGCGATCGTTGTCGAGCTGGTCGCGCAGCACGCGGTCGTTGCCCGCCAGCACCATCCACCCGGCGTAGCAGCCGTCGAAGCTGCTCAGCTGCTGCTTGAGCGATGCCCCGATCGAGATGCCGCGCTGCGGCCGCTCGGCGATTTCCTGGTCGAGGCTCGCGCGCAGGGCACGGATGCCGACCCTGGGCTCGCCCACCAGGGTCTTGAACGTGGTGACCATGGCCTCCACGTCGCCGCGCCGACCAGGCTGCTCGGGCCAGTCGATCTTCAGGCATTGCTGGTACTTGCTCTTCAGCAGAGCGTCCCACTCGGCGATGCGCCGCCACGCAAGCGCTTCGGCGGCTTCGGTCTGCGGCGACGCGAACTGGTTCGCGATCAACGCATTCCAGTAGTCTCGCACGGTCGTGCAGATCTTCGCCGATGCCTCGTTCATGCGCCGGGTCAGCACGTGCGCGAGATCGGTCTCCACGCTCCACGGCGGCGCATGCAGTGCGACCATCGCCTTGTACAGCTCGGAGATCCTGGCCCGGTTCTCGTTGATCTGCGGGAACGTGTCGGTCGCCGGGCCAAGGTCGGCGATCAGCTGCAGCATGCCGTCGATGTGCGTCCAGGTGTCGCGCACCGCCGCGCCCTGGTCGCGCTCGCCCATGCTGGCGAGCTTCTGCCACGAGCGCAGCGCCAGGTACTCCTCGGCCGCCTTCCAGTAGGCGCTGCCGGGACCGTACGGCGCCTGCGGCGGCGGTGCATCGATCAAGATCGCCTCGACCGATTGGGCCACCGGCGAGACCACCCGATCGATCACCCGTTTCACCAGCACGTTGCCCATCGCCTTGACGATGCGCGTCTTGTCCTCGCCGACCAGCTTGTGCCACGGCAACAGGCCTGCTTCCAGCCCGTGCTGCTGGATGTGCCGGATGTTGCCGAGCAGGTTCTCCGCATCCGCGAGCGCGTCGGCCAGGCTCGCCGTGCCGGGCAGCTGGGCGCTCTGCTCGACCGCGGTGCGCGGCGCCTGGAACGGCGTGTCGATGGCGATGATCCACCACACCAGCGTCACCACCAGGATCGCGCCGAGCGAACCCGCGCCGAGGTAGGCACCCTGCTCGATCTGCCGGCGGCGCTTCAGGAACCGCCGCGTCGGCGAGATCAGTCCCTTCTCCGGGAACAGCTTGCGCTTGTAGAAATCGCGGATGAAGAAGGCGCTGGACCGCTCGAAGATCTCGGCGAGGTCCTTGGCGTCGGGACCACCATCGGCGCTGCGCATCAGGCTCGCGCACGCCTTGGACATCGGCCGGCCCTTCTGCAGGCCGCTGGTGAAGTAGAAGCCACGGAAGAACAGCGGGTCGGCGTACCGGTTCTCGCTGAAGATGGTCGTGACGTAGTCGTGCAGGCGCGACCGGAGCACGGCGAATTCATCGGGAAAACCAAACAGGCGATCGAGGTCCGAGCCGGTGGACTCGGCGAGGAACTTGAGCCGCCAGCGCTCGAGCTCCGCGGCCAGAGCGGCAAAGCCGCGATCGAACATCTCCGGCGTGAAACCGTTGCCGAACGGCTCTGGGTTCGACCAGCCGAGCAGCTGCCGCTGCTCGAGCGCCGGCAGCTTGCCGAAGAACTCCGTGAACCCGAGCACCAGGTCGCACTTGGTGATCAGCAGGTACACCGGAAACTGCACCTCGAGGATCTGCTCGATGGTCTGCAGCTTGTCGCGGATGTTCTTCGCCTTCGCGTCTCGGGTCGCATCGTCGTCGCCGAGCAGCGACGTGCTCGGGATGCTGACGATCACGCCATTGATGGGGCAGCGCGCGCGAAACCGCCGGAGCAAGCGCAGGAACTCCTCGAATTCCTTGCTGTAGGGTCGATCCCACTCCTGGAATGTGTAGCGTCCGGCCGTGTCCAGGATCACGGCTTGATTGGTGAACCAGAAATCACAGTTGCGGGTGCCTTCGGGACCGGACAGAGCATCGGTACCCACCGGAAACTCGAGCCCGGAATTGCGAATCGTCGTGGTCTTGCCGGACTGTGGCTCGCCGATCAGCAGGTACCAGGGCATGCTGTACGGGTCGAGCTGCGCGCCCTTGAGCTGCTCCACCGCCTTGCGCCACTGATCGCGCAGCTCGGCCAGCTTCTGCAGGTCGTCGTCGGACACCGCGAGCTGGCTGCGGCCCGAAACCAGGGCCTCGTGCAAGCGCGCGCTCTTCTTGCGCTCGCGCGCCGAGAACCAGATCCGCAGCAGCCAGACCAGCACGATCACCGCCACCAGCGCCAGCAGCGCGAAGCCGGCGATCGCGAGCCCGCCCTCGGCGCCGCTCACGGTGAGCAGCGCCGCACCGCCGGCGCCGGTCACCCCGAGACCGGCCAGCCGGAGCAGCAGCGGCAGCTGACGCATCTTGTCGACGAGTGCAGTCATGACCCTGTCAATTCGCTTGTGTCTCGGAGCCCCGGTCCGCCAGCTTCACCAGCGTCGACACCTTGTGCGCGTAGATCGCCCAGCTCGTGAACCAGAGCACCACGATCGAGGCCAGCAGCACGATGCCCACGGTGAGCGCCTTCATGGTCGGCAGCTTGGTGAGATCGCGCTCGATCGTGTACTGGTAGGCCTGGGCGCAGAGCTGATCGTTCTTCTTGATCACACGGTCGGGGATGCGCAGATACAGCGACTGCTGGACCTCGCGCAATTCCTCGGGCCGCGAGCGATACATGCCGCGAAAACCGAGCGCAATGCAGACGAAGTAGATCTCGTTCAGATCCGCATCCGCCGCGTCCACGGACTTGAGGCGCTCGAAGAACTCGGCGCCGGACACTGCCGAACCGAAGAACTGTTCCTCGAGCAGGTGCCCGGTCCACGAGTCGCGGCCTTCCCAGGCAGAATCCAGCACGATCTCATCGGCGAGCGCGACCAGGGCGTAGCGTGCCTTGTCGAGCCGCGCGCGCAGCTGCGGATTGCTCGTGGCGCGCGCCTCCGCCTCGGCCAGCAGATCGCACAGGCTCTTGCGCAGCCAGCCCTCCTCCATCTTCACCTGCCCGGCGTTGCGGCGGAACGTGACCAGGAACAGGAAGTAGCGGGCGACGCAATCATACAGTTCCAGTGGTTGGTCGCTCACATGGTCCGTCATGGATGCACCCGAGCTGGTTCGTGGTTCATCGCGGGATCACGAACAAGGAGAAGCGCAGCTTGTCATCCCTGGTCGCGTCACCGGTGAGCGCCATCTTGCGCGACGCCGCAACGCCGGCGAAATCCGCGTCCTTTCGATCGCACTGGAAATAGAAGCAGTCGGAACGATTCGGCAGCTCGGCCGGCACGCGCGCCACCCGCTCGAACCGAATGCCGGGCAGCCGTTCCTTGGCGACCCGCGCCACGGCGCCGGGCTCGACCAGCTTGAGCGTCACGCGCGGGCGCACCTTCTCGAGGACGTAGGGCTCGCCGGCGGCGCAGTCGATGCCCACGTACAGGTCGCTGTCGGCGTTCACCCAGCTCGGGTCGAGATCGGCGACCAGCGCGCCCGGAAACTCCACGTTCTTCTGGAACGCACGCTGCGCGAACGTCATCGGCACCATCGCGTTCAGCAGCCGGTGGATCTCGCTCGCGGCGGCGCGGAAGCACGGCAGCGCATTCTCGTGCTGGTAGAGCGGCAGCTCCTTGGGCACGCGCTCCTCGGCGAAGATCGCGAGCTCGCCGGCCAGGCGCAGCAGCAAGAGGTAGGCATCGTACGGATGCAGGCTGCCCTCGCTCGCGATCTGCCGGTAGGGCAGCAGGGCGCCATTGATGACCTGCAGCTTGAACAGTGCCTCCGAGTCGCCGCCGGTGTCGCTCGAGAACGAGATGCGCTTGCCCTTGATCTGCTCCGCCAGCGCCCGGTTCTTGTTGGTCAATGCCTGGTCCAGCTCGCGCAGCAGATTGAGCACCTTGCGGTCGGACTGCAGCCTGAGCAGCGGCGGGCAGTACTCGGGCGACAGGATCGGCACCGGCTGCTCGGCCGCGCGGCGTTCGACCGTGGCGATCGGCACGCAGGCAAAGCCGGAGCGGTCCTCGCTGCCGAAGAACAGCGCCGCCCGCAGCCGCCGCAGCGCGATCTCGCGTGGACTGTCGCCGCTGTTCTCGTCGACGCGTGATTCGGTCACCACCTGGAAGCGCCCGCTCGCCGCATCGCACACGCGCTCGGTGACGTCGCGCAAGCCGAGATACACGAGCAACGGCCCGCGCGCGCGATCGAGCTGGTCCTTGAACGACCGCGACGCCACCTCGCCGTTCCCGGGAACCAAGAGCACTGTGCCATCGGCAAACACGATGTCGGCGCGCAGCACGGCGAACTCGAAGTTCTCGACGCCCGCCTCGGCGATCTCGAGGTGGCGAATGCCCCAGCCGAACGGGTGGCTGGCCGTCAACGCATCCCCCACCCGGCTGGCGATGTGCCGCGCCAGCGCCTGGAAATGCTGCGGGCGGAGCAGCATGCCCTCGGACCAGTGCACTTCCGGTTCTGCCTCGCGTCCCACGGTGATCGCTCCCTATCCTCGGCTCGCGCTAGTTCTCGGCGGCGAACTCGGCGTGGTCACGCTTGAGCACGACCGTGATCTTGCAGGGGAGATGGTCCTTGTCCCAGTGGTGGTAATTTGCTGGCTGGCCCTCCTTGCGAGGGTAGTTGGCAATGATCGTCAGGCCAGTGTCGGCGGGTGCATCGCCGATGTCGTGCGGCTGCTGCGCCTGGTCGGGGACCAGCTGGTAGCTCTTCACCCGGCTGGCAGCGCGCCCGCGTTCCACGCTCAAGAACCAGTCCTGCGTCTCGATGACCTTCTTCAGGTCGTCGGTCACCCAGACGACGTCCACGGTCAGGGCCGATGGCGCGCCATCCGGACCGGCGTTGAAGTTGACGTCGGGCTTGAAGGTCACCTCGCGGCTGAAGCAGCAGCCGGAGAGGGTGAAGGTCATCATCAACCAGAACCCGGCGACCAAGGGCATTGCCATTCCTGGGATCCTGAGAGTCATTCCCGCTCCGATGAGTTGAGCCCTGCCCCCGCTGCCGAGTGCGCTAGTTCGCCTTCTTGTCCACGAACTCCCTGGCATACCGGCTGGCGGCCTCGTCGATTTCATCCTGGATCAGCTCCGCATCCAGCTCGTCCGCCTTGCGCTTGAAGGTGCGCCACAGGTCGACGTAGCCCAGGCCCAGTGCACGCTTGACCGCGCTCACCCGGATTTCCGCCTCGATCGCCGCCGGCCCCATTCGTCCCAGCCATTGCTGGCTCCAGTCGCTCGCGGCGTGCTTGTAGCCGACCAGGCTCGCCACCATCCAGCGGCTGATCGCTTCGAGGTACTGGCTCAAGCGCTCGCGCGCACTCTGCCCGCCCTGCGCCACGAGCGTCTCGACCAGGCCGCGCATGTCCACGCCCATCTCCGGGAGCAGCGCGCCCTTCGCCGAGAGCGCACCCCGGAACGTCGCCGAGAGCTCGATCACGCTCTTCTCGATGCGCCGTGCGAACGCCGCAAGGTCGCGAGCGACCTGCGCCATGTCGTCCGCCTGCCCTGGCCTGAGCGGCTTTGCGCGCGACTGGTCCGCCGGCGGCAAGAAGGCGCTGGCGACGATCTGCAGGGAGCGTTCGGCGATCTCGAGTCGTTTGCGCAGCTCGGACAGTTCCGCGCGCAGCTTGTCGGCTCCAGGATCTACCTCCTCCGGCATGGCAGCTCGTCCTCTTGCGAAGTTCTGCAGGGGCGTCGTGCCGACGCCGCCAGCGTGGCCGATTCCCTTCGCCCCAGGGCGTTTCGACTTGCGGCCTATCATGGTAAACGCCAGCTCGAAGAGCAAGCCATCGGTCGGGCCGAGTCGGCTTTGCCCCACGCCGCGGATGAGCGCCCCCGACCGCTGCGTCCTGCATGCCGGGTTGCAGTGCGGGCGCCATGGCGCGACTGGTTCCGGTGGTTAGATGTTGAGGCTGGACCCGATGTGGTGTTAAACAACGGGGCCTGCAGCGCGCACCCGCTCCGAACGTGCGCCCCGCAAGAAGAGCTCATCCCCGCTTGCCGTCAAGGCGGTCGTTGCAGGCGGGCATTGCCAGGCGGCGGTGGATCGTGCTCGTGTGCAGAGCGATGGCCTCGATCCAGAACCGATGACCAACAGCGCATCACCCGCTGCAGCGATCCAACCGACCCTGGGAGCCACGCCGATCGCTGGCGCGAGCCCGGTAGGGCAGTCGGCACGCTATGGCAATGCGGACTTCGAGCGGCTGCAGGGCGAGATGACCAAGCTCGACGCCGTCACCCAGCCCACCATCGACTGGCCAGAGATCGTGCGCCTGGCAGCTGCCCTGCTCGAGCACACGACCAAGGATCTCCTGATCGGCAGCTACCTGGCCTTCGCACTCTTCCGCACGCTCGGATTCGGCGGGCTCGCGCGCGGCCTCCAGGTGATGCAGCAGATGGTGGACACGTTCTGGAGACGTTGTTCCCGGGCGCGCCCGACCGGCAAGGCCGGTGCCGTCAACTGGCTCGCCGAGCGCGTCGTGCAAGCGCTCGCGGCGGATGCGCCGTCGCCGGACATTGCCGGCGCCGAGCAGGCGCTCGCGGCGGTGGCCTCCTTTTCGGATCGGCTTGCCGCCCGCGGACCCGATTTACGCCTCAGCCTGCCGGAGTTGCGAACGACTCTGGAGCGACTGCTCCAGGCCGCGCGCGCCTCGGTGCAAGCAGCCAAGGAGGCCGAGCAACGTCAGCTGGAGGAACAGCGCCAGAGAGCCGCCGAGCGATCGGTGCGCGAGCCGCCGCCGGATCGACCCAGCGCCCCGGCGCTCATCGATTCCAAGGCAGCGGCGGAGGCCTGGCTTCGTGACCAGCTTGCCCACGTCGCGACGGCAGCTCGCGTGCTGCTCAAGGAACGGGCGGATGATCCGCGACCTTATCTGCTGGTGCGGTCGTTCACCTGGGGAGCGATGGTGAGCTTGCCCGAGCTGTCGGGCGTCGACGCTGCGTTCGCCGACGATCTGGAAGGGCGACTGCTGCGCGGCGAGCACCGCAGCGTGCTCGAGGATGCAGAGGCGCGGTTCGTGAGCGCGCCCTTGTGGATCACCATCAACCGCTGGGTGTGTCAAGCAATGGACGGACTGGGCCAGGCATTCGCAGTCGCCAAACGCAGCGTGGTGGCAGCCACCGCCGCGTTGCTCGAACGGTTTCCCGAGCTGGACACGCTGCAGTCGGAGTCGGGTCCCGCGGTCGATGCCAAGACCCGCCTGTGGCTGTTGACCGAAGCGGGAAGGCTTGACGCCTCGCAGCCCATGGGCGACACTCTGACGTCCGTGCTCCGGGACGCTCGCAAGCTCGCCGCGAGCGGCCAGCTGAAGGAGGCAGTGGCGAGGCTGCAGAGGGAGATCCATGGCATGCCCCATCCGCGGAGCCGCTTCGGCGGGCTCCTCGCGCTGGCGCAGCTGTGCCTGGATGCGGGTCAGCGCCAGCTGGCGCTCACGCAGCTGGAAGCGCTGGATCAACAGATAGCGAAGTTCGCGCTCGAGGAGTGGGACCCGCCGCTCGCGTTCGAGGCAGTGAAGCTGTTGTGGCTGTGCCATGGTGGCAAGGCCACCGACCGGGACGAGCGCGCGAGCCAGCTGTTCGCACGCTTGTGCCGGCTGGACCTGAGCGCGGCGCTGGCTCTCGACGGGCAACCGAAGCAGCGCCGAGGAGCCGGCGCCTGACGCGGTGGCCGCCGCGGCGGCGCGTGGCGGCCGGAAGCGCAGGGCGTCTTGCGGAGGAACTTTGGGCAACGAGGCCATTCGCCGCGGTAGCAATGTAAGATCCGCGCGAGTGTTCAGTACTGGTTGTTGGCGAGCGCTCGATGCGAGCCGCTCGGTTGTTTCCCGGCAGGCATACAGGAAAGGAATGAACCATGGCTGGCGAGGGCTCGGTGGCCCCCAAGGAACGGGTCAACATCGTCTACAAGCCGGCGACCGGCGATGCCCAGGAGGAGGTCGAGCTGCCGCTCAAGCTCCTCATGCTGGGCGACTACACGTTGCGCGCGGACAGCACGCCGCTCGAGGATCGCAAACCGATCAACATCGACAAGGACAACTTCAACGAGGTGCTCAAGAAACAGAGTATCTCGCTGACGTTCCAGGCGCCGAACAAGCTCTCGGGCAAGGACGGCGACGAGACCGCGGTGAACCTGAAATTCGAGTCGATGAAGGACTTCGAACCGGAGTCGGTGGTGAACCAGGTGCCGGAGCTGAAGAAGCTCTTGCAGCTGCGGCTCGCGCTCACGGCGCTCAAGGGCCCGCTGGGCAACATCCCGGAGTTCCGCAAGAAGATCCAGAGCATCATCTCCGACAAAGACGCGCGCGAGCGCATCCTCAAGGAGCTCGGGACCAAGAGCGAAGGCTAGTTTCCTGAGCGGAGTAGGATCATGGCAGACGCGAGTGGCAAGGAACAGGCCAAGCCGGAAGCAAAGGCAGCCGAGCAGGCGAGCGGCTCTCTCCTCGATGAGATCCTGCAGCAGACCAAGCTCAAGCCATCGGACGAGGGCTACGAGATCGCTCGGAAGGGAGTGGAGGCGTTCATCGCCGAGCTGTTGGCGCCCACCAAGGAATACGAGAAGGCCGACAAGCGCGCCGTCGACCTGATGATCGGCGAGATCGACTCGAAGCTGAGCCGCCAGCTGGACGCGATCCTGCATCACGACACCTTCCAGCGGCTCGAGTCGGCATGGCGCGGCCTCAAGCTGGTCGTGGATCGCACCAACTTCCGCGAGAACATCAAGCTCGAGCTGCTCAACTGCTCGCGCGACGATCTGCAGGCGGATTTCGAGGATGCTCCCGAGCTGATGAAGTCCGGTCTCTACAAGACCGTGTACACCGCCGAATACGGCCAGTTCGGCGGCAAGCCGTACGGCGCGATCATCGCCAACTACGACTTCGGGCCCGGGCCGCAAGACGTGGCGCTGCTGCAGAAGGTGGCGTCGGTGTCGGCGATGTCGCACGCACCGTTCATCGCTGCGGCCGCGCCGAGATTCTTCGGGCTCGAGAATTTCCTCAAGCTGCCGAACCTGAAGGATCTGAAATCGATCTTCGAGGGGCCGCAGTACACCAAGTGGCAATCGTTCCGCGACTCCGACGACTCGCGCAACGTCGCGCTCACGGTGCCGCGGTTCCTGCTGCGCCTGCCGTACGGCCGTGAATCGAATCCGGTGAAAGCCTTCAACTACGAGGAGGACGCCAAGGGCAAGCATCAAGCCTATCTGTGGGGCAACACGGCATTCGCGTTCGCCACCCGCCTCACCGACAGCTTCGCCAAGTTCCGCTGGTGCCCCAACGTCATCGGTCCGCAGAGCGGCGGCGCGGTCGAGGATCTGCCGCTGCACCAGTTCGAGTCCATGGGCGAGATCGAGACCAAGATCCCCACCGAGATCCTGATCTCCGAGCGCCGCGAGTTCGAGCTGTCCGAGGAAGGATTCATCGGCCTGGCAATGCGCAAGGGCAGCGACAACGCCGCGTTCTTCTCGGCGAACTCTTGCCAGAAGCCCAAGTACTACGGGCAGAGCAAGGAGGGCAAGGAGGCCGAGACCAACTACAAGCTCGGCACCCAGCTCCCGTACATGTTCATCATCAACCGCCTGGCGCACTACATCAAGGTTCTGCAGCGCGAGCAGATCGGCGCCTGGAAGGAGAAGGAGGACCTGGAGCGAGAGCTGAACAAGTGGATCGGACAGTACGTCGTGGACATGGACAATCCGAGTCCGGCGGTGCGCAGCCGCTGCCCGTTGCGAGCTGCCCAGATCTCGGTGACCGACGTCCCCGGCGAACCGGGCTGGTACAAGGTGGACATGAAACTACGCCCCCATTTCAAGTACATGGGAGCGTATTTCACGCTCTCGCTGGTCGGGAAGCTGGACAAGGACAAGAAGTAGAACGGCGTCACCGCCAATCGGTTTTGCGTTACGGCTGAATCACACGACCTGAACAAGCTAGGAGGAGACGAGACCCATGGCCACCATGAAGGTCTATCTGAAGGTGGATGGCATGGCTGGTTCTTGCACGGAGAAGAACCACAAGGACTTCAGCGACGTGGTGGGCTTCATCCACGAGACCACCTATCCCTACGACATGCGCGAGGGCAAGGGACGCGCCGAGCCGGAGCATGGCCCGTTCACCGTCATCAAGGAGATCGACAAGGCGTCGCCGATGCTGCACGAGGCGTGCGCCAAGAAGAAGAAGGTGAACAAGGTCGACATGGAGCTGTGGCGCGACAAGCCGGATGGCGGCGGCTCCGAGCACTACTTCCAGTACACGCTCGAGAACTGCCGCGTCGTCCACATCAAGCCGTGGATGGAAGTCGGTTCCACCTCCGGCAAGACGTCGCCACCCCACCTCGAGGAGGTCTCCTTCGCGTACCAGATCATCAAGTGGGAGCACAAGGCCGACAAGAAGAACACGCAGTTCGACTTCCAGAATCCCACCGCCTGAGCGCGGCTTGCGTGACGGACGGGGCCGTCGCCGTTCGCGGCGGCGGCCGCCGGTGCTCTCGGCAGCGAGCCGCGGCTGGGCGTCGAGTGATCGGAGCGAGGAAGCATGTTCCGAGAACGCACGCTGCTCGAGCGATTGGCAAAGCCCCGCTCGGCGTTTCGACACACGTTGAGCGAGAACACCCACGAGGCGACCAGGTCCATCCTGCGGCATCTGCAGAAGATGCTGAACTCACGCCAGGGACATGCTCCGGCACAGCTCGACTACGGCATTCCCGACCCGTCCGAGGTGGCGCATTCCTTTCCCGATGCGATCAACCAGATGCAGCGCGCGATCCGCATCTGCATCGAGAAGTACGAGCCGCGCTTGACGCAGGTCTCGATCGCCCACATCGAGACCGAGCTCGACGTGCTGTCGCTTCGCTACCAGATCACCGGTCAGATCACCGCTTCCACCGAGCGCACCGCGATCACCTTCGACACCGTGGTCGACGCTTCCGGT
The DNA here is from genome assembly GCA_046349655.1 of Planctomycetota bacterium. Classification (GTDB taxonomy): domain Bacteria; phylum Planctomycetota; class B15-G4; order B15-G4; family JAXMBY01; genus JAXMBY01. The sequence continues at coordinate 11,190 of JAXMBY010000038.1, forward strand.
CGGATCCAGGTGCGCTCGTGAGGCAGGGGCACTGCCGCGCCGCAGCGCCGCGCGCGCTCGCCATGCGGGGACCAGATTGAAGAAGTACTACCAGGACGAGCTGAGCTACCTGCGCGAGATGGGCCGCGAGTTCGTCGCCGCGCACCCCGAGGCAGCCCCGTTCCTCGCCGAGGGCGGCGCCGATCCCGATGTCGAACGGCTGCTCGAGGGATTCGCGTTCCTCACCGCCCGCATCCGGCACAAGCTCGAGGACGAGTTCCCCGAGCTGACGCACGGCATCATGGCGATGTTCTGGCCGCATTACCTGCGGCCGATCCCGGCGATGACGATCGTGCAGTTCGAGGCATTGCCCCAGGCGCGTCGCGATCTGCGCCGCATCGCCAGGGGATCGGCGCTGGACTCGCAGCCGGTCGACGGCACCCGCTGCCGCTTCCGCACCAGCTACGAGGTCACGCTCACACCGTTTGCGCTCGAGGAGGTGGAGCTCAAGCAAGGCACCAGCGCGACGCTGCGCCTGCGCCTGCGGCTGCCCGAGGGCGTGCGGCTCGACCAGCTCGGCCTGGACGCGCTGCGGCTGTTCCTGAACGGCGATGCCGCGGCGCGCAGCCTGGCCGTGTGCCTGTGCCGCTACACCCGGCGGGTCGTGGTGCGGGCGGGCCCGGGGGGAGGCGAGCGCAGCTTCGAGCCGAGCGTGGTGCGACCGGTGGGGCTGACCGCCGCCGAGCTGCTGCTGCCAGCGCCGGCAGTCTCGCCCGAGGGCTACCGCATCCTGCACGAGTACCTGGCATTTCCCGAGAAATGCCGGTTCGTCGACTTGCTGCGCGTGGATCAGTGGTCGGCACTGAAGGGCGCCCAGTACTTCGACGTGATCTTCGACCTGGCGCGGATCCCGGACGATACCCCGCCCGTGGACGCGACCAGCATCCTGTTGCACTGCACCCCGGCGATCAACCTCTTCCCGCACGATGCCGATGCGATTCGCATCACGCACGACCGGACCGAGTATCTGTTGCGGCCCGCGGCCGCGGCCGGCTCCACTACGAAGTGTATTCCGTGGACCGCGTGTCGGGATTGGTGCAGGGCACGGCCAAGCCCCGCGAGTATCGCCCGCTCTACGGGTTCGCGCACTCGCTGCCGCCCGGCGATGACCTGTACTACTCGACCCGGCTGGCGCCGGCGCCAGCCGGCGACGGCACGCAGATGCTGATCACGCTGGCGACGCCGCCCGCGCAGGCCGGCGCGCTCGAGATCGAGACCGTGTCGGCAGAGCTCACCTGCACCAACCGGCAGCTGCCTTCGACGCTGCGCGTGGGCGACGTCCAGCTGACCACGGACTCGTCGCCCGAGTTCGCGCGCTTCCGCAACGTCACGCGCCCGACCATGTCGGTGCCGCCGCCGCTGGGCGGCAGCGTGTACTGGCGCCTGCTGTCGCACATGTCGCTCAACTACCGCTCGATCGGCAGCGTCGACATGCTGCGCAACGCGCTCGAGCTCTACAATTTTCGCGCGCTGGTCGACCGTCAGGCGGCCCAGGCGCACAAGCGGCTGCTCGACGCCATCAAGTCGATCTCGACCCAGGCGAAGACCCTCCTGCACAGAGGCGCACCGGTGCGCGGGGTGGCGATCGCGCTCGAGCTCGACGAGGCAGGCTTCTCCGGCGAGGGCGATCTCTATGTCTTTGCAGCAGTGCTCAACGAGTTCTTCGCATCGTACGTGACGGTCAATGCGTTCAGCCAGTTGACCGTGACCGGATCGAGGTACAAGGAGGTTCACGCGTGGCCGCTGAAGCTCGGTGGCAAGAGCAGCCTCTAGTCGACCACCTGGTGCGCGCAGCCGCGACGTTCAACTTCTTCCAGGCGGTGCGGCTGCTGCAGGCCCAGTGTCCGGACGCGGTGCCGGTGGGCCACCAGGGCCCGAGCTCGCGCGAGGCGATCCGCTTTCGCCCCGATCTGTCGCTCGGCTTCGCCGCCTCGGACATCGCCGCGATCCGCCGGTCGGCGGCGGAGCCGAGCGTGGAGATTGCGACCACGTTCTTGAGCCTGTACGGTAGCTCGTCGCCGCTGCCGGCCTTCTACACGGAAGACTTGCTGGGCGCCGACGAGGAAAGCCTGGTGCGCGCGTTCCTCGATCTGTTCCACCACCGCTTGCTGTCGCTGTTCTATCGCGCCTGGGAGAAGTACCGCTATGCCGTCCGGTTCGAGCGCGGCGGCGTGGATCCGATCTCGCGCGGTTTCCTGGCGATGCTGGGTCTTCCGGCCGGCTCCAGCGCTGGCAAGGGCGGCGTGTCACCGGTGCGGCTCCTGGCCGGCGCCGGTCTGTGGACGCAGCAGCCGCACAGCGCGGCGTCGCTCCGCGGATTGCTCGCCGACTACTTCGCCGATGCGGAGATCGAGATCGAGCAGTGCGTCGGGAGATGGCTTGACATCGCTCCGGAACAGCGGAACACTCTCGGCTCGAGCAACTGTGCGCTCGGACTGGACGTGATGCTCGGCGAGCGAGTGTTCGACCGCAGCACGTGCTTCCGCATCCACGTCGGGCCGCTCCTGCTCGCGCGCTTCCAGGACTTCCTCCCCAACGGCACGGCAGTGGCATCGCTGCAGGAGATCGTCAGGCTATTCGAGGTGGATGGCCTCGACTACGAGCTCGAACTGCACTTGCAGAAGGACCAGGTCCCCGAGTTAGCACTGTCCTCGGCAGCGTCGGCACTGGGCTGGTCCAGCTGGCTGGTCGGCACCACGCCCGATGCGGATCAGTGCGTTCGCTTCGAGATGAGAGGATGATCGCATGGTGGCAGTGGACTTGAAAGCGCTCATCGGCCGCTTGAACCGTCTCAGCACGCGCTCGCTGGAGGCGGCAGCGGGGCTGTGCATCTCCCGCTCGAACTACGAGGTCAGCGTCGAGCACGTCCTGCTCAAGCTGCTCGAGGACGCGAGCGCCGATATTCCCCTGATCTTGAAGCATTTCGAGCTCGATGCCGGCAGACTGTCGAAGTCGGTGCTGGCGACGATCGAGGAATTCCGCACCGGGAACTCCGGCAAGCCGGTGTTCTCGCCCATCCTCATGGACTGGTTCCGCGACGCGTGGGTGGTGGCATCGATCGATCAGGGCGAGCAGGAGATTCGCTCCGGCGCACTGTTCCGGGCACTGCTCGACAATCCATCGCGATTCGCCGCCGGCGACTACCTGGAAGCACTCGAGGGGATCTCCAGGGAGACCCTGCGCAAGAGCTTTCACGACATCGTCGCCGCCTCGTCGGAATCGGTGGCGCGCAAGGAGGCACGGGCGGCCGCAGCGGCGGAGCGCGGCGCCGACACCGCGCTCGCCAAGTTTGCCATCGATTTCACGGCGCGCGCCAAGGAGGGTGCGATCGACCCGGTGTTCGGCCGCGATCGAGAGATCCGGCAGGTCGTCGACATCCTCGCGCGGCGGCGCAAGAACAACCCGATCGTGGTCGGCGAGGCGGGCGTCGGCAAGACGGCCGTGGTCGAGGGGCTGGCGCTGCGCGTGGTCGAGGGCGACGTGCCGGATGTCCTCAAGAACGTGGCGATCCTGAGCCTCGACATGGGCCTGCTGCAAGCCGGTGCTGGCGTGAAGGGCGAGTTCGAGAACCGTCTCAAGGCGGTCATCGACGAGGTGAAGTCGTCGCTCAAGCCGGTGGTGCTGTTCATCGACGAGGCGCACACCCTGATCGGCGCCGGCGGTGCCGCGGGCGGCAGCGATGCCGCGAACCTGCTCAAGCCCGCGCTCGCCCGCGGCGAGCTGCGCACCATCGCCGCCACCACCTGGTCCGAGTACAAGAAGTACTTCGAGAAGGACGCCGCGCTGGCGCGCCGTTTCCAGGTGGTGAAGCTCGACGAGCCTTCGGATGACGCGGCCGTGACCATGCTGCGGGGCTTGCGCGACCGCTACGAGACGGCACATGGCGTGCTGATCCGCGACGATGCGCTGGTGGCAGCCGCCTCGCTCGGCAGCCGGTACATTTCCGGCCGCCAGCATCCCGACAAGGGCGTCGATCTCGTCGACACCACCGCGGCGCGCGTGAAGGTCGCGCTCAGCAGCAAGCCGGACGTGCTGCAGGATCTCGAGCGCAAGATCCAGACGCTCGAACGCGAGCTCCATGCGCACCGCCGCGACGTCGCCAACGGCACGCGCAGCGGCGAGGGTCGCATCCCCGAGCTCGAGGGCGAGATCGATCGGTGCCGTACGGAAGCGCGGGCGATGGCCGAGCGCTGGCAGAAGGAGAAGCAGGCGGTGGATCGCGTCCTCGAGCTGCGCAAGCAGCTGCTCGAGACGAGCGCACCCCCTGCGGCGCCGCCAGCAGCGAAGGACAAGGACAAGGACAAGGCCGCCGGGCACGAGCCACGCGCGGACAAGAGCATACGCCCGGGTGGCCCCGGCCGCGCCGCATTGCAGGCCGAGCTCGACGCCGCGCTCGCAGCCATGCGCGAGCTGCAGGGCAAGAATCCGCTGGTTCCCCTCGAGGTGGATCCGGAGATCGTCGCCAAGGTCGTGTCGGACTGGACCGGAATCCCGGTCGGCAAGATGGTGCGCGACGAGGCCGAGTCGCTGCTCAAGTTCGAGGAGAACCTGCGGCGGCGGATCAAGGGACAGGACCACGTCCTCGAGATCATCGCCCGCGGCGTGCGCGCCGCCAAGGCTGGACTGAAGAGCCCGCGCACGCCCATGGGCGTGTTCCTGTTCGTCGGGCCGAGCGGTGTCGGCAAGACCGAGTGTGCCCTGGCCGTAGCCGATCTCCTGTTCGGCGGCGAGCGCTTCATGACCACCATCAACATGTCGGAGTTCCAGGAGAAGCATACCGTCTCGCGCCTGATCGGCTCGCCGCCCGGCTACGTGGGCTATGGCGAGGGTGGCGTGCTGACCGAGGCGGTGCGCCAGCGGCCCTACTCGGTCGTGCTGCTGGACGAGGTCGAGAAGGCCGATCCCGAGGTCCTCAACCTGTTCTATCAGGTGTTCGACAAGGGCATGCTCGCGGACGGCGAGGGACGGGTCATCGACTTCAAGGACACCGTCATCTTCCTCACCAGCAACCTCGCGTCCGACCTCATCATGGCGAGCTCGACCGACGCGGGCCGACCGCCGGTCGATCAGCTCACCGGCCTGATCCGTCCGGTCCTGAGCCGGCATTTCAAGCCCGCGCTGCTCGCGCGCATGACCATCGCGCCGTTCTATCCGATCGATGCCGAGGCGATGAAGCAGATCGTGGCGCTCAAGCTCGGCCAGCTGAAGAGCCGGCTGCTCGAGAGCCACCGCATGACGCTCGAGCACGACCTCAAGGTGAACGAGGCGATCGCCAGCCGCTGCACGGAAGTGGAGACCGGCGCGCGCAACGTGGACCACATCCTGAGCGGCACGCTGCTGCCGCGCATCTCGACGGAGATTTTGAAGCAGATGAGCATTGGCCCGCTTCCGGATCGACTCACGGTCGGGCTCGATGACGCCGGCGACTTCACGTTCCAGTTCGGCCGGCGCACGGAGCCCGCGGCGAAGTGAGCGCCCCGGGCTCAAGCGCGAGCGGCACCTCGCCGCCGCGACCGTCACGATCCCAGGTGATCGCCGTTGGTGTGCCCGCTCGTGCCTCTCGATTGCCGCGGACAGCGTGGTCAACAGCATCGTGTGGGGCAATTCCGCGATCGTGGACGACCAGATCAACAGCAGCGGCACGAGCGTGTCCTGCTCGGACATCGAGGGCGGCTATGCTGGCGCGGGCATCGATGCCGGCAACACCACCCGGGGTTCGTACCCAAGCCGGGCGCGGAACGCGATCGCGACGGCAATTCACGCCTGCTGAACGGTGATCTCCTGGGCAGCGTGCATCGACATGGGGGCGTTCGAGTTCGGGCACGTCACGCTCGCCATCACCGGCAGCGTCGTTCCGGTACGCGGCATTGATGATCCTGCCGGTGAGATCGTGATGTCGGTCGACCGGAGGAACATGCCGTCCCAGCCAGAGACGCGGAGCGTATTCGTGCCGAGCGCTTCGAGGAAGTACCCGGCCGGCGGGGTATCCCACGAGACGGCTGGCTGGACGACGAAGCTCGTCGCAATCATTACGTCCGTGAGCGTTCGGGTGCCAGTTCAGCACATCTGGCTTTGTGAAGATGCGGAGCACCGCTCCCGGGATCCTGGGGTCGGTCTTGGTCGTTCGGTGACGTAGTAGTTACCAGGGCGACTGCGCGCGATTTCAGTCGGGTGCAGGGTCGTTCACTGCGCAAGCGTACTCACTGGAATGTCACCGTCGCATCGTTGGTCGCCGCACCGAAGCCTGAATGAGCGACCGCATAACCGCGGACGGTGATCGTATCTCCCGAGAGATCTGGCGGCACGATACCTGACACCACGAAGTTGCCATCGCCCCCGAACGAGCCGAGCCCGATGAGCGAGAACGTCGGCACGCCGCTCACGTCCACCGCCCAGAGTGAGGTGCGGTTCGCGGGCACACCCTTGTACGCGGTGAGCGTGAGCGTCTGTCCCGCGCTCGCCACCTCCGGCTCGGCGTGGAGCGAGAGCTCGGGGCCGTGAACGAAGACATCGCCATCCGCGTTGGTGTCACCCGGAACGAGATTTCTCGCCGCGCTCGAGAAGGCGACGTAGCGGCCGTCTGCGGAGATCGAAGGCTGCCAGCTCACGTCGTCTCCTTCTCGTCCCTCCGAGTCGACGCTCACGCGGGTAGTCTCGCCGGTGAGGCGGTCGTGTACGAGCACGTCGGTCGACCAGTTGTGGTCGTCGGGCACGAGGTTCGTCGCATACGTGTGGAATGCCACGAGCTGGCCGTCGGCCGAGATCGATGGATTCCAGCTGTCATAGTTCCCCTGCGTGCCGCTCGAGCTCACGCTCACGCGCGTGGTCTCGCCGGTCGCCCGGTCACGGAGGAAGACGTCCTGGTCCTGATTCGTGTCTCCTGGGACCAGGTTCGTCGAGCGCGACATGAAGGCGACGTAGCGCGCATCGGACGAGAGCGACGGGAACTCGCTCGGCCAGTCTCCCTGGATGCCGCTCGAGCTCTTGCTCTCGAGCGTCGTTTCGCCGGTAAGGCGGTCGTGCAGAAAGATGTCGACGGCCAGGTTCGTGTCACCTGGGACAAGATTCGTCGCGCGGCTTTCAAACGAGACGTAGCGGCCGTCAGGTGATATCCACGGCGAGTACCATGAGCCACTCTCGTCGTTCCCTTCGTTGCCGGCGGAGTCGACGCTCACGCGCGTCGTCAAGCCAGTCTGGAGGTCATGGACGAACACATCTTCCGAGTTGTTTGTATCGTCGAGAACGAGGTTTGTTGCCCAGCTATTAAAGGCAACGAAGCGGCCGTCGGCGGAGATTGCCGGCAAGCCACTCTTGTCGTTCCCCTGCATCCCCAAAGAGTCGACGCTCACGCGCACGGTCTCGCCCGTGAGGCGGTCGTGGACGAACATGTCCACGGTAACGTTCGTATCGCCAGGAACGAGGTTGGTTGCATCACTGTCGAACGCGACGTAGCGGCCGTCGGCGGAGATCGCAGCGTCCCCAGAGGCGAGGTTTCCCTCCGATCCTGACGAGCTCACGCTCACACGTGTCGTCTCGCCGGTAAGGCGGTCGTGCACGAAGATGTCTGGCTGGCCGTTGGTGTCCGCTGGGACGAGATTCGTTGCGTAGCTTTGGAACGCAACGTACCGGCCGTCCGCGGAGATCGCATGTCCATTCCAGAGGCGACTCTCGCGGTTTCCCTCGTTGCCGGCGGAGTCGACGCTCATCCGGCTCGTGAGATCTGCATACCCTGACGCCGCTCCCGGCCGCGCCGTGGCGAAGCAGGAGGCAATGATGAGGATGGTGCTCGGTGCACCAGGGAACGGTCGATGCCGATGCTCTCCAGCCATGGTTGCTCTCCCGAGAACGTCAACGCTCGAGCCACCTCTAGGCAACAGGCGGATCCGGCGCGGCGATACAACATTGTAGAGGGAAAGGCGTGCGCTAGGTATGGGGCATGGGTTAGAGAGCGCGCGAGTACGCGCCCGTGGTCCCGGCGCCGATGAGCCCGTCGGTCAGCTGTCAGTGCTGGACGACTCGGCTCGGTCTGAGCTCAGGACCCAGATCGGCGCGTATCCCTTTGGCGCGCGTCGATCGTGTCCGACCCGCGAGCCACTCGTCGGCGTTGTTCGTCTCAAAGGCAATGACCGCCACGCTATCTTGGCACTGATCGCGATCTCTCACGACGCCGCAACGCCGCGACCGATGTTCCAGGAATCACCGCGCACAATTCCGCTCCAGGATTGCTCATCCATCTCGATGAGATAGACTGCGCCTGGTGAGGTGGGCTCCGGACGGAGTCTGGGATGCGCGACTTCCTCGCACGGCTGTTCGACGCCGCGGACTTCCTGCCGCGCCGCCTCTGGGGCAGGTGGAGCACGGAGCTAGTCTGGCTCCACATCGTCGCCGACGCGCTCATCTGGCTCGCCTACGTGGCGATCCCGGTGGTGCTCGTGTACTTTGCGCGCCGCCGTCCGGACATCCCGTTCCGCCGGATGCTGTGGCTGTTTGGCGCGTTCATCGTCCTGTGCGGCGCCACGCACCTCATGGAGGTGGCCGCGTTCTACTGGCCCGCCTACCGGTTCCTCGGCGTGGTGAAGTCCGCCACCGCCGTGGTGTCCTGGGTCACGGTGGTGGCCATGGTGCCGGTGGTGCCGCGCGCGCTCGCCATGCGCAGCCCCGATGACCTGGAACGGGAGATTGCCGAGCGCACACGGGCCGAGCGCGAGCTCGAGCTCAAGGCGCGCCAGCTCGACGACAAGAACCAGCAGTTGATCCAGGCTCAGGGCGTACGCGATGCGTTCCTGGCGCGGGTCTCCCACGAGCTGCGCACGCCGCTGACGTTGATCCTGGGGCCGCTCGAGTCGCTCCTGACCGGGGACGCCGCGACGCTTGGCGCGGAGCAGGCGCATAGCCTCGGCATCGTGCACAACAACGCGGTGCGCTTGCTGCAGCTGGTGACCGGGCTGCTCGATCTCGCCAAGGTGGAGGCGGGCAAGCTGCCGGTCAACCGCGAGCCGATCGACATCGTCGCGTTGACCCGCAGCGTGGTCGCCGACTTCCAGCCAGCCGCGAAGCGCGCCGCGCTCGAGCTGTCGCTGCACAGCGAGGTCGCGAGCCCGGTGATCGCGATGGACCGCCACCTCTACGAGCGCATCCTGTTCAACCTGCTGTCGAACGCGGTCAAGTTCACGCCGCACGGCGGCCGGGTCAAGGTGTTGCTCGCCTGCCGCGACGGGCGCTTGCGCCTCACGGTGCAGGACACCGGCATCGGCATCGCGGCCAACAAGATCGAGCAGCTGTTCCAGCGCTTCCACCAGCTCGATGCCTCTTCGACCCGCCGCTTCGAGGGGGTGGGGCTCGGCCTCGCGCTGGTGAAGGAATTCGCCGATCTCCTCGACGGCGAGGTCACGGCGACCAGCGTGCCGGGAGAGGGCTCGACGTTCGCCCTCGTCTGTCCGGCGCCGCCGTGCGACACGGCGGCACGAGCCGCGGCGCATGGATCGCGCTTCCGCAGCGTGGAGCTGGCCGGGCGCGCCGCCGGCGCCGCGATCGCTGCGCCTGCGAGCGACCGTCCGCGGATCCTGATCGCCGAGGACAGCGAGGACCTCGCGAGCTATGTTGCCTCGCTGCTCGTGCCACTCGCGCAGACGCGCGTGGCCGCCGATGGAAACGCGGCGCTGCGCCAGGTCGCGGACTGGGCGCCAGACCTGGTGCTGGCCGACGTCATGATGCCCGGGCTCGACGGCTTCGACCTGTGCCGCGCGATCAAGCACGATCCCTCGACCGCAGACATTCCGGTGGTGCTGCTCACGGCGCTGACGCAGCGCGATGCGCTGGTGAAGGGCTGGGAGGCCGGTGCGGACGAGTACCTGTTCAAGCCGTTCCATCCCAACGAGCTTGTCACGCGCATCAAGTCCATGCTGTCCGTGGCACTGGCGCGCAAGCGCGCGGCCGACGTGATGCGCCATGCGCGCGACGAGCTGGAGAACAAGGTCGCCGAGCGGACCCGCCAGCTGCAGGACCTCAACCGCGCGCTGCAAGCGGAGATCAGCGAGCGGCAGCTCGCGGAGCAACGCGTCACGGCGTCGCTGCACGAGAAGGAGACGCTGCTGAAGGAGATCCACCATCGGGTGAAGAACAACCTGCAGGTGATCTCGAGCCTGCTCAACCTGCAGGCGCGCTGCAGCAATCACCAGGCTGGCATGGACGTGCTGCGCGAGAGCCAGCATCGCATCGAATCGATGGCGCTGATCCACGAGCGGCTGTATCAGACCAGCGACCTCGCGCGCGTCGCGTTCCGGCCCTACATCGAGGAGCTCGTGCATCACTTGCTCGCGTCGTACACGGTCGAGCGCAACGGCATCACCGCCAGGGTGCGGGTCGCCGATGTGAGCCTCGACGTGGACCGCGCCATCCCGTGCGGGCTGCTGGTGAACGAGCTCGTGTCGAATGCGCTCAAGCACGCGTTCCCAGCCTCTGCCGGCGGCGAGGTATGCGTGGAGCTCGACCTGGGCGCTGCCGACCAGCTGGTGCTCGCAGTGCGCGACAACGGCATCGGTCTGCCCGACTCGGTCGATCCGCAGCGTGCGAGCACGCTCGGCATGCAGCTCGTCCAGGTTCTCGCGCGACAGCTCGGCGGCACGCCCGAGTGGCGGCGTGGCGCTGGCACCGAGTTCGTGATCACCATGCCGGTTTCCACCTTGGCCGAGGAGGCATGCCCGTGACCCGCTCTCGTATTCTGGTGGTCGACGACGAAGGCATCGTGGCGAAGGATCTGCAGGATCGCCTCCGCAGCCTGGGCTGGGAGGTGCCCGACGTGGCGGCCACCGGCAAGGAGGCGCTCGAGAAGGCGCGCGCGCTCACTCCCGACCTGGTGCTCATGGACATCCGTCTGCAGGGGGAGATCGACGGCATTGCCGCGGCACAGCGCCTCAGGGACGAGCTCGAGATCCCGGTCGTCTACCTGACTGCATACGGCGACGCTGCCACGCTCGCCCGCGCCAAGCTCACCGAGCCCGGCGGCTACCTGCTCAAGCCGTTCAAGGAGCGTGAGCTGCACAGCACGATCGAGATCGCGCTGTACAAGCATCAGATGGAGCAGAAGCTGCGTGCCAGCGAGGCCGCGCTCCGGGAGTCGAACCAGCTGCTGGCGCGCGCGGTCGCGGAGCTGAAATCGACGCAGGAAGCGATCATCCGCGAGGAGCGACTGCGAGCGCTCGGGCAGATGGCCTGCGGCGTGGCGCACGAGTTCAACAACGCGCTGTCGCCGATCGTCGGTTACAGCGACCTGCTGCTCAACTTTCCGGCCGATCTCGCCGACCACGCGAAGGTGACCAGCCACCTGCGCTGCATCAACGCTGCGGCGCGTGACGCCGCGCACGTCGTGCGTCGGCTGCGCGACTTCTTCCGCCCGCGCGACGTGGACGAGCCGATGCAGGCAATCGATCTCAACCCGCTGGTGCACGAGTCGGTCGCGCTGGCGCAGCCGCGCTGGCGCAACCAGGCGCACGCGAGCGGCGCCGAGATCGAGCTGCGCACCGAGCTCGGCGCGACGCGGACGGTGCTCGGGAATGCCAGCGAGCTGCGCGAGGTGGTGCTCAACCTGCTCTTGAACGCGGTCGACGCCATGCCGAGCGGCGGCGTGATCACCGTGCGCACCGAGGATCGCGGCGAGGCAGTCCAGCTCGCGATCAGCGACACGGGCATGGGGATGCCGGAGGAGGTGCGCAAGCACTGCCTCGAGCCGTTCTTCACCACCAAGGGCCGCGACGGCACCGGCATGGGTCTGGCAATTGTCTACGGTATCGTGCAGCGCCACACCGGCAGCCTCGAGATCGACAGCGAGCTGGGCAAGGGCACGCGCGTTGCCGTGCAGCTCAAGTCGTTCCAGGATGGCGATCGCAACCTGGAGCCGGCGCCGGCGGGCGCGCCCGAGCTCACGGCGCCAATCCGGGTCCTGCTCGTGGACGACGACGCGCGCGCGCGCCGCGTGCTGCGCGACTATCTGCTGCGCGACGGACACAAGGTGATCGCCGCGGCGAGCGCGGCGGAAGCGATGCAGCGCTTCGATCGATCTGCCGTGGACCTGGTGGTCACCGATCACGCGATGCCGGGCATGACCGGCGCGGAGCTGTGCCGCGAGCTGAAGCAAGCGCACCCGCGGCTGCCGGTGATCCTGGTCACCGGGTTTGCCGACCGACCGTTCACGGTGCGCGCCCTCGCCGACGTCGACCTTGTGCTGCACAAGCCAGTGACCCTGGTCGCTCTGCGCCGTGCTCTGGCGGCGATGACGCCGAGGATCACGACCACGTTCGAACCGGCGCGCTGAAAGCGAACAGTCAGACCGCGCGGCTGACTACGGCGCGGCGGCAGGCGGCGACGCCCCTGGTTCGCTGGGTCCGGCGATCCTGGTGCGGAAGACGAGGTCGGCAAGCGGCAGGACGACGTTCAGATTGCGATTCTGATACTGGTGATGCAGCCGGTGGTGCTCCTTGAGCCAGCGCACCCACGACCAGCGCTCCATGCGTCGCTGGTTCGGAACGTGGAATGACCAGTGCAGGATATCGAACACCGCGAGGTAAGTGAGCACTGCCACCCACGCCCCGAGCAGCACCGGGTATTGCAGGGCCCATTCGGCAGCCAGGAACACGGGCGTGTTCACCAGCAGCAGGAGGACGTAGTCTCGCGGCACGAACGTCACGTGCGACTTCATCTCATCGTTCTGCGCATGGTAGGAGCCGTCATGGCGAAACAGCTTGTGATGCAGCATCGCGTGCAGCTCGAACGGGTGTGCAATCCACGTCCGGCGATGCATGATGTTGCGATGCAGGGTCCACTCGAAGAAGCTGCCGTAAATGGTCACGGCCAGGAATGCCAGGCCTTGTGGGATCAGGTAGGACGCAAGCGAGGTCGCGCCGCTGAAGGTGGGCAAGTTCATTGGCCGCATTGTACTGCACCGAGGCTCGTTTGCGATCGCTAAAGCCCGTGCGCACCGCGCGTGCCCGGCAGGGAACGTCCGTCGAAGCAAGCGCTCGCACGACTGCGATTCATCACAATGTGCGATGATTCTCGACCACCGAGGGTCCCGCCTGCTATGCTGGCACGCACGGGGCCGACTCCTATTTGGACGAGACGAACCAACGAGGAAACCACGGATGGGCAATCAGCGCGGGCCAGAGAGCTTCGTCAAGCGACAGCGAGAACGGGCAAAGCAGCAGCAGCACATGGAGAAGATCGCCCGCCGGCGAGAGCGCAGTGCGCAGAAGCGGGCCGCCAAGCAGCCGCCCGAAGCACTCCCCGAAGTTCCCCCTGCCGCACCCCCTGCAGCACGCATGGGTCCACCCCCTTCGAGTCCACCCCAGGGCTGATCGCAAGCGACGGCGCCGTCGCCCTGCGTGGACGACCTCTGGCTGGTCATCCACGGCTGCCGCGCCCGGCAACGCACGCGTGAGCGCCTGCCTCGCCTGGGCTATCATCACGCCCGCTCGGGTCGAGCACGGAGCGCTGAACCACCATGCAAACGATCTATCCGATCCTGCGCTATGAGGATGCTCGCGGCGCGATTCGATCGCTCTGCAAAGCCTTCGGGTTCATCGAGCTGTTCTCGGTACCCGCGGCGGGGCCGATGGTTCGCCATGCACAGCTCAAGCTCGGGAAGAGCATCGTCATGCTCGGGTCGGTCCGGCCCGAGGAGCGCATGACGAGCCCGCACCTGCTCGGCGCTGCAACGCAAGCCCTGTACGTGTACGTGGACGACGTCGATGCGCACTTCGAACGGGCGCGCGCCGCGGGCGCGGACATTGCGAGCCCGCCACGGCCGACCGACTTCGGCGCCCGCGAGTACCACGCCCGCGATCTGGAAGGCCATCCCTGGACGTTCGGCACGTACCTTCCCGCTGCCGAGGCACGCTGAGCGCTGGTGTGGCGCGCGGTTGCCGCGAATCCATGGCCGATCGGTCTTGCGATCGGTCCCCTGGCGCGGCACTCTGCCAACGTGGCGAGGTCGGTCGTGACGCTGGAGGAGTGATTGGTCGGGCGGGATGACACGAGCTCGATCGTCGCCCGCCGCCGCGCCGGCCGCAACGCCGCATCCGCGCTCATCCTGCTCGCGGTTTCGGTCGGTGCGATCGTGGCGCGTGCCCCCAATCTCCTGGTTGCGCCGCGGCTCTGGGCCGAGGAGGGCACGGCGTTCTTCCGCTACGTGCGTACGAGCACTCGCCGCTCCAGGCGCTCGGGTTCGTGTACGAGCGCGCGAACTTCTCCACGTGTTCTCCACCAACGCACTGGTGGCGCTTGCTGCGCACGCGGTGCCGCTCGAGTGGGCGCCCTGGATCACGACCTACGGCGCGCTCGGCATCCAGCTCGTCCCGTTGCTGATCGTGGTGTTCGGGACATCCGCCGTGTTCCCTGGCTTCGCGCGCCGCGCCCTCTCGTGCGGCATCCTGCTGCTCGCGCCCAGCCACGTCGCCGAGGTCTGGCTGACGACCCTGCACTCGCAAGTGCACTGGGGGATGGCCGCGGTGCTGATCCTGCTCGAAGACCTCGCCGGCGCCGGCCGCGCGCGCCGGTGGATGTACCGGGGAGTGCTCGCCATCGCCGCCCTGTCGAGCGTGTACGTGTCGTTCCTGCTGCCGGCCTTCCTGCTGCGTGCGTGGACGCAGCGGCGCGAGCGCCGCGTGCACCTCGCCATCGTCGGCGCCGCGTTCGTCGTGCAGGCCGCCGTCGCGCTCACCTGCGCGTCCGCCGGCACGCTCAACACGAAGCGGTTCTCGCCCGTCACCATCGGCTCGATCGTGTTCGCGGCCGAGCGGCAGATCGCTTACCCGCTGCTCGGCCACGACCTCACGCGCGCGCTGGCCAGGTCGTCCGGCAGCCACGTGGTCGGGCTCGCCGTGCTCGCGCTGGCCGCCGCCGCGATCCTGGCGGCGCTCGCATGCCGCGCCCGCCTGCGGCTCACCGCGGACGATCCCCGCACCGTGCTCCTGCTCTCGTTCGCGTGCGTGTTCAGCGGCACCTGCATCACGGCGTTCGGCGGCATGGCCGGTGGACGCTATGCCGTGGTGTCCGGCGCCGTGCTGTTGCTCGCCTGCCTCGCCTTCGTCCCTCGCACGTGCCGGCGCTGGCCGGCGTGGATACCGCTGATGCTGCTTGCCTGCGCGCTGGGTGCAGGCGCGCGCGAGTATCGCCTCGATCCAGACCTGCGCTGCGACGGCAGCACCACCTGCTGGCGCACCGAGGTCGCGCGCTGGCGCGCGGACCCATACCATCCGATCCCGTTGTGTCCCGCACCCTGGGTGCTCAGGTTGACGCCGCGTGCACGCTCCTTGCGACCGTGATCGACCGCGCCCCCCGCCAACGCCGCCGAGCAGGCTCACTGCCTTCTCTCCCAGCGGTTGCCGTCCTGGTCCCAGGTCTTCGCTGCCGCTGCCGCCGTGCTCGTGGCTCTTCACCCCTTGCAGGACGATGCGGTCGCGCTTCTCGTCGATACAGCTTGACAGCGCGATCGGCCCGGCCGACACTGGGTCGCCATCATGCACGCGGACACCGGCCACCCGTTTCTCGGCATCGCGCGCGGATCCCTGCTCGCGATCCTCGGGTTGCCCATGGCGCTCTTCCTCCTGCCGCTCCTCGCCTATGGCTTCGCCGTCGGCGCGATCGTTCGCTTGCTGCGCACCGAGACCATCTCGATCTGTCGCCTGCGAGAATCGATCGAGGGAACGTCGATCGCGCCAGTGGCGGTCGCGTGGCGAAGGCCCGACCGGCGCTAGCAAGCACCGCGATCCGCCCGCGCTTCAACGCGGGCGCGCGGGCGAGCGAAAGTACCGGCCGGGAGTGATGCCAAAGGCTCTGCGGAACGCCGACACGAACGCGCTCAGGCTGTCGTAACCCACCGCCAGCGCAACCGACGTCACCTTCTCGCCGGCGGCGAGCAACCGCAGCGAGTGCACCAGGCGGAGCTGCTGGCGCCAGCGACCGAACGTCAAGCCGGTGTCGGCGAGAAAGGCTCGCTCGATGGTGCGCTTGCTCGCGCCCATGCCGCGCGTCAGCATGCCGAGCGGGCGTCGATCGCTCGGGTCGTTGTGCAGCAGCTGGGCGATCCGGCGTGCGCGCGGATCCTTGAGCTGCGGCAAGTGGAATGCGGACGTCTGCGCGGCTTCGAGCTGATCGAGGATCAAGTCGATGAGCTGCGCGTGCCTGGCATTGCGCCGCGACATCCTGCCGAGCGCCACCGCATGCAGGATAAGCTCGCGCAGCAGCGGCGAGACGTTGAGCGCATGACAGCTCGCCGCCACCGACCGGGCGATGCGCGGGGCGAGGTACAGGGTCCGCATCGACACCGCCCCCGAGATCTCGATCGAGTGCACCGTGCGCGCCGGAACCCAGACGCCGCGATGCGCCGGGACCACCCACGAGCCGTCCGGCGTGTGAACCGTCATCACGCCCCTGGACGCGTACACGAGCTGGTGCTCGGCATGCGAGTGGGACCCGATGCGGTGGCCGCTCTCGAAGTCACAGGCGAGCGTGTACAGATCGAGTCGGCTGCGCGGACAGGTGGCGGCAGGTTGACGCTTTCGCGACATGAGTCGTCATGTTAGCGCAAGAGTCCCACGGCCCCGCTCGGGTAATCTAGCCGCCCTGGCAGTCAACCCAGTTCCGATCGGACCACCGGAGCGAGAATCCCCATGGTGAACAACCCACCCGCGGGCATGCCGGCGTGCTGCCCGTATCTCTTCTATGACGATCTCGAGTCCGCAATGCGCTTCCTCGCGGCGGCGTTCGGGTTCGAGAAGCGCTTCGCCCACGCCGGTGCCGACGGCAAGATCGCGCACGCGCAGCTCGCGCACGGCGCGGCCGTGATCATGCTCGGCGCCACCAATGCACCGGGCGCCCTGCGCCGCGGGCGCAGCCCCAAGGACGCAGGTAGCCTGAACGCCAGCGTCTACATGTATGTGGACGACGTCGATGCGCACTGCCGACGCGCGCACCAGGCTGGCGCCGAGGTCCTCACCGAGCCAGCCAACACGTTCTGGGGCGACCGACTGTATTGCGCCGTCGATCCCGAGGGACAGTTCTGGTGCTTCGCCACGCACACGCGCGATGTCGCGCTGTGAGCGGTCGCGCGCCGCCGCACTGCGCGCACGGTGCGTACACAGCGACCGCGGCTCAGTGGAACACGATCGTCTCGGCGTCGCTCGCCACGGTGGCGCCTTGCAGTCCGCGGGCAACCGCCGCGAACGAGATCTGGTGATTGCTGAAGAACGTCGGCACCTGCCCGGCGACCAGGAAGCGGCCGCCCTGGTCGAAGGCGCCGATGGCAGCGAGTCGCAGGACCGGCACACCGTCGAACGCCACGGCAAACACGGCGATCGGATCGCCGTGCCGCCCCTCGGACGAGGTCAGCGTGAGGAGCGAGCCGGGCGACACGCTCGCCGGCCGGCCCTCCAGGAACAGGTCGTTGCCGGCGAACACGAATAGCCGGTTGCCGCTCCCGCTCGGGGCGCCCACGGCGACATCGGCGAGGCCGTCGCCATCGACATCGCGCACGCCCTCCACGCACTGGCCCAGGCGCCAGCCGAACGGCCGGCCATCGAAGTCGTACAGCACCTGGCCGCTGCGCCCCGAGTACAGTCGCGCGTAGCCGGGATCGTCGTGCTGGGTGGCGCCGGCGATCACGTCGGCATACGCGTCGCCGTTCACGTCCCCGGCACCGGCCACGCTCTCGCCGAGGCTGTCCTCGTTCCGATCGCCGATCCACTCGCGCAGGAGGGCGCCGTCGGCGCCCGAGTAGACGTCGACGATGCCCTTCCACTCGGCCGCCGGCGAGCCCGGGCTGCCCACCACGACGTCGTCCACGCCGTCCGCGTCGATGTCGCCCGCGTCGTCGGCGGAGAACTGGTTGTCGCCACCTCCAGGCACCGCGAACAAGACGGCTCCCGTGCGGCCCGAGATCACGTCGTTGACGTGGTTGCCGGGGCCGTTCTCGTGCGCGACCAGCAGGTCCACGAACCCATCGTGGTCGACATCCCCCATGCCGCGCACCACCTCGCCGAGACCGAAGCCGACGTCGACGCTGAACCGGAACAGCAGCTTGCCGTCCTTGCCCGAGTACACCGCCGCGAAATCGAGGAAGTTGAGGCTGCTCGGCACGCCCACGACGATGTCGTCGTGTCCGTCCTGGTCGAAATCGCCGCAGCCGTCGACGCTCGCGCCGAACAGATCGCGCGGATCCTCGGCGTACAGGTGCACGAGCTCGGCGCCGTCCTTGCCGGAGAACACGATGACCTCGTTCGCCCGGTCGCGGCCGGTCGCGCAGACCACGTCGGCGAAGCCGTCCTGGTTCGCGTCGCCGGCGCCGCTCACGGCGGCACCGAAGTGGTCGAAGTCGGCGCTGCCGTAGAAGGTGTGGAGCACCGCGCCGTCCTGCCCCGAGTAGACGCGCGCCATGCCCCGGTCGATCGCCACGGCGGGCGCGCCAGCGACGAGGTCCGGCGTGCCGTCGCCGTTCACGTCGCCGGCGGCGCGGATCGTCGCGCCCAGCCGATCGTTGTCGGCGTCGCCCTTGAA
Organism: Planctomycetota bacterium; assembly: GCA_046349655.1. Taxonomy (GTDB): domain Bacteria; phylum Planctomycetota; class B15-G4; order B15-G4; family JAXMBY01; genus JAXMBY01. The sequence continues at coordinate 29,775 of JAXMBY010000038.1, forward strand.
CTCGTGAATGACGTGTTGTGCGCGCGCGAGCGCGGCGCACAGCAAGGCGAATGGCAGCATGGCCATCGCCGGTACGCAATTCTGTTCCACGACGGTCTCCTCTCGGTATCGGCGCCTGGTTGACTCCTCCAGGGAGAGCAAACCATGAACCATGCGCACGGCAAGATGGCCGACCGGAGCGCGACCTGCCGCTCGTGCAGGGAGCGGATTCTCTCCCGCACCGGTGCGGCATCTCCCGCGCGCGCTCGCCGCCGCCGGGCCGCGGCGGGGTCGAGCCCCGGCCTCTTGACTTTGCAATACAAAGTACTTCATAATGGCGAGGTAGCTCACAGCACCGTCCGGATCCGGGAGGCTCGGCCATGCGCAGACTGTGGTTGCCAGACGCCATGCGACTGCCGCCGGTGCTCCGCGACACCGTGCGCGCCGGCCCGCCGTCAGCACGCCACGCACTCCTGATCAATCCGTTCTATCCCAAGGATCCGCACGCGAGCTTCGGCAAGCACGTGCTCACGCCGAGCCTCGCCCTCACCAGCATCGCGGCGGCGACGCCGCCCGACTGGACGGTGCGCTACTGGGACGAGAACCTGCTGCAGGGGCCGCCGCCCTGGCAGCCGTTCCCGCGGGTCGTCGGCATCACCGTGCACCTCACGTTCGCGCAGCGCGCGTTCACCCTGGCGCGCTGGTTCCGCGCGCGCGGCGCCAAGGTCGTCCTGGGCGGCCTGCACGTGCTGTCCTGTCCGGACGAGTGTGCGCCGCACGCGGATGCGATCGTGATCGGCGAAGGCGTCCAGGTCTGGGAGACCGTCCTGCGCGACGTCGAGCGCGGCCGGCTGCAACCGATCTACCGCGGCGGCCATGAGCATCCCTACCGTGACGACCCCGCGCCGCGGCGCGAGCTGCTGCCACGCGCGCAGTTCCTCACCACGACCAGCGTCATCGCCACCCGCGGCTGCCACAATCGCTGCGGCTTCTGCTACCTCGCCACGGACGGTCTGCACATGCCGTACATGACGCGTGAGCCGCGGCAGGTGGTGCAGGAGATGCGGGCGGACGCGCAGCCCTACGCGGTGTTCGTCGACAACAACCTGGGTTCGCGTAGAGACTACCTGCATGCGCTGTGCAAGGAGCTCGGCGCCCTGCGCCGGATCTGGAGCGCAGCCGTGTCGATCGACATCACCGACGATCCGGAGTTGATCCGGGCGATGGCGCTCGCCGGCTGCACCGGTGTGTTCATCGGCTTCGAGTCCTTGCACCCCGACAACATCGCCGAGGCGCACAAGAAGAGCCCGCGCCCGGACGACTACGCCCGGCGCGTGGCCTTGCTGCACGAGCCATGGCATCCAGGTGAACGGCAGCTTCGTGCTCGGCTTCGACCACGACCGGGCCGACGTGTTCGAGCGCACCCACCGACTGGATCGAGCAGAACCGCCTCGAGTGCGCCACGTTCCACATCCTCACGCCCTACCCTGGCACGCCGCTCTTCCGTCAGCTGCAGCGCGAGGACGCTTGCTGCACCAAGGACTGGTCGCGGTATGACACTGCCCATGTCGTCTTCCAGCCGCGCCACATGGAACCCGAACAGCTCGCCGACAGCGGCTACCTGGTCTGTTACGAGCGGCTGTTCCTCGCACCGCTCGATCTGGCGGCGGCGGCCACAGACCCGCGTGCAGTGCTGCCTTACCTCGCCATGTCGTACCTCTACAAGCGCTCGAACTGGCTGTGGTACTGGCTGATCCGCTGGCGGCTGACGCGGCTGGTGTGGCGGCCGCTGGTGGAGTGGACCAGGTGGCGCCACCTGGGCTTCCGCCGGCGGCTCGCCGCGCGCACCGGCGCGCCGGCGACGGGCGCGGCGAGCGTGGTTCCACGACGGGGTGTGATCCGCAGCCGTCAGCACCGGCGTGCGCTGCCGGCAGCGTGGGGCTGGATTCCGCCGTGGTGATCCGTTTTTCTACGGGCCGGCAAATCGGTGTCGATCCTGGCGCTCGCCGTTCGTCTCCTGAGCGCGAGACGCGGGTGCGCCTCGCCAGCCGACGAAGCCCCGGGCGTCCCCTGGCACCAGTCGCTCTGAGCGCGGTCGCCGGGACGTCCCCTCGTTCAGGAGATCGCTGCCATGAAGCACTACCTGCTCAGCATCCTGCAGCCCGATGGACCGCCGCCGCCGCCCGCGTTCCTCGACCGGGTGATGCGGGACGTCGCCGCCCTGATCCAGGAGCTCAAGGCCGATGGGTCCTGGGTGTTCAATGGCGGGCTGCACGCCGCGAGCACGGCGACCGTGGTGAGATGGAAGGACGGCGAAGTGCTGATGACCGACGGACCGTTCGCCGAGGGCAAGGAGCACGTCGGCGGCGTCGTGATCCTGAGGGCCCGCGATCTCGACGTCGCGCTCGAGTGGGCGCGCAGGTTCAGCCGCGCGATCACGCTGCCGATCGAGGTCCGGCCGTTCCAGCACCCATGCGAGGAGTGACACTGGACATGCCGGCAATGCCGATGGCGGCGATCGAGCGTGTGTTCCGCGCGGAATACGCTCGCGCGGTGGCGGTCCTGGTCCGAGTGTTCGGCGACCTCGACATTGCCGAGGAGGCGGTGCAGGACGCGTTCACCGTCGCGATCGAACGCTGGCCATCGACCGGGCTCCCGCCCAGCCCGGCGGGCTGGATCATCACCACCGCGCGCCATCGGGCCATCGATCGGCGGCGCCGCGAGTCGGCCCGCCAGGGCCGGCACGCCGGTGCCGGATGGATGCCCGCTGGCGATGAGCCGGTCGAGGAGGGTGCCGTGCGCGACGACCGCCTGCGGCTGATCTTCACCTGCTGTCATCCGGCACTCGCGACCAGCGCACGGGTCGCGCTCACGCTCCGGCTGCTCGGCGGGCTCACCACCGCGGAGATCGCACGCGCGTTCCTGGTGACCGAGTCGACCATGGCCCAGCGGCTGGTGCGCGCCAAGGGCAAGATCCGCGACGCCGGGATCCCCTATCGGATTCCGGACGAGAGCGACCTCCCGCAGCGGCTGCGGGCCGTGCTGGCCGTCGTCTACCTCGTCTTCAACGAGGGCTACAAGGCGAGCTCGGGCGAGGGGCTGGTGCGGGACGACCTCCGCGCCGAAGCCATCCGCCTCGGCCGGGTCCTCCTCGAGCTCATGCCCGACGAGCCGGAGGTGAACGGCCTGCTCGCTCTCATGCTGCTGGTCGAGTCGCGTCGCTCGACGCGCACGACTCCGGAAGGCGACCTCGTGCTGCTCGCCGATCAGGATCGCAGCCGGTGGGATCGCGATCTCATCGCCGAGGGCCACGCCATCGTCCGCGAGTGTCTGCGGCGCCAGGAGCCGGGCCCCTACCAGATCCAGGCGGCGATCCAGGCCGTGCACAGCGCTGCGCCCGCCGCCCTGCAGACGCACTGGCGAGAGATCGTGGCGCTCTATGACCAGCTGATGGCGTGCGCCCCGAGCCCGATCGTGCAGCTGAATCGCGCCGTCGCGATCGCCGAGGTCGAGGGGCCGCAGGCGGCGCTCACGCTCGTGGATCAACTCGATCTTGGTACCTATCACCTGCTGCATGCCATCCGTGCCGACCTGCTGCGACGGCTGGGTCGCGACCTCGAGGCGCTGCGAGCCTACGAGGCGGCGATCGCCCGCTGCGCGAACGCGACCGAGCGCGAATTCCTGCAGCGCCGTCGTGACGCACTTCGATCGCGATGATGGGCGCCGGCGCCCGGCAAGGCGGGCGATCAGCGACGCAGATCGAGCTCGCGCGCCAGGACCTCGGCAAGCTCGAACGCGGCGATGCGATGGCCGCGGATGTTCCAGTGCGAATCGCGCGGCTTGTACACGCGGCCCACCTTCTGCTGCCCGGTCACCAGCGCCGCGCGCAGGTCGACCAGCGTGACCTGGTGTTCCCGGCACCATTGCGACAGCAGCCGCTGCGGCGTGTCGAGATCGAAGCTCGACGCCTGCAGGCCGAACCGTGCAAGCACCTCGCCGAGGAGCCTCGCGTCGATCTGAAACTCATCCGGGATGGCGACCACGATCATGCGGCCGCGTGCCAGATCGCGAATCTCATCGAGCGCGGCGAGTGCGATGCGGATGCGCTCCCTGGTGTCGGCGCGCGCGTCGATGCGGCAGATCTCCAGGCGATGCCGCTCGATCTTGAGATAGGTATCGACGCTGAATGCCGGTATCTCGGGCAGGCCTGGATAGAGGTCGTCGTAGGGCCCACCCATGGTCATCAATCGCTGCAAGTACGGCGGCAGCTCATCGGTCGCGCGCTGGCGAGGTGGCTCGGCGGCGGCCCATTGCGACAGGAGTGCGATCAGTCGATCGACGACGAGCGGCGTCACGAACCACGACGCGAGCGCTCCCTGGTGCTCGTCGACCAAGGCGACGTCCTGAAAATCGTTGCCGACGAAAAAGCCCACGAGCACCAGGTCGGGTCGATACTGGACGCCGCGGGTGCGCAGCAGTTGCGCATACTCCGGCGGTGACACTCCCTTGACGCCCATGTTGTAGACCTCGAACACCTTGCCCGACTGCTGGTGCCGCGCATTCAGCAGCGACTCGAGCAGCGTGAGGTAGTTTGCGGGGTACGGGACATTGCCGACCGCGAACGAGTCGCCGAGGGCGAGGATGCGCAGCGTGTTCTCGCTCTTGTCGACTGTGAATTCCCGATCGAAGAAACCGGACGAGTTGATGGTGAAGCCGGCCATGGTGCTTCCGGGCGAGAGCAGATTGGCGGCCAGGACGTCGTCCGCACTGGAGCCCGCGCCCAGGGCAATCGGGTTGTGCATCACCACTGCCAGCCCACGATTGCCGAGCTCGAGGAACACCAGGAGCAGACTCGCATTGAAGGCACCCGTGTCGAGCGCGCGGACGATCTTCTGCAGGAGCGAAACCGCGCCGGGCCGCCGCCGAAACATCACCAGGGCAACCCCGAGCCACAGCGCGATCAGCACGGCGATCAGCAGAGCGGTGCCCTTCGCTTTCGCCTCCGGCACCGTCTTGAGGGCGAAACCGGCGGCGACCATGACGACGGCCTCGAAGGTCCAGCGCAGCAGGCGCAGCATGGGCATCGATCGATGATCCCGGCACTCGATGGGAGCCAAGTCGCGGCGCCGGCAATCGTAGCATGTGCGGCGCGAGCAGGCACGGCCGCTGATCTCGATCTCGCCGGGTGTCCCGATGTGACCCGCTGCCGGGCGCGAGCCCATCCTCAAGCACCGGCGCGGATCCAGCCGATCATCGCCCGGGGGGTGTGCCATGACGCGCGCTCGAGCACTGGCGCTCTCGATCACGGTGGCGGCTGCGTTCGCGTGCAGCGGCGAAAGGGCCGCCGAGCTGCGGGGCGCAGTCTATCCAGCGCAGATCCCGGTGTATCCGGGCGCGCGCTATCAGGACTCGATGGGCGGAAAGTTCTACGGCGACATCGGCGGCCCGGTGATCACGGAGAGTCTCTCCTGGTTCTTCACCGTCGCTGACCCGGAGCCGGACGTCACCCGGTTCTACGAGACGAAGCTGCCGGCCGGCTCGCGCGTGACCGACGACGGCGACGATCAGCCCGACCAGACCGTGTTCCGGTTCGTGCCCGCAGGTGCGAGCGAGGGCGAGGATGTGACCGTCACCATCCACGCCCACGAGCTGCAGATCACCGAGCAGGTGAAGCCCGGCAAGCGACCCCAGAGCGGACTGTTCGACTAGGCTGGATTCCCACGGGCGCAGCTTGGTGACTGGCCCGGGCTAGGTCGCTCTGCCGAGGTACACACGCACCATCGGCGGCAGGCGGCGCCGCTGCAGCGCCGACGCGGCCGCCGCGAGCGTTGCCTCTGGCAGCTCGGTGAGTGCGCGCACGGTGCCCGCCTCGCGCACGGCGATCGGCACTCCTGCCAGGTAGGCGACGCGGGTGCGAGCCCGCGCGGTGATGCGCTCGCCCGGCGTGACGATGCCGACCAGGCAGACGGGATCGGCCGCACTGACGACGATCGGGTCCGGCGCTGGCTCCGCACGGCGCACCGCGCGCAAATGCGGGATGGCGCCCGGCAGCGCGTACTGCTCGCCGGCGAAGCCGGCGACGAACCGGCCGCCGCGGATCTCGCCGCGCGCCTCGAGGCGGCGGCACACCATGAGCAGGTCGCGCCACGGGGCAACCTGCTCGCGCATCACCAGCCGGCGGAACACCACGCCGTAGCGAGCGAGCAGCACGCGCGCCTGCAGCTCGACCGCAGCCGCCTCCAGCGGCCGCTCGCTCGCCGGGCGCCGCATCAGCGACCAGCGCCCGGCCGCTGCCATCTCAAACGGCGCCGCCCCGCCCCGGCGTCGGCGCGCCATTGCCGGCCTGCGCGCGCTCGGGATCAACAGCGCGCAGGCCGCCGAAGCTGTCACACGTCACCCGGCCGAGCGCCACCAGCTCGCCGAGCGCGTTCTCCACCTGCGTGCCGAGCAGCCGTGTTGCCGACTGCAGCTCGCCGAAGAACGAGGCGCCGTGGCGCTCGAGCACGGCCAGAACCTGTCGCGCCGGACTACTCGCACGATCGCTCGCGTCCTCGGGCCCGCGATCGATCCAGGCCGGCAGGTGCTCGCGCGCGAACAGCGTGATCGGCGTCGAGCGCAGCGGACGCGCGCCCGAGCCGGCTGCGCGGCGCGACGACAGCCTGCCCCATCCCGCCTGGCCCGCGAGACAGAGCCCATCGAGCCACAGCGGATCGTAGTCGGCGACGCGAGCCGGGAGCACGTCGAGCTCCCAGGCGCAAGCCGGGACCTCGTAGCCGTCGAGCTGCTCGAGCACCTGCGCCACGCCGCCCGGACCAGCGCGGCGATGCTCGCCCGCCAGGTTCTGCCATTCGAACAGGAAGCGCATGAAGTCGGCGGCAGACACCGGCTCGATCTCCGCGCGCAGGCGGTTCAACGTGTGGCGATGGATGCGCGCGAGCAAGCGGCGCTCGCACCACTCGAGCTCGCTGCCGCCGGGGGTGAACACGCCGCGCAGGATGATGCCCTGCGACTCGAGCGCGTGGAGACCTCCCTCCACCAGCTCGGCCGGCAGACCGAGCGGCGCGTTGAGCGCCGCGGCCGTGATCGGACCGAGCGCCTCCAGCCGGCTGCGCAACACCTCGCGCGCCGCCTCGAGCGCATGCTGATCGAGCGCCGACGTCATCTCCGGCATGCGCTCGAGAGCGACCCAGAGATCGCCGCGCAGGAGACGGGCGCGGCCAGCCGCGACCAGCTCATCGAACCCCGATTGCCACCCGGCGGCGCGCCCCTCGCCCGCGGTCAGGAAGCCGGTGGTGACGAGCGCCTCGTGCAGCTCGTCGGCAGTCTCGACTTGCGGCCACGCCTCGGCCTTCACGCGCGCGATCGCCGCGGCGTCGAGCGCGCTCAGGTCGGCCAGCGACGAGCGCTCGAGCGCGCGCCGCTGCACGACCGCCTGCGTGCGGCGTTCCTCCAGCGGGGCGTCGTCGAGGAACGCATACGGCTTCGCGTTCAGGATCTCGTGTGCGAGCGGCGACGGCTCGGCGGTGTCGCGCGTGACGAACTCGAGCTCGCCGCGAGCGAGCCGCTCGAGCACGCCGCGCGCGCCGTCGACGTCCATCGCCTCCTCGAGGCAGTCGGTGATGGTCTGCCGCACCAGCGGATGGTCCGGGATCTCGATCGGGCCGGTGAGGTTCTCGGCGCACGCCGCCGCATCGGGGAACGCAGCGGCGAGCAGGTCGTCCGACATCATGCGCTGCAGCGGCGCCGGCACCTTCGATCCCGCGCGGTTGCGCGGGATCGCGAGCGAGCGCGTCGCGTTCCAGCGCCAGCGCGTCATGAACATCGGCGCGGCGAGCACGGCTTGCACCAGCACGTCCTTGAGCCCGCGCGGCGTCAGGTACTGCTGCACGTCGTCGAGAGGAAACGAGTGCTGCGGCCCGAGCGACAGCACGATCGCGTTCTCGGTGGCTGCTGCCTGCAGCTCGAAGTTGAACCGGCGGCAGAAGCACTTGCGCAGGGCGAGCCCGAGCGCGCGGTTGATGCGGCTGCCGAACAGCGCGTGCACGACCAGCTGCATGCCGCCGGCGTCATCGAAGAAGCGCTCGAGCACCACCTGCTCGTGCGTCGGCAGCGCGCCGAGGATGCGCTTGCTCTCGCCGAGGTACTGCGCGATCTGCTCGCTCGCAGCCGGCGCGAGGCCGTACGCCGCGGCGAGCCATGGCGCCGCGCCAGCGGCGACGCGCGACTCGATCTCGGCATGCAGCGTTGCCACTGCCGCGGACAGCTCCGCGCTGCGGCTCGGCGCCTCGCCGAGCCAGAATGGGATCGTCGGCGGCTCGCCCTTCGCATCCGCGACCCGTACGCGTCCGGGCTCCACCTTCAGGATGCGCCACGAGGCGTTGCCGAGCTGGAAGATGTCACCTGCCATGCTCTCGATGGCGAAGTCCTCGTTGATGGTGCCGACCAGGGTCTCGGTCGGCTCGAGCACGACCCGGTAGTCCGCGTTCTCGGGGATGGCGCCGCCCGACGTGATCGCGAGCAAGCGCGACTGGCGCCGCGCGCGCAGCTGCTTGCCGAGCGCGTCATGCATGATGAGCGCGCCGCGCCGCCCGCGCTGCGTGGTGAAGCCGCTCGCCAGCATGCTCACCACCTGCTCGAAATCGCTGCGCGCGAGCTGTCGATACGGATGCGCCCGACGCACGAGATCGTACAACGCGTCCTCGTGCCACTCCTCGCACGCCACCTCGGCCACGATCTGCTGGGCGAGCACGTCGAGCGCGTTCTGCGGCACGCAGATGCGATCGAGCTCGCCGCGCCGCACCTCGTGCACGAGCGCGGCGCACTCGACCAGCTCGTCGCGCGTGAGCGGAAAGATGCGGCCCTTGGGCGTGCCGCTCACGGTGTGCCCCGAGCGGCCGACCCGCTGCAACAGCGTGGCGATGCGGCGCGGCGAACCGATCTGGCAGACCAGGTCGACATGGCCGATGTCGATGCCGAGCTCGAGCGACGCGGTCGCCACCAGCGCGCGCAGGCTGCCGCTCTTCAGGCGCGTCTCCGCATCGAGCCGCCGCTCCTTGGCGAGGCTGCCATGGTGAGCGGTCACCGCCCTCTCGCCCAGCCGATCGCTGAGCTGCCGCGACAGCCGCTCCGCGAGGCGGCGCGTGTTGGCGAAGATCAGCGTGGTCCGGTGCGTGCCGATCAGCTCGACCAGCCGGCCATACACCTCTTCCCACGCCTCGCCGGTCATCACCGCCTCGAGCGGCGTGCCCGGCAGCTCGATCGCGAGGTCGAGATCGCGGCGATGCCCTTCGTCGATGATCTCGCAGTCCGATTCGCCCGCGCCCAGCAGGAATCTCGCCACCTCCTCGACCGGCCGCTGCGTCGCCGAGGCCGATCCGCTGCACGCGGCCCACGGCGACGTGCTGCAGCCGCTCGAGCGACAGTGCGAGGTGCGCCCGCGCCGGCTCTCGATCACGGCGTGGATCTCGTCCACGATCACCGCGGTCACCGTCTTCAGGAGACGCCGGCCGCGCTCGGCGGTCAGCATCAGGTAGAGCGACTCGGGCGTGGTGACCAGGAGATGCGGCGGCCGCTTCATCATCGCCGACGCTCGGCGCTCGGCGTGTCGCCCGAGCGCACCGCGGCGCGTATCTTCACCTCGGGCAGCCCGAGCTCGCCCAGCACCTGTGCGATCTCGCGCCGCGGCTCGGTGAGGTTCTTGTGGATGTCGTTGCTCAGCGCCTTCAGCGGCGAGACGTACAGCACGCGCGTCTCGTCGGGCAGCGTGCGCTCGAGCCCTTCGCGAATCAGCTGATCGAGCGAGCGCCAGGAACGCAGCGAGCGTCTTGCCCGACCCGGTTGGCGCCGCGACCAGGGTGTGGCGCCCGGACGCGATCGCCTCCCACGCCTTGAGCTGGACCGGTGTGGGTCGAGCGAACTTGGATCGGAACCAGCGCTCGACGGCGAGATGAAAGGCGGCGTGCGGCATCCCTCGAGTATAAGGCCGCGCGCGCGGCGCGGCCACTTGCCGGCGCGCCCGCCTCGCTCAGTGCGCCGCCGCGATCACGGCGTCGGCGTGCTCGATCCACTTGTCCGGCCCGCCTGGCACATAGCCCATGCGGCCGACTTCCTTGCCGGCGGCATCCCAGAACACCACGGTCGGGAACCCCTCCACCTGCGCCTTGTTGAGCAGCCTGGCGTTCTGCAGCCTCAGGCCCTCGCCCTGCTCGGTGTGGCGCGGATAGTCGAGCTCGAGCAGGATCACATGCCGCGCCGCCCACTGGCGAAACGTGTCGGTCTCGAAGACCTCGCTGTGCAGCTTGCGGCACCAGCTGCACCAGTCGCTGCCGGTGAAATCCGCGAGCACGAGCTTGTTCGCCGCCCGCGCCGCGGCGAGAGCGCCTTCGTAGTCGCTGCCCCAGCCGTCGCCGCTCGGCGGCGCCGATGGCGAGTCCGGCAACGTGCGTGCGCACGCGAGCAACGTGACGGCGAGCAAGGCGCAGAGGGTGCCTGCCGGGATGCGGCCCACCATGTCCGTGTTCACCTCCGTTGCCTCACGATCATACCGGCTCGCCGACGGCATCCACACGACGCCGGGACGGGACCGCGTCCTGGCATGGCGGCCCGCTGGACTCGATCCTAGTCGATGACGACTCGCACCTCACCCGCCAGGACGAACGTCGTCGATCCGCTGGTGAACGACGCGGCCGGGTTGCCAATCGCGAGGTCGATGCGGGGGTTGTCGTCCAGTGCTCCCGCAGCCGCGGCCGAGCCGAAGCCGTCGGCGCTGGTCAGCTCTTGCGGCGATGGATCATCGATCCAGGCGTGCAGCCGCGGGAAATTCACGAGCACGGCTCGCCCCTCGCCATGCCGGCCAATGGGCGGACTGCTGCCGAGGTTGTACCAGGGCGCGCCGACGAGCAGCTCGTCGATCCCGTCGGCGTCGTGATCCAGCCACGCCATCGCGGCGCCGAACATGTCCTTGCGCGCTGCGCTCGGCCGCGAAATCGTCAACCGGATGCTGCCGGTGGGGAACGAGGCGCCGGGGAACACAGGTACCTCGCCGGAAATGTTGTCGCCGTCGGCGACGCCGAAATCGCGAGGCGCCGAGACGGCGACGTCGAGCAGGTGATCACCGTCGTAGTTGCCGAGCGCAAGGACTTCGCCGAAGTCGGCGCCGAGGACATTGCCGCCCGGCCGCAGAACATCTTCATACCGATCGAAACCGCGCGGCCCCGGTGACGCGTTGGGAAAGTCGCGGAACAACCGGAACCGGCCGGCGTTGCCGGTGCCGCCCTCTTCGGAGTTGTACGCTGCGATCAGCACGTCGTCGGTGCCGACGGTTTCCACGTCGACGACGTTGCCACAGGCCACGTCGAGACCCCACAGCCGATCGTTCCGCGGTGGGCCATGCGGCGGCCCAGGCAACGTGAGCTCGTACCAGTCGGTGAAGCTCGGTCCCCAGTAGACATAGGCCTGGCCGCAATAGTTGTGCGCGTCGGCGCTGCACACGCTGAATGGCGAGCCGATCACGAGATCGGGGTGAGAGTCCGCGTTCGGGTCGCCGACGGCGATGCGGAAGCCGAACTGATCGCCCACGGCGTGCACGGCCGGATCGTTGCGGCGGTTCGCGGCATCCTCGACGATGGCGATCGAGCCGCCGGCGTAGGGCGGCGAGAGCGAAAGATCCCAGGGGCCGTACAGGATGAAGACCGCGCCCTGCGCCCAGTCCAGGTCGCGACCGTAGCCGCCGACGTACACTCCAGGAGCGGCAACGGCGAGATCGACGAACCCGTCGCTGTCGAAATCCGCGCTCACGATCCGGGAGCCGAACCGGTTGTTCGGCCGCGGATTCGAATCGAACAGGCCGGCACGGAGTGAGGCTGCGTGACCACGACCCAGCCCGCATTGCCTGGCTCGACCGGCCCGACCTTGATCAGCACCTGACCCGCGGCAGAGTTGCCGGCAACCGTCTTGCCGGGGGCACCGATGACGAGCTCGCCGAGGCCATCGCCGTTCAGGTCGACGATCTGGACGTGCTGGCCGAAGCGGCCGCCATCCTCCGGGTCCGGGTCATTCAGCATGAAGCAGCGCGCGCCTTGTGCATGGGCGCGCGCGGCGGTGAGTGCCGCGAGCGCGAGGCCGGCGATGATGGCGTGTGAATGGCGTGGCATGTCCATGGCTCCCTGCGCCGTCCGGGCCCGTGCGGAGGTGCGTCCGGTGCGCGGCTGATCGGAACCCGATCGGGCGCGGAAGTCAAGATGCCGCGAAGAACTGCGGCGGCAAGGCGCGCACGGCGCGCGGGGATGGCGATCGAGCAGCAGGGGTCGGCCGCCAGCGCAACCCTCGATCACGGCGATGCCCGGCACGAAGGTGGACCGGCGCCGCCTTGGGCGACGCCGGCCCAGCCGCATGCGTCAGTCCGCCCGCTCCACCATCTCGACCACCATGTTCCGGTTCTCGCGGGCCAGGCCCTTGATGATGTAGGCCTCCTCGGGCTTGGCGGTGCCGGGGTCCTTCGCGTTGTTGACGACGCGCTCGAAGCGCGTGCCCTTCTTGACGTAGCACTTGAGCGGCAGCCCGCCGTCGTCGGTGCCGCCCGGGCCGGCCACCAGGAAGCACGTGTACTGCTCCTTGCTGATGTCGTTCAGCTGGTACTGGTTGTCGATCCGGTAGAACGAAACCTTGAGCGCGACGCGCTTCTTGTCGAGCTTGTCCCAGCTGTCGCGGGTCTTCGCGTCGTCCCAGCTGGACTCGGCGTACTCGAAGGTCTCTTCCTTGCGCTCGATGCCCTCGAACTTCACGTCGAGGTTCTTCGGCCGCGCGCCCGCCTTGCACTTGGGGTTCTTGGGTACCAGGTTGACCGCGCTCTTCCAGTCGTACAGCGGCATGAAGCCTTCCGGTCCCTGGCCGCCCGTGGCGATCACCGGCTGGCCGAGCATTTCGCGGATCTGGTTCCACTCGTCCATCGTCACTTTGCCGGGCACGTAGGCCGTGCGGTTCAGGTAGACGCTGAAGAACTTCTCATCGACCGGGACTCCGGCGCTCAGGATCTCGTTGCCCTCGCACTTCTTGAAGCCCAGGTCCGCGAGCTGCTTGAAGTTCGACGCGTCCACGACGACGTTGGCACCCATATCCTGGGCGGCCGACCAGAGGTTGTGCGAGAACACGTTGTTGGTCAGGACGACCTCGCTGGGGTTGAGGGCGAGCTGGATCGCGTCGTTGTCGGCGAACTCGAAGATGTTGTTGTCGACGATCGCCCGGACGTCCGACTCCAGGCGGAGCAGGTTGCCGCCGCGGCCGCGGCCCTGCCCGAACTTCAACTCCCACGAGAACATCAGCGTGTTGTTCTTGATCGTCGAGGGAGCGCTCGTGTGCCCCTTGGTCATCTTGATCGTCCGATCCATGTGGTTGATGAAGATGTTGTTCTCGATGGTCTGGCCGTTGCACACGCGCAGCGCGCCGCCGTTGCCGTTCAGGAAGACGCAGTTGCGGATGACGCAGCCGGGCGAGAACAACCAGATGTGCTCGGTGGCATCGGAACGGTCGCGATCGATGTCGCCGTTCACCTTGTAGTTGTTGTTGGTGCGCTTGTCGAAGACGAACCCGTCGACGACCGCGCCGGTGTGATCGCCTTCACCCTGGACCGTGTAGCCGCCGCGCATCCTGCCCTTGAAATCCGGCGGGCAGAACAGCAGCGTCGGGTGAGTCCAGGGGTTGCGCTCCTTGAACTCCTTGTCATAGCCGCCGATCAGGCTGACGCAGGTCGTGTCGATCTTCCACATGCCGATCTTCAGCTTGCCGTAGTACTCGCCCTCGGCGACGTGGATCGAGTCGCCCGCCTCGCACTTCTCGAGCGCCTGCCACGGGTCCTTGAACGGCTTCCCCCTCGAGCCGTCGCCGCCCGCGGATCCGGCGACGATGAACCAGTCGCGGCCCTGGGGGCGGCTTGCAGCCGTGGCCGCGCTCGGCTCGAACTTCTCGATGGACTCGATGAAGAACGCGGACTTGGGGTAGCCTTGCGACTCGTAGGCGATGCCGCGGACCACGAACAGAGTTTCTGGCTTGCCGCGGCCGTCGTAGTTCATCGACGCCTCGTTGCAGATGCGCTCGCCGTTGGTGCCCTTCATCAGGAAGCCCGTGGTCCATTCCCCCTTGCCGTCGGGGTCGTAGATCTTGAAGGCGCGGATCTGCTCCTTGTTGTAGGAGGCGGGCGCCGGTCCGGCATTGGTGACCCCGCCGACGCCGACCACCATCTCCATCGGTTTGTCGTTCACCGTACCGGGCTGGTTGATCCAGTCGACGAGGTTGCCCTTCGGGTACTCCTTGGCCGGGGCAGCAGCGGTCACACCGGCGATCTTGCTCTCGAGCTTCACGCGGCGCGCTCCGGCCTTGCACTTCTCGTTCTTGGGTGCGAGCAGATCGATCGCTTTGTCGAGATCGTAGGCCGGAGCGACGCCCATCGCCGGCGTGCCGCCCTTGGCGAGGATCGGCAGGCCCAGCAGCTGGCGGAGGTGGTTCATGTCGTCCATCGTCACCTTGCCAGGCACGTAGGCGGTGCGCTGCGAATACAGATCGAGCCAGGCAGGGTCGAAGCTGAGCCCGGGGTCGAGCACCTCGTTGCCCTCGAACGCCTTCAGGCCGAGCTCCTCGAGATCGCCCATGGCCTTGTCGTCGATCACGATGTCCTTGTTGTCGTAGTAGCACTTCAGGTTCGAGAACAGGTTCTGGTGGAAGACGTTCTTGGTCAGCGACACCTTCTCCGCCATGTAGGTCTGGTAGATCGAGTTGCTGTCGCTGTGGGCGAGGATGTTGTTGGTGATGTTCGTCGGTCCGTTCACGTTGATGCAGGCGCCGTCATAGGCTCCCTTGCCCGGTTCCTTGAACCCCCAGGTGAACAGGATCGTGTTGTTCTTGATCGTCGCCGTGGCGTTCTTGAAGTCGCCGGTGTTGGTGTAGATGCTCACGCCGAACACGATGGCGTTCAGGATGAGATTGTTCTCGATCGTCGAGCCCGGAGGCGCACTGATGGCGTAGCCGTCGGGATTGATGATCACGCAGTTGCGGACCGTGGCCGCCTGCGAGAAGTCCATGGCGTTGTCGCCCTGGATCGGCTTGTCCCTGCGGCTGTGCTTCGACTCGTCGATGTAGCTGGCCGAATCCTTCATGTCGATGACGATGCCGTCGACGGTGACGTTCTTCGCCAGCGACTTGAGCCGCGCCTCCCTGGGCGGGTTCTTCGACTTGTCGTCCCACTTGAGCTCGGTGCGGTTCGTCCACGGATCGCGCTCCTTGAACTGCTGGTCGTAGCCGCCGATCAGCTGCACGTTGTCGAACGGGATCGTCCACGTCGCCTGACCCAGCTTGCCGAAGTACTTGCCGCCGGTGACGTGGATCGCATCGCCGGCCTCGCATTTCTCCAGCGCCTGCCACGGGTCGGCGAAAGGCTTCGCCTGCGAGCCATCGCCGCCCTCGGACCCGGCGCGAACGAACCACTCGTGGGCCTGCGACAGCGGCGTGGCGGACACGAGCATCGTCGCCACGGCAAAGATCATGAGCGCGTCAATGGACATGGGAGACCTCCTCGATTGACGGGAAAACCGGGCCATGCCAGTCTTGCGGGAATCGCGGGAGCTGAACGGCACCAAGACGCGGCGCTGCGCCTCGGGTGGGCGGCCGCTTGCGTATCCGCTGGATAGAGCAGAATCTTACACGTGGCACGAACAAAAGGCGCTGGCGTGGATCGATGCCGCGCGCCCGGCTCGTGGTGCGCCCGCTCGGACGAACCGTCGACGCGCTGGCGCACCCGTGACGCAGAACGCCGATGTTCATTCGCCGACGTGGAACGCATTGCTGCGGCCTTCCTCATCGGCAGCGACGCAGTCGGGAGCCGCGACGCGCATGGATGAGAGAAGCGAGCCGATGCCGGCGCTCCTGCCGCTCGCCTGCAGCGCGTGCGGCGGGCTCGTGCCCCTCGCCGATGCCGACCGTGTTCTGTGCCACTTCTGCGGCGCCAGCATCGCCGTACCGCCTCGCCACCGCGCCCTGCGCGCTGCGTCCGCGACGGATGCCGCTCGGCGGGCGACGGCGGACGCACTGTACTCCCGGCTGGGGAGAACGCCGAACGCCGGGCTGCGCGCGTGCGCGAGCGTCTTCACCCCCGGCGCGTTGTTGCTCGGCCTGTTCCCGGCGAGCGCGATCATCGGCGTGCTGCTGCTCGGCGCGGTGCTGCTGCTGGTCGATCGGCTGGCGCCGTTCAACCCGTTCGACGTGCTGTCGGAGCGGCCGCTCACCTGGTGGGCGATCATCACCGGGCTCGTGCTCGCCTGGGCGGGCACGCTGCTCGGTTCGCTCGCGCGGCACGTCGCGCTGGATCGCCAGGCCTTGCAGGCGGCGCTCGCGGCCAGGCCGCCCTCACGGCCCGGTGGACCGGCGTCCTGCCGCCGCTGCGCCGCTCCGCTCGACGTCGTGCCCGGCGCGCTCGGCGCGCGATGCGACTTCTGCGGCGCCGATAACCTGGTCGCCATCCGCGAAGAGTGGATTGCCGCCGCGCGTCGCTCCGTGCGCCGCCTGGATGCCGCGATCGAGCGCGCCGTGGCCGAGCTGGCCGGGCAGCGCGCAGCGACCAGGCACAGCCTGATCCGGTTCGCGGTGGGGCTCACCGCCGGCACCGCTCTGCTGCTGTTCCTGTTCGTGCTCGGGTTTCACGGTGAGGCGATCCCGTTCAGCGGCGCGCCGAGCTACGCCGCGCAGCTCGCGGGCGAGCGAACCGTGATCGAGCGGACGTACGTCGAGCGGGACGGCCTGTCGTATGGCGTGACGTACGTGCACGCACTCGCCTCGCCGCTGCGATTCGACGTCGTACCGTTCGAGTGCCGCTCGCCAAACCGGTGTGTGCATCGATTCTACGTCGCCCTGCGGCGCGGCGAGCACCTGCGGGTCGAGGCGCTGTCCCTGCTCGCGGGCGCACGCGTCACCGTCGCCGCCCACGTGGGCGGCGGCTGGGACAGCGACGACCTGAACGACTTCGACGCGCAGGCCGCGTTCACACCGCTCATCGGCGAGCACCTCGAGGCCGGCGAGCAATTCGAGGTGATCGCACGGCGCTCGGCCTGGCACCGCCTGCTGGTCGAGACGCCGACGGGCGGCACGGGCTCGCTCACGATCTCGATTGCACCCTGAGTGCAGGGCGGCGCCCCGGCGGGAGTTCGACCGGCTTGCGAGCGAGCACAGCGTGGGAATCAGGGCCACGATCGATGTGCTTCAGCCCCTGCCGCGGGATTCCGGCGCAGCGCCTCGAGCTGCTGCTGGGGGACTGTCCACGGGCGACGCGGCGCACGCGCTTCGGGCGCCTCAATCCATCACGAGCCTGGCCCGCGCACCGGCCGCGAGCGAGAACCTGCGCGAGCGGGTCCGCTGTTGATCCCGGTGGGCAGCCACCGTCCAGCGCACGGTCACGTCGCCGGCTGGCACCGCCTCGGTGCGGCACCAACCCGCGTTCAGTCGGTCGCGCGTGATCGACAGGCCTGAAGCGAGGATCTCGTAGGCGACCTGCAGGGTGTCGGCGGCGCCGAGGTCGAGCAGGGCACCAGGTTCCGGTGTCAGCGTGACGAGCGCCTCACTCGGCACGCGCAGTCCGCGCCGCAGGGCAATGCCGCTGCCGTGGTCGTGGTGTGCACGAGCCAGCAGATCATACACACCGCTCGGAACGGAGAAGTGAAAGCTGCCGTCCTCAGCCGTGGTCGTCCCGACGGCTCCGCGATCGATGCCTTCCTCGGCCGAGAGGAGTCGCACCGACCAGTGTGCGAGGCCGCAGCCCGTGGCGTCGCCCACCCGACCCTCGATGCAGCTGCCCTGCGGCAGGACCAGCCGCACGTCCTTGTCGCCTGCTGCGGCAAGGGTGCTCGTGCCTGCGCACGCGAGCTCGTATTCGCCGGGCACCACCGGGCCAAACCTGAACCTGCCGCGGTCGTCGCTCACGACCTCGGCGTCGGCAGTGTCGCGGCTGGAGACCACGATCCGAGCATGCGCACACTGACCGAGCGAGGGCAGGAGGACCAGGCCTTCGATCATCTGGCCGCGCGCCGTCCGCACGGTGCAGTCGATGAGCGGCGCCTCGGGTCCGACCTCGATGACCTCGGCCATGGGTGCGATGTCGTCCACCGGCTCCGGGCCCACGGCGAACACGCCCGCGCGCAGGTCGGCGAATGCGAACCGCCCCTGGGCGTCGGCTTGCTGGCGACGCTCCCAGTGCGCGTTCCTCTCCAGCCGCACGCGGCGTGGCCCGTCGGCAGCGGCGCGCCGATCATGAAGCTCGAGCAGCCAGACGGGATGCGCGGCCAGGGGACAGTTCCGCTCGTCGACCAGCTGGCCCCGGACGCCGTACACGTTGCGCAGCGTGAGCTCGAGCGCGCGGTCCTCCCCCGAGGCCAGCTCGAGATCATCTGCCTCTTGCAGCATCACCTCGTCGCGCAGGAGCCGAAGCCAGAACGATCCGGAAGCCAGTCCCTCGATCACGCAGCGACCCGAGCTGTCGGTGCTCCCTCGATGCTCGAGATCGCCGATCCACAGGGCGTCCTCGCCGGGTTGCGCGAGCGCACTCGAGCTGCCGTACAGCACCACCGTCGAGCCGACCTGCGGACGACCGGCTGGGTCCACGACTCGCACCCTCAGCCGCGCCGGCTGCGCCAGCGCGATCACCCGGCACTGCTGCGGCGTCGTGTGCTCGTCGTCGAGGTAGAACGTGGTGCGCAAGAACCCCGTCGCTTCCACGCTCGCCGCGAGCTCGCGTTCGGCATCGAAGCGAACAAGAAAGGTGCCGTCCGCAGCCGTCGCCAGCTCGCCGATCACGGCGGGCTCGGTGCCGCGCGGCCGCTCGCAGTCGATCGCGGCGAAGAACCGCAGCTTGGCAGCGACGTGTTCGCCGGTGGCCGCGGCAACGACCTGGCCACAGTACCGCGTGCCATGCTCGGCACCGGCACTCGCCTCGCAGAGGTCGCCAGCACCCGCCGCGATCTCGTCGCGCCTCGGTGTCGGATGCGGGACCACGTCTTCATGGACCGCAGTGTTGCGCCGCGGCCGGCGAGGCGCCGCCGCGTCCTCGCGATCCCAGCTCAAGCACAGGGCAGCGATCGCCACCACCTCGAAGCCGAGGATCCACAGATTGAGGAGCACCCCGACCCGCATGGGCATCCCTCGAGCAACGCAACCGACCGGCACCTTTCTCGTGGCAGATCATACCCATCCCGGATCACGAGGAAACCGAGCCGCTCACGCGGGTGCCAAGGCATGCCCTCGGGCGCGTGCCGGCTCGATTCTCGTTGCCGGCCGCGCGCCCGCTGCACGCCTCAGCGACTGTTCAGCCACGTCAAAGAGAGGAACAACCATGCGGCCCGATCGCAGATTCTGCCCGGCGTTGCTCTCGACCCAAGGCATGCACGTGCCCGACGGCCCCCCGCGCGTGTGGGGCCGCAGTGCCATCGAGACCTGCCTGGCCTCGATCGGCAGGGTCGCCCTCGGCGAGTGCTCCGCGTCGCGCCTGGTGCGCAATGCGGTCGCGATGATCATTGGCGGCATGATCGCTGGCTGGTTGCACATGGCGCTGGTCGCGCTCATCCCTCTCTCGAGCAGCTCTTCGCCGCTGGCGATGGTGGAGATCGGTGCTCGCACCTGGCTGTTCACCACCGCCGCACTGTGGATCGGCCGCCTGCTGGTGCGTCCCTCGGTGCTCGGCGCCTGGCGCGTGGCCAGCCGCCGCCATCGGTTGCGCCAGCTGCTGGCCATCCGCTCCTGCCGCTGCCGCATCGTCGCTGCCGACCTGGAGCCGCGCCTCGCCTCCTGATCGGCGGGCGGCAATCGCATCGGCTGTGGTACGATGGCCGGATAGCCCTCATCACGAGGCGGTGAAGATCCGGCCACGCGGCGCCCGGGCGCGGCGGGCAAGGCCTCTCTCGCGGAGCGTCCAACATGTCCGAGACCAACACGCGCGCACGGTTGACCTACAGCGTCGGCAACGAGCACGATCCGGGAGACCCGTTCGGACGCAGCGAGCTGGCAATCCAGCGGGACGGCTGGGCACGTCTCGAGCAACACCGGATCGGGCAGCCCAAGATATGGACGGGTCGGGTGCAGGCAGAGGCGCTCGATCGGCTGTGGTCGGCACTCGAGCGCGGGGGGTTTCCGAACGTGCCGCGACATCCCATTCCCGGAGGCTCGGCGATGCGCAAGCTCGCGGCCAACGCGGGCGGTGTGACGCAGTCGGTGGCCGTCGCGTGGCACGCAGCGAAGAATCTGCCCGGCTACGACGACGCCTTCACCACGCTCGACGGCATCATCCGGCAGCTCAGCCAGGATACGGTGCAGCATGTCCCGGCTGCGCCGACCATGATCGTCACGGACGTGCGGCGCGTCTGTTGAGGGCGCGGCGCGCAACGCGCACCTGAGCAGGATCGCGTGCTCGCTCACCTGACGCCTGCGCGCGATCGAGCGCGCTCGTACGTGCTGCCGCGCAATCGCTGAGCTGGCGTCGGCACCCGAGCGTGTCCCACTGTCATTGTGCGCGCCTGGCGCGCAGTCATGAGCACTGTGTGCGCAGTATTCATCCTGTCTGCATTCTGCGCTCAATACATTTTGCGACGAACCTTCGTCCGCAAGGTCCCATCCAACAGAGTTCAGGCCTGCCATCGTGTCCCTCGCCTTCACGGGGGAGAAAGGAGTCCCATGGGCCAAAGCCGATTCCTGCCGGCCGCCGCCGCGGCGACCGCCCTGATCATCGTCGCCACCACTGTGATCGTCGCGATGGCGTGGACGCAGCCGGCCACCTGGAGCGCCGTGGCACTCTCGCCGCAGCGGCCAGAGCCAATGCCCGCCGCAAGGCCGGTCGGCGAGCATGCCGCTCAGCAAGCGGCGATGTCCGAGGTCGCGCGCGAACCATCGCCGCCGCGCGCGGACGCGCCACCTGCGATCAAGATCGAGCCCAATACTCCCCGTGAGTACTTGAGCAGCTACTTGAGTGGCTATACGCCGGCCGAGATCCAGGCCGATGGAACACAGATTTACCACAATATCCCGTTTCATGTCCGCCAGCCCGATGGCACCTATCGCGAGCAGATGTCCACTGTGAAGGTGAAGCCGGTGCCGGCGGTGCCAAGGCTCGAGGACGCCAAGGAAATCGGACCTCGAGGACATTGAGGAACACTGAGGAAGATCGGGACGAGATCATCCGGTCGACCGGCGCCCCGCCCATTCCGATCGGGCCGCGTCGTCTTTTCTTGAGGAGAGATCGCATGACCAAGCCTTCGCTATGGACCCTGCTCGCAGCCGCGGTGCTTTGCGCCTCGGCCGTCGCGCAGAACGAGCTGTTCCACTTCGACGGAACCGTGGATGCCACCTCGCGTGGCTCCAACGGCAACGACGCCAAGACGTTCCTGCAGCGATTTCGGGCGACCAGGCGGGTGGCGCCACTGCGGTCGTCGAGCACGTCTTCACGCTGCAGGACCGAAGCACTGACGCCGGAAACCTTCACCGTGGAAATCCGGGCCAATGACCCCGCGGTTCCCGGCGGCGCTCCCGACATACCGCTACCGGGCTGCTCGGGTTCAGGCGTTCACGGTCACGTTCCCGTGCGCGAGCGGCATCTGTGCGGCCGTGTTCACGATCACGCACGCGTCCCCATCGCCGTTCCCAGCGCCGACTCCCGACGGTGACTTCTACGTCGCCTGCGCGACGCCGCCGTCGCCGGGCTGGTCCGCCACCGATGGGCTCTCGTGCTGGGTGAGCGGGGCGTTCTTCGGCGGCCCGGGCGAGCAGGATGAACCCGGACGCGACCGGCTACCCGCCAGCGCCCATGGGCGGCTCGGGCCTGGGCTGGCAGTGGGATGCCACGTTGATGACGCCGCCCGACCTCGCGTCCGGCAACCGCTCGTGGTCCATGACCACCCGCTTCGTCGACGACGTCTGCAGCCGTTCGCGAGCAGCGCCGGCATCTTCACCGGTGCGCCTGCCGGCAGCACCCAACTTCGGCTATGCCGGCCTGTGGCCTGACATGACCCGGCCGGACAGCAGCAGCGACGCGATCGGCATCCGCGTGCGCACCGACACCCGGTGGGTACGCCCGTGTTCCTTCATCGTCGGCTTCTCGAGCTTCGACAACCCGAAGAAGGTGTCGGCGTGGGCGGCTTCCTGATGGTCGCGCCGCCGTATGTGCTCCGATCCACGGTCGCTGCGCCGCCGCACCGCTGACCGATCCCGGCAGCACCCGAGCTTCGGCGGCCCCGCATCCAACACGAGCGGACTCGTGCTGAGCACGATGTCGAAGATCGACATCGAGAACGACCGCCTGCGGTGAGTCCTCCTGGTCGCGACCGAGCACCTCGGTCGCGAGCCCTCGTCGTTTACCCATGGCTCGGTGCCGTCAGTCCGGCAGTGCTCCGCGGATCTCGATGGACACGACGTCGGACACGTCGACCTTGCTTGGCTTGCGATAGCCGAAGGCCTCGAGGCCGAACTTCAGTCGCGGCCAGCCAGAATCCACCGTCGCCTGCACCGTCCAGTGCCCGTTGGCGTCGAAATGGCCGACGTAGGGAATGAGGTAGAATTGCGGCGAGACGATGGCCAGGACCACCGGAGCTCCGGCGAGCCCGCCGCAGGTGGTCAGGAGTACGCTGTCGCCGTTCACGTAGACGTCTTGGTTGGCGCAGAGCGCGAGACCGTCGTCGCGAAACGCGTAGGCAGCTCCTTTTCCCGGCGGTGTTCCGGACGACGCCGCCAGGATGTGAGGTCCCTTGATGGCCACCGGGAATCCCAGTCCGTCGCCGGCGCCGCCGTCGCTCGCAACCAGCTTCTCGACCTCGAGCCAGCGCGTGCCGTCATGGTGGAAGACGTACGCAGCACCGGAGTCGTTGCCCTTCGCGTCGCTCTCCTGCAGCGCCCGCTGACGATGGAGCCGCCAGCGATCGCCACGGCGCCGCCATAGTCGCCGGCGGCCCCGTCGGACGCACCAGCTTCTGCACCTGCACGAAGCTCGTGCCATCGAAGCAGACGTAGGCCGCGCCGACATCCCGGCACCGCCGACGTCAGCTTCCACGGCCCCCACCACGATCACGTTGCCATTCATCGCGACGTAGCCAAACTCGTCGCCCGCAGCACCATCGCTTGCCACCAGCGTCTGGACATGCTGCCAGACACTCCCATCGAAACGGAAGACGCGAGCCGATCCCGCGTGTGCGCCGCCACTGTTGTCATCCCCACCCGCGCCGACGACGATCGTGGGAGTCGATGGCAACCCCATATCCGAGCAGATCACCGGGCTGGGTCGTCGTTCGTGACGGCTTCTCGACCTGCCAGGTACCGTTCTTCCGGTAGACCCATGCGGCGCCCGATCCTGTCACACGACCGGTGGCCTGGGTTGCACCGACGACCACCCGGTCGCCCTCGACTGCCACTGAAGAGCCGAACAGGTCATCGGCCTCGCCACCCGGCGAATCGAGTCGCGCTTCCTCCTTCCACAGGTCGCCGGCGCGCCGCCAGATCCACGCCTTCCCCGGCCTGCCGGTGCCCTCCGCGCTGCCTCCCGCGATGGCCACGTCGCCATCGATCGCGATCCTGACGCCAAGCAGATCGCCGATCTGGATGTTGCTGCCCAGGATCTTCTGGTCGAACACCCAGCTCGTCCCGTCGTGATGGAATGCGTACAGCGCACCCCCGTCGAGCGCTGCCGTGTCGTCCCCGGGAGCGCCGATCAGGGCGTGGCTGCCATCGACCGCGGGAATGCCGAACTGGTCCCCCGCCAATCCGCCGGCCAGCTTCTGTACTTCCTCGTCAACGCACTGCGCCGAGAGCGCCGCGAGCGGCCCGAGACTCGTCGCCAAGAAGACCAGAGCTTGCTTCGAGAACACGTCGCGCTCCTTCGTGATTGATCGCCCACCACAGGCCAAGGGACTCCCCCAAAGGGGGTCGACCGAGTCGGTTGCGCGATCTTACTCGGGCATGCGTGAGCGAGCCAGCCTGTGGTCCCGGCGCAGCCGCGGCGCCAAAGCGCAGGCAGGAGGGCAAGGTGCAGCACGAGATCTGTGTCCAGTTCCTGCATCGGGCGAATCCTGCGGCTGTCAGAACGATGATGGCTCGCGCAGCCAGTACCTACCGACGAGCAAGAGTCGCGCGCAAGACCGGCGCGCGTGAGTGAAGATCACTCGCGGGGAGTCGGAGCGCTCGTGCACGAGGAGGCACCGTTCGCGAACCAGGCCTTTCCCACCCACCTGCTTGCACCGCGAGCACCGTTCCTCTTAATTAACTACTTAATTAACTACCCGCCCGGTGCCAGCGCACCGGCTCCATTGGTCAGGACCGTCGCCAGCCGGCGGCCGAGAGGGACCGCTCGCGAAACAGGAGACCGAAGATGCCCGCGAAAACGAGGGCGCGTGCGGCGAAAGGCACGGCCGTCCCGATGACTCTCGCCGAGGTCATGGCCGCGCTCGAGAAGGCGGGTTCCGATCAGACCCGCAAGACGTACGTGCGCCATGGCGCGACCGGGCCCATCTTCGGCGTGAGCTTTGCCGTGCTCAAGACGCTGATGAGCCGGATCGGCGTCGATCACGAGCTCGCTCTCGCGCTCTGGGACACCGGCAACTTCGACGCCCGCAACCTCGCCGTGAAGGTGGTCGACCCGGCGCGGATGTCGTCGCGCGATCTCGACCGATGGGCCAAGGACGCGCGCGCGCGGATGGTCGCCGGTTACGTCGGGCAACTGGCGGCAGAAGGGCCGCACGCCGCGGCGAAGGCCAAAGCATGGCTCGCCTCACCCGACGATCCGGTGCGGTGCACCGGGTGGTCGCTCGTGGGCGCGCTCGCGATGCGCGACGAGGCGACGGCCGATGCGTGGTTCGCCGAGCGCCTCGCCGCCATCGAGCGCACCATGCACGCTGCGGCGAACGCCGAGCGCGAGGCAATGAACAGCGCATTGATCGCGATCGGGTGCCGGAACGCTGCGCTGCGAAAGGCGGCGCTGGCGGCGGCCAAGAGGATCGGCAAGGTCGAGGTGGATCACGGCGACACGGCATGCAAGACGCCCGATGCCGCGCAGTCCATCGCCAAGGCCTGGGCGCACTCGACCGCGAAGGGCTTCGCCAGTCCTGCGGCGCACGAGCGGACGCGCGAGTCGCCCCGCTGCCGCTGCTGAACACTCTCTGCTCGTCGAGCGCAATCGCCTCGCGCGAGGCCGGTCGAGGAGCTCACGCTCGGCGAGGAGCCCGCGGAGAGTATTCTCGAGCTCCTGGCGGAGTGGCGACGCGGGCGGGGTCGAGACCAGGCGCAGGGGTAACCGAACCATGCCGCGTCTCGAGGTGGAGCCGGTGTGGCTCTCATTCGCCGATGACCCGATCCAGTCCATTGGTGAGGTAGGAGAGCGTATCGTCGCCGAGGATGAGCGCCTGGACGTTGAGCAGGAACCCCTCCAAGCTCGGATCGTCGGGCAGCGGAGCGCTCACGACAAACTCGTCGGTCCCATTGGCATGGCCAAGTGGCAGCGAGAAGAAGAACCCACCCGGGACCACCGAGAGCGGTGGCCCGACGAAGGCTGGATCATGGCGATAGCCGCCGAACTGAGAGAGCATCATGACGACTCTACCAGGCGAAGTTGCGTTGATCACGAGCCGGCACATGTCTCCCGGATTGATGCCCCCATCCAGATCGAACGACGGATAGCGATCGTCGCGCTGGAGGTTTCCTTGCCAATCGCCTCCGTCCTGTCCCGGAGGGCTACCCGTCCCGCCGCTGCCACCGCGCACGGTGACCTGAGACAGGAGCACCGTGCCGCCGCTCTCGTCGATTCCGAGACCGCCATTGCCTCCCGGCGTACCATAGCCATTGCCGCCAGCTCCGCCGTCGATGACGTTGGCCATGAGCCCCATGCCAATGACGGTGGATCTCGAGGACGTGATGGCCGTCCCACCAGATCCCCCAGGCAAGGCCGATGATCCCTCACCACCAATGCCGCCTCTCACATTGCACCTGGCGAGGACCACTCGCGAGTCGGCGATCTCGACACATGATCCACCGGCCGAGACGAACCCACATGGCGCGGAGTCGCTGCCACGCTGACCATGAATCGTGGCGAGAGACACGCGTACCGTGGAGCTCGAGATGCTCACGGTGGGCAGGACGGCCGGGCAGTAGTTCGAGTCGTCAGAATTGGTCAGCCCCGTGAACGACACATTCCCGCAGTTGCTGACGACCGTTCGCAGGACAAGGAGATCCTCGCCGATCAGCTCACCGGTCGAGTTCGTGAAGTAGAGCGTGCCGCCGCCGAAGGTCAGGCCGGACAAGACGGCGCGCTTCCCGCTGCCGATGTTGCCGACGAACGTGTCCACATCCTGGTTCACGCCACTCACGAAGACATCGTTTCCAGTGGCTCGGATCGTGAGTCCCTTGGCGAGCACGAAGTTCCTGTAGCTGCCAGGTCTGACGAAGATCAGGTCGCCATTCCGAGCTGCGTCGATGGCTGGTTGGATATCGTTGAAGTCGGCGCCGCCTCCACCCACGTACCATGTCTTTGCGACCGACGAGGTGGCGAAGATCGAGCACGCCGCGAGCGCCAGGAAGAAGGTGCGGGTCATGTCTCACCTCGATGGAACAGACTCATCGGCAGGCGGCGGCACACCACGGAGCTCGAGCCTCGCGGTGGTCCCGCGTTCGCTTGTCCTGCTGGGGTGCTCAGGACGATGGGCGCAATGTGTCACAGGTCGTCGTCGGCGGCAATCGTCCAGGGCAAGGCCCTCCCTTTTCCTGCCTGCCGCGCGCAAACGAGCGCATCTGCCCACCCTTGTTCTCCTTTCGACGTCGCCTTCCGCCTCGCTTCGCACGTCGGCGTCCATCTGCAAGGATTCGCGGAGCGGAACGCAAGGGAGCGCACCGGGAGCCGCTCGGCGCAACCGATGCCGCGGTCGCGATCGCCCACTCGCTTGGCGGTGGCATCCTGCGCAAGATAGGATGCGCCCTTGCCGGGATCGGCTCGCGAGCGCTTGCGCATCTCCTTTCATGCGCGAGGCGATCGGGGAGCACTCGTCGTCCAGGTACCGTCCGATGAATCGTCGAAGGAGGATCGCGTCGTGAGGCCATCCTGTTCCATGCGCGCGTGGAGCCTGGCTACCGTTCTGGTCACTGGCGCATGCCGCTCCCCCGGCGCGAGTCCGGGCAAGCCAGGCGATGATGCCGGCGCGCTCGATCTCGTCGCCGCCGCGACTCCCGAAAGGGATCTGAACGGCTGCCTGCTCGATCCGAAGTGGAAGTGCCAGCTCGAGGCCGGCCGTGCTCCGCCCGATGCGCAGCGGATCGGTCGGGGGTTCGAGTACGATCTGCTGACCGGCAAGCTGTGGACACCGACCAGCCGCTACACCACGCAGGACCCGACGATCGACATCCCGGATCCCGCCATGGACATCTACAAGCTCTCCTGCCAGGGCGGCAAGGTGGCCCAGGGACAGCTCCTCGGGCTGCCTGGCCATCTGAACTGGAAGGTGGTCACGTACCAGGGCACGGCGACGTGGGATTCCTATTCCCATGATGCGCTGGGCCTGCAGGACGAGGACGTGTGCCTGCGCCTGCGCACGCGCGAGCAAGCGGGCGCGACACGATCATCGCCGGGGGGTGCGATCATCTGCGAGTTTGCAGCCTACGAGACGATCGACCGCTTTCACACGTCCTGGTGGCAGAGCCTGCGCGAGGCGGCGAGGAGCGGCAATGGCGAGTCGGTGTTCGGGCAGCGCGAGGCCGTGGTCGTCGGCCTGTTCGGCCTCGACTGCGAGCACGAGGCATACTCCGAGCTGCATCCGGTCTACGGTCTCCTGCTGCACGAGGGCGGCTCGAGCGCCGACGATCGCTGGGTCCTGTTCGCACGCAACTCGGGCAACGAGGGCCACTGCAGCCGCTACCAGCACTTCGTCAGGTTCAAGGATGCCGCCGGCCGCGACCGCAATCGGATGATCCTGAGCATCCCGTGGCTCGCCGGCGCGAGCGGCGCGCAGATCCTGGACAGCACCGAGTTCGGCCATGCCACGAGCGCGCCGAGCTCGGTGGCCATCATCGTGAACGGCGCCGGCGAAGGAGCTGACAAGGGCATCCATGTCGTGGTGGAGCTGCCCGAGCCCGAGGCCAGGGACTGCGTCGAGGGCGAGGTGCACATTCGCTGGCAAGGCGTCGCGGCGCAGGCGACCGTCAGCACCCTGGCGGCGGATGCCGGTGACGCCGACCGCGGCACGGAGGCCGCAGCTTGCGAGCGACGACTGGCACTCGTGGCGTCGCTGATCGAGCGGCGAGTTCCGGACCCGAGCACCCTGCAGGCGCTCGGATTCGCCCGCGCCGTGGTGCAACCGATGGTCGCCAATCGCATCGCCCACCAGGTGCTCGCGGCTGGCGCACCGGAAGCGGGCCGGCAAGACCCGGTCTCGTACCAGCAGGAGGATCAGGTCAAGGTCCAGCGTGACCGGGCCAACGAGGCGGCGGTGAAGAACTCGTTTGCGGCATGCCCTGGAATGATCATCGTTCTCGTGAATGCCGCCCTGGAGGGCCGCCAGTTCGAGGCATCTTGACGACGAACGTCGCCGTCGACTTCTGGT
Source organism: Planctomycetota bacterium (assembly GCA_046349655.1). Classification (GTDB taxonomy): domain Bacteria; phylum Planctomycetota; class B15-G4; order B15-G4; family JAXMBY01; genus JAXMBY01. The sequence continues at coordinate 58,340 of JAXMBY010000038.1, forward strand.
TCTGCGCCGCGTACTCGAAGCCGAATTCGAGCTTGATGAGTCCGGCGGCAGCGTCGGCTCGATGCCTTCTTCCTGCCCGGTTGCGCAGTCCAGGCGTACGAGATGACGCAGGGGCAGTGGCTTCATCCGAGAGGATTCAGTGGGTCTTCGACAGTGATGCGGCGCGCGAGCGCCAGGTCGCCGCCCGCTCCGACCTCTCGGCCGATGGCTCGGCTCGGTTCCAACCCCCGTAGAGCGCGATCAGCAAGTGAATACCACCCCCAGGCGGGTCCCAGATCCGCGCGGCCCGCGATGTCGTCGTAGCCTCGATCAGCAGCGCCTGGCCTTCTTCGGAAGCATTGCCGGTTGACCAGGCACCCGCCCAGCTCCACCTGCACAATGGCGATCTTCCAGTGGCCTGGCAGCGCCTCCTGCTGGATCGCAAGCGCCTCGGGCAAGAGCCCGCCGCTGGTAATCGCGCTTCTTGTCGATGGCGAGCAGGCCCAGTCGCACAGGGTCGATCCAACTGGATGCTCGGCACCATGCGCTGGTGGAGCTCGAGAATGCGGCGGAACTGGGTCTCGGCTTCGGCCTTCCGACCAGCATTCCGGTACATGTCTGCCAGGTTCTCCATGGTCTTGAGCGTGTTCGAATGCTCCTCGCCGTACACCTGGCGCTTGCGCTCGAGCACCTCGAGGTAGAGCGGCTCCGCCTCGGCAAAGCGCCCCTGTTTGTGGTACGAGGGCCAGGTCGAGCGTGCCGGGGTGATCGGTACCGAGCACCCGGCGCTCCCGCTCGAGCACGTCGACCAGCAGCCGTTCGGCTTCCGCATGGTTCCCCTGGTGTTCCAGGTACTCGGCCAGATTGTTGATCGAGGCGAACGTCTCCGGATCATCCGCCCCCCAAGATGGCTTCACGGGTCGAGGCTCGCGGCACAGTGCCCGCCTTCGCCGTAGACCAGGTCCTGCCAGCTGTAGCTCTCGGGCTACCGTTCATCACCTGCAGCACGTGCGGATGTTGCGGGCCGAGCATCTTGCGCAATCCTGCCAGCGCCGCCTCGAGCAAGGTGTCGGCCTGCTCATATCGGCCCGCCTGCTTCTGGAGCACACCAGCGCATGGGTGGAAGCGAGCGTGTCTGGATGATCCTTGCCAAGCACGATTTGACGCGTGGCGAGTGCGGTGTCGAGATGCGACGTGGCGCGCTCGTAGTCGGCGATGGCGACGTAGCTCCGGCCGATCGTGCTCATGAACCGCGGCCCGCACTTCCGGTTGATCCGCGAGCTCGGTCTCGAGGTGCTGCGAGGCGCGATCGAGGATCAAGCGCACGAGTCGCTTGTCGAGGCCGTGGCAATTGCCGGGTCGATGCTGGAGAGCATGCTCGGCGAAGTGAGCGTACTCCTGCGACTTGTGCGCCTCGGTCGCCACCCGTTCCACCGAAGTGCGGACCTGAGCGAGCAATCGGCTCTGCTTCGTGTACAGGATGCCGAGGGCAATGGCCGAGGCGGTGAGTCGGGGTAGAGGAAGAACGCGAACGCAGCAGCGACGCGCCCGCGATAGCGCTGCAGCGTCTTCGCCAGCACGTACCAGGCACTGTCGCGCCGGGCAGCGATGGGCTCCCCCTTCGACCAGCTCTGCAGATCCTGCCGCAGCTCGCCGGCGGTCTGGTAGCGGCGCACCGGTCTCTTGCTCAAGCACTTGAGCACGATGGTCTCGAGGTCAGGTCGATGTCGGTGCGCGTCGCGGCGCGCGGCTCGCTGCGCGGGTGACCGCCTCCAGCGTGGCGGCCAGCGCTTCACCGCCGATCGGTACGGGAACTCGCCGGTCAGCATCTGGTAGAGCAGCACACCCAGCGAGTAAACGTCGCTGCGCGCGTCGGGACGCTGCTCACCGCCGCTCGCCAGCTGCTCGGGCGAGGCCCACGGCAAGCTGCCGACGAACTGGCCGGTCGCCGTGATCGACGTGGCGTTGGCGTCCAGGACGATTCGAGGGTGCTGGAAGCGTGGTTTCGGCGAGGCCGAAGTCGAGCAAGAAGCGGCGCCGCTGTCGTCGACGCAATGTTGCTGGCCGAGATCGCATGCACGATCCCGAGCAGATGGGCGGCGTTGGACCGCGGCACACCGTCGCAAAGTTCGACGGTCGGGCGAATCGGCCGGCCCATCGCGGCGACATGATCATCGAGCGGCTGGCCGGCGATGTAGTCCATCACGTAATAGAAGGATCCCGCGGCCATGCCGCCGGCGAATCGTCACGATCCCTGGGTGCTGCAGCGCGCCCAGGATCTGGACCTCGCGCTCGAAGCGCGCCCGGTCGTCCGGCCCGGAGAACGGTCCTTCCTTCAACACCTTGATGGCCACGTGCCGCCGCGTCGTGCGCTGCATCGCCTCGAACACCACGCCCTGGCCGCCGCGATGTCGTTCACCCAGCAGCTGATAGGCTGGCAGGTCGTTCGCGAGCAGCATGGAGCTTCTGCGCGGCCATCTCGCCGAGAACCGGCGACCCGATCAATGCTCGCGGCCTGAGCCTGGGCGCGCCGAGCCGTCGTGCAGACGGCGCGCGACGTGGCTCCGCCGCGCCGGTCCTCGACACTCACTCGCGTTCTCCATCACGTCGCGATGTGGAACGGATCTGGTCGAAGAAGATGGACTTCTCCGGAGTCGAAGCCGACGAGGCGCGCGCGCGCACGGCCGAGCATCATGCGCACGGCGCCGTGCGAGCGATTCATGCGCTCGGCAACCTCGGGTCCCGACAGCTCATCGAGTTCGTAGAGCCGGATCACCTGCTCGTAATCCGGCGGCATGCCACAGCGCCCGATGCCGCCTGCTTCGATTCCTCGCGGCGACGCCTTGCCGCTCGAGGTCGTGATCGGCGCGATGATGCGGTCGACCAGCGCGACCGAGGAGTCGTCGAGCGATGCGAACGCTCGCCGCGCACCAGGTGGTCGGCGCTTGTCACGTTCCAGCTCACGGATCGCATCGCGCAGGTTGTTCTCGGCAATGCGTAAGAGCCAGGCGGAGAACGACGACGGCCGTTCCAAACGAACGTGCCGATGCGCAGGAAGGCCTCCAGGTAAGTGACCTGGAGGATGTCGTCGGCGTCCACCAGTCCGCGATGCTTCGCCGCGAGCCGATGCTCGATCTCCACATGCAAGGCCACACCGGCTTGCTCCAGCAGCTCGGCGAGCACCGTCTGATCGCCCTGTACGGCACGCTCGACTTGCTGCTGATCGTGGTTCGGCATCGGCTGATCTCCGGCGGGTCAAACGCTGGCAGATCATATCAGCCGATGCCGAGGCCGGCGAGGCCGCGCTGCGCGCGCGCTGCCAGATCAGCGCCGCACCTGCGACGCCAGGGCGCGCAGCTCGTCGATCTCTGCGCGCAGCGCGCGAATCTCCTTCTGCTGCGCCTTGAGCTCCGGCGAGGAAGAAGGCCGAGTAATCGCCCAGGCTCACGCCCTTCTTGTCGCGCGAGAGGATCTCCTTCTTCGCCGTCCTCGGCAATCACACCGAGGTGGCGGTGATCGTCGTCGACATAGCGGTAGTGGACGACATCGGTGTGCTCGATCTTGGTGAGGATGTCGTCGTAGCCGGTTTCATCGAGCGGCCGACGTCGGTCTTGTACTCGCATCGAGCTGAGCAGGTTCCAGGCATTGGCGCGCCTCGCTGCCGTCGCCGGGGTCGCCGATCTGCAGCGCGGGTAGCCAGGCGCCGTCGTGCCGATGCCGACGTTGCCGGCAAAGGCGCATGTGCCGCCCGCCGAGTAGATTGGTGCAGTTTTCCGTGCCCGTGGCGACCGCCTGATCGTCGATGAAAGAGAAATCCAGTTGGTGCCGATCGGACTGTCGGTCCACGGCGTGAAGATCTCGATGCCGTAATTGGTGCCGACGTCGCTGGTGGTGCCGCCGTGGAAGTGTCCGCTGTCGACGGCGAGCGACCAGCGCCCGGCGACGGTCCCGTCCCCCGAGCTGCCGGAGAACACATAAGCGCCGTTCTGATAATCTGTGTTGCCGAAGGTCCCGCCCGTACGAACCCGGTCTGCGACGCGAGAACGGTGCCGATCACGTCGACGTTGCCAGTGCCCAGGTGCCAGCCGCCGGAGTAGAGGCTGTTCATGTAGTAGAAGTCGTACGGGTTGCCCTCGCTGACCCACGACTCGAGATCGTGGCCGAAGATCTCGCTGCTGTTCGCGCCGGTGAGATCGAACGTCGGGTCGAACTGGAAGTACGAGCGCATCGGCGTCCAGTACGAGGTGTTCGCGAAGTCGGCGAGCGTCGACGAGATGTCGGCGACCGAATCGAACAGGCCGTTGAAGCCCATGGTGGCCGTGTCGCCGATGGCCATGCGCCCCGACGCGCGCACGTCCCCACCACGTCCAGCGAAACGCCGGCGAGGTCAGGTCGATGCCGACGTTGCCGGCCGGCGTGACATTGAAGGATTGATCGAGCGGATAGAGCGTCGAGCGCCGGGACCGACGACGCGGGAATGCAGCCCAGCGTGTTGGCCGAGTCAGCAACCGTCGCCAGGCGGCGAGCGAGCTCAGATCCGACGATCAGCTCGCGGGATCGCTGGGGGCGAGCACCGCGGCCGGTGCGGGCTGCGCACGGCCGGTACGGCAGCGCCGTTCGCGGTGCCAGTCCGTGCACGCGTTGCGCAAGCGGCCCTGCTGGATGCGCTCCTTGAAGCCGATGGTCGCCCGGGCGCCTCGAGCACTGGTCAGGGAAGAAACTGCCGCACCGCAAATGAAGCCCAGGATGATGACGGAACGATGCATGTCGACTTCTCCTTGCAATCGGGCTCGACTCTGGCGTTCCCCGCAACGGCGGGTTCGATCGCGGTGTCGCGCGCGGCCTCCGGCCCGACACCTTGCCTCATGGCTGGTGACACGAAACTCAAGCCTGGTTGAACGATGCGCCCAGCACGCCGGTCGTACGCGTCTCGGCGTCCACGCTGGCACAAGATCGAAGCTCATCGAGTGCGCGCGTGCCGCAGACCAACGAGTCCATGACCAGAACTGGTCCTCCATCGTCAGGAAGCGATGCGGCCGGCGCGACTGTCACGCAGGTTTTGTGCGGAGGGGCGATGGGACGGCTATGCGGCACTCGAGATCGCGATCGGGAGAGGACCCTTGGCGAGCACGATCCGCGTGCTATGGCTAGTCGCTAGACCCCGACTACGCCGGGCGCAGATTCTGGTCCGCGCGCCGCCGGCCGCGCTCACGAATCCTCTACCCCGGAGAACGTCATGCCCAAGTTTCCCAAGCCGCCCGGCCATCACACGGTCACGCCGGGCTTCGCCGTCCCCAACGCGACCAAGGTCCTCGAGTTCCTGCAGAAGGCTTTCGGCGGCAAGGTCGTCGATCAGCGACACGCCCGGCGGCTCGATCGCCCACTGCGAGATGATGATCGGCGACTCCGTTGTGATGTTCGGTGAGGCGGACCCGGCGCACGGCATGGAGGCGATGCCGGCCTCGCTCTCGTACTACGTCGACGACGGCAACGCGGTCGACGCCACCTACAACGCGCGCTGTTTCAAGCGAAGTCGGTGATGGAGCCGAAGAACCAGTTCTACGGCTACCGCTCGGCCACCGTGACGGATCCTGGCGGTAACAAGGGACGATCTGCGCGATCGTCGAGCAGCTGTCGCGCGAGGAGATCGAGCGGCGCATGGCCGACATGATGAAGGGCGGCGCGCCGCCGGCGGCGTCACCGTGAGTACGATCGGCAGAGCGTGTCGAAGCACGCGGCAGGAGTTTCCGGGGTACGGCACATCGTGCCGAACATGACCGTCCTGCATCGATCGCCTGATGTTCGACGACAACGGGAAGATCGAGCCGGTGAAGATGACCGTCGCTGGCCCGGCGGCGAATCCGCCGCGTTGAGAGCGCGCCGAAGGTACCAGCGCTTCTCCTGCGCCTTGAGCTGCTCGGCGAGTTCCTTGACCGTGCGTTCGAGCTTGGCGATGCGCTCGTCGTGTTCCTTGAGGCGCGGCTCGCTTCCGGTCGATCTCGCCGGCAAGTCTCCCGCCGGCGCATGGTCGACCATTTGGATCAGCTGCAGGATCCCGCGCAGCGTGGTCGCGAAGCCGGTCATCAGGAGGCTGTTGGTGTTCTCGATGTTGCGGACCGACTCGACCAGCTGATCGGCGAAGTAGCCGGTCAGCGAGGTCGCCGTCTCCCTCGCGTCCACGTACTTCAGGCTGACCTGGGTGGTCACCAGAGCCGAACCGAGTGGCTTGCCCGAGAGCAGGTCCTCGGCGCTCACGACCGGAGCGAGGGACTTGAGCATGCCGGGCTTGCCACTCCCGCCGCCAATCTTCCGCACCAGGTGCTGTGCGCTCGCACCTTGCCCGAGCGTGATCAGCACCAGATCGCGCGAGCGCAGGATGTTGTGCAGGAGCGTGATGTACTCGCCCCGCGGAACGACCTGTTGTCCGGTCGCGATCAGACGATCGTTCTGGAACTCGCCGGGATCTAAGCAGATCGTGTAGCCGAGAACCTGCGACGCCTGCTTGATGAGGTCACCGATGGACAGGCCCTCGGGCGTCAACGGGATGGTGATGGTGTCCTCCGTCGCTGCGGAAACACCCGGGCGTTGGCCGGCAAGCAGGGCAAGCACGGCAAGTGTCACGCCGCCGAGCAATCGCGTCATGGTTGGCCTCTCCTTCGATTCGGTCCATCAACGGTCTCTCACCGCGGCCGTTGGACCGCCTCATCGACCCGTTATTCCCATCGAATCCCGTTGGTCGACGCGGTGGAGGAGCGGCCATGGCTCCGCCAGATCATCGCCTGCGCGCGAACCATCCCGAGGCTCGCGCGAGAACTCTGCAGGTTCGGGATCGCGCCTTGTGAGCACCGCGACGGCGGCTCACAATGCCCGCCATGAAACGCGGTGACTACGGCTACGATGCACCGTATGCGCTGGTGATCTTCGGCATCCTGTCGATCGCCAGCGCGCTCGACGCGGCGATGTTGTGGCGAGATGGACCGCATCGAGCCGCCGCGAGGATGACCGTCCTGTCGCTCTTCTTCTTCGCCAACACCACGAGCTTTCTGTACACGACCCGGCGCGGCAAGTTCCGCGAAT
>JAXMBY010000039.1:0-64648 GCA_046349655.1 Planctomycetota bacterium
GATGCCCGGATGGCATCGCTGCGCGAGACGCTGTCGCTCACCTATCCGAGCTACATCCTGGCGCTCGCCATGGGCACCGGCAAGACGCTCGTGATCGGCGCCATCCTCGCCACCGAGCTCGCGCTCGCCGCCGAGCACCCCGATGGACCATTCGTGCGGAACGCGCTCGTGTTCGCGCCCGGCAAGACCATCCTCGAGTCGCTGCGCGAGCTGACCCGCGCGCCCTACCACACCATCTTGCCGCCGCGCCTGCACCGGCGCTTCGCCGCGCGGGTCAAGATCATGGTCACCAGAGATGGCAGCGACGAGCTGCCGATCGTGCGCGGTTCGACCGACAACGTCGTGGTCACCAACACCGAGAAGATCCGCATCCAGACCCGCGCCGCGGCGCGCTCGCCGTGGCGTCGTGCGTCCGGCGACGAGAGCCCGCGCGCGCTCGCCAACGAGCGGCTGCGCGCACTCGCCACGCTGCCCGCGCTCGCGATCTTCGCCGACGAAGCGCATCACACCTATGGCCAGACGCTCGCGCACGAGCTGAAGAAGGTGCGCCAGACCGTCGACTACCTCGCCGGCGAGACCAATCTCGTCTGCGTGGTGAACACGACCGGCACGCCGTATTGCCGCCGCCGGCCGCTGCTCGACGTGGTGTGCTGGTATGGTCTGCGGCAAGCGATCGAGGACGGCGTGCTGAAGAGCCTCGCCGGCAACATCCACGCGTTCGATGCGAGCGCGGACGCGGCGCTCGTGGTCGAGCACGTCGTGACGGATTTCTTCCGCAGCTACGGCGACGTGACGCTCGCGAACGGCGCGCGCGCGAAGCTCGCGATCTACTTCTCGCAGACCCAGGACCTCGCCGAGCTGCGACCGGTGGTCGAGCGCACGATGGCACGCCTCGGGCAGGCGGCTGCCACGTGCCTCACCAACACGTCGGTTGCGGACCTCACCACCAGCACCGAGATCGACGCCTTCCATCGCCTCAACGATCCAGCCGCGCCGCATCGCGTCGTGCTCCTGGTCAACAAGGGCACCGAGGGCTGGGACTGCCCGAGCCTGTTCGCGTGCGCGCTGGTGCGACCGCTCAGGGACTCGCACAACTTCGTGCTGCAGGCGGCGACCCGCTGCCTGCGGCAGGTTCCGGGCAACACGCACCCGGCGCGCGTCTACGTCTCGCAGGGCAACCTCGCGGTGCTCGATCGAGAGCTGCGCGAGACGTACGGCGAGAGCGTGGCGCAGCTCGACCGCGTGCGCGCGCGCGACCTCTCGAGCTCGCCGGTTCTCGAGCGCGAGGCCAGAGCGCCAGCACCGCGCTCGGTGCCGCCGCCGGTCGCGCCCACGTCCTATCGCTTGCGCGGCTGGCGGCGGCCGCTGTCCAGGCTGCGGTGCTGGCACGCACCATCTACTCGCTCGACCTGTCGGCTGCGCAACCGGCGCTGCAAGCGGTCGCGCGGCGAGCCGAGGCCGCGGCGCCGCCGCGGCGCCGGCAAGTACGCGGTTGCGGTCGAGCTGGCCGCTCGCTACCGGCTCGACGATGTGGGCGCTCATCAACGAGCTCGACCGCCTGTACGGCGGCGACGCGATCCCGCTCCACGTCGAGCTCCTGGCGCAGCAGATCGAAGGGCAGCCGGCGAGCACGGCGCTGCTCGAGGAGGGTGGCACGTGAAGCGCGCGGACGCGCCGGTGAGCATGGCCGTCGGCGGCCGATGCTGTCGTGGGCAGGCAAGCGCGCGCCGAGCACGGTGAGCGCGCCGCCGCTCAGCAGCTGGAGAGCTTCGCGCCTGGCCCGGAACCGGCCCCGCGATCTGCCTGCTGGGTCGACTGGCCGGATTCGCATCCGCGCGGCGGCCTCCTGTTCCAGGGCGACAACAAGGAGGTCCTCGCGCACCTGCTGGTGAGCGGCTTTCGCGGCAAGGTGAAGCTCGTCTACATCGATCCGCCGTTCGACTCCGGCGCCGAGTACGTACGGCGCGTCACGCTGCGCGGGTCCCTTCGCCACCAGCGACTCGAGAGCGAGCAGCTCAGCCTCGGCGAGCAGCTCCTGTACGAGGACCTGTGGACGCACGATCAGTACCTGCAGTACATGTACAGACCGGCTGTTGCTGCTCAAGGAGCTGATGAGCGAGGATGCCAGCCTGTACCTGCACTGCGACTGGCACCGGAGCCATCACCTGCGCTGTCTGCTCGACGAAGTGTTCGGCGCCGGCGCATTCCGCAACGAGATCATCTGGCACTACTACAACAAGCTCGCCTCCGGCACGACGCGCTTCTCGCGCGCGCACGACAATCTGCTGTTCTGTACAACGAGCGCGCACCGTTCACGCCGCTCGAGGAGGCGCGCGAGCAGCCCGGTGAAGCAGATCGCGCGGCGCTACCAGGATGGCGTCGCCGTCAACGTGAAGGACGCGAGCAGCCGGATCGTTTATCGCGAGCGCGCCGCCCGCCGCGTGGACGACGTCTGGCGCCTCGCCTGCCTGCAGCCCGCCGATCAGAGCGAGAACACGCAGTTCCAGACGCCGAAGCGGAGGCGTTGCTGGAGCGCGTGCTGCGGGCGTCCACCGCCTGGCGATCTCGTGCTCGACTGCTTCTGCGGCTCCGGCACCGCCCGCGGTGGCGCAGCGCCTCAACCGCCGGTGGATCGCGTGCGACTTGAATCGGGCGGCCGTAGGGCTCACCGCAACGCGCCTGCGCCACGTGATCGAGGAGCAACACCGGGACCGCGCCTGCCAGCCGGCGCCGGCCAGCTCGGCTTCACCACCTGGCGCGTCAACGACTACGCGCTCGACATCCCCGAGCAAACCGTCCGCATCGCCTGCGAGCACATCGGCATCGCGCGCGAGCGGCACGATGCGTACTTCGACGGGACGCTCGGCGAGGCGCTGGTCAAGGTGATCGCGTTCGACCACGCGCTCGGTGCCGCCGATCTGCACGCGCTCGAGCGCGAGCTCGATCGCACCGCGGAAACACGGCCGATCACGCTCGTGTGCATGGGCATCGAGTGGCGCGCGCGCGCGTGGCTGCGCAATGGAACCAGGGTCGTGCGCCGTCGAGCGCGAACGCGATCGACGTGATCGAGCTGCGCAGCGACCCGCGGTACGGCGAGCTGTTCCGGCACGCGCCGGCCAGCGCGCGCATCCACGTCGGGCGCGACGGCCAGGATCTCGTGGTCGGTGCAGGACTTCGTCGCCGACGATCCTCGAGCGGCTGCGTTTGCAGTCGGGTCGCCTCGCCGGCGTGAGCAGTCGGCGGGTGATGGTGGATGGCGTGCTGATCGATCCGGCCTACGACGGCCAGGTCGCCGCGCGCGCGTCGCCGACACGCCCGCACACCCCGCCGAGCTGGTGCGCGCCACCTACCGGCTGCCTGGCAGCGCCGGCGCAACCGCGGTCGCCGTGCGGGTGGTCGACCGGCTCGGCGAGGAAGTGGTGAGCGTGCACAGGAGTGGAGTGACGCGCGGCTGGCCCGCGAGCGTGCCACTCTCAGCACCGGCATCGACCATGGCCGAGCGTGTCTCATGCCAGCGGATCTCGGCGGGTCACTGCTGCTCGAGCGCCGCGCCGTGCAAGGCGACATCGGTCTGGGTCGAGCTGGGATCCTTCGCCACCTCGAGCGGCGCCGCGCCTCGGCGAGCTGCAGCCGGCCGAGCGCCTGGATGGCAAGCGGGCGGAGCTTCGCGTCGCGCTGCTCGATGACGGTGACCAGCAGCGGCACCGTGCTCGCGGCGCCGCTCGCACCGGGCGATCACCAGCTCCTGGCGCACCTGGTCGCGATCGTCCAAGAGCAGCTGCAGGAACTGCGCGTCGTTCGCCTGCCTTCAGGCGACCGAGCGCGCGGATCGCGTTGCCGGCCACGAGCGCGTCGGCCGACTCGAGCGCGAGCCGGCGCAGCTCGGGCACGTCGCGCTCGGTGGCCGACTCGCAGAAGCCGAGCACGAGGTGCACGTCCTGCAGTGTCTTCGCCGCCATCGGCGGCAGCCAGAACCGCGGCGCCGGATACGGCTGGCCGGTGGCCCCGGAACCCGGCGCGCCGCGTTCCGGGCTGGTCAAGAACCACGTGGCAGCGCCGATTGCGACCACGAGCACGAGCGCCGCTGCGATCACGAAACGAGCATCGGTCGAGCCGGTGGTGCGAGCCATCGCGTCCTCGATTCTGTAGGATCTGTCTTGTACGCATCACCACGACTGCGAGTCGGCTCATGACCCTGATGGCACTGGGGGCAGTGCACAAGAGCTACCTCGACCGGCACGTGCTGCGCGGCATCTCGCTGCACGTCGCGGCGGGCGACGCATCGGCCTGGTCGGCCAGAACGGCAGCAGCAAGTCGACGATCCACCGAGGATCCTCGCTGGCATCGAGACGCCGGACGAGGGCGAGCGCGTCGTGCAGCGAGACTTGCAGCTCAGTTCCTGCCGCAGGGCCGGCCTCGACCCCGGGGCCACCATCATGGCGGCCGTGTGCAGAGCCTGCGGACGCGACGCGCTGATGCGCGAGCTCGAGCGCGTGCACGAGCAGCTCGGCCACGCCGGCTTGCGCGGCGAGCAGGTCGAGGCGATGCTCGCCCGCCAGGCCAAGCCTCGAGGCGCACACTCGAGCATCTGGGCGGACATGACGTCGACCACGAGGCGCGGGCGATGATCTCGCGGCTCGGCTTGCCCGCCTCGAGCACGCCGTGCGGTCCTTTGTCCGGCGGCGAGAAGCGCCGCGTGGCGCTCGCGCGCCTGTTGCTCAGCACGCCGGACGTGCTGCTGCTCGACGAGCCGACCAACCATCTCGACGCGCTGGTCATCGACTGGCTCGAGGACTACCTGCTCGCCTCGCGCGTGCCGCTCGTGCTGGTGACGCACGATCGCTATTTCCTCGATCGGGTGGTGCACCGCATCGTGCGTGGAGCTGGATCGCGGCCAGCTGTTCAGCTACGACAGCGGCTATGGCGATTATCTCGTGGCGCGCGCCGATCGCATCTCGGCCGAGGATCATGCCGAGCGCCGGCGCATCGACGCCTTGCGGCGCGAGACCGAGTGGATGCGGCGCGGTCCGCCGGCGCGCACGACCAAGGCCAAGGCTCGCATCGGCCGCTACCGCAGCCTGGTGGCAGCAGCGCCGATCGAGGCGTCCGCGAATCTCGAGTTCACCATCCCACCCGGCCCGCGGCTCGGCGATCGCGTGCTGAGCTTCGTCGGCGTCAAGAAGGCGCTGGGCGGCCGGACGCTGATCGACGGGCTCGATCTCGACATCGAGCCGGGCACGCGGCTCAGCGTGGTCGGCTTGAACGGCGCCGGCAAGACCACCTTCCTGCAGCTGTGCATGGGTCGCCTCGCGCCGAGCTCAGGCACGATCAGCGCCGGCCCCACGGTCCGGTTCGCGGCGATCGAGCAGGCGCGCACCGGCCTCGATCCGCAGAAGACCGTGCTCGAGGAGATCGGCGGCGATTACGACCGCGTGCGCTACGGCGACCGCGTGATGCGCATCGAGAGCTTCCTCGAGCAGTTCCTGTTCCCGGGCGCGATGAAGCACACGCTGGTGCGCAGGCTGTCGGGCGGCGAGCGCAACCGCGTGCTGCTCGCGAAGCTCCTGTGCCAGGGCGGCAACGTGATCTTGCTCGACGAGCCCACCAACGGCCTCGACCTGACGACGCTACGGGTCCTCGAGGACGCGCTGCGTACCTTCACCGGCGTCGTGCTCGTGGTCGGCCACGACCGCTACTTCCTCGACCAGGTGCGCGACGCGCATCCTGCACCTCGACAGCAGCGGGCACCACCTCGTGCACGACGGCGACCCGAGCAGCTTGCTCGCGAAGCTCGGCGCGGCCCGGTCAAGGCCCGCACCACGCGCGGCCCGCGGCGCCGAGCAAGCCGCGCGAGAAGCGGCTCGGCGCGCGAGACCGCCGCGAGCTGAGCGAGCTCCCGGATGTGCATCGCCAGCGCGGAAGCCGAGCTCGCCGCGCTCGATCGGGCGCTGGGCGATCCCGAGCTGTACAGCAAGCCAGCCGCCGAGCTGCGCGCGCTGATGCAGCGCCGCGAGACCGTGCAGGCGAGCATCGCGCAGCTCTACCAGCGCTGGGAAGAGCTGGAAGCGCTCGGCTCGAGTTGATGGGCGCGGGTCGCGCGATCACCAGTCGCTCTCGCCGCGCGCGCCAGCGAACTCGCGACCTCGCGCTAGCACTTGTCGAACGACGGCGATACGCGTCGCGCAAGGTCCATGTCGAACTGTGCGGTCAAGGCAGGCTGGTCGATGGTCTCCGAGTACACCCGTCTCAGCATGTGCTCCTCGATGGGCCGTTTTGCGTTCTTGATGGTCTCTGGGGTGGCAAACGACGGCAAGACCTTCTCGAGGCCGTGACGGCCCGATAGCGACGTGAAGGCGGCGAGGAACCAAGCTTCGAATTCGCGGTTTGCGAGCACAACGCTCACCGGCAGATCGGGGCGCGCCTGACGCGCCCGAGCCAAGATGGTCGGACCGAGCTTTGCCGGACAGTCATCATCGGCATCGATGAGGATGAGTGCGGCGCCAGGGCGCCTGATCTTCCGTGCCGCGAAGTCGACCACGCGCTCCACCTCCCCCGGTTTCACCAGCTTGTGTCTCGGAACCCGGAAGGGAGTCGGAATCGCCAGCTCGAGCGCAGGTACCAGCGCCGAGCCAATGCGCCTCAGCAGCACGGGCACTGCTCTCTGGTCCCCTTGCCCCTCGACGACGCAGAACAGATCGAGCCTCACGACTTGCCCTTGAACAGCGGCAAGTCCTCGTCATCACCATTGCGACGCGATGCCGCCGAGCCCGTATCCTGCCTTGGTTTCAACTGATCGAGCTTGAGCAGCTCGCCGGCCGTGAAGAGGCGATCACGCAGGCTGGAGATACTGGCTTCATCCACGCGTGCAATCACGGTTCTTCCCCGGTCGGCGTCGACCACCAGCAGCGCCTCGGGATCGAGATCCTTCGTATCGAGAAGCTCCGGGCTGTGGCTGGTGACAGCGACCTGTGTGTACTGGGAACCCTCGCGCAAGGCGTCCATCAGGATGCCGGCTGCTGCCGGGTGAAGGGCGACCTCCGGCTCTTCGATACCAACGAGCGGGATCGGGGCGGCTGCGGGCCGGTCGAAGCACTGGAAGAGAGCGATCAGCACGCCGAAGGCACGCAACGTACCATCGGACATGTTCTGCGCCGTGAAGGACCATGGGCTTTGATCGCCGGCGACGGTTTGCTTGAAGTCGATCGTCTCCTTGTGGCCGAGGACCTTGCGATCGACCGAAACCACACCGGGAACGATCTGGCCGAGGTAGGCCTCGATGCGCTGCTTGATTCTCGCGTCGCGCATGCTCAGTGCCACCAGAACGCTGGCGGCATTGCTGCCATCTCGTCGCAAGAGGTCGCCCGAGTCGGGATCCTGCAGTTCTCTGAGCTGCTGAGGATTGATGTTGTAGAAACCCATGCCCGTGAGCGACCGGTAGAGCACCTCGAACACGGGGAAGCCCGACGCGATCTGGAGGTACAAGCGCTGGTCGGAAGCCGGCGGCCGTGGCGAGAAGCTCGCACTCTGTACTGCACCATCCTGGACGACGTATTCGCCCTTCACGACACCCGCGGCACTTGAGATGCGACAAACCTCTTCCTGGATCTCGAACCCACCCTTCTGCTTGGCGCCCACTCGGAACGAGTACTCGGCCGCATCGTCTTGCGGCAGGCCGAGCGACAGTCCGATCTTGAAATGGGTAGGATGCCCGCGCGACCGGCGCCGAACCTCGCGGATGCCGCCCCTCTCCCTGAGGGCTTGGTCAGTCGTGCTTCGCAAGGACTCGGCAACGAATCGGAGCGCGTCGAGGAAGTTGCTCTTGCCCGACCCATTCGGGCCAACGAGCAGCGAGAGCGCGTGCAGCTCGACATCACACGATTCGATGCTCTTGTAGTTCTGCAATACCACGCGTTTCACGAACGCGCCTGCTGATCGGGACATGTTCATTGTGTCAGCATAGCCGCGCGCCTGGACACTCGCCAGCGGGTCATTCGCCACCATGTGCAATGAAGCGGCTCATGCTGGGCGCGACCGCCGTCCACCACTTCCCCTACAGGTCGAAGCGATCGCCCGGGTTGGCGACGTGGAAGCCCTGGCGCTCGAGCCGTTCGCGCGCGTCGCCATCGCGCAGCAAGACGTTGGTGTGATTGAGGTGGATGAGGGCGATCTTGCCCGGGCTCTTCTGCGCGACCGTCGCGAGGCGCGCCATGGTCTCCGGGACGAGCGGGTGCGGGATCTTCTCGATCGAGCGCCCGGGCAGCTCGTCGGCGGCGAAGAAGGTGGCGTCGAGGAGGGCGTAGTCGACACTGTCCACCACCTGCTCGATCGCGCGATCCCACTTCTCCCACTTGTCGATGTCCGGCACGAACAAGAGGCTCTTCGCCGGGCCGCGCAGCACGAACGCGACGGTATCCGAGAACTCGTCGCGATGCGGCACCTGGATCGCCTCGGCGCGCAGTCCGGGGATCGGCTCGAATGCCACGCCGGGCGTGATCACGTGCGGCATCAGATGCTGATCGGTGATCAGGAGATGCAGGGGCGGCGAGCTCTCGAGGAACGCGGCAAAGCGCGCAGTGCAGTAGAGCGGCATCGCCCGCGACGCCGCGGTCTCCTTGCCGAACGACATGAGACCCAGGTAATGGCCGGCGTGCGCGTGCGTGACCAGCACCGCATCGACCGGATTGCGGCCGCGGTCGGTTGCCGGCGCGAGGCGGTGCAGCTCGCTCACCTGGCGCTCGATGTCCGACGTCGCCTCGATCAGCACCAGCTTGCGGGTCTCGCGATCGACCACGCCGAGCGCGGTGCGCAACCGCGCCACGCTGGGGTCGCTGCGCGCGAGCGTGCAGCACGTGGCCTCGCAACCGAGCTGCGGGAAGCCGCCGTCTTGCGCGGTGCCGAGCACGTACGTTGCGAACCGCGGCTCGCTCAATGCCACGATCAGGAAGGCCGCGCTCATCATGACCCAC
The DNA here is from genome assembly GCA_046349655.1 of Planctomycetota bacterium. Classification (GTDB taxonomy): domain Bacteria; phylum Planctomycetota; class B15-G4; order B15-G4; family JAXMBY01; genus JAXMBY01. The sequence continues at coordinate 8,967 of JAXMBY010000039.1, forward strand.
CCTCCGGCGCGGCCGTCTCGTGCGGACGGCGGCGCAAGACCCAGTACGAGAAGGCCGCCACGCTGGCGAGACCCAGCCCCACGGCGGCGCTCTTCGCCGCGCGCGGCGCGCGCTTCCACATCTGCCGCCAGAACGTCGTCATGCCGCGCTCGCCCAGCATCACTCCCTCGATCATCGGCGCGAACACGTCGCGGTCGACCGCCGCGAACGCGCTCGCGGGTGCGTTGAACGACAGCATGAAGCCGTTGGCCGCACCGGCGATGGCGACGAACTTCTGCACCACGGGCGGCGTCGCGCGCGGCAGGGAGTGGCACCACTCGAGCGCCTCGCACCCGGAGATCGTGAATGCGCGGCTCTCGAGCTTGGTGGCGTTCAGCTGCCGGGCCATGCCGGCGAACGTCGCCTCCATCTTGGCGGCGAGCGGCCGCGGCGGCGCGCCGAAGATCACGCCGAGCTTGAACCAGGTGTCCTGGCTGTCGGGCGCCGAGCACGCGGCCAGCTGATTCGCACGGAAGTAGCCGAACGGCCCGGGATGCTCCGGAGTGTAGAGCTGCCACTCTGCGGGATAGCGAAACGTGATCTCCCAGGTCGCATCCCAGTGCTCGCGCCATGCCGATGCGGCCGCGGCCGTGGCCAGGGCGGCAGCGAGCGCGAGCAGCCGGCGAAGCAGGATCACCGCGGCACCTCGAAGACCATCTCGTGCGCGCCCTGGAACGCCTCCTTGAAGCGATGATCGGCACGCAGGCTCTCGAGCAGGTGCGGCGTCACCTGCGGGTCGACCACGATCGCCGCGGCCTTGAAGTCTGCGCTCATGACCTGGTAGACATCCTCTGGTGGTGCGTCCGCAGCGAGGTACAGGACCGCGCGATCCGCCTCGACCGCGACATGATCGAGCAGCAGGTGGTGGTGCTTCCAGTACAGCTTCGCGTCGTAAGCGTACTCGAAGATCGGGTCCATGCCATTGATGTAGCGATCGTGCTGGTTCCAGAAGAACAGCGGCGCGAACTTGTCCCACTCGACGTGGAAGACGATCGCGCCCGCGGGCGTGTTCCGCTCGAGCCATTGCGCGACCTCTTGCTCGGCGAGCGGCTGGTAGGCATTGCGCACGAACATGTGGTAGCGGTACACGTTGTTGAGCGCCGCCCAGGTCAGGATCGCCGCGGCGGCAAACGACACGCTGACGCGGCGGATGTAGCCGAGCGGCCGCGTGGCGCCGGTGACGGCGCTGGCAACGAACAGCGTGGCGAAGGCGACGTAGAAGTCGGTCGAGCGCAACGCCACCTTGAACGACAGCGCCAGGAACAGCATTGCCAGGGCCAGCGCCGTCCAGCCGATCACGCGCTGCCGCCGCACCGCAGGCTCGGTCGCGCGCCCGCTGCCGAGCAGGAACCAGGGCACGGCGAGGATCACGAGCAGCGACACGGGCAGGTACTGATCGATGAACTTGCTCCACACGAGCGGCATCGCTTCCTTCGCCATCATCAGCGGCTGCGATTGCTTCTCGAGCAACCAGCGGAACAGCTGGATGTCGAGCAGCTGCAGTGCGCCGAGCGGGTTGGGTCGGAGCAGCATGCCCGCGCCCAGCCCGACGATCAGCGCCAGGCCGCGACCCAGCGCGATGCGCGAGCGGGTCGCGAGCTGCGCGAGCGAGACGGTGAGGAAGATCAGCACCGGCACCCAGAACAGCGCGTAGTGCACGAACGTCTGGGCGACGCCCAGCAAGAACGCCATCGGCAATGCCCGCCCGCGCTGCGCCGGCGGCGCCGTCAACAGCGCCACCAGCAACAGGTCCAGACCGAGCGAGATCGGCTGCGGCCGCAGCATGGTCAAGCGGTGCGTGATGTCGGCGGCGATGAACGCGAACAGGAACGTCCATCCGAGCGCCCAGCGCATCGCCATGCGGCGCAGCGCCGCGTACACGAGCAACAGCGCGCTCGCGGTCCAGACGATCGAGCCGATCTCGACGCCGCGCAGCAAGTCGCCGCCGAACGTGAACGGCAGCAGCAGCAGGTGGAAGCCATACCACAGATCCGCAGCACACAGGCGGATGACCGAGCACTGCACCCATGGGAACTCGGTCAAGGTCAGGCCGCGCGTGCGGTACAGCCACGCGTGGCGGATGTGATAGAAGACGTCCGGGTCGGGAATCGTGTCGGCGAGCCGGTTCAAGCCCACGGCCACCAGCACCAGCACGACGGCGGCAGTGACGGTCGTGAGGTGGCGTGCCACGTGGTTCGGCATGGAGGTCTCGGAGGGGCGACGGGAAACGTCCATTCAAGGCCGCTGCCGAGCGCCGATCAAGACTCTGCGCCAGCCGCCGGAGCGATGCCCAGCGCGTTCCGCGCCGCCCGTCCCTGGTTCGCCGAAGCGGTGCGCGCGGTCAGTCGAGGGTCTCGCTCACCGTGTTGCTGCTCCTGCAGGTGGCTGCCTCGATCGCCTGGATCAGGAACGACTGCCCCTGGTGCTGGCTCGCGACGAAGCCGCTCAGCGTGATGAGACCGGTCGCATCGGCCTTGAACGAGCCGAGCACGTGCAGGTCGAGGATGCCGAGCCGCGCGCCCGGGCACGAGCCGATCGGCAGGTCGGTCGGCACGGTCCCGTACAGGAACGTGACCATCGCGCCGGGCGTGGCACGGGTCACGTGGATGGCGTTGGTCGCGCCCGCCTTTCCAGGATTGAGCTTCGACAAGAGCAGCGTCTCGCACTCGTCGGGCACGCCGTCGGCATCGTCGTCCTGCGAGGTTCCGAGCGCAATGTCATCGGCGTCGGGCACGCCATTGCCATTGCAATCCGGCGGGCCGATGCGCAGGTAGTAGACGTCTTGCTCGCCGTTGAACGTGGCCGCGTAGGCGACATTCGCGCCGACGTCGTCCGACACCATCGTGTCGTAGTCGCCGATCTTGTCCTGCTGCGGGTAACCGAGGAAGTGATTCCAGGGCGGGCTGACCGCGACGTTGGCCGACCAGTGCTGGCCGCCGTCGGTGGAATAGGAATAGTACAGCTGCGAGAAGGTGCCGCTGGGATCGTTGCGCGTGTCGTTCCAGATCACGTCGATGCGCCCGCTGGGCGCCGCCGACATCGTGCCGAACCACTGCCACGCACCATTGCCGGCGGGGTCGTCGTTGATGCGCACCGGCGCGCTGAAGGTCGCGCCGCCATCGGTGCTGCGGCAGAAGTGGAGGTCGAGCGGGTCGGCACCGGGCGGATCGACCGACGCGAGCAGGTAGACATGATTGCGATCGGGGCCGCTCGAGTGATTGGTGGCAATCCACACCTGGCCGCCGAGGCCGCCCGGGTTCGGCACCGGGCCGTAGGTGAGCGAGCCGCCCAGATCGACGAGCGTGGTCTGAGCAAAGGTCGGCGTCATCAACGGGTTCTTCGCATCGAACGACTTCGCCACGACGAATGCGCCGAGGTCGAAGGTGTCGCCGCGGATCCCGGTGACGTACAGGTTGCTGTCGGCATCGACCGAGAGCGTCCCCCACAGCAGGTCGTGCGGCAGCTCGATCGGGCTCATCCAGGTGAAGCCGCCATCGACCGATCGGGTGAACACGTCGCTGCCCGTGGGCGAGGCAGCCACGCTCCAGGCGACATAGATGTTGCCGCTGCCGGGCACGTTGCCAGTCTTGTCGATGATCAGCCACGGCTTGTCGCCGCCGAAGGCAGGCACCTTCGCCAGCCACGAGACCGCCGAGGTTTCGGAGCGATACATGTCGGCGCTGAAATCGCTGCCCTTGAGACTGTAGTAGAAGAAGTTGCCGGCGAGGTCGGTGTCGAGCACCGGGTCGCTGCGGAACACGCCTGGCTGCAGCACGCCCAGGAATCGCCAGACCGCCCCACCGTCATGGCTGAAGGCCCAGCCCGCCTGGCGGAAGTCCGACGCCACGGTATCGAACTGGCGCCAGCCGATGGCGAACCGGTTCGGGTGCGCCGGATCGACCGCGATCGCCGGCTCGTTGCCGGCATCGCCGACGATGTTGTTGCCGTTGGCGTCGACGTTGACCTGCACGCTGGTGAAGCTGCCCTGCTGCACGATCACCGGCGGCACGATCACCCGCCCCGGCGCCGGCCGGTACGGTTGTTGACCTGGTCGCTCGAGCCGGATCGGCTTGCCGATGCGCTGATCCTGGGCGCGGGCGAACGGCAAGCAGAGCGCGAGCAGGACGAGGGCAGGCGGTGCGCTGGCTGGCATGGCGATCCTCTCGGTTCCTGGCGTCGGGGGCTTGCATCATACGCGCCAGCGGCGATCTCGCTCAAGGGCCCGCTCGATCGCCCGCTCGTTGCCTGCGGTGATCGGCCGCGTCGCCGGCGTTCACTGGTGCAGCTTGGCCCTGAGCTCCCTCGCTCGGTCGACGTCGCCGCGCTTCTGGTAGAGACTCACGAGCGCGAGCAAGGCCTCGCGCGTGCTCGAGGCGTCGGGTCCGAGTGCTTGCGTGAGCGTGCCATGGCTCTCGAGCAGCAGCGCCTCGGCTTGTTCCAGCTCGCCCATCTGCAAGCGGCAGCGGCCGAGCAGCGCCGCGGCCTCGGCCGTATGCCAGTCGCCGTCGGGCAGCGCCGCGGCGCGGATGTCGACGCACTCTTCGAGCAGCACGGCTGCTGGCGACCATTCACGGCGGGCGAGGTGCAGGTTGGCCAGGTTGCACAATGCGTTGGCGAGTGCGGGTGCGAGTCGCCCAGCAGCTCACGGTAGCTCTGGATCGATTGCCGGAACAACGGTTCGGCCGCATCGTGCTTCCCCATCTGCTCGAGCAGGACCGCGAGGTTGTGCACCGACTGCGCCACGTCGGGATGCTGCTCGCCGAGCAGGTCGCGCCGCATGTCGAGCGCGTCGCGCAGGATCGGCTCGGCCGCGGCAAGGTCGCCGCGCGCCACCATCAGACCGGCGAGGTTGTTGAGCGTTTGCGCGATGTCCTCGTGCTCGCGCCCGAAGAGCTCGCGGCGAATCTGCAAGGCCTCGCGGTAGCACGGCTCCGCGGCGTCGAGCTCGCACCGGGCGCGCAGCACGGCACCGAGGTTGTTGAGTGATGTAGCCAGCAGTTCGCGCGCGCGAGCGCCGCCCGCCCTTGCCCGCTCCACCGCCTCGCGGGCAAGGGCCTCGGCGCGCACGAAGTCGGACCGTGCGTAGAGCGCGTTCGCAGCATTGCTCAGGCTGCTGATCAGGCTCAAGCCACCGTCATCGCTCGCTTGGCGCCGGAGGCACAGCGCTGCTTCGAGGTGTTCCAGGGCGGCGTCGAAGTCCCCGAGCGAGAGATACGTCAAGCCCAGCGTCGACCGCACCGCCGCCTCGGTCTCCGGTTGACCGCGAAACTCGTCGGCGACGCGTCGTGCGGCCGCATCGACGACCGCTCGCATCGAGACGTTGCGGCCGGCATGGCGCGGATCGGGCGAGCTCAGCATGCGCTCGAGAAACCCATTGATGGCCTCGGCTCTGGAGGCCGCGCCCGCGGCGCGGTCGCGTTCGCTCGCGGCGACCCGAGCCTGATGTGCCACGAGCACGCCGGCGCTCATCAAGAGCAGGGCGACGCTGACCGACACCGCCACGGCGAGCCGGTGCCGGCGGACGAACTTGCGGGCTCGATAACCGAGTGTATCCGGGCGTGCGGCGATCGGCAGGCCGCGCAGGAACCGCTCGATGTCGGCCGCGAGCTGCTCCACCGACAGGTACCGCCGCTCGGGCTCCTTGCGCAACGTCATCAACAGGATGTCGTCGAGCTCCGGCGGTACGCGCGCGCGGGAGGCCAGTCGCGCGACGCTGCTGGGTCGCTCGGGCTCCTGCTCGCAGATGGCTCGTGCCATCGACTGGTGCGGGTCCGTCGCGCGCACGCGGTGCGGGCGCTCGCCGCTCACGAGCTGGTAGAGGATCACTCCCAGCGAGTAGACGTCCGTCGCCGTGTTGACCGGCCGACCGAGCACTTGCTCGGGGCTTGCGTAGTGGAGCGTCATCGGTCGTCCGGAGAACTCGGTCGCGTCGGCGGCGGCATCGCTCGCTTGCAGCACCTTGGCAATGCCGAAGTCGAGCAGCTTCGGCTCGCCGGCGCCCGTCACCAGGATGTTGCTCGGCTTGAGATCACGGTGCACGATCAGGTGCCGGTGCGCATGCTGCACGGCTGCGCACACCTTGAGGAACAGCGTGAGGACCTGTGGCAGCGTGAGGCGTCGCTCGGCCACATGCCGATCGATGGGCATGCCCTCGATCAGCTCCATCACCAGGTAAGGGCGGCCGTCCTCGGTCGATCCGCCGTCGAGCAATCGCGCGATGTGAGGATGATCGAGGCTGGCAAGCGCCTGGCGCTCGCGCTGGAAACGGCCCAGGATCTCATCGGTGTCGAGGCCGCGCTTGATCAGCTTGACGGCGACGACCTTCGCGAACGCATCATCGGCGCGCTCGGCGCGGTACACGTTCGCCATGCCGCCGGAGCCGAGCAGCTCGCGCAGCACCCATGGTCCCACGCGGCGGCCCACGAACCGGTCGGGTGCTGGCTCCATCACCAGCAGCGTCGAACCGGCGAGCGGCGACTGCATGAACTGATCTTGCCGCTCGTGTGCTGCGAGCAGGCCGAGCACCGCGACACGCACGCCAGCGTCCTGACACGCGCTCGCGAGCCACTCGCCTCGTTCGGCGATGGGTCGATCGAGCGCGCGCAGGAAGTAGTCCTTGATCAGCGCCCACGAGTCCAGCTCGCCGCGGCGCGTGCTCATGATTCCTCGACCGCGCGCCGGAGCCAGGCGCGCGCGAGACTCCACTCGCGCTCCACGGTGGCGTGCGAAACGTGAAGGGCCTGGGCGGTTTCCTGGATCGTGAGCCCGCCGAAGAACCGCAGCTCGACGATCCTTGCTTGATCGGCATCCACCTGCGCCAGTTGCTCGAGCGCGGCATCGAGCAGAACGAGGTCCACCGAACGTTGCTCGAACAGGAGCACGGTATCGTCGAGCGGTGCCGGGCGCGTCACACCACCACGCTTCGCGGCGCGCCGCGCCAGCGCGTGGTTGATCAGGATGCGACGCATCGCCGTGGCGGCCGCTGCCAGGAACTGGATGCGGTCGCGAAACTCCGCTTCCGGCCATGAGGCCAGGCGCAGGTAGGCCTCGTTCACCAGCGCGGTGGGGTGCAGCGTGTGATGGCGACGCTCGTCGCGCAGGTAGCGGCCCGCGATCTCGTGCAGCTCGTCATAGAGGAGCGGCGTCAGGACATCGAGCCTCGCCCGGCTGGAATCGCTGGAAATCACGCGGCCAGACATGAAAACTCCCGCGCATCTGGTGGTCGAAGGCCGGGTGGAGCATTGCTCTGGAGGAGAACCGGCGACCCGACCGCTGATACCCTAGCTAACCCGATGCCGGCTCCCGTGCGCGGGTTTGAGCTGGTTTCCCCACATCGCCCGCGGCGCCGCGCTTGCTGCGCGGCCCCGACACCCGCGCGTGCGTGCCTCCGCGGGGCGCTCGTCCGGCGGCAGTGCCAAGAATCACGGAATGCTGAGGGACTTCGGTTCCTGCTGCTGCCTCTCGTCGATGACACGCGATCGAAATCCCAAGACCAGGAGCTTGATCATGACCAGGTTCACCGCGCTCGTGTTGCCGCTCGTGTTCGGCAGCTTGTGCCATGCACAACCGGTTCACTTCAGGGGGAAGGTGGAAGATGTCGGCGGCAACCAGTTCATCGTCGCCTGCACCAGCACAGAAGTTGACCAGCGGCACGCTCAATCTGCAGGACTATGTCGGCCTGCAAGTCGAAGCCAAGGGCAACTGGAACGGCCTGGTCACGACGCCCACGGTCGACGTGACCGCAGCTGCGGTCGTTGCTCGCACGTTCGAAGTGGGCGGCAACGGCAAGATCGGCGGCGATCTGATCTTCGCGGTGACCAGCACGCCCGGCGATTTCACCGTGATGTTGCTCGCCCTGGGCCGAGCTTCATCCCATCCACGGAGCGCGGCGTGTTCTTCCTGGATCCACGTCCCTTGCTCAAGATCGGCTCGGGCATCGTGCCAGGCACAGGGACGCTCGAGGTCAAGGTGAGCGTCCCAAACGACCCGACCCTGGTCGGCCTGGCAATCCATGGCCAAGCGGCAATCGTCCCGCAGACCGGCAACACGTTCTACAGCAACCCCGACTGCAAGACGCTCTCGAGCTAGGGACGACCGGCGATGGAGAGTCGTGGCTTTCGGCATCCAGTTGGAGGGCGGCTCATGGCGGCGATGACTCGACCTGCAGAGATCCCCATGGTGGCGAGCGCGACGAGCGCGGCACGGCTGGGATGGATGGCGTGCACCTGGCTCGCGATCACCGCGTCGGTGACGTGGGCTCAATTGCCCACCGCAGGACTGCACAGCATGGCGTTCGAGGACTACGCACTGGATTTCGTTTCCACCGCCGCGATCGGCGTGGCCGTGAACGACCTTGGCGATGTGGCCGGTACGTCGTACCCAGACACCGGCTGTGGCTCGTTCTGCCTGCCGCCTCTGGAGACGGTCGTGTGGCGCGGCGGCAACCGGATCGTTCTCCCCGCCATCCCGAGCCTGCCAGGAATCACCGTGACCGGGATCAACAACCAAGGCTGGGTGGTTGGGTTCGCAGGGCTGCCGGGCACGACGACTCACGCCGTGGCATGGAAGCCGTCGGGAACGACCTACGAGGCAATCGACCTCGGCACGCTGCCCGGCACCTCGATCTCCACCGCCGTGGCCATCGACGAGCTCTCGCGCGTGATCGGCTGGTCGCAGACGTCGGGCTTTCCGCCGAGCGGTTCGCCCTTCCTGTGGTCGGCGACCACGGGCATGGTGGACCTCGCGCTCCTCGGCTACCCCGACGAGCCGCCGGTTGCCATGAGCCGCGGCGGCACCGTCGCCACGGCATCGAAGTGGTACGTGCTCGGAGATCCAGGCAGCGCCGTGTCGCTGGCGCCGCCGCCGAGCGGCTACGGAATCAGCGGCGGCCCGGCGGCGATCAACGATGCCGGGGACCAGGCCCGCTTCCTGGTGGCCGTGAGCGGCCAGAACCTGAGCTATCTCTACCGCTACCACCACGAGGGGACCTGGCAGCAACTCTCGTCGATTGGCACCGGCCACCTCTCCCGGTACGGGATCGGGTCGATCAGCGAGAGCTCGCGACGTGACCGCCACCATCGCCAGCACCGGTGTGATTGCAGAGGTCCCCAGGGCACCGCCCAGCCGCTGGCGTCACTCCTGTCGCCGGCGTACCAGCAAGGCGGCGTCCTCACCGGCGGACCGATGAACCGCGCGGGAGAGATCCTGGCTCAGGTCCTGGTCGGTCGAAGCCCGCGGCTCGTGCGCATGACTCCCGACCATCCGTGTCGCGGCAGATGTCTCACGGTGCGAGACCTGGTCGTGCGCTCGGACTTCGTGCCCGACCCGGGCGATCCGACGCACGACCACTGCTACCAGGATGGTTCCGCATACAACGAGACCACCGTCAATCTGACGATCGTCGACGCGCTCGGCACGCCGGCCGCGGACGTTCTCGTGATGGGCCGCTTGCTCGACGACTACTGGACCAACCAGCCCGTCTCGGGCATGAGCAACGCGTTCGGCCTGGTCACGTTCACCTACAAGGGCCCGTGTGGCGTGGGGGCGCTCGCGTTCTTCCTGGACGATGCGACCAAGGACCACCTGATCCTCGACCGCGGTGAGGGCATGCTCACCGGCTTTGCCATCCCGCAGTGAACCGAGCGGCAGCTGGGCTTGACGCCGCCCCGGGTCGAGGGTAGACCGATTCCGCCCCGCGACCCATCGGAGGTCGGTCATGCTGCTGCTCGATCTGCTGTCGTGCCTCGCGCTCGCTGCCGGTGATCAGGTCGACCCGAGCGAGCTCAAGATCATCTATGCCGGCAACCCTGGCAGCCCGCGGGAAGCGGACTTCGTGAGCTTCCTCGAGGAACACTTCGGCGAGGTGCAGGCGCTGCCCATCACCGAGGTGACCGAGGCCAAGGTCAAGGATGGCGACGTCGTCATCTTCGACTGGACCTCGAGCTACAAGGAGAACAAGGAGTACGCGGGCGAGTATCCCCAGGTGCAGCTCGGTGCGAGCTTCGCCAAGGCATCGGTGTTGATCGGCGGCATGGGCGCGACGATCGGCGGCGGTCGCGGCACCAAGCTCGATTGGCTGTGACTGTGCTTGACCAACATGGCCCACGGTGTGGATGCCAGCCACGAGATCTTCAGATCGCCGCTAGCCGTCAACCCGACGTTCGTCGACATCGACACTCCCAAGAACTACTCGCACTGGCCCGACGGCGTCGGCCTGCCGCCCAAGCTCAGGGCGTGGAAGGTGCACGAGAAGACGTTCCCGGAGATCGATCCGGGCGTGGTCTCCAATCCCTATGGATTCCTCGACACGCCCGATGCGGAGCTGATCTCGAGCGGCGTCAACTCGAAGGGGCCGGGCTCGGTCGCGCTCGCGCGCCAGGGGAATTTCTTCCTGTGGGGCTTCTACGGCGCGCCCTCGGTCATGACCGAGGAAGGCCGCCGCTGCTTCATCAATGCCATCTGCTACATCAGCAAGTTCGACGGCCAGCCGCCGCTGCTCAGGCGGCGCGGATGGGCGCGCGACTGGGCGCTCGTGTACCCGGGCTATCTCGATCAGGGCTTGAACGACGAGGCCTTCATCAAGGGCATGTTCCCGCCCGAGCTGTATGCCAGGTTCGGCAAGGATGCTGCCCTTTATCGAGCGTACTACCGGGAGAACCTCGAGTACCTGGTCGCCGCCCAGCAGGGCTACGCCACCGACGAGGATGCCCGCGCGCTCGGCATCTCCAATCGCAGCATCGCCATCCTCGACGCCTGCGTTGACAGGCTGGCGCGGAACGAGGACGTGGACCGCGCGCGGCGCGTGCTCGAGCGCTACACCGATGAGCGCTTCGGTGCCGACGCCGGCAAATGGCAGCAGTGGCTGGACGACCATCGCCAGGCGCTGTTCTTCTCCGACACGTCGGGTTTCAAGTTCTTCGTCGACCCGGTGAAGCAGGCCGCGGCAAGGTCGGCCGGTTCGCGCTAGCGGCCGGGCACGATCACGCTCGAGCCGCCCGTGACGGAGAGCCCGATGTCGCGCCACGATCCCGAGCATCGCCGCGGCGACTGGTGGGCAGAGCTGCGGCTCCGCCTGCGCGAGCCGGTGGCACGGCGCACGTACGCCGTCGCCGGCTTCGGCTTGATGTTCGGCAAGTACCTCGCCGACGCCATGCTGGTCAGGTGGTGCACCGGCCAGCCCTGGACGCCAGTCGACTACCTGTCGCCCCTGTGGACCGAGCGCAGCGCGAAGCTCGCGCAGGCGCCGCCGGCATTCCTGATCGCCATGGCGCTGTGGACGCTGCCATTCGTGTGGGTTGGCGCGACGCTCAGCATTCGCCGGGCCGAGGACGCCGTTGGCTCGGGCTGGCTCGGACTGCTTTTCTTCGTGCCGATCGTGAACTATGCCCTCATGCTCGTGCTGTGCCTGCTGCCGACGCGAGCACTGCCGCGCACGGCGGCGCCGGCCGCCGCCGACCCACGGCTCGGGCGGCCGCTGTTCCTGGTGGTCGGTCTCGCCATGCTGGGCGGCGCGCTCACCGCGTTCGGCGTGTACGCCGCGCGAAGCTATGGCCTCGCGCTGTTCGTCGGCACGCCGTTCGTGCTGGGCGTGCTCACGGGCTTCCTGTTCAACCGCAGCCGCAGGCACTCGCTCAAGGCCACGCTGATGCTCACGTTGCTGGTGCTCTTCATGACCGGCCTGTTGCTGCTGCTGTTTGCGCTCGAGGGCATCGTGTGCCTGGCGATGGCGGTGGCGCTCGCCACCGTCCCTGCCATTCTCGGCGCGCTCGCCGGCCTGGTGCTGAGCGAGCAGCATCGCGGCCGGCTGCGGCATGCGGCCTTGTCGGTCGCGTGCTTGCCGCTCCTGGCGCTCGCGGAAGGCCAGGTGCACGAGCGCGCTCCGTGCTCGGTCACCTCCGCGCTCGACATCGCCGCACCGCCCGCCGCCGTGTGGCAGAACGTGGTGAGCTTCAGCGAGCTGCCGCCGCCCACGCAGCTCCTGTTCCGTACCGGCGTCGCCTACCCCGTGCGCGCACGGGTCACCGGTCGCGGCGTGGGCGCGGTCCGGCGCTGCGAGTTCTCGACCGGCGCCTTCATCGAGCCCATCACCGCCTGGGACGAGCCGCGCCGGCTCGCCTTCGACGTCACCGCGCAGCCCGACGCCATGGCGGAATGGAGCTTCTACCGGCGCGTGCGGCCACCGCACCTCGCGCGCGCGTTTGCGAGCGTGCGCGGCGAGTTCCGGCTGACCGCGCTCCCGGGCGGCGGCACGCGTCTACAAGGCACGACCTGGTACGCGCTCGACCTGCGGCCCGCGTGGTACTGGCGACTCTGGGCCGATGCCTTCATCCACGCGATCCACGGGCGAGTGCTCGCGCACATCAAGACGCTGTCCGAGTGACCTGGAGCGAGGCGCTGGTCGAGCACACGCGCAAGCGGAACTCGCTCGATCACGAGTGGCTGCTGTCCATCAGTGACGTTTCCGAGCGCGAGCACCGCGGTTCTTGTTGTGGCGCATATCATCCGCCATGCCTACGCATATGCGAACGTCAGTCGATATGCCGGACGATCTCTTTGCCGAAGCGAAGGCCCTTGCGGCCTCGCAACGGACCACCATTCGGGCCTTGATCATCGAGGGGCTGCGCTGGGCGATGGCTCAGCCGGCATCGACCATGGCTCAGGCACTGGATCAAGTCGATGCCTGGCTTGAGTCGCCGAGTGTGGTCGTGCTCACGGAGACAGGCGGACACGCCGAGATTCTGCGAGCGGTACTCGAAAGTGCTCGTGTCGTTGGTGCCCAGGTGCACGACGCACGCGTCTTTGCGATCTGTCTGGCAAGTGGCATGAGCGAGCTGTGGACGGCGGATCGCGACTTCAATCGCTTCTCGGGCTTGACAGTCAAGAATCCGCTCGTTGGTCGGTGACCGGTCCAGTACCGCAACACGGACCGCTCCGGGCGGAAGGACGGAACGCCGACGTAGGCGCACGCTCGAGCTGAAGAAGTCCTCGGCCGCGTGCAGACGATTGGAATTCGTCACGGTCTTGACCGCGCACTCTCGCCCCGCCGCGGTCGTGGACTTTGAGCGCGTGGACGAATCGCCCGCAGTTCTCGACACCACCCCAGCTCGATGCGAACGCCAGTCGACTCATGCCAGCAAGCCCTCCGCGGACGCGCAGGATGACGCGCACTGCGGCCGCCATTGGGCCGCAAGAGCGGTGGCCAGTGCGATCGTGAACGACACCGGCGCCATCGGCATGCGAGCTTGCAGAAGCGACATCGAGAGAGCCGCCGTCGACGATGACCGGTTACCGAGTGGTCGTCGAGAGGATGTTGGAGGCGGCGAGGCCGTCGGGGCCCAAGGGGTCCATGATCACCGCCTGGAAGTAGAACGCGTAGCACGACGGCACGCCATCGGGCCACCTGCCGCTCAGCGTAGTCGCCCCGGAGGCGTCGGTGCGGAAGCCCAGCAGCAGGAACTTCGGATAGGGGCCGAGGACGATGCCATGGATCGGCTGCTCGAAGTTCGTATCGCCGATCACCAGCACCATCGAGCTGTCGGCCCTTGCGCTGGTGAGCTGCATCGTGACGGGCTGCCCCGGCTGCAGATCTCCCTGACCCTGCAGCACGGGAGCACCGTTCGTGCCCGGCGTCGCGTGGCCACGATCGAGCCACGGCACCCCAGGGATCAACTTGCAGTAGAAATAGAGGGCTCCGGCGTTCGGCTTGGCATCGCTGTCGTTAGAGGCTGCGGCGACGAGATCGTCCCCCCACAGGTCGACGGATGATCCGAGATAATCGGCGGGCTCGCCATCGCTCGCCACCAGCTTGTGCGTGCGGCTCCACGTTCCCGCGGCACGCTCGAAGACGGATACCGAGCCCTGCGCATACATGTCAGCGTACTCGCCGATCGCGGCGCGCTCGCCGTCGAGCGCCACGGACCAACCGAAGTTGTCGGCCACCTTCGGATCGAGCGACTGGATCTTGGCGGTCTCGACCCAGCTCCCGCCCTGGTGGTCGAAGACGAAGGCGGCACCGGCCCATTGCGTGGGCGTGCTGTCATACGGTGCTCCGGCGATCAAGGTCTCGCCATGGAGCCTGGCCGAGAACCCAAAATAGCTGAGCTCGTTGCCGGTCGACGGAATTAACAGGGCTTCCTCGTGCCACGCGGTGCCGTCGTAGCGGAACACGTACGCGCACCCCGACCAGTTGCCGTGGCTCGTATAGGCGTATGGCGTGCCCATCACCGCCACGTCACCCTCGAGGTCAAGCCCCACGCCGAACCCGTCGTAGAGCTGGGCCTTGGAGCCGATCAGCTTCGCCTCCTCGACCCACCCTCCGCTGCCGCGGCGGAACACGTAGGCAGCTCCCACCCGCTTACCTGCATTCTCGCCCGCGACGACGATCGCGACGTTGCCGTTGACCGCCACCGAGGAGCCAAAGTAATCCCAGGCGGCGCCGTCGGAGGCGAGCAGCATGGCTTCCTCCGACCACGCGGTGCCGACCCTCCGGAAGACGTAGGCCGCGCCCCTGCTGTTCCCTCCCCAGAAAGGAGAGCCAATGACCGCGACATCGCCGTCGATCGCCGGCGCACCGAAGTCGATGTTGTTCTCCGGATCGTGCGGCGCGAGCGTCGCCTCGTAGACCCAACCGTTCGCCTCGCGCCGGTAGGCGTACACGGCGTTCGCGTTGCTCTCCGACGCGAGCACCCGATCTCCGCTCATCACGCCCCCGCCAAAATGGCCCCCGGACTTGGGATGGGGCGAGTACAGCTTGATCAGCTCGGTCTCATCGGCCTTGCTGTGCTCGACCGCCATCGCAAGCACGATCATCGTCCACGTCAGAGTCGCCGCTGGCATCCTGACCACGCTTCGTCCTCCTTGCTGCTTGGACCGCGCCACCCGCCGGCACAACCTCGCTGCCTGGCAAACACCCTGGATGATCGCTGTGCTCGCCTCGATGGTCTTGCGCTTCTCCGCAAGCACGGCGGACGGAGTCCGGCAGTCCACGATCGTCGTGCGTATTCCACGCCGAGCGCATCGAGTCACACGAATCAGACCGGCTCGGATCGGAACGGTCAAGGCCCTGCAAACCTGCCATGAATTGCCTACGCAACGCATCGATCCCCGCAGAGTCCAGCACGAGACGAGCGCCCACCTGCAGCGATGCGGGGCCGTCGACGCTCTGACTGGCAAGAGCTCAGCCGTTGACCGCGAACGCACATCACGCGACCACGCCACGTCGGAGGACCATCGCGTCCCCGGCGCCACGTGGCGCCACGCCCTGCTCCAGAGCACGCGCGGTCGTGCGCAGCGCCGGATTACGCGACTGGTCGTCGACCAGGCACGCTTGTGGGGTGTTGCCCTGCATGGAGGTGGTGCACGCGTCATCAGCTCTTGACGATGGACCGGGGTTACGCTTGTTTTGGCCCTAGACAAGATGCAGGGGCAAGGCATTATGCCTTCTGTGGTAAATGATGCGATCCGAGGCGGCGGCGTTCTCGGAAAAGAGGCGGCTACAACGATCCACTTCTCTGCCACAAACAATGTCACTGTGATCACCGACACAGCATCAGGTCGCGTCATCACGGTTGGACGTGGGAGGTACGGGCAGTGACAAATCGCTCCGAATATGATCTGCGGCAGTGCGCGTTGATGCGGAACGCACTATCCGCCTTTGAAAAGGGTGTAAGCAATCTTGGGGAACTGATCGGCACTCTTGAGGCGTTGTTCGCCGCATTGCAAGACTCACCCCAACGGTGGAAGGAAGACTTTCACACTGAGTGGTGGAAGCTAGAGCATGTTTACGCGGTGGCCCTAGATCGCGGCCACGACCCCCTGAGCGGCGAACATGGTGTTCTCGTGCAGCACGCAATTACTCGACTCAAGGAGTTGGTTGGGAGCTGACAGTGTCCCAGAAAATAGTTATAGTTAGGGGTGTGAGTTTCTTGAACGCGTAATCTGCTGGCAAGTGGCGAGGTTCCTCCGTACCATGCGCTGATCTAAGTCGCAACAAGGGTCAGCCACGCAAAGGAAAGGCACCTCGCGATGCGCATGATAGACGACGCGGCGAGCAGTTTCCGCAACGGTCTCAAGGATTTGGGAACGGAGCTGAACAGCAAGGGCATGGCTCCGGCGACGCTGGCGGGTTCGGTTGAGAGCCTCAAGCGGTTGCTGAGCGAGATTGGTCTCCAGGTGTTCGTCGACATGGTCGGACAACACGACGTCAGGTGAATCGCAACCGCCGGAACAGGGCGGTGAGGTAAAAGCGGCGCTTGATAAGCAGAAGGAAGGCAGTCAGTGAAACAGAAATGGATGAGTACGGACGGCGGACCCTTTGTTGTTCTGCCCAGATCGTTCCTGCTGGAATGGCATGGAATAGACACGGAACTCCGCGAGCCGACTGATTACGAGGCAGCCTGTTCGGTGAACAATTATACGGGGGTATTGACAAGAGATTGTTATGAAATCTTGGTCGTTAATGATGAACCTCTGCAGACCGCGTTCACTCGTGCGAGCCATCTCCCCTGTTTGGTCAGATGGCGCTTTGCAAGCGGCCCCGACGCTGTCGCTGAAGCGATAAGGGTTTTGGCCGACGTGGTCGGCACATTGAGGACGGTCCAGACCATGACCTGGCGAGTTGAGTCAGCTGATCTGGTCATGTTCGATGCGGCCTCAGACGGACGGGATGAGCCCGAACTTCTCGAGATCGATTTAACGCCCGGCTTGTATCAAGTGAAAACCTTTCTCTACGATCCATCCGATAGCGTTGGTCTTGTAGTGCACGGCTTCTTCAAACTCGGGGATAAACCTAAACCTGATCACGTGTGTTGATGCAGTCCGATCACGGTAATCGATCACCATGCTGTTTTCCGGCATTTCCCGTTTCCCTTCCGGCGATCACATAGGTGGCGGTGGGAAAAGATTGCTGGCGGTATCTCCGGATGGTCCCGTGACGCTGGTGTTCGGGCGCTACGTGTCACCCAGCACGCAGGTGTACACGCTCATCACGATGGATGGCGGCCCTCATTGGGAAGGTCCATACAAGCAGACGAATGCCAAGCTCGCCGGACTCGGCTGGATGCGGTCGGCTCGAAGCATGGGTGGTGGGCGCGTGGAAGCTGCTTGGGGCGAGGCAGAGACCTGGACCAACCGTGGCGTCACCTGTGCCGAGTCGCACGATGACGGCCGCACGTTTCGACTCAGAGACTATCTTCCTTATCCACCCAACGGCGATACCCCTTCACTCGGCATCGCCCCGGACGGAACCCGTTGCATGGTGTTGCAGGCCGAGTACTACGTCGAATACCGCTGAGCAACCTCGCGCAACAACGGCCGCTCGTGCGGCCGCGATCGCGTGGACGCGAGTCCGGCGCGCAAGTGCGGCGCAGCGTGAATGGGGCGGCAGCTGTCGGCCGGGGCTTTCATCCATGCGATCCACGGGCGAGTGCTCGCGCAAGTCAAGATGCTGTCCGGATGACATGCCCGGTTTTCCGCTCGCCCCTGACGCCGCGTGAGGAACGATACTGGCTGGCGAACGACCACCTTCGAGGAGCACACGATGGCGACCGATCTCGTCCGCTTGCTGCTGGGCTCGACCTTGATGGCCGCCAGCGATCCGCCGCGGGTCAGCATTCCCGGCAGCGAGGTGCACACGATCCAGTCCAAGTCCGTGGGCGCCGAGCTGCGGGTGTGGATCGCGGCGCCGGTCGCTCCGTCGCGGCCGCGCCCGCCCGAGAAGCCACGGCTCGTGTGCGTGCTGGACGCGGACCTGTTCTTCGGCACCGTCGTCGACACCACGCGCCTCATGTACCAGCTCTACCAGGAGCTGCCGCCGCTCGTGGTGGTGGGCGTCGCCTACCCGACCGAGGATCGCAGCGTGCAGGCCGAGCTGCGCACGCGCGACTTCACGCCCTCGCACGACGCGCAGTTCGAGGAGCAAGGCAAGGCTCTCGCCGGCGGGCGCGAGCCGACGCTGCAGAGCGGACAGCGCACCGGCGGCGCCGATGCCTTCGCGCGCTTCCTGCGCGACGAGATGCTGCCGCTGGTGCGCGCGCACCATGACCTCGCCAGGGGCGACAGCACGCTGATCGGCAGCTCGCTCGGCGGCCTGTTCGCGGCCTGGATGTTGCTGTCCGAGCCCGGCGTGTTCGACCACTACGTGATCATCAGCCCGGCGCTGTGGTGGGGCAAGCGCGAGCTGTTCGACCTCGAGGCCGCCACCGCCGACGAGCGCGCCGCAGCACGCACGCGCGTGTTCCTCGCCGTGGGCGCCGGTGAGGAGGATGCGCGCATCCCTTCGCTCGCGCCGTTCCGCATGGTGTCCAGCACGCGCGAGATGGCCGAGCGCTTGCGCGCGCGCAAGGACGCCGCGCTCGAGCTCGACTGCCGCGTGTTCGACGGCGAGACGCACACCACCGTCGTGCCGGTCGCGATCACGCACGGGCTCAGGTGGGCATACCGCGCGCGCTGAGGGCCAATGCTGCGCAGGATTCCCGCGGCGGCAGCATCACCTCGGCCGCACCAGACGCCGATGAGGAAGCATGCCGCCGACGCGCAACTCACCTGACGAGACACAACCCGTCATCGCCGTGGTGTTCCTGCAGCCCGACTGCAACATGAGCTGCACGTTCTGCGTGACCGAGGACACCATCGACACGATGGCCTTCGCGCAGGCGGTCGCGCTGCTCGGCGAGCTGGCCGCGCGCGGCATCGCGCACGTGGTGCTCGGCGGCGGCGAGCCGTTCACGTGGCCGGGCGACGTGGTGCACCTCGCCGAGGTCGCACACGCGCGCGGCTTCCACGTGCAGGTGGGCACCAACGGCGTGGCACTGCCCGCGGGCTTCGAGCACCTGGCGGCGATCGATCGGTTCGTGGTGCCGCTCGAGTCGATGCATGCCGCCACGCACGACGCGATGCGTCGCTTCCAGGCGCGCCACCACGCGCTCATCCTCGAACGCCTGCGCGCGCTGAAGGCGGCGGCCAAGTCGATCACGGTCTCCACCGTGGTCACTGCGCGCAACGTGAACGACGTGGTGCTCGTGGGCGAGTTCCTGCGCGATCAACACGCGGGCTCGCACACGTGCGACGCGTGGCACCTCTACCGCTTCTTGCCGCTCGGCCGCGGCGGCGGCGCACGCGCACGAGCTGCACGTGACCGACGAGGCGTATGCGCGCATGCTGCGCGACGTGCGCGCGCTCGGCCTGCCGTTCCGCGTGCTCGCGCGGCCCGACATGTACGCCTCGCGCGCAGTGCAGTTCTTCTGGTACGAGGGCGACCAGCTGCGCACGCTCGGTGGCAGCTGGCGCGCGCCTCCCGCCGACCACACGTCTCGGGGCAGCTCGGCTTGACGCGGCGCAGCACTCGGAGAAACCGATCGAGCACGGCCTGCGGGTAATCACTCGCCCGGCGCGCGCAACCGCGCGATTCGTGCTGGCAACCGGCTCGTTCCCGAACATGCCTTGGCGATCACGCGCTCGCGCCTGCAGAAAAGCATCGATTTGCGGGATCTTCCTCACGGACCCGCGACTCTAACGCGCGCATTCGCACTCACGCCGCTGACCCTCGTGGTCACGCAGCCTCGTCCGGCAGTTCAACGGGAGCCGCCATGAAGCTCACCACTGGCCCCCTGCTTCTCGTCGCCGTGTGGCTCGTGGCACCGGCAACCGCCTGGACCCAGGAACAGGATCGCACCACCGACGAGATGCAGCGCCTGCACGAGCGCATCGAGCAGCTCGAGCGGCGCACGCACGAGCTCGAGCGGCACGCGGCGGACAGTGACGCGGCGCGCGTGATCGCACCGCTCGTGAAGCAGCTCTCGTTCGGGGGACAGATCCGCGTGCGCGCCGAGTATCGCGATCCCGCTGACGAGCGCGTGCCGGGTACCTTTGGCCGCCCGGACTCCGAACGGAGTGGTGCGGATACCGACTTCGTGCTGCTGCGCACGCGCCTGCACGCCGATGCCACGCTCGTGCAAGACCTGCGCGCATACGTGCAACTGCAGGATGCGCGCACGTTCGGCGGCGAGCCGGGCGCGGTGCTGGCCGATGATCACGGCGTCGATCTGCACCAGGGTTACTTCGACGTGAGCGAGCTCATGGTGCACGGGCTGTCGCTGCGGCTCGGCCGCCAGGAGCTCGCTTACGGCGACCAGCGCCTGGTGAGCCCGCTCGACTGGTCGAACGTCGGCCGTGCATGGGATGCCGTGAAGCTCGTCTACCAGGCCGACGGCCATCAGCTCGACGCGTTCGGTTCGATCCTGCGCGAGGGCACCGCGTTCAAGAATGTCCCCGCGCCGGGATCGCAGCCCGGCACTACCGACGATGATCAGGAGTTCGACGGTCTCTACTACCAGAATCGCACGCTCGCCGGCCAGGAGATCGATGCGTACTTCTTCTACCGGCGCTTCGCGGATCGCTCGGTCGTGAGCGAGTCCGGCCAGGCGGGCGACCTCAAGGACCACACGGTGGGTGCGCGCGAGAAGGGCACCTACGGCGGATTCGATCAATCGCTCGAGCTGGTCTACCAGTTCGGCAGCAGGGCCGGCGACCGCGTCTCGGCGGAGGCGGCAGCGGCCGTGGCGGGCGTCACGTTCGCCGGCGCGCCGTGGCAGCCACGGCTCTCGCTCGAGTACGACTACGCGACCGGCGACCGCGATCCAGACGACGGCAAACTCGAGACCTTCGATTCGCTCTTTCCGTTCTGCCACTTCTACCAGGGCTTCATGGACGTCTTCTGCTGGAAGAACGGCTCGGATCTGGCGCTGCGGCTCGGCGCCAGGCCCGATCCAAGCTGGACGCTCGAGCTCGCGGCGCACGACTTCCACCTGGCCGAGGCGAAGGATGCCTGGTACGACGCGCTCGGCAATCCAGTCCGCCGCGATCCGACGGGCCGGTCGGGACGCCACGTGGGCGAAGAGGTCGACCTCACGGCGCGCGTGCAGGCGACCGAGAACCTGAACGTGTGGTTCGGCTGGGGGCACCTGTTCCCCGGCGCCTTCGTGCGCAGCACCGGCAGCGCCGAGGACGTCGACTGGGTGTTCGCGCAAGCGGTGGTGAGCTTCTGAGCGTGGCGCGCTCGCACGATGCCTCGGGTCCGGGTGCATGCGGCTCAGGACGCCGTTCGCGCCGCTACCGCCGCCGGCGCATCCGGCTCGCGCCGTGCCGATCGTTTGCCGATGCGCGGCGATGGACCGGCGAGCGACGGCGATCGTGGTGTCCGGAGCGCTCGGCACGCGGCGGCGCGGCGCGGTCGTAGTCGAAGTCGGGCAGCTCCACGCGCGGCAGCCGCTGGCCGATCTGGCGCTCGATGCGCGCCAGCGATTTCTCCTCGTGCGGCGCGACCAGCACGAATGCGTCGCCCTCGCGCTCCATGCGTGCGGTGCGGCCGATGCGGTGCACGTAGTCCTCGGGTACGGCCGGCACGTCGAAGCTGATCACGTGCGTGATGTGCGTCACGTCCAGGCCGCGCGCGGCAATGTTGGTGGCCACCAGCACCTGCAGCTGGCCCTGGCGAAAGCTCTCCATGGCGTGCGTGCGCTGCGGCTGAGTCAGGTTGGCGTGCAGCTCGCCGACGGTGAAGCCGTCGCTGGCGATGGTGCGCGCCAGCCGCCGGGCGAGGTACTTGGTGCGCGTGAACACCAGCACCGATGGCATCTCGGAGGTGCGCAGCAGGTGCCGCAAGAGCGCGGTCTTCAGATGCTCGGGGACCGGGTAGGCGGCCTGCGTGATGCCCACTGCGGGCGCACTGCGCCGGCCGATCTGGATCGTGACCGGGTCGTTCAAGATCTCGTGCGCGAGCCTGGCGATCGCGGGCGGCATGGTCGCCGAGAACAACAGCGTTTGCCGGCGCGCGGGCAAGCGCGCAATGATGCGCTTCAGATCGGGCAGGAAGCCCATGTCGAACATGCGGTCGGCCTCGTCGAGCACGAGCGTGTGCAGCTCATCGAAGCGCGACTGCTTGTGACGCATGTGGTCGAGCAACCGGCCGGGCGTCGCCACCAGCACCTCGGCGCCCGCCTTGAGCGCCTTCTCCTGCGGCCCCATCGCCGTGCCGCCCACCAGCAGCCCGGCACGCACCGAGGTATGGTAGGCAAGACCCATCAGCACCTCGTCGATCTGCTGCGCCAGCTCGCGCGTCGGCGTGATGATCAGCGCCTGCGATGCGGACACGGGCTTGGCGATCAGCTGGTTCAGGATCGGCAACAGGAATGCCGCGGTCTTGCCGGTGCCGGTCTGGGCGGTGGCGATCAGGTCGCGTCCGGCCAGCACCGCGGGAATGGCTTCGGCCTGGATGGGAGTGGGATCACGGTAGTTCATTTCCCGCGTGGCTTGCACCAGCGTCGGGTGAAGACCCAGGGCCTTGAAGGGCATGAGAGACTCTCGATCAGAGGAATGAAGCTCAGGAAGGCCACCATTGTAGTGAGGCGGCGGTCGATATCCGCGATTCTGTATCGCAACCGCCGATCACTGGACGAATGTCACGTAGCCCCAGCGGCGCGGCAGGTGCATGTCGACGAGGGCTTGCGGCGACCACACCCAGTTGTCCTCGCGCTCGCCCGCCCGCTTGCAGTAGCGCCCGCCTTCCACGTCGTAGCGCCACTCCACGCGCGAGAAGTTGACCCGCCAGGTGTCGCCATCGCGCGGTGGACACGGCATGTTGGCCGCGGGACCAAATGATCGCCAGGGCATCGCGATCTCGACCGACCAGCCACGATCGGTGTCGGCCGGATCATTGAGGGTGCCGTCGACGTGGACGGCGGTGCGCAGCGCGGCCAGGTCCCACTCGTGATGCGCGGGTCCGCCGTCGCGATACATGCGCTCGAGGAACAGGTCGAACACCGTGTTGAGCGCATTCACCTCGATCTCGTAGTAGGCGCGCGTGTCGCCGTCGGGATCGAGGAACACCTCGAAGTCGTCGTCGTGGAACACGATCTCGTCATGCCGCTCAAGCGTCGCACACACGTGCGGCTCCTCGATGCTGGCGGCCACGTAGAAGCACTCGTCGTCCCACAGCATCCGGGCGCGCGTGCGAAACCGCGGCCTCGGCTTCCCAGCTCCCTCGATGTCGACGAAATCCGCGGTCCACGGCGCCGCATCCCACGCCGCCTCCTGCACGCCGTCGATCACGATCGGTTGCGCGGCGCGGTGGCACCGATAGCGCAGCGGCACCGGATCGGGCAGCGTCCGGCACTGTCCGAGCAGGGCGAGCACGCTCACCAGCCAGCGCCGGTGAGCACGGCAATCCCTCATCGATGGCTCCGATGGTGGAACAATCGGCCGAGCCAGTCGAGCAGCTGGACGAGATCGAGCTGGAGCGCGCGGTGCCCGGTCTCGCCGCACGTGCTGCTCGGCGGCGGTGCGCAGCGCTGGGCACGGGCACGCTCGCGTTCGGCGCTCAGGCGTTCCAGCTCGCGCTCGCGCGCTACCTTAAGCCCGCCGGCGTGCACGAACGCCAGGATTTTCTCCAGCTCGTGATGATCGAGCCAGATGCCGTGGTCGCGGCACAGGTCGAGGATCACGCC
This sequence comes from Planctomycetota bacterium, assembly GCA_046349655.1. Classification (GTDB taxonomy): domain Bacteria; phylum Planctomycetota; class B15-G4; order B15-G4; family JAXMBY01; genus JAXMBY01. Next base: position 32,504 of record JAXMBY010000039.1, read on the forward strand.
CGAGCCGCCGCCGAAATTGCGCCGCACCATCATGTCGGGGCAGAGCGGGCAGCGCAGATAGGCCACGCGTTCGGCATCGACGCTGGCTGCAGCGGCGGTGCGCCGCTCCAGCTCGGCCAGCACGACGCGGCGCTCGTCGGCGCGCGCGATCAGGCGCTCGAAGTGCTCGGGGCGCAGGAACAGGCCGGCGCAACGGCCGCATTCCGCGACCGACTGCTCGCCGAGCGAGCGCGAGGTGAGCTCGTGCAAGCAGCGCGGGCAGCGGGCCGACTCGGGCAACGCGAGGATCGCCTGCGGGTGGAGCTCGACGCCGCACTCCATGCAGTACTTGGCCTGCGAGGCGCTGCGCGCGTAGCACACAGGACACAGGCTGTCGAGCTGCCGCTCGTGCAGCGCCACCTCGGCGCCGCAGAACGAGCAGGCCGCGGCGCCACCCTGGAGCGGCGCGGCACAGCTCGAGCAGCGGGCGGCGCGCGGGGCATGCGGCAGCACGTGCCGCACGGCGAACGTGGCGCCGCAGGCGCAGCGCACCCTGGTACCGTCGCCGAGATGGGTCACCTCGTACTGCCGGCCGCAGGCGCGGCAGGCCATCAGCATTCTCGCGCTCATGCCCCTGTTCATCGGCATCCTGATGCAGGCAACTGCTGCCCCGGTGGTGCCGACCGACCGTCTCGCGCCGGCCCGGCGCGCCGGCATGCGCGCGGATTGGCGCAGTTCTCCGGCAACTTCTTCGCCGACGGGCCGGTAAGCTAGCCGCACTTTCCAGGAGCGTGTCCAAAGGAGTCACGGCCCATGCATGCCAAGGTCGTGTGGTTCATGAGCGCGTTCGGGGTCGCGGTGACCGCCATCGCGACAGCGCCCGGCCACGAGCCGAAGCCCGCCCAGGCGAAGCCCGCCGATGCACAGTTCCCCGGCGCCGACGAGCTCGCGCCGCGACTGCACCTCGAACCGCGCACCGGCACCATGACCGATGCCAGCACGGGCGCGAAGCGACCCATCACGGTGTACGTCTCGCCCACCGACCAGGCCGAGATGGTGTTCGTTCCCGGCGGCCCGTTCGCGATGGGCTCGGGCTACAGCGAGGTGGTGGACGATCCGCAGATCATGGCATCGGCGCGCGCGCAGAAGCACGAGGCGAAGTCGTTCGAGGGCGAGCAGCCCAAGCACACCGTGATCGTCTCGCCGTTGTTCGTCGACCGCTACGAGGTGACCAACGCGAAGTACGAGCTGTTCTTGAACTGGTGGCTGACGCACGAGCGGTCGCACGAGTTCTGCCACGAGGACGAGCCGGTGGACTACGACCACACGCCGTGGATGTGGAAGGCGTCCTCCTATTCCGATCCGCAGCGTCCGGTGGTGGGCGTGACCTGGTTCTCCGCATACGCGTATGCGCGCTGGGCGGGCAAGCGACTGCCGACCGAGGCCGAATGGGAGAAGGCCGCGCGCGGGACCGACTCCCGCAAGTTTCCGTGGGGCAATGTCTTCGACCCCCGCCTGTGCAACTGCGGCGACTCGTTCAACTACCGCACGCTGCCGGTGGGCAGCTTCGAGACCGGTCAGAGTCCCTATGGTTGCTACGACATGGCGGGCAACGTGTGGGAATGGACGCTCGACTGGAACAACCCGCAGTTCTACGACGACAGCCCGGTGCGAGACCCGATCTACGCGCCCACCGCACCCGTCACCAACTACAAGATCGTGCGCGGCGGTTCGTGGATCCCGCTCTGCCCACTGTACTGCGTGCGCACCGTGATGCGCGGCAGCCTCGATCCGCAACCGTTCTACTCGCCCGATCCGACCGTCAATCCCGAGCACTACATGCAGCATGGCTTCCGCTGCGTCGCGAGCGCCGTCGACCACGTCCCGCCCGGCATCACCAAGGAGCGCTGGCTGGTGATCATGCGCACGATGCCGGGTGCCAAGCACCGCCACGGCTGGGAGGTCCCGGCGCACAACTGAGATCGGCAGATCAGGCGCCGCGGGGTGCCTCGAGCAGCAGCTCGCGCAGCAGCAATGCGAACAGCCAAGCCGCACCGCCGCTCGTGACCCACGCCGCGGCCGCGTCGCTGGCCGTGATCACCGCGAGCGGCTTGCCCGCCACCATGGCGAACGCGACCAGCGCGGCCACCACGGTGCGCGGGCGCGCGCTGGCCGCATGGCACAGCAGCACGATCACGGCGGGGATGACCAGCACGTGGTAGTGCACCCACGCCAGCCTGGCGCCGAGCAGCGATGCGATCGCGCCGGCGCTCACGAGCAGGCAGTCAAAGCGGCGCGCGCCGGCCACGGTCGAGAGCGCCGCACGGCCCGCGCCGCGCCAGGCGCACAGCGCGCAGAGCACGAGCAGACCGAGCGGCAACCACGGCAGCAGCCGCACGCCGGCGCTCTCGGCCGCTACCTGGGCGAGCGCGAAGTTGCCCTTGCTCAGCGGCAGCGCAAAGCCGCCGAACAGCTCGTCGAGGTGCAGGAGCCACGTGCGCCAGGGCTGCACCGAGCCGAAGAAGCGGCTCGAGCCGGCGATCGCGAGCACCGCGCCGGCGAGCAGCCCGGCGCCGTGCAGCAGCACGCGCCACAGATCGCCCGCGAGCAACCAGCCGAGGCTCCACGCCACCGCCACGAACGCGAGATTGGGCTTGAAGCAAACCGCCAGGCCGAGGATCGCGCCGGCCAGCACCATCGCCATGCGGCGCGGCGCGGCGCGCTGCACCATGAGGAACAACGCGAGCAGCGCGAGCTGCAGGCGATTGACGTTGCCCACCTGCACGTCGGATTCGAGCGGGTCGAAAAAGGCGAGGCACAGGACCAGCAGGAGCGCGCTCATCCCGAGCGAGCAACGCAGCATCCAGCACAGCAGGACGATCGCCAGCACGTACAGCACGAGCGAGGCGCGCTCGAACGCACCCAGGTCGTGATCGTAGTCGCCGCGCGCGGCAGAGCCGCACACGGCGTAGAGCAGCGGCGTCGAGAACGTCTCCAGGACCTGGCGCTGGCTCGCTGCCTGGAACTGGCGCGAGCGCCTGAGCTCTTCCTTGTTCTTGCCAGCCTGCGCGCGGCGCAGGTACTCACGACCCAGACGCGCGCGCTCGGAGTCCGCGTAGATGTCGCCGGCTTCACGGTGCTTCACGGCCTGGCCAACGACCCAGAACTGGTAGTAGTCGATGGCGGCCCAGTTGCTGGCGACGCGCCACGCGTCCGCCGCCGCGAGCAGCGCGGCCAGCACGGCGAGCAGCGTGATGGCAACGCCGTGAGGTTTCCCGTTCAGCTGCTCGATGGGCATCCGCGGTCCTTCTCGAACGTCACATCATCGACTGGGGGTCGACGTCGATGGTCAGGCGCGCGCTGCGAAGGGTTCGCTTGCGCAGGCCAGTACAGCACCTGGCGCAGCGGCCCGCGACGCACCGGCAACAAGAGATGATGGCGATGGTTGCCGGACGGCGATCGGCGCCGGCGCTGGACCGAGCCAGCTGCACGTCGTGCTCGGAGCACAGTGGCCGCAGCTCGTGCGCGAGGTCGGCAGCAGCAGACGGCGGCGTGCTCCTTGTCGCCGGCGACCAGGGCATGCCGCACCGTAGCGGGTGAACGGTAGCCGCCGCCACGCCGCAGCTCAGCTCGCGTTCGGCGAACGCATTTCCGCATGGTCATGCGCGAGCGCGGTGCGGATCGCGGTGATCAGGTGCGAATGCTTGCACCACCACCAGGCCGCCGCGCTCGCTGCGCCCGGCGCGACCGGTGACCTGCGCGATCAGCGCGCTCGGCCGAACGGAAGTCGGGATGTTGAGCCGCGTCCACCATCAGCACGCCGACCAGCGTCACGCGAGGAAGTCAGGCCTTGGCGATCATCTGCGTGCCGACCAGGATGTCGATCCGGCCGTCGCCGAATGCCGTCAGGATCTGCTCGTGCGCGCCGCGCGCCGCAGTGGTGTCGCTGTCCATGCGCGCCACGCGCGCATGCGGCACGATCGCGCTCACCTCGGCCTCGACCTTCTCGGTGCCGAAGCCGAGATACGCCACGCTGTTCTGCTGGCAGGTCGGGCACAGGCGCGGCGGGATCATCTCGTGACCGCAATAGTGACACAGGAGGCGGCGCGAGCGCCGGTGCGGGTGAGCGGCACCGAGCAGCTCTGGCAGGTGATCGATGCCTTGCAGCGGCCGCAGTACGCGGCGGGCGCGAAGCCGCGGCGATTCAGGAACAGGATCGCCTGCTGGCGCCGCCCCACGGTGTCGATCAAGGCCTGCCGCAGGTTCTCGCTGATCAGGCCTTTCTCCTTGCCGGAACGCAGGCTGAGATCGACCACGCGCGAATCGGGCCAGCGGCCGCCGCCCACGCGCTGCGTGAGCGTGAGCAGCTTGAGCTTGCCGCGCCGGGCATTCTCGAAGCTCTCCAGGCTGGGCGTGGCGGAGCCGAGCACCACCGCGGCCTGCTCGTACAGACCACGCATCAGCGCCACGTCGCGGGCGTGATAGCGAGGCGACTGCTGCTGCTTGAACGTGTTCTCGTGCTCCTCGTCGATCACGATCAAGCCAAGGCTCAGCGGCGGCGCGAACACGGCAGGCCGCGCCGATCACGACGTCGGCGGCGCCCGCGCGGATCAATCCCCACTGCTGCGCGCGCTCGGCGTCCGGGGCCGAATGCAGCACAGCCACGCGCTCAAGCGGCCAGCAGACGCACCACAGTCTGCGGCGTGAGCGCGATCTCAGGCACCAGCACGATCGCTTGCCGGCGCTCGGCGATGGCGATGCTGGATCGCGCTGCCGGGTACACCTCGGTCTTGCGAGCCGGTCACGCCGAACAGCAGGAACGCACCAGGCACGGTCTGATCGAGCGAGTCGGTGATGGCATCGAGCGCCGCGGCCTGCTCGATACGTGAGCGAGATATGCCGTACACCTCGACGCCACCGGACGCGAGCAGATCATGGCGCTCACCGCGCCTGCTCGATCGCGAACCCGGCAGCCGACGAGCGTGGTGCTGGCGGAAAGCGCGTCACGGGCGCGCGCGCGATCAAGTCGGAGATCTCCACCGGCGCGCGCGCCTCGGCGAGGTTGCGCAGGATGCAGGCCTGGCCTCGCGCTTCGCCAACGACTCTGCCGAGAGGCGCAGCGCATCGGGTGCAGGCCGGCCAGCCGCACCAGCTGCTCGCGTTGACTGCGCCGGCCGCGCTTGACTGCTCCCCGGCGGCACCGCCGACGGCACCTCGCCGATGCTGGCGGCGTAGTGATCCCCGCCATCCACAGGCACAGCTTCATCAGCGCCGGCGTGGTGCTCGCTTCCTCCGCCATCACCGCGTCGATACCGCTGGCCTCGACGAGCTGCCGTTCCTGGAAGCCGATCACCGTGCCGAACAGCCGGCGCGAGCCGAGCAGCGCGCTGACGGCGCGAGCCGAGCTGTATGCCTGGCCGCGCAGGGCATCGAGAATGCGATAGGAGAACGGCCGGACCACGGGCGCGTTCACGGCCACCGGCGATCGGCATCGCCGCCGGCGGCTCGCTGCGCGCGCGCTGTCCACCGAAGTCCACCATCACGCTGCCTCAGCCCCCTCGCGCGCGGCTCGGTAGCAGGGCAGGTCGCGCGTGCGGCTGGCAGGGCGTCGCGCGGCGCAGCAGCCGCTCGCGTACTTCGCGATCGCCGCTTCCAGCTCGATGCCGTTCAGGCTCGCGAGCGTCGCCATCCAGCCACGGTACGTCCGCGAACTCCTGCTCGGGTTGTCGCGCTCGCCGCGCCAGTCGCGCGCCAGCTCGCCCACCTCCTCGACAAGACCAGAGGAACGTGCCGGCGACGCCGCGCGCGTAGTCGCGCTGGTAGTAGATGGCCTCGATCGACCGCTGGAAATTCCGGCGATGGTCGCCCGCGGTCCCTGCGCCTCGGGGCAGCCAGGGAGATGACGGACGCGCTCCGGCGAAGGTTACCCGCAAAGCGCTCACGGCTCAACGGGCCGCCGCGGCGCCGGTGCATCACTCTGGCTTGCGAGCGAGACCGAGCAGCGTGATCTCGTGCTCGGCAACCGTGCCCTCGCGAAACCGCTCGAACGCCTGAGCGAGACGGGTGACGAGCGCGTCGTTGCCCTTCGCCGCCTCGTTCGCGACCACGGCGTAGAAGTTCTTGTCGCCCAGCTCCTGACCCTTGCGGTTCTTGAGGCTGAACACGCGCGGCGAGTGGAACAGCACGCGGTCGCCGGGCTCGAGCTCGATCTCGCGCGCCTTGAGCGTTCGCTCGAACACCGGGCCGCGGTCGAAGCCGAGCGCAATGCCGTCGGAGTGCACGATCTCGATCGCATCGCTGTATGTGCGCGCGCGAGAACCAGCGGCGCGTGTCCGGCGTTGACGATGGTGAGCTTGCCCTGCTCGGGATCCAGCCGGCCGAGCAGCACGGTCACGTACAGGCCGCGGCGCAGGTCGGGCGACAGCAAGCGGTTCACCGCCCGCAGCACGCCGTCGGGAGTCGCTTCGCGCTCCGCCACCGCCGCGATCAGCAGCCGCGCCGCGGTATCCTGCCATCGCCGCCGGGATACCCGCCGACGCGGATGCCGCCATGAACGCCGGCGCGCCACCGCCGATCACCAGTGGCCTTCGTAGTAGTCGCCGCCGACGTCGGTGGCTGGATGGTACGCCGCCTCCACCTGGTAGCCGGCGATCTCGGGCAAGGTCTTCGGGAACAAGCTCTCCTGGATCTCGCCCGCCACCTGCAGCTGATGGCGCTGCGTCTGCGGCTTCATCTCCGCGGCTTGCGCCGCGCGCAGGTGCAGGTCATGGCATCAGTGCGCGCCAGCGCCCACCTCGTCATTGGAGCGCGCCTGCGTGTGGTGGGAAGTTGCCAGCGGCCCACGTCTCGATGTCCAGCGGATGGCTTCCGCAGCGCGCGGTGATGCGCTCGCCGAGGAGAAGCTCGCGACGCCGATCACCAGGAACGGCACGGTGATCAACGGGATCAAGGTGAGCGGGGTGCTGAGCGTCACAGCCGTTGCTCACGCCGACAGCACCACCACGGCGTGGCCGCGCTGCTCGCCGGTGAAGCCGCGCACCGGCGCGGTGAACGAGCGCGCCTTGAGCACGTTGCCTTGCGAGAGATAGGTGCCTTCGACGATCGAGATGCCGTACTTCTCGACCGGCGTCGACGTGGGCGTGAGCTGCGTCGTGCCGCGACCCTGCACCACCTTCGCGCGATCGAGCGTCAGGATCAGCGCGTCCTTGAGCTTGGTGTCCGAGGTGAGGAAATCGGTGATGCGGTTGACGTTGCGGTTGATCTGCTCCTGCACCAGCAACGCGGTCTTGAGCTCGGAGAGCTTGCCATCCTCGTAGTCCTTCTCGCGCCCCTCGAAGCTGGTACCGTGCAGCGGCAGCCAGGTCTCGTACGCCGGCAGCGCGAGCGCGCGCACCGCGGTGATGCCGGCCTCGTCCACCTCCTCCGACAGCACGCGCGCGACCGCGTTGTAGACCACCACGCCGAACACCGTCATCAGCACCGTGATCGCGGCCGACATCGCGATCGCGATCTTGGCGGTGACGCCCAGGCCCTTCTTGCGCGGACCGCGCGCCTCGTCGATCAGGAGCACCGAGGAATCGCCGGCGCGACTCGGTGCGCCCGGCCGGCGATGCACACCGCTCTGCGTCCGGTCATCTCGGCGGCGCACCGACGCCGATCGTTCTCGCCCCATGGCAATCTCGCGCCTCAACCACTGCCAGCGACGAGCTGGTCAGCTCAAAATGGAGAAGTGATCGCGCAACACCGACAACGCCATCCACGCATACACCGCCGCCACGAAGTCGTCGCCCATGATGCCGAGGCCCCCTTCGAGCTTCTCTAGACGGCGAGCCGGGAAAGGTTTCAGGATGTCGAAGAAGCGGCTGAGCAGGAAGGCGATGCCGAGCTGCTGCCAGCTGGGGAAAGCGCCGTCGGTGCGCGCCACGCACACGAAGAACCCCATCACCTCGTCGAGCACGAACGGTTTCGGGTCCTTGGCGCGGAAGCGTCTCTCGGCCCAGCCGCCGAGCGCCACGCCGATCAACAGGAACACCGCCGCCAGCACCAGCGCGGTGAGGCCGAAGTGCCAGCCGCGCGGGATGAGCAGGCACAGCGCCACCGCGCCCAGCGTCCCGGCCGTGCCGGATGCCACCGGCGCGTAACCGCAGTAGCAGAACGTCACCAGGATCTCGCGCGGATCGAACGTGACGCGGCGCACGTCGTCCGCCGCGCGGACCGGGGCACTGGCCGGCGGCTGTAGCTCGGACACGCTCACCTCACGCTGTGCGTTCGACTCACCAGGCATCGTGCTTCAGCAGTGCCGCGGCCTTGCGGATGTAGTTGACGCCGGAGTACAGGGTCAGCAACGCGGCCAGGCCGACCAGCACCTGGCTCAGCACCCGTGCGTAGCTGGACAGATCGGGCGCCATCGTGTCGATGATCTTGTAGAACAGCACGCTCGGGATCGCGACGCATTGACTGATCATCTTGGTCTTGCCTGCCCAGTCGCTCGCGAACGACTGGCCGCGCGCCTCGAAGAACCCGCGAATCCCGGAGACCACGAACTCGCGCGCGACGATCACCACCACCACCCATGGCGGCAGCACCGGCGGCGCCCACGGCAGCGCGGTGAGGAAGATGAACGTCCCGCAGATGGCGATCTTGTCGGCCGCCGGATCGGCGATGCGACCGAAGTCGCTCACCTGCTTCAAGCGCCGCGCAACGTAGCCGTCGAGCGCATCGGTGGCGGTGATGCCGATGAACAACAGCCCGCACAGGGTGAGGAACCACCACTTCGGCCTCGAGTCCTTCTCCAGGAACGACAGCATCGCGAACAGCACGAACGACAGCAGGATGCGGCTGGTGGTGATCTTGTTGGCGAGGTTCAAAGCAACGTTCCTCGCAGGTCGTATCCGGAGCGACCCACCACCCGCGCGTCGCGGATCTCGCCCGGCGCCGCATCGCCCGCGAGCAGGATCGCGCAATCGATGTCCGGCGCGTCCGCCTGCGTGCGACCGATCGGACCCTGGTCGCCGAGGCGGTCGACGATCACGCGCACCACCGATCCCTCGAGGCGCGCGTTGCGCTCGTCGATCAGGCGCCGCTGCAGGTCCATCACCCGTGCCCGGCGCGCCTCCTTCACCGCCCGCGGCACGTCGTCGTCGAGCAGCGCCGCGGCGCTGCCCTGCTCCGGCGAGTAGGTGAAGCAGCCCAGGCGCTCGAACTGCGCCTGCGCCAGGAACGCGAGCAGCGACTCGAACGCCGCGTCGGTCTCACCCGGGAAGCCGACGATCAGCGTGGTGCGCAGCGCAATGCCCGGGATGCGCGCGCGCAGCGTCGCGATGCGCTCCTCGATCAGCTTGCGCGGCGTGCCGCGCTTCATGCGCTTCAGGATCTCGTCGTCGATGTGCTGGATCGGCATGTCGACGTACGGCACCAGCTTGCGATTGTGCTCGAGCTCGTCCAGCAGCGCGTCGAGGGAACAGGCGGGTGCGTGTAGAGCAGGCGGATCCACTCGATGCCCTCGACCAAGCTCAGCGCCTGCAGCAGCGGCACCAGGCCACCGCGCAAGCCGATGTCCTTGCCATAGCTGGTGATGTCCTCGCCCACCAGCGCGATCTCCTTCACGCCCAGCTCCGCCAGCTCGGCGGCTTCCTGCGCCAGCACGGGCAGCGGCTTGCTCACGTGCAGGCCGCGGATGTGCGGGATCACGCAGAACGTGCACTTGTAGTCGCACCCCTCGGACACGCGCAGGTAAGCGAAGTGCTCGGGCGTGAGCAGCGCCCGCCCCAGATCGGTCGTGCCGCTCTTGGCGCGGCCGCCGCGCAGGTGCTTCACGCGCCGCCCGCGCCGGAGCCCCTCGATCGCGCCGACGACGTCGGCATAGTCGGAGATGTCGAGGAACGCGTCCACCTCGGGCAGCTTCGTCAGCAGCTCGTCGCGGAAGCGCTTCACCATGCAGCCCGCGACCAGCACGCCCTGCAGCACGCCGCGGCGCTTGAGCAGCAGCATCTCCTCGATGGTGCGCAGGCTTTCCTCGCGCGCCGCGTCGATGAAGCCGCAGGTGTTGACCACCGCCACATCGGCAGCCTCCGGGTCGCGCACGATCTGGTACGGACCGGCGCCGACGCGGCCGAGGATCACCTCGGAGTCGATCAGGTTTTTCGCGCAGCCGAGCGAGACCAGCGCCACGCGCACTGGCTCGGTGGCCCGGGTCTTCTGCACCATGCGGAACCTGCCCCAGACAGCGGAACGAATCGCAGGCGAATCAACCCGTTGAGCCTAGCGGCGTCCGGGGCGCCGCGCAACTAGAGAACAACGCCGCATGCTCAGTGCGGGCGCCGCTTCATCTGCGGCAGCGCGAAGTCGAAGGCGAGCTTCAAGTACTCGACGCTGCCGAAGGCGGTCAGCTCGAGGTAGCCGCGCTGCAGGTCCGCCTCGGTCACCTTGACGCTGGTGCGGCCGATCAGCTCGTCGTTGCCGTTCAGGTCGTGGTCCATCACGCGCACGAACACCTGATCGCCTGGCTCGATCAGGCCGACGATCGACTCGTCGAACTCGTGCTCGACGCAGCTGCTCGCAGTCGCGGTATGGCGGTCCGGCCCGCGGTTCTTGATCACGACGTAGAGATCCGGCAGGCCGAGCACGTCCCAGCTGGAGCCGTCAGGCCGCTTCGGCGCCACCTTCACGCGCCCCACCTTCACCGCGTACGCTTGCATCGACGATCCTCCTGAGACAGCGCGGCCAGAAAAGAGCGCCGATTGTACGGGCGCCCCAGGGCGCGCGGAAGCGCGGAAACGCGACCGTGTGCCAGCCGCTGCGCGCCGCTGCTCGGCCGATCAGAAGTCGAACGGCATCTTGATCATGCGCACGGTCGACAGGCGGGAATCGGGAGTGAACCGCGCCCCCGGGTTCTTCACGACGTCGGCGATGTTGAAGGTGATGCGGTAGCGCACGAACTGGCGCCCGTCGGCAACCGCGATCGAAGCGCTCCACGGCGTGAGCGAGCCCGCGGCCACTTCCTTCGATCCCGGGACCACCGCGTCGCCGGCCTGGAACTCGACCTTCACCGAGGCCGCTTCGGGGATGAAGTCCGCCTCGCCTTCGGCCAGCACCGCACCGGTCACGGGATCGAGCACCGGCAGCAGGTCGATCTTGATCGACTGTGCCTCGGGATCCGGAATGTGACCATCGGCATCGGTGATCACGTAGCCGCTCGCCGGGTCGGTACCGGCGAAACGCCAGGTCGGACGGCCGCCGCCGCGCGCGATGATCTGGCCGACGTCGAGCCACGTGCTCTGCGCGATGCTGATCGGCGTGATCTGCGAGGGCGGCGTGCGCAGCACGCTGCCCGCATCGAGCTGCGGATGGATGAACACGCCCGGGTCGACGTCGGGCGCGAGCCCGAGCAGCACCATCAGCTGCACCAGCCCGACGCCGCCCTTGCCGCCGGCGCCTGGCCGCCGCTTGTCGCGCTTCGGGACGCACGTGTCGCAACCAGAGGTAGCCACCTCGCCGCCATCGACGCTCAGGTCGATGTCGCACGAGGGTGGACACTTGTCGCCGCAGGTGTCGTCGTCGGTGTCGCCCGCGCCATCGAGCTTCACCATCGTCGCCGAGTCGAGCACGATCAGGCCGCCGGCGCCGCCGCCGCCGCCGCCGCCGTAGGTGCCGCAGCCGATCGGCTCGCCCACACCGCCGTAGCCGCCCACCGCGAGCAGCTGGCCGGTCTTCGCCACGAACGTGATCGGGCCGAGCGCCCGGATCACGAGCGCGCCGGCGCCGCCGCCGCCGCCGCCGCCGCGCAGGTCGGTCGTGGTCGCCGGCCAGTTCTTGAGCGAGCAGAAGTAGCTGTCGAGCCGGCTGCCGGCGCCGCCGCCGCCCTGCCCGCCCATGGCGAGGAGCACCTCGCCCTCGGCGCCGACGAAGTCGTTGTCGGCATCCTGGTCCGTGAACACGTCCTGTCCCGGCGCGCCGCCGAGGTGCCCTGCGTCTTCACGGAACACCGGCTTTGTGCGCGCCGTCGAAGCGCTGGTCGAGGTGCGGTTGCCGACGCCATCCACGCCGGGATTGCCGCGCGTGAGGAACGTCCCGCCGCCGCCGCCGGCGCCGTAGCCTTGTTGCCGGTCTGCGTGCCGCAGTCGAGCGGCGGACTGTCGTTGATGCCGCACTGGCCGGCGCCGCCGCCGATCAGATCGAACACGAGCCGCCCGTCGCGCACGGTCGGCCCCTCACCCGCCTGCGCCACCCGCGGCGGCAGGAAGTTCATGTAGGTGAACGGCCCCTCGACGATCGTCGGATGGCTCTCGCCGCCGCGTCCGCCTGCCGGCCCTCCCACCCCGCCGCCGATCGGGAAGATCGCCGAGTTGTAGGTGTTGTCCGACGTGCCGGCCCGGCCGCCCACGTCGATGACGCCCGCGATGCTCACCGATCCGGTGGCGGTCATCACCAGCGGATTGCGTCCCACCGCGGTGATGCGCACGCCGGCGGGAACGACGACGTCGGTGAAGTTGAACACGCCGCCGTACACCGTGAGGCCCGCGGGCGCGCCCGGGGTCGAGCCATCGAGCAGCGGGAAGCCTTGCTGGTTGGTGTCGAGTACCATCGTGCGCGTGCCGCTGCGCGGCGCGAGCGGCAAGAACGGTCCGAGCTCGCCGCCGCCCTGGAAACCGAACGCGGACTGCAGATGGTGCGAGTCGTTGCGATTCCAGTCGGCCGGCGTCCTGCCCTCGAGCTCGGTGCGCGACGTCTCCTGGCGCGTCGTGTCCGCGAACGTCTCGCGCATGACGTCGTGCAGCGGCGCCTGCTCGCCGGCGCCGGCGATCGTGAACTCGCTGACGATCTCGGCGCCGCCCGCCGCCGCGCCGCCGGAGATCTGGCGCAGCGAGCGCGCCACGCGCAGGCCGAGCCGATGTCCGAACGGCAGCACGCCGCTCGGCACCACCTCCACCTCGCACCGATCGTAGCGGTTCGTGAGGATGCGCGCGTACACGCCGAGCCGCGCATAGGCGGGCGGATCGCCGTGCTCGTCGGCGAGGCCGATCAGCTCGAACGTGTCGTCGCCGACGTTGTCCGCCGCCGGGTCGAGCGGCCGATCGAACACCAGCCGGTACGGAGAGAACTCCGGGAAGCGACGCTCCGGATCGGTGAACAGCTTGGGCGAGAGCTGCTCGCTGCCATCGAGCGGCGCCACCAGGACCAGCGACGGCACGCTCGGCTCGTAGCCGGTGAGGAAGCGATTGGGATTGGCGGTCGTGCGCCACCGCACCGAGAACGTGCCGGCGCGCGTGCCGGCGGCGAAGTTGCGGCCGATCTTGCCGTTCGGCGTCGGCGCCTCGAAGTCGTAGCGCGCGAACAGGTCCGGGGCGATGCTCGCGAGTGTTGGCATCGCCCCGGCGGTGGCGAGCGGAACGGTCAGCTCGTAGATCGTGTGCGGCGCGAGCGCGGCGCCGCCCAGGTCCCAGTGATCGCCGCCGAGGTTCGCGATCGGCCGGATCGGCAGCGACGGGTGCACCACCACGGTCGCGCCGTCCACCTCGTAGTCGGCGGCCACCTGCGCGCGCGTCTCGGCATCGCGCAGGTCGATTCCGGACGACGTCACGTCCTCGGCGTCGACGCGATCGCTGAACCTGAGCTCGATGCGCTGGATCAGCGACGCATTGTTGGGCGGCCGCCAGTCCCCGCCGTCGCTCTGATCGGCGGGATCGGGGAATGCCACGTCGATCAAGCTGACCCGAGGGCCAGAGGCGCCCGCACCGCCGCCACCCCCACTGCCGCAACCCATGAGCAGGATCAGCACCAGACCTCGGAGCATCCCTGCGGAGCCAATCGCGCGGATCACGGCGCCTCCCTTTTCGGTTCGGGGCGGCCAGTCACGTCGGGGCAGGAGCGCAAGTATAGGCGCACGCCGACGCGCGCATCAAGCGCCTTGGCCGATCGCGGGGTGGGGGTGGACGCACGTGCTGGCTGGCGACGCGAATCGGCCGGCACGCGATCAAGGCTCGCGTTGCCGGCCGAACACTCCTTGCTTGCGACCGCGGCCCGCCGCGTCAGCGCAGGTCGTCCTGGTAGATCACGTCGATGATCTTCTGGCCGTTGCTGGACGCCTGCAGCCAGCGCGAGATGACCTGATTCTCGAACGTGTAGGTGTCGTGGAATGCGTACAGGTCCGTCACGCTGATGGTGATCGTGCTCGCCGGCGTGATCGTCGGCACCTGCGCCCGCGCCATGCTCGCGAGCTGCGGCAGGAACGTCCACTTGGGATCGTTCAGCTCGGTCAAGCCGCGGAACGACCAGTTCGCCAGATCGACGGCGTCGTAGCCACGATCGAAGAATGCCTTGCCGGCGGTCAGATTCTGCTGGTCGGTGTAGCCGCGGTGCGGTCCGTCCAGCTCGGCCATCAGCTTCTTGCCGCGCAGCGACGCGCGATTGACGTCGGCGTTGAACGCGGCCGGGAACGCCTGCTGCCCGTCGACCGTGACCCAGTCGGCCTTGGCGGTCATCGACTGCTCGGCGTAGATGCCGCGCTTCCACGGCTCGTGCCACATCGCACCGCCGAACTGCATGCCGTACTCGGCGCCCGGCGCGGCCGCGTGCACCGTGTCCGCCATGGTGTCGAAGAACCGCCGCAGCGAGAACGTGCGGAACCGCTGCCAGTCCATGTAGCGCACGTCGTAGTCGGGCTTGGGCGCGCCGGCGTTCACGTATGGATCAATCTGCGCGAAGCTCACGTAGGCAGTGCGCCACTTCGAGTTGAGCGCCAGGATGTTGCCGTAGCGCTGCTGCAGCCACTGGCGGTACTCGAGCTTCGCGAAGGAGCCGAAATCGAGATAGTCGATGTGATCGTACTCGGCCTCGAGCGTGGGCGTGAAGCAGCTCATGAAGTTGAGCACGGTGCCGCGCGGGTAGCGCTGCTGGTAGCGCTGCACGACCGCCTGATGGAAGCTCGCGATCTTGCTCAGCACCCAGCCGCTGTTGAGCGTGAGCGTGCCGAACGAGGTGATCGGCACACCGCCCAGCGTGTAGCCGTTCGCACCCTTGTGCACCGAGCCGTCGGCGCGCCGCATCAAGTACGAGTCGTAGCCGTCGGTCGGGGTCTTCGCATCGATCAGCCACAGCGCCTTGTTGCGCGTGTTGACGATCAGCATCAGCTTGAGGCCGCGGCTGACGATGTAGTCGAGCTGCCGGTCGATCTTGGTCCAGTTGTAGACGCCGATGGCGGGCTCGGTCGTGTCCCATGGAATGTCCATGCGGATCACGTTGAAGCCCTTCGCCGCGCACGCGTCGACGTAGCTCTTGAACTCGGCGTCGTACGCATCGCCAATCGGATCCCACGAGAAGATCTCCATGACGAAGTAGCGCGGCTTGGCGAACGCCGAGTCGGCGAGCGTGACCAGCGCACAGAGCAGGAGGAGCGGAGCGGCGAGAACCAGTCGGAAGGTGCGGTTTCGATGTGCCATAGGGGGAGATCTGCCACCTTTCGGAATGCACGTGCGCGTGATTGGGGTTGAGCAGACTCTACCCCACGATCGCAGCGTGAGCGGAGGATTTTGCGCACGCTGGCGACCGAGCGGCGGCGGCTTCTCGCGTGACCCGTGATGGCGCAGCGACTGTCGCTTCCTGATGCTCGTGCGTGCGCCCGGCGCGCGCTCGGTGGAAAAAAGGCGAGCAGCGCCGGCGAGAGCCGCCCACCGCACACCTCGGCGGCCGGTGCCGAGACAGGCAGCGGACACGGCGCGGCGCTGCGGATGCCCGTCGTCACTCTTGATGGGTCGGTGACGTTGCGGAACTCACGCAACGCAGACGACTCTAGAACCGGTTCGCGGATTCGGGAAGCTTCCCTTCGGCGAGGCAATGCGGTTCAATCGGGACCGTGACGTCTTCGACCAGCTTCCCACGAGGAGACCGAGGATGCGCGAACTCGCTTCGAGCCGGCGCTCGTTCCTGCAGCGCGTGGTGAGCGCGACCCTCGCCGGCACCGCGCTGCCGCGTTTCGCTGCGTTCGCTCAGGACCGAGCGGCGCCCGCGAAAGACCCGCCCAGGCCCGGTCGTTCGCGCTGGGAGATCGGCGTGTGCGCGGGCGCCGATCGCGGCGAGGAGCTGCGCGCGGGCGGCGCGAGCTACGTCGAGGTCGGGGTGGCCGCGCTCGTCGCCGACAAGAGCGACGCGGAATTCACGAAGCAAGAGGCGCTCCTCAAAGCCTGCGCGCTGCCGATCCGCGCCGCCAACAGCTTCCTGCCGGGCTCGCTCAAGTCGGTCGGGCCGGACGCGAACCACGACGGCGTGCTGCGGTTCGCCGAGACCGCGTTCCGCCGCGCCCACGCGGTGGGCATCGAGACCATCGTCTTCCGGATCGAGCGGCTCGCGCACCATTCCCGCGGCTTCGAGCGCGCCCGGGCCGAGGAGCAGATGCGCGCGCTGCTCGGCAAGATGGGGCCGCTCGCCGAGCGCCACGCGATCACCGTCGCGATCGAGCCGCTCAACAAGGAAGAGACCAACTTCATCAACACGCTGATCGAGGGCGCGGCGATCGTCACCGCCGTCGGCCATCCGCGCATCCGCTTGATGGCCGATCTCTACCACGTGCTGAAGATGGACGAGCCGCCCGATTCGATCGCCAGGACCGCATCTCTCCTCTGCCACGTGCACATCGCCGAGAAGCAGGACCGCCGGCCGCCGGGTCACGGCGGCGAGGATTTCAGCGCCTACTTTCGCGAGCTGCAGCGCGCGCGCGACGTGCGGCGCGTGTCGATCGAGTGCCGCTGGGACGACGTCGCGAAGGAGCTGCCGAGAGCCGTCGCGACGCTGCAGCGGCAGATGGATGCGGCGGGCGCAGGGGAAGCGCGATGATCACGCTCAGGTGCAGCCTGCTGTTGAGCGTCGCGACGTTTTCGCTCGCGTCGGGCGAGGAGCGGCCGAAGAACGCCACCGTGCTGTTCGACGGTTCGGGCTTCGCGCAGTGGCAGCCGCTCGCCGGCAGCGAGGTGAAGTGGACGCAGACGGACGGCGTCGTGACCATCGTTCCCGGGACCGGCAGCATCCTGACGCGCGCGCGCTACCGGGATTTCCGGCTGCACGTCGAGTTCAACGTGCCGCCGGCGTCGGCGGGCGCGGCCCATCAGGAGCGCAGCAACAGCGGCGTCTACCTGCAGCGCCGCTACGAGGTGCAGATCCTCGACTCGTTCGGACTCGAGTCGGGCAGCGGCGATTGCGGCGCGCTCTACCGCCAGCGCGCGCCCGATCGCAATGCCTGCAAGCCGCCGGGTGAATGGCAGACCTACGACATCGTCTTTCACGCCGCGCGCTTCGAGACGCGGGATGGCGCGAGCGTGAAGGTCGCGAACGCGCGCATCAGCGTCCGCCAGAACGGCGTCCTGATCCACGACGACGTCGAGCTCCAGGCGAAGACTGGTGCGGGCGAGGCCGAGGGCCCCGAGCCCGGCCCGATCTTGCTGCAGGACCACGGCGCGGCGGTGCGCTTCCGCAATGTGTGGATCGTTGCCCTGGACGAGGGTGAGGGAGGCAAGCGATGAGAGCTCGATCGAGCAGGGCCACGACACGCCGCGATTTCCTGATCCAGAGCGGCCGCGCCGTCGCCGGGCTGGTGGCGGCCACGACCCTGCCGAGGACGGCCCGGGCCAGCCGCAGCATCCTGGGCGCGAACGACCGCGTCCAGCTCGCGGTGATCGGCGTCCGCAGCCGCGGCGCGGACCACCTGAAAGGGTTCGCCGCGCTGCCGAACGTGCGGGTGAAGACGATCGTCGACGTGGACGAGAACCTGTTCGCGAACGCGCTCAAGGGACTGGAGGGAGTGCAGGCCGTCCTGCCCAGCACCGAGCACGATCTGCGCCGCGCGCTCGACGACCGGGAGATCGACGCGGTGACCATCGCCACGCCGGATCACTGGCACGCGCTGGCGTCGATCTGGGCGTGCCAGGCCGGCAAGCACGTCTACGTGGAGAAGCCGTGCTCGCACAATGTCGCCGAGGGACGCCGCATGGTCGAGGCGGCGCGCAAGCACGACCGGCTGGTCATGGTCGGCTTCCAGAATCGCTCGCTCACGAACGTGCGGCGCGCGATGCAGTTCCTGCACGACGGCGGGATCGGCGACGTGTTCCTCGCGCGCGGGCTGTGCTTCAAGCCGCGCGACTCGATCGGCCGCCACCCGGACGAGCCGGTACCGCCGGGCGTGCACTACGATCTGTGGCTCGGCCCCGCGCCCGAGCGTCCGTTCAACCGCAATCGCTTCCACTACGAGTGGCACTGGCACTGGGACTACGGCTGCGGCGACATCGGCAACCAGGGACCGCATCAGTTCGACATCGCCCGCTGGGGGTTGAACGAGGCATCGCATCCGGTGAAGGTCGCGTCGATGGGCGGCTACTTCGCATGGGACTCCGATCAGGAAACGCCCAACACGCAGAGCGCCGTGTTCGAGTACGCGAGCGGCAAGCTCTTGCAGTTCGAGGTGCGCGGCCTGTTCACCAATGCCGAGGAAGGCATCCTGGTCGGCAACCTGTTCTATGGCACCAAGGGCTGGATGCACCTGAACGGCAGCACGTGGAAGACGTTCTTCGGCCGCAAGAACGAGCCCGGGCCGGGCTCCGAAACCGCCGAGCCGTCGGCCGACCCGGCAAACCTCGCCGGCGCCGGCGGCGGCAACCACTACGAGACCTTCATCGCCGCGCTGCGCAGCGGCAAGCGAGCAGACCTCACCTGCGACATCGAGGAAGGCCACCGTTCGAGCGTGCTCCCGCACCTCGCCAACATCTCGTACCGGCTGGGGCGCACGCTCACGTTCGACGGCGCGCACGAGCGCTTCGCGAGCGACGCCGAGGCCGACCGCATGCTCACGCGCGAGTACCGGACGCCTTATGTGGTGCCGGCCGGCGCGTGAGCGCGGTCCTTGCTCACCTCACGTGAGCAGCTTGAACGCGTGCGTCCACTGGTCGCGCAGGAGACCCGGGATGCACCACAGCATGCACAGCGGCTCGATCGCGCGTGCCGCTTCGGCCTTGCCCATGTCGGCCGCCTCCCAGCCGAGCTGATCGAGGATCGCGGTGACGGCGCGCTTCGCCGCGTCGTCGTTGCCGCACACGAACATCGTCGGCTTGCCGCCCTTGAACTGCGGGTTCACCATCAACGCATGGCCGACCGAGTTGAACGCCTTGACGAAGCGCGCGCCCGCGAACTCGCGCTGCAACCGCTCCATCAGCGACTCGTCGAGGCTGGTGAAGAACCTGAGCACGCCGTTCACCGGCGGCGAATCGGCGATCGGATTGGTGGCGTCGATGACGGCCTTGCCGGCGAGGTTCGCCGCGCCCGCGGCGCGCAGCGCGGCGCTCGCCGCACTGCCCTTCACCGCCAGCACGAGCACCTCGCCGAACTTCGCCGCATCGGCGAAGCTCTGCGCGCGCCCGCTTGAGTTCTGCTTCACCCAGTCCTGCAGCTTCTTGGGCTCGCGCGATCCCATCGTCACCTCGTGGCCGTGCTGCAGCAAGCCGCTGCCGAGCGTGCGCGCCACATCGCCGGATCCGAGAACGCCGATCTTCATGTCATGCTCCTTGCGAGATTCGTTGCTGGACGTCGATTCCAATCGTCCATGGAAGCAGGTACTGATGGCGCATCAAGTACGCACGACGAGGTAAGGCACCCACCCAGGGGATCGTGCGCGGAGGCGAGCGATGCGCAGCAAGATTTACCACTGTCCGGTCGAGGCGGCGATCGACGTGTTCGGCGGCAAGTGGAAGCCGGTGATCCTGTGGTGGCTCAACCAGCGCACGCACCGCTTCGCCGAGCTGCGCCGCGCGATCCCCGGCATCACCGAGAAGGTGCTGACGCAGCAGCTGCGCGAGCTGGAGCGGGACGGCATCGTCGCGCGGCGCGCGTACCCGACCGTGCCGCCCAGGATCGAGTACTCGCTCACCGACTACGGCCAGTCGCTGAAGCGCGCCTTGCGCGCCATCTGCGAGTGGGGTCGAATCCACATCGAGCGGATCGGCGCCAAGCAGGTGCCGCCGGTGGCGAGCGAGCGTGGTTGACGATCGCGCGAGTCACCACTGCGCTCGCCCGCACCGACGATTTCGTGGCAATCCTCGCGGCACAGCGCTATGAGAGTCGCCCTCTCCACCAAGGATCGCTCATGAGCCAGCAGTTCTGCGTCACGGCCAGAGTGCTCGTCGCCACATCGCTCATCGCCGGCACCAGCTGCCACAGCGGCGGCTCGGGCGGCAACGGCGACTCGGGCATCGCCACTTCGGCGAACAGCATCGAGGTCTCGACCGGTGGCAGCCGCAACGACCCGGAAGGCGTGGCGCCGCCGGCCGACCACGTGAGCGTGATCACCTGGAAGGACTCGCGCCTGGCGGACCGCACGCTGGTGCTGGGCGCGTATCTGTACCAGTACGACTTCAGCTTCGACGACAACACGCAGGTCGTCACGCGCAGCGCCAACGACGACGCCTATGGCCACGAGGGATTCGGCTACGTCGTGTCGCACCACGCTCACCGGCAATTCGCCGCTCGGCAAGGCGAACGCGCCGACCATGGTGGCGACCACGGTCTTCGCCGGCGCCCACCACGCGATCCACCACGTGGAGCTGCTCTATGACCGCGATCAGGAAGGCGGCGGTCGCGGCATCAAGCTGCCGGTGGTGATCGAGTGGTTCGTCGCGACCGGGCGCGACCATCCGGTGTGGGCGGTCACCTGGAAGACCGGCGAGGCGGTCAATCCGAACGGGGTCGACTTCGACGACTATCGCATGGACACGCGCGGTCCATACGGCTCGCTCAACTTCGATGGCGCGGCGACGCGGCAGGAAGGCGACGCGATCGGCGGCGTGAGCTGGGGCGACTTCGGCCTGCAGTTCAGCACCACGAGCTCGCCGCTCACCATGAACTCCGCCTTTGCCTACGACACGCCCAACGACGTGTGCTTCACGCGCGCCTGGGCGGCGAATGCCAATGCCGAGATCGGCATCGTGCAGACCCGCACCGGGGACAAGGAGATGGGGTATCCCGACCGCGTGTTCGGGCGCGAGCGCGGCAGCACGTCGGCCGATGCCTATCCAGACAAAGGGGACTGCACGGGCCTCGGCGACGACCGCATGTACGTGATGCCGTGCGTGGCTGGCTGGCCATACCAGCTGATGAACTTCGACTGGGATCCGAGCGCCGGCAAGCCGCTCGACGAGCCGACCAGCACCAAGCTGATCGCGTGGGGATCGCCGTACGGCTGGCTCGGCGCCTCGAGCTTCGACCGGTTCGACTACTCGGGCAGCGCCGACGGCCGCGGCGATCGCTCGTACGCCACGTTCATCGTGCTCGGGCCGAAGTGCCGCTTCGACCCAGGGAGCGGCGCGTGCGATCGCGACGGCGACGTGGCGCTGGCGATCAAGGCGGTGACTGCCCTCGCCGCGGCGAGGATCGACGGCGTGGACCCGGGCTCGCTCGTGAGCCGCGTGCCGAGGGGACCGGGCGCGTCGCAGACGAAGGACATCGCCAACGGCTACAACGACACCTACGCCGCTCACTTCCTGCGCGCCAGCAACAGCGCGGTCGCGTTCACCTTCACGCCGGCCGATCAGCAACCGGTCGCCAACCCGATCTTCGCGATCCAGGATTACACGGTGGGCCACTTGCCGCGGATCACGGCTGGCGGCAAGGATCTCACCGTGAACACCGATGCCGCGGACTGCGGCGCGTTCGTCTCGCTCGACGCTGCCGCGAACGAGCTGTGGGTGACGGTGCACGCCACGGTCAGCCAGCCCCTGCGCGTGCAGGTCCGCCCTTGACAGTGATCGTCGTTCACCTACATCTTCATGCGGGTTGTGCCGTGCGGGCGCAGCTGCTAGCCTGCAGGACCGGTTGTCACATTCCAGCGATAGGAGGTCGATCATGCTGTGCGTTCTCCGCATTGCACTGCCGTTGCTGCTCGGGTTCACGACCACCAGCGCCACTGCCGAACAAGGCGCGGCGAAGGACTGGTCGTTCAACGCCACCATCATCGAGGCGTGCAGCTGCCCGATGTTCTGCCAGTGCTACTTCCAGGGCGAGCCGGCAGCGCCATCCGGACACGAGGGGCACGACGCGCACGCCGGACACGGCGGCAGCGGCCACTACTGCCGGTTCAACAATGCCTACCGCGTGAATCACGGGAGCTACGGCAGCACCAAGCTCGATGGCGTGAAGTTCTGGGTGGCCGGCGACCTCGGCGGCGACTTCGCCAAGGGCAAGGCGGTCTGGGCAGTGCTCACGGTGGAGCCGTCGGCGACCAAGGAGCAGCGCGAGGCGCTGTCGACGATCCTCGGCCACGTCTATCCGGTGAAGTGGGATTCGTTCGAGGTGAAGGAAGGCGCGATCGAGTGGGCGGCCGACAAGGACAAGGCGCATGCCGCACTGAACGGCGGCAAGACCGCCGAGGTCACGCTCAAGCGCAACCAGGGCAACACCGACGACCCGATCGTGATCAAGAACTTGAAGTACTGGGGCGTACCGCGCAACGACGGCTTCCTGCTCATGCAGAACGAGGTCGAGGCCTATCGCGAGGGCGACCGCGCGTTCGAGTTCAAGGGCACCAACGGCTTCATGATCACGATCGACGTGAGCTCGAAGGACGTGGCGAAGAGCTGACTCCACTCGTCCCGAGCGACGACGTCGCGAGGCGGTGCCGCTGCGTGCATGGCACCGCCTCGCGGTATGCCGGGCCAGCCCGTCTCACGAGCCCTCGACATCACCGCCACCTTTCGCTGTCATGAATGCTCGCGTGCCACCGATGCCGGCGAGCCCCGATCAGCACGAAAGGCCTGCATGAACGCGCGCGCTCTGTTCCTGGCCGGCATCGCCTGCTCGGTCACCGCGCGTGCTGCCGAGCCGATGGCGCGATCGGATCCGCCGCAGTCGATTCGCGTCACCGACGCACGCTTCGACCAGGTGGCGGGCACGATCCGCACCGCAGTCGAGAACGGCTCGATCCCATCGGCCTCGGTGGCGGTGGCGCTGGGCGGGAGGATCGTGTTCGAGGCGGCGTTCGGCTGGGCCGACCGCGAGGCGCTGCTCGCGGCCACGCCGGACACCGTGTATGCGCTCGCGTCGGTGACGAAACCGCTCACCGCGACCGCGGTGATGGTGCTGGTCGAGCAGGGCCTCGTCCATCTCGACGAGGGCGTCGCGAACTACGGACCGTTCGCGCTCAGGACCGTCGATGGAGCCGAGGCGAAGGTGGCCGTGCGGCACCTGCTCAACCAGACCTCGGGCCTGCCCACCTACCTGAACCTGTTCTATCCGGACGAGCGCCTCGCGCCGGCGCCGTTCGCGGCCACCATCAGGCGCTACGGCGTCACCGTCTTCCCCGCCGGCGCACAGTTCGAGTACTCGAACCTGGGCTACGGCATCCTCGGCGAGCTGATCGCCGCCGCCAGCGAGCGTCCGCTCGCGCAGTTCCTGCAGGATGCGGTGTTCGCGCCGCTCGGGATGACCAGCACGACCATCTCGCTGCCGCCGGCAACGAGCCACACCGTCGCCACCGCGTACGATGCGCGCGGCCGACCGGCCCCGCACTTCCTCACCGACACGCCGGGTGCTGGCGATGGCTTCTCGACCGCGCACGATCTGATCGTGTTCGCGCTGATGCATCTCGAGCACCGGGCGCAGGGTCAAGGCCAGGTCCTGGAGCACGACTCGATCGCGCGCATGCAGAGCGGCTTCGAGCCAGGGGCTGCCTACCACTATTACGACGGCGCCCGCTACGGCTTTGGCTGGTACTTGACCGACGACCCCGAGCGACATCGCATCGTCTGGCACGAGGGCGGCGCTTTCGGCGCGAGCGCAGCGATCAAGCAGCTGCCGGAGCACGACGCGGCGTGCGTGGTGCTGCTCAACGCCTTCCGCCAAGAGCTGTGCACGAGCCTCGCGGACGCACTGATCCGCGCGGTGCTGCCGGCGCACACGGCTCGCTCGCCAGCCGACACGGCGCGGTTCCAGCCGTACTCGGCCAGCGCCGAATGGCTCGGCAAGTGGGCGGGCGAAATCACGACGCCCGAGGTGCGCGTGCCGATCGCGCTCGTGTTCGAGAGCGATGGCCTTGTGCGCGCGACGTTCGCCGACGATGGCCTGGCCTCGTTCTTCACCGGTGCCCTGCCCATCGAGCACGCGACCTTGCTCAACTCGGTGATGCGGGACGGCGATCGATTGATGGGTTGGTTCGGCGGACGCTTGCCGGGCAGCGACCTGAGCCGCGGCATGGACCACTTCCATCGGCTGGTGCTGGTGCGCGGCAACGACTCGCTGCAGGGCTTCGTCACCGCGCTCGCAGCCGACGCGCGCGAGCGCTACGGCTTCTCCTATCCGGTGCTGCTGACCCGCACCCCGGCGCCGAAATAGCGTGCGCCCACGCACACGTGATCACGTGCGCGTGGGCAGGAACTACACGGCTGCGACGCAGCGATGCAAGAACTACCGCGTCGCAATGACCGTCACGATGGCCGCACGCTCACGGCACCGTCACCTCGAGCGTTTGCTCGGCAGCGAGCGACTCGTGCTCGCCGGTGCTGAGCGACACCCTGATCTTGTGGTTGCCGGAGCGAAGCTCGTGGAAGCTGAGCTTCTTCATCGCCGTCGAGACCACCGGCCCGTCGTCGATCTGGTAGTTGAGGTGGCCTTGCCCGGGCCTGGCTTCGCCGGCGCCGAACGGGTCCGCGAGACTGACGCCGCCGACCGTGACCTCGACCGTCGCCGCCTTGGTCTTTGCCTTCTTCTCGGCATCGACGAGCTTGGCGGTGAGCGACGGCTTCTCCTTGGCCAGCGCCAGGGTGTCGCCAGCCTTGCCCTTGTTCTCCGCCTCACCCTTCTCGCCGTGCTGCTCGTGCTCGGCGGCGCCGATCTTCACGTCGCCGGCAATGGTCAGCTCCTGCATGGGGCCGAGCGGAGTGTGGTCGTTCGCCGCGAGCATCACCTTGAGCTTGTGCGGCCCGGGCTTCAAGTCGTGGAATGCGAGCTTGGTCGCGGTCGTCGCCACCACCGGACCATCGTCGATCTGATAGTGCAAGTGGCCCTCGCCATCCCGCGGCTTCTCGTTGACCGTGGCGGGATCGATCAGCTGGACACCCGCAACCTGCACCTCCACGCACGCGCCGCCGTGCATGGCCGCCTTCTCGCTCTCGATCAAGCGCGCGGTGAGCGTCGCGGTGCCGAGCGCGGCAGGACGCGTCTGCTCCTTGCTCGTGGCGGGCGGTGTCTGGACCGGTTGTGCCATCGCGATGCCGGCGATCGATCCCAGCAGCATCGCGAGCGCTGCGCATCGGCATGAGGTCATCGTGCTGAGCTTCATGGTCTTGCCTTCCTTTTGCTGAAAACAACGGCAGCGGGACCCACGTGTGGTAGCCGCTGAGCATGCAATCCTCGTGCCGGCGACGGCTCGGCATCACGGTGCTTGCAGGCGCGCGATGGAGGGTCGCGGCATTGGCAAGCCCGGCGGCGCCTGATACGCTCGGGCCGGCGCCGGGTGCTTCTGCCCCGGCGCACGATCCTCATCGCCCCCGGTTCGCATGACAACGGCCGCGCCCATCATGCTCAGCGCCTGGCTGGCTGCTCGATCACGGGCATGCATTCCGAGAAGCACGCGACCGCTCGCCTTCCTGATCGGCATGCTCGGCTGCGAGTCGTCGCCCACGCTGCCGCCCGGAATCCTCGTGCTCGAGGCACACGCCGCAGCCGATCTCGACGCGCGGTTCCAGCGCACCGAAGGATGGACCGGCGGCGACGGCGTGTACTCGGTGCAACTCTCGGACGATCGCGTCGCCTGGCTGTTCAGCGACTCCTGGGTCGGACGCATCGCCGGCGGCCGCCGCATCGACGCCACGATCGTGAACAATGCGGTCGCCGTGCAGTCCGGGCTCGGCAGCGACGCGCTCGTGCAGTTCGTTGTTCCGCAGACCGCGAGCGCCGATGGCAAGGTGCAGCCGCGTGCGTTCGTGCAGCCCGAGCCGGCGAGCGGCCGCTGGTACTGGTTGCAAGCAGGGGTGCGCACGCCGCGCGGGCTGCAGGCATTCGCCGCGGAGATCGAGCGCACGGCGGCCGGCACCGTGTTCGGCTTTCGTGCGGTGGGATCGGCGCTGGTCACGGTCGAGCACCCCGACGCGCCGCTCGCCGTTTGGCAGCCGCGCGCCTGCCAGGTGCCATTCGCCGACCACACACCCGACCGCGAGATCGCGTTCGGCGCGGCCATCCTCGAGCACCACGGCTGGCTCTATGTCTACGGCATCGACGAGGATCGCCACCGCCTCGGCGGCAAGCGGCTCGTGGTCGCGCGGGTGCCGCCCGCAGCGCTCGACCAGTGGTCGAGCTGGGAGTTCTTCGAAGGGAGCGGACGCTGGGGCCGTGATTTCCGCCGCGCCGCGCCTGTTTGCGACGGCATGGCGAACGAGCTGTCCGTCACCTGGCACGAGGCCGCGGGCGTGTACCTCGCGGTGTGCACCGAGAATGGCATGTCGCCACGCATCGTCGCGCGCGCGGCGCGATCGCCGACCGGGCCCTGGTCCAAGGCGGTCGTGCTGTACGAGTGTCCCGAGGCAGGCTGGGATCAGCGCATCTTCTGCTACGCGGCAAAGGCGCATGCCGTGCTCTCGCACGCGGACACGCTGGTCGTGAGCTACGTCGCGAACTCGCTCGACTTCTGGCAGGTCGCGGCCGATGCACGGCTGTACTGGCCGCGGTTCGTACGCGTCCGCTGGACCGCCCTGCCGCCCGGCGCGCGCACGCCCGATCGCGAGGAGCACGAACGCGCCCCACCATGATTACGTCGCCGAGCAGGGTCTCCTCCTGCCCGCGGTACGAGATGCGCCACGGAGAACGCGCACAGCGAGCCGTCGCGCGACCTCCAGCTGGCGCTTGCTCGCCACCCATGATCTTGGCCAGAATTCCTGTCCCACGGGTGCCTCTGGTGGCACTCTTGACTCCGAGACGCCTATTCACGCTTGGCAGAGGGCTGGCTCTCAGTTTCGATGGCCTCCTCTCCGAAGGCATCCACATGAACGTACAACGTGACCGAAAGATACGAGGATTCGTCGCGGCATCCGTCCTGGGCGTTGCGCTTGCTGCCGCGAGTCCGTTGGGCGCGCAGCATTCAACCCGCCCGTTCGGCATCACGGCCCGCATGAGCGTCGACTCAGGAGGCAGCCAGGGAAACGACGACAGCGAGGTGTGGAGCGGAGGTCAGGTGTCTGCCGATGGCCGATTTGTTACATTCGATAGCTATGCGTCGAATCTCGTTCCGGGCGACACGAATGGGCAGATCGACATCTTCGTGCACGACCGCTTGACGGGCGAAACGACCCGGGTCAGCGTGAGTTCGGCCGGCAAGCAAGCAAACAACTTCAGTGCGTTTACATCAATATCAGCCGATGGAAGATACATCGCATTTGACAGCTACGCATCGAATTTGGTACCTGGCGACACAAATCATCAAGACGACGTCTTCGTACACGATCGCGTCACCGGAGAGACGACTCGTGTGAGCGTGGACTCATCCGGCAATCAGACAGATGGCTTGACAGCGAAATGCGTACCTTCTGCTGATGGTCGTTTTGTGGCATTTGATAGCACCGCTGCGAATCTGGTCCCTGGCGATACCAATGGGCAAGACGATATCTTCGTGCACGACCGGCTGATTGGCGAAACGACCCGGGTGAGCGTAAGCTCATCTGGTGCTCAGGCAGACGACCGCAGCGAGGCTCCCGCACTCTCCGCGGACGGGCGTTACGTTGCTTTTTTCAGTTATGCTGACAACCTCGTAGCAGCTGACACCAACTCGAGTCTCGACGTGTTCGTGCACGACCGCTTGACCGGCGAAACGACCCGGGTGAGCGTGGACTCTCTTGGCCATCAAGCGAATGGTGGGGGCGAGGGCCCATCCATTTCGGGTGACGGCCGGTACGTCGCCTTCGAGAGCGTATCTCGCGATCTCGTTCCGGATGACAGGAACTCTTCGAGTGACGCGTTCGTACACGATTGCGTGACCGGCGAGACGACGCGGGTGAGTGTGAACTCGGCGGGACGCGAGGGGGACTGGAACAGCGAGTTCGTGTCCATCTCGGCGGACGGCCGCTACGTCGCGTTCGCCAGCTGGGCCAACAACCTCGCCTGGAACGACGGCGATTACGGCAGGGACGTGTTCGTACACGATCGCCGCACGCGATCCACGACGCTCGTGAGCACGAAGCCATTCCGAGCCGTCGACATCCAGCTGGGTTTCACGGGTTACCCATCGATATCCGCGGATGGCCGGTACGTGACGTTCTCGAGCGAGAAACCCATCGTGCCGGAGGATACGAATCAGGCGTATGACGTCTTTCTTTGTGGCCCAGAGCTCACACTCGACGCCGAGCCCAGGGTGGTTCCCAGCGGTCAGATACTGACGCTCACGACCTACAAGAGCCTGGCCGGCAACTACGCTTCCCTGTGGATCGTGGCCCTGGACGGTGCTCCCTTCTCGATGCTCGTCCTGGCTGATGTGTTCGGCAGCAATGGCACTTTGGTCCTTTCTGGCATCGTCCCACCGGGCCTCGGTCCGCTGGACATCACGTTCCGAGGGTACGGTGCCGGTGCATCGGGCGTGGTCAGCGAGACCAATGACGTCACCGTGTCGGTTCAGTGACGGGTGACGTGTGGACCCCTTGGACCCCTCCCGACCTGATGCCGCCGACACGGGAACGATGAGCTCCGAACGTGCCCTCAGGCTCGATCTCGACGTCGACGTGATGCCCGGCCGCGCCTCGCGGTGCGAGTGAGCCAGCTCAGCGCGCATGCACCAGCACGAACGTGCGGCGGTTCGCCGAGGCGCGCCATTCGAGCGCGAGCCGCGCGCGCGCTTGCGCCGGCAGCTCTTCGAGCGTGCCTTCCTCGGCCAGCGCCACCACGGCCGCGCCGCCGGTGAGCCGCGCCAGCAACTCGTCGGCGGCGAAGATCTCCGGCACCTCGCGATCGGCGGCGAAGGCGAACGCACCGCTCCAGGAATTGTGCGGGCGCCACAGCACGAGCTGGCGCGTGCCGGCCTGCTGCCACGCCGCGCGCACGATCGGATCGATCGACAGCTGCGCGCTCGCGCGTGCCGAGAACCAATCGCCGCGCCCGGCGATCAGCACCGCAGCGACCAGGGCGATGGCGGCGAGCGACGCGCGCGCGGGCTGGTGTCGCGCGCAGAGCAGCACGCCCAGGGCGGCGAGCGCGAGCAGGAACGCGGCGAGCGCGAGCGCGTCGTGGTCGAGCAGCGCGAGCACCAGGCACGCGCCGACCGCGCCGGCGCCGAGGGCCACCACGGCCAGCTTCGCGAGGCGAGCGTGCGGCGCGAGCCATCGGGGAGCGATCTGCCGCTGCCACAGGAGAGCGATCATCAAGGCGAAGCCCGGCATGAGCGGCAAGAGGTACGTGCGCGAGCGGGTTTGCGCGATCTGGAGCAGCAGCAGCGGCGAGAGGCTCCACGCGAGCGCCAGTCCGGCGAGCGCGCGTTCGCCGGGAGCGCGCTCGCGCTCCCGGCGCCGCACCAATCGATGCGCGAGCACCAGCGCGAACGGCACGAGCGGCGTCCATGGCAGCAGGCCGCCGGCGAGCCCTTGCAGGTAGTACCACCACGGCGTCGGGTTCACGCGGAACGCCGACGTCAACCGCCGCCAGTGGTTGTTGACCACGAACTCCTCGAGAAACGGCGCACCGAGCTTGCGGTACATCACCAATCCCCACAGCGCGGCGGGCAGCAGGCACGCGAGCAACGCCTGCGGCACGAGCAGGCGGCGAATGCGCGCGTCCAGGGCGAGCAGGCGATCGGTGGCGAGCGTGAGGCCCGCACCTGCGACGCCCACCAGCCCCTTGCTCAGGAACGCGAGCGCGAGCGCGAGCCCGAACAGGGCCGCGAGCCACGGTCGCCGTTCGCGCATCACCACGTGGCCGAGCACGATCGCGAGCGTGGTGCAACCGAGCAGCGCGTTGTCGAGGATCAAGGTGTGCGACGTGGCGTGAAACCGCCAGCAGGTCGCGAGCGCCCCCGCGGCGACCAGCGCCGCTGCGCTGCCGAGCGATCGCCGCACCAGCCAGGCGAGTGCGATCAGCGCCAGGCTCGCGTATGCGGCGGCGACCAGGCGGCCGACGAGCAGGCTCGGCCGCCCGAGCAGGCGCCACGCGCACGCCACGCTCCACGTGAACAGCGGCGGCTTCTCGAGAAACAGTCGCCCGCCGAGGGTGGGCACGCCATACTCTCCGCTCTGCAGCACGGCGCGCGCCAGCTCCGCCTCGCGCGGCTCGTCGTACAGCCACAGCTCGGCGCGCCACACACCGGCGACGGCGAGCAGCGCGAGCACCGCGCAGAACACGATCTGGTCACGAGAGGTGGACGTCACGAGAGAGCCGATGCGGGCCGAGCCGCAATGCCTGAACACGCGCGTATGGTACCCCACCGCGCGCCGCTGTGTACGCGTCCTGGGCGTCGTGATCGTGCTGCTCGGCGCCTATGCACTCACCTCGCTCGCGTGGCTCGCCCGCGAGGTGGCGCAGGCACCGCTGCCGCGCTCGGCGCTCGCGTCGGCGGCGTTGCCAGCGCGGCTCGGCGCGGCTCCCGAGCCGCTGCGCTTCGCGGTGATGGGCGACCCGGAGCGCAACCGTGCGGTGTTCCGGGCGTGCTTGCAGGCAGCGCGCGCGCAGGGCTGTGCGTTCGTGATCGTGCTCGGCGATCTGGTAAAGGACGCGTATCCGCTCGTGTTCCGTCTGTTCCTCGACGACCTGCGTCGCGGCGGCTACGGTGAAGCGTTCGCCGTGGTGCGTGGCAACCACGACGACCCGCAGCAGTTCCAGCGGCTGTTCGGCTCGTCGAACTGGTGGTTCCGTCTCGGCCACGCGCTGTTCGTCGGACTGTGCGGCGAGGATGGTCCGGCGGCGGCCAGGGAGGCGCTCGCGGACGCGCTCGCCGCGCGCGCACCGCTCGATCGCGTGCTGGTGTTCTCGCACATCCCGATCCTGCCGTACCAGAGCCAGCGCGAGGTGGATCGCGCCGAGCAGAGCGGCGCTCAGTCGACGGCGATGGCGACGCTGCGCTCGCTCATCACCCACGGCCACGTCGACCACGTGTTCGCCGCTCACTTCCACGGCTTCGAGCAGACCGAGCTCGATGGCATCGCGCAGACCATCACCGGCGGTGCCGGTGCGCACCTGAAGGGAAACGGCGCACGGCACCATCTGGTGGTGGTGGATCTTCACCCCGACGCGGTGCAGGTGCGCCGGGTCGACATCGACTCGACCGCCTGGAGCGAGCTCGGCGCCACGGTGCTGCTCGAGCGCAGCGGGCTCGACCTGTACGACCGCCTCGCCTCGCAGCCGGTCACCTGGATCGGCTCCGCGGTGCTGGTGATCTTGCTCGAGCTCGCGCTCTTGCTGGCCACGCGGCGGCCGCCCGCGTGAGCGCGCTCAGCTCCCCTGCCGCAGGCGATAGCGCTGGATCTTGCCGGTCGCGGTCTTGGGCAGCGCACCGACGAACTCGATCCAGCGCGGGAACTTGTACGCCGCGAGCTGCGCGCGCACGAACTGCTGCAGCTCCTGCGCCAGCTCGGGCGACGGGCGCCGGTCGCCCTTCAGCACCACGAATGCCTTGGGCTTGATCAGCCGGTCGCCATCCTCGGCACCGACGACGCCGCATTCGAGCACCGCCTCGTGGGCGATCAGCGCATTCTCGACCTCGACCGGCGACACCCACATGCCGCACACCTTGAGCATGTCGTCGGTGCGACCCTGATACCAGAAGTAGCCATCGCCGTCCCGCCGGTACTTGTCGCCGGTGCGGATCCACTCGCCGTGGATCGTGTGCTTGGTCTTTGCGTGCTGGTTCCAGTAGCCCGCGCACGTGCTGTCGCCCTTGATCCACAGGTCGCCGGTGTCGCCGTCGGCGACGTCGTGACCCTGCTCGCCCAGGATCCGCGCCTCGTAACCCGGCACGAGCTCGCCGCTGCTGCCGGGCCGGCAGCGACCCGGCCGGTTGGAGATGAAGATGTGCAGGATCTCGGTCGAGCCGATGCCATCGAGGATCTCGGTCCCGAACCGCTCGCGCCAGGCATGCCACAGCGCCGGCGGCAGCGCCTCACCGGCCGACACGCACAGGCGAATGCTGCGCGTGTCGAAGCGGCGCTCGGCATCCGCCACGGCGAGCATCGCCGC
>JAXMBY010000040.1:0-64125 GCA_046349655.1 Planctomycetota bacterium
GCCGAGCTCACGCTCAAGCGCCTGCTCGATGCGAGCGGGCAAGCCTACCGGATCAAGGAAGGCGATGGCGCGTTCTACGGCCCCAAGATCGACTTCCGGGTGTTCGATGCGCTGCATCGGGAATGGCAGCTCGGCACGATCCAGCTCGATTTCATGATGCCCGAGCGGTTCGACCTCAACTTCATCGGCGCCGACGGCAAGCACACCCGGCCGGTGATGATCCACCGCGCCATGCTCGGCTCGCTCGAGCGGTTCATCGGCATCCTGATCGAGCACACCGGTGGGGACTTCCCGCTGTGGCTTGCGCCGCTGCAGGTGAAGGTCCTCACCGTGACCGACAATCAGGCCGCGTACGCGGACCAGGTGGCGGCCGAATTGAGGGCGATCGGCATCCGGACCGAGGTCGATCACCGCAACGAGAAGATTGGCTTCAAGGTGCGCGAGGCCGAGCTTGAAAGGGTCCCCTACGCAGTTATAATCGGCCAGCGCGAAACGGCTAACCAGACCCTCTCGCTGCGGGAACGCAAGGTCGGTGACCAGGGGTCGGTGACCCTCGCGGCGCTCGCATCCCTCCTGAAGGGGAGGATCGACGCCAAGGCCTGAGGGCTCACGCAGGAGCCGCTTCGGCTGAGCAGCGTCTTCGAGAAGGCTATCGAGTGTCGTCCTTCGCGGGCGAGCAAGGCGACGCGCGATGGCCTTTGCGTCGTCTCCGAATCGAGCTGTTTCATTCGAGGAGGTAAGGAGCTACGACAGTCCACCAGTACCGCATCAACGAGATGATCCGCATCCGGCAGGTCCGGTTGATCGATGACGCCGGACAGCAGCTCGGCATCGTCGACACCATCGACGCCAAGCGCATTGCCCTGGAGAAGGGCCTCGACCTGGTCGAGGTGTCTCCGGACGCGCGACCACCGGTGTGCAAGATCATGGACTACGGCAAGTTCAAGTACTTGCAGAAGAAGAAGGAGCACGAGTCCAGACGCAAGCAGCACGTGGTGCACCTGAAGGAGATCCGGCTGCGGCCGAAGATCGGCGACCACGACGTGGACGTCAAGCGGAAGCAGGCGCGCGACTTCCTGATGGAAGGCGACAAGGTGCAGCTCAACATGATCTTCAAGGGCCGCGAGATGGCCCACATCGACGTCGGCCGCGAGGTGATGCAAGAGTTCATGAAGGGGCTCGAGGACGTCGCCAAGGTGGAGCGGGCGCCGAAGATGGAAGGCAAGCGCATGACCATGCTGCTGACCAAGGCGTGAGGATGCGTCGCCGACCCGACCCAGACCCAGAGACAAGAAGCAGTGAGGCCTCGGAGCCATGCCCAAGCTCAAGACCAAGAAATCCGTGCAGAAGCGGATGCGCCTGACCAAGACCAGCAAGGTCAAGAGGAACAAGGCGTTCCGCCGCCACCTGATGTCGAGCAAGAACGCCAAGCGCCGCCGGCACCTGCGCAAGGCGGGGATACTCACCGGGAAGATCGGCAAGACCATGCGCATGCTGCTCGCGCCAGCGCAGTAGCAGCCGTCCAGCCACTCGGAGAATACCATGCCCAGGGCAACCAACAATGTCGCCACCAAGCGGCGCCACAAACGACTCCTGAAGCGCGTCGAGGGCTACGTCGGCGGTCGCCGCACGCTGTTCAAGACGGCGAAGGAATCGTCGTTCAAGGCAGGCGTGTACGCGTACCGCGACCGGCGCGATCGCAAGCGTGACTTCCGCGCGCTGTGGATCACGCGCATCAGCGCCGCGGTTCGCGCCCGCGGCATCAACTACAGCCGCTTCGTCCGCGGCCTCATCAAGGCCAAGATCGATCTGAACCGCAAGATGCTCGCGGAGATGGCGATTCGCGACCCGGCCGCGTTCGACGAGGTGGTGAAGCAAGCACAGACAGCCCTCGCCTGAGGACCATCGCCACCCGGCTCGGTGCGAGGTGGCGACAGCACGAGCGACACATCCATGGCGGACCTGGTGAAGGAGATCGAGGTTCTCGAGAGCCAGGCCCTCGATCAGGTGCAGAGCGCGGCGCTGGTCGATGTGCTGCGCGACATCGAGGTGCGCGTGCTCGGCCGCAAGGGAACGCTCACCGGGCTGCTGCGCTCGGTTGCCTCGCTGCCGGTCGAGGCGCGCAAGGCAGTTGGCGCTCGCGCCAACCAGGCCAAGGACACCATCGCCGCGGCGATCGAGCGCGCGCGCCAGGCCCTCGATCGCGCGCGCATCACGGAAGACCTCACCCGCAAGGACTTCGATCCCACCCAGCCCGGCAAGCGGCCGATGCGCGGTCACTACCATCCCATGGCCACCACCCGGCGCCGGATGGAGCGCATCTTCGAATCGATGGGCTTCAGCGTCGTCGACGGTCCCGAGGTGGAGACGGAGTACTACAACTTCGAGGCGCTCAACATCCCGAGCCACCATCCCGCGCGCGACCTGCAGGACACGTTCTGGACCGAGACGGCCGTGCTTCGCACGCACACGTCGCCCGTGCAGATCCGGGCGATGCAGCGCCTCAAGCCGCCGCTGCGCGTGGTCGCGCCAGGGCGCGTGTTCCGCTACGAAACGCCGGATGCCACGCACGAGCACACCTTCCATCAGGTGGAAGGTTTGATGATCGACCGCGACATCTCTGTGGCGCACATGAAGGTGTGATGGCGGCGCTGCTGCGCGAGCTGTACGGGCGCGAGGTGGAAGTGCGCCTGCGGCCGCACTACTTCCCGTTCGTCGAGCCCGGCTTCGAGCTCGACTTCCGCTGTGTCATCTGCCACGGCCAGGGCTGCGCCACCTGCAAGGGCACCGGCTGGATCGAGATGTGGGGCTGCGGCATGGTGCATCCCAGGGTGCTGCAGGCGGGCGGCATCGATCCCGAGGAGTTCACCGGCTTCGCATTCGGCATGGGCATCGAGCGCCTGGCGATGATGTTCTACAGTATCAACGACATCCGCTACTCGGATGGCGGGTGACCTGCGCTTCCTGCGCGCGTTCTGACGCGAAGAGCTCGTTACCCGGGGAATGAGCCGTGAAGATCTCGCATCAATGGCTGAATGATCTCGTCGACCTCACCGGTATCTCCGCCAGCGATGTCGCTCACCAGCTGACCATGAAGACCGCGCTGATCGAGGGCGTGACGAACCTCGCCGCGGGCCTGGAAGACCTTGTCGTCGGCAAGGTCGAGGAACGCAGGTCGCACCCGTCGGCGGACCACCTGTCGGTGTGCAAGGTGAACATTGCCGGTCCGCAGCTGCTCGAGATCGTGTGCGGCGCGGCCAATGTCGCGCCGGGCCAGCACGTCGCGGTGGCGCCCGTGGGCAGCGTGCTGCCCGGCGGGCTCAAGCTCGAGGAGCGCAAGATCCGCGGCGTGCGCTCGCAGGGCATGATCTGCTCCGAGCGCGAGCTCGAGCTGGGCGAGGAGCATGACGGGATCCTGGTGCTGGACGACTGCGCGCCGGTCGGCAAGAGCCTGGTCGATCACCTTGGCCGGCGCGACCACGTGTACGAGATCGACAACAAGTCGATCACGCATCGGCCGGACCTGTGGGGCCATCTCGGCTTCGCTCGCGAACTCGCGGCGATCTTCGAGCGCAAGCTGAACGCGCTCGATCTCGACCGGCAGCTGACCGGCGGCACCGGTCCGGTGCCGGTCACGGTCGACGATCCCAGGCTGTGCCGCCGCTACCTCGCGCTGTGTGTCGAGGGCGTGGCGACGGTGCCATCGCGCGGCACGATCCCGCAGCGTCTGCGGGCGTGCGGGCTGCGACCGGTCAACCTGGCCGTGGATCTCTCCAACTACGTCATGCTCGAGATCGGGCAGCCGACGCACCCGTTCGATCGCGACTGCCTGCGCGGCGACCGCATTGTCGTGCGGCGCGCGCATGCTGGTGAAGCGCTGGAGACCATCGATCACGTGCGGCGCACGCTCACCACCGACATGCTGGTGATCGCGGATGCGGAGCGGGCATCGGCGATCGCCGGCATCATGGGCGGGGTTG
This sequence comes from Planctomycetota bacterium, assembly GCA_046349655.1. Lineage (GTDB taxonomy): Bacteria > Planctomycetota > B15-G4 > B15-G4 > JAXMBY01 > JAXMBY01. The sequence goes on from JAXMBY010000040.1 coordinate 3,981, forward strand.
GCTCCGAGATCGGCGCTGGCACGCGGCGGCTCGTGCTCGAGAGTGCTGCCTTCGATGCGATCAATGTGCGCAAGACCTCGGCGGCGCTCGGCCTGCGCACCGATGCGGTGGCGCGCTTCGAGAAGTTCCTCGATCCGAACCTCGCCGAGACGGCGGTGCGTCGCTACAGCTTCCTGCTCAAGGGCGAGCAGCCCGCGGCCATCGTCCACCGCGACTACGCCGAGGCGAGCACATTCGTGGAGCGGCCGCGCGTCATCGCGCTGCGGCCGGCGCGCGTTCAGAAGAAGCTCGGCGTCGATTATCCGGTCGCCGAGATTCGTGGCGCGCTCGAGTCGATCGGCTACCTCGCGACGGCTGCCGACGCGGCGCTGTCCGTGACCGTGCCGTCATTCCGCGGCGAGCGCGACATCACCGGCGAGGACGACCTGATCGAGGAAGTGGGGCGCATGCTCGGCTACGAGCGCGTGCCGGCGATCCTGCCGCGGGTAGCCTGCGACCCGCCGCAGCGCGATCCGCTGCGCGAACTCGAGCACGATCTCACGCACGCGTTCGTGCAGCGCTGCGGTTTTGCGGAGGTGATCGGCTACTCGATGGCAGACGATCAGTCGCTGCGCTGGGCGGGTGCCGAGGGGGACCCGCATTACCTGCGACTGCGCAATCCGATCACCGCGGACACCTCGCGCTTGCGCCGCTCCCTGATCCCGGGAATGCTGCGGTTCGCGGATACCAACGCACGCTTCGCCGACGAGTTCGCGCTGTTCGAGATCGGGCGGGGTTATCTGCCCGAGCGCAGCCCGGAGCCGCCGCTGCCGTTCGAGACGCGCGTGCTGTGCGCGCTCAAGGCCTGCCCGGCGAGCGCACCTCCGGATCAGGCTCTGTTGTCGCTCAAGGGCTGCATCGAGGAAGCGCTGCATGCGGTCGGCCGTCCGGGCGACTTCGACGCGGTGGCGGCGCCGCCGCCGTGGCTGCACCCGGTGCGCGCCGCTGTCGTGCTGGTGGCCGGCACGAGCGTGGGGTGCGTTGGTGAGCTGCACCCCGAGATCGCGGAGCGCATGCAGCTCAAGCTCAAGGTGGCGATCGCCGAGCTCGACCTGCGTGCGCTCGTGACGTGCGCGCGAGCCGGTGCGCGCTTCACGGCGATCCCGCGCTTTCCAGCCGTCAAGATCGACCTCGCCGTGGTGGCAGGCTACGATGTCACGATCCGCGCGCTGGCCGGGCTCATGCGATCGCTCGAGCCGGCCCTGCTGCGCGACGTCGAGCTGTTCGACGTGTTCGTGGGCAAGGGCGTTCCCGAGGGCAAGCGCTCGCTCGCGTTCCGGCTGGAGTTCCGCGCCGACGATCGGACGCTCACCGACGACGAGGTGCTCGGGGCGCGCGACCGTGTGGTCGCCGCGCTCGCGCAGCGCGGCCTGACGCTGCGCGCCTAGGAGCGTGCCGGCGCGACGGGTCGGCAAACGGCTCGCGGTCACGTGCGGTCGGGGCGGGTTCGGTCTTTTCGCCGCAGCTTCCCTCGCCTGGGTGCCCTGGTCAGGACATTGTGTCAGCTGGAGATTGTGTTCCTCGGTTCGCTCGATATACTGCCGAGCTCATCGACGATACGACCTCTGCCATGTTCGATGTGCAAAGACAGTAAAGCGTTGAACCTGTTTCCCAAACTGGGGGCGGGTTTCCGGGACACCGGCGAGGTAAGCCAGCCCTTTGAGGTGGTAACGTTGCCAACCGGCTGCGCTCCCACGTGAACCAAGGGTTCATCGGCTCTGTCTTTCGTCGGCATTGCGGTGGAGGTTCAATCCCTGGGCGCAAGCTCGGGGATTTTATTGGCGGCGCGCGCGTCAGGCGAGCGTCCTGCCCACCGCCGCGGCAATCTTGCTCGACTCCTTCACCAGCTGCTCGAAGTCAGCCGGCAGCAACGCCTGGTTGCCGTCGCACAATGCCTCGTCGGGATGCGGGTGGACCTCGACGATCAGCCCGTCGGCGCCCGCCGCGAGCGCTGCCCGGGCGATCGCCAGCACGTAGCGCCGCTCGCCCACCGAGTGGCTCGGGTCGAAGATGATCGGTAGATGCGACAGGTGCTTCACCACCGGGATCGCAGCCAGGTCCGGAGTGTTGCGCGTGGAACGCTCGAACGTCCGGATGCCGCGCTCGCACAGCACCACCTGGTAGTTGCCTTTCGACAGGATGTACTCGGCGGACATCAGCAGCTCCTCGATGGTCGACATCATGCCGCGCTTGAGCAGCACCGGCTTGTCGATGCGACCGAGCTCGTCCAGCAGGTTGAAGTTCTGCATGTTGCGCGCGCCCACCTGCAGCATGTCGGCGTACTGGCAGACGGCATCGATGTCGTTGGGCGAGAGCACCTCGGTGACGACCGGCAGCCCGACCTCGTCGGCGGCCGCGCGCAGCAGGCGCAGTCCATCCACGCCGAGACCGCGGAACGAGTAGGGCGAGGTGCGCGGCTTGAACGCACCGCCGCGCAGGATGCGCGCGCCGGCCTTGGCGACTGCCTGCGCCGACTCGAACATCTGCCGCTCGTTCTCGACCGCGCACGGGCCCGCCATCAACACGATCCCGGGCCCGCCGATGACCACGTCACCCACCGTGATCTTGCTCGGGCTCGCGCGGAAATCGAGGCTGGATAGCTTGAACGGTCGCTCGATCGGGATGACGCGGTCCACGCCCTTCAGCCCCTTCAGGCGATCCACCAGCCCGCCGCGTTCCTGGCCCACCAGGCCCATCACCGTGCGCCCGTCCTCCTTGAAGATGTGCAGCTTGAGGCCCGACTCCTCGATCGCCTTGATCACCTGACCGGTGTCGCGTGCGGTGGCCTTGACATCCATGACGACGATCATGCTCTTGCTCCAGCACGGTTGCAGCCGTTGCGCAGTGCCGTGCACAATCCTCCTAGCATCCTCAGCGGCTGCGGCCCATGCAAGGCCTCGAGCAACGCACTGCCTACCACCGCGCCATCCGCCACCGTGCAGACCGCGCGCGCTTGCTCGGCGGTGCTGACCCCGAATCCCACGTAGAGCGGCAGGCGGGTGAGCCTGCGCATGCGGCGCACGTAAGGGCCGAGCGTGAACGATGCCTGGTGGCGGGCGCCGGTGACGCCGGTGACCGAGACCAGGTAGGCGAACCCACGCGCGCCGGCGAGCACGCGCCGGGCGCGCGCGGCAGGCGTGATGGGCGCGACCAGCCGGATCAAGGCCAGGCCGGCGAGCGCGGCGGCCGTATCGGTCTCCTGCGCGCGGGCCAGGTCGAGGTCGGGGACGATCACGCCGAGCACGCCTGCGGCCGCAGCGCGCATCAGGAAACGGCCGCCGCCGGCGGCGAGGATGCTGTTCATGTAGATCATCAGCACGAGCGGCGTGCGCGGCGCGCGCGCGTGCACGTCGTGCGCGAGGTCGAGGCAAGCCTGCGGCGTGATCGCGTTCGCGAGCGCTCGCTTGCCGGCGGCCTGGATCACCGGACCATCGGCGAGCGGATCGGAGAACGGAACGCCGATCTCGAGCACGTCCGCGCCGCAGTCGAGCGCGATCGCTGCCGCATCCATGAATCCGCCGCGGCTGGGAAAGCCCGCCATCAGGTACGGCACGAACGCCTTGCGCCCGCGCCGGCGCAGCTCGCTCGTGACCGCGTCGAGCGATGCTCCCCTTGATGGCTCGAGCGGGGTGGTCACGGCGCCTCCTCGCGCAGCCGCAGCACCGTCTGCAGATCCTTGTCGCCGCGCCCGGAGAGATTGACCAAGAGCACGCTGCGCCCGCCCAGCTCGCGCGCCAGCTTGCCGGCAACCGCCAGCGCGTGCGCGGACTCGAGCGCCGGGATGATGCCCTCGAGGCGCGTGAGCCGCGTGAACGCGAGCAGCGCGTCACGGTCGCTCGCCACACGATACTCGGCGCGTCCGGTGTCGTGGAGCCAGGAGTGCTCGGGGCCGACGCCTGGATAGTCGAGCCCGGCTGACACGCTGTGCGTCTCGAGGATCTGCCCGTGGCGATCCTGCAGGACGTACGAGCGGGCACCGTGCAGCACGCCCGGGCTGCCGAACGACAGCGTCGCCGCATGGTCCCCGGGCGCGCGCCCGCGCCCGCCCGCCTCGACGCCGAGCAGCCGCACGCGCACGTCACGCACGAAAGCGCGAAAGATGCCGAGTGCGTTCGAGCCGCCGCCGACGCACGCCACCACGGCGTGCGGCAGCCGTCCTTCGGCGGCGAGCATCTGGCGGCGCGCCTCGCGTCCGATCACGGACTGGAAGTGTGCGACGATGCTCGGGAACGGATGCGGGCCGACGGTCGAGCCAATGATGTAGTGGGTGTCGCGCACGTTCCGTCACCCAGTCGCGGATCGCCTCGCTGGTTGCATCCTTCAGCGTCTGGCTGCCCGAGGTCACCGCGCGCACCTCGGCGCCGAGCAGGCGCATGCGCTCGACGTTTGGGTGCTGCCGCTCCATGTCGATCGCGCCCATGTAGACGCAGCACCGCAACCCGAACAGCGCCGCGACCGTGGCCGTGGCGACACCGTGCTGACCCGCTCCGGTCTCGGCGATCAGCCGGCGCTTGTCGAGCCGCCGCGCGAGCAAGGCCTGCCCGAGGCAGTTGTTGATCTTGTGGGCGCCCGTGTGGTTCAGGTCCTCGCGCTTCAGGTAGATGCGCGCGCCACCGTGGTGGGCGCTCAGTCGCCGCGCGAGATAGAGCGGCGATGGCCGCCCGACGTAGTTCCGCAGCAGGTCCTCGAGCTCGGCGCGGAAGCCCGCCTCGCGACGCAGCCGGCGAAACGCCGTCTCCAGCTCCTGCAGCGCCGGATACAGCGTCTCGGGAACGTACTGTCCGCCATGACGACCGAAGTAGCCCGTTGCGCTCACGATGCCAGCTGCTGCCATTGCGCCACCCGCTCGAAGAAGGTCTTCATCTTGGCGTGGTTCTTGATGCCGGGTTGATCCTCGACGCCGCGCGCCAGATCGATCGCCGCGGGCCGTGCCAGCTCCAGGGCGGCGAGCACGTTGGCGCTGTGCAATCCGCCGGCGAGCACCAGCGCGTGCCGCGGCACCAGCGCCGCCGCACGGCGGAAGAAGGCGTCGTCGGGTTCGGCGGCGTCGTCCTTGGGCCGATCGATCAGGATCGATCCCGCGCCGGCCGCGAGCAGCCGATCGATGTCGGACCGGGCGGGCGCAGCACCGGGGCGCAAGGTGACGCCCTTGGCGAGCGCGAGGCCCAGGCTGGCGAAGTCGCGCGGGTCCTCGTCGCCATGCAGCTGCACTTGCGCGAGCCGGCAGGTCACCGCGATTGCGCGCACCTGGTCGAGCGCGGCATCGGCGAACACGCCCACGCAGGTCACGAACGGCGGTACCCGCGCGATGATCGCGCGCGCCGCCTCGGGTGTGATGCGGCGCGGGGACGTGGGCACGAACACGAATCCGAGCGCGCTGGCGCCGAGGTCGGCCGCCGCCAGCGCATCCTGCAGGCGGGTGATGCCGCAGATCTTCACGCGCACCATGCGCGCGCCTCCCTCAACATCGTGGCGAGCGCGGTGCCTGGATCGGGTCGGGTGAGCAACCGCTGACCGATGAGGAACGCCGCGTAGCCCGCCTGGCTGGCACGCGCGATCTCACGGCCGTCGCCAAAGCCGCTCTCCGCCACCCACAGGGCAGTGCGCGGCAGCTGCGCGGTCAAGCGCATGACCCGCTCCGCATCGACCTGCATCGTCTTCAGATCGCGGTTGTTGACGCCGATCGCAGCGGGTGCGAGCGCTCGCACGCGGTCGATCTCGGCGACGTCGTGCACCTCGTGCAGGACCTCCAGCCCGCGGTCCCGCGCAGCGCTGGTCAAGCGTTGCAGGTCGCGCTCGCCGAGCGCGCTCGCCACGAGCAGCACCGCGTCGGCCCCATGGTGCAGGGCCTCGTCGAGCTGCAGCTCGTCGATGATGAAGTCCTTGCGCAGGAGCGGCAGGCGCGTGGCCGCTCGTGCCCTGTCGAGGTCGGCGGGCTGGCCGTGGAAGAACTCGGGCTCGGTCAGCACCGAGAGCGCCGCCGCACCGCCGCGCTCGTAGCTCTGCGCGAGCGCCGCCACATCGAGGTCCGGCCGGATCGGTCCGCAGGACGGCGATGCGCGCTTGATCTCGGCGATCACCGCGAGGCCGCCCTGGTGCTCCTGCAGTCGCGCCAGGAACGGGCGCGGGGCGTAGCGCGGCCGAGGCGCGGCCTGCCCGCGCGCGCGCAGCGCGGCGACCCGGCGCCGGGTGCTGGCGAGGATCTCATCGAGCGTGATCATCCCGCCTCCGCGCTCAGCTTGCGCAGGTCGTTCAGGACACCGAGCGCGCGGCCGCTGGCGAGCGCCTGGCGCGCCAGCTCGGCCGCATCGCCGAGGCTGGCTGCGGCGCCGGCCACGTGCAGCGCGAGCGCGGCGTTCAGCACCACCGCATCCCGGCAGGGCGAGGCGCGATCGGCGAGCACGTCGAGCGCGAGCGCGGCGCTCGCGTGCGCGTTGGCGACCACCAGATCCGCCTCGGCACAGCGCGCGATGCCGAGCTCCGCCGGGTCGAGCTCCCATGCACGCAGGCTGCCGCGGTGCACCTCGTGCACGCTCACCCGACCACACGGCGTCGCCTCGTCGAAGCCGCCCTCACCGTGGAGAGCATAGGCGCGCTCGGTGCCGCACAGGGCGAGCGTTCTTGCCATCAACGGTTGCAGGCCCGGGTCGAACACACCGAGCAGCTGGTGGCGCACGCGCGCCGGGTTGAGCAGCGGTCCGAGGACGTTGAACACGGTCGGGAATCCGATCTCGCGGCGCAGCGAAGCCACCTGCCGCAGCACCGGATGATAGGCTGGCGCGAACAGGAATGCGAAGCCTGTTTCGTGCAGCTGCCGCACGGTCGCTGCGATCGGCTGCTCGACCTTGACGCCCAGGTGCTCGAGCAGGTCGGCGCTGCCGCAGCGGCCCGAGGCGGAGCGATTGCCATGCTTGACCACGGCGACGCCGCAGGCCGCCACCACCAGCGCGGTGGTGGTGGAGATGTTGAAGGTGCGTTTCTGATCGCCGCCGGTGCCGCACGTATCGACGCTCAAGCCGGGCGGCAGCGGGAACCGGATCGCCGCGGCGAGCAGCGTGTCGACGAATCCGGCGATCTCGTCGGCGGTGGGCGAGCGCACCTTCAAGATCGCGAGCAATGCCGCAACCCGGCTCACCGGCTCGCGGGCCGAGATCACCGCGCTCATCACCCGCGCAGCCTCCGTGCGGGTGAGCAGGCTGCCTCGTGCCAGCAACGGCAGCACCTCGAGAAGGACGCTCGGTTCTTCAGGCATGACTCAGGACTCGAGAAAGTTCTTCAGCAGCGCGAGCCCCTTGTCGGTGAGGATCGACTCGGGATGGAACTGTACGCCCTCGACCGGATGGCCCTTCAAGCGAATCCCCATGATCTCGCCGTCGGCAGTCTGCGAGCTGACCTCGAGCACGTCCGGCAGGTCTTCCTCCTGCACCATCAGCGAGTGGTAGCGGGTCGCCTTGAACGGATTGCCGAGGCCGCGATAGATCCCGTGGGCATCGTGATAGATCGGCGAGGTCTTGCCGTGCATCAGGCGTTCGGCCGGCACCACCGATCCTCCCAGGACGTGCGCGAGGCACTGATGACCCAGGCATACGCCGAGGATGGGCACCCGGTGCAGGAACTGGCGGATCGCCTCGTTCGACAGGCCCGCCTCGCGCGGGTGGCCAGGGCCGGGCGAGACCACCACGTGCGATGGTTGCAGCTGCTCGAGCTCGGCGGTCGTGATCGCGTCGTTGCGAATCACCGTGGGCTCGGCGCCGAGCTCGCCCAGATACTGCACGAGGTTGTAGGTGAACGAGTCGTAGTTGTCGATGACCAGGATCATGTCGCCGCCAGTCTCCTCTGCGGGATCGCGATGTCAGCGCCGGAATCGGTCAGCGCAGCCCCTCTTCCGCGGTCGCGATCGCGCGCTCCAGCGCCGCCATCTTATCGCGACACTCCTGGTGCTCGCGGTCCGGATCCGAGTCCGCGACGATTCCGGCACCGGCTTGCAGCAGGGCCTTGCCGCGGTCGACGAAGATCGTGCGGATGGTGATGCACAGGTCCATGTCGCCACCGATGCCGAAGTAGCCGAGCGCGCCCGCGTAGGGACCGCGGCCCTGCGCCTCGAGGTCGTCGATGATCTGCATCGCGCGCACCTTGGGCGCGCCCGAGACCGTGCCGGCCGGGAAGCTCGCGCGCAGCAGATCGAAGCAATCCTGATCGGCGCGCAGGCGGCCGCGCACGTAGCTCACCAGGTGCATGACGTGCGAGTAGCGTTCGACGGTCATCAGGTCGGTCGCCTTGACCGAGCCGAACTCGCACACGCGACCGAGGTCGTTGCGGCCGAGGTCGACCAGCATCACGTGCTCGGCCGTCTCCTTCTCGTCGCCGAGCAGCTCGCGCTCCAGTGCGCGGTCGCGATCGGGGTCGCCGTGGCGCGGTCGGGTGCCGGCGATCGGCCGCACCGTGGCCACCCCTTGCTCGAGCTTCACCAGCACCTCGGGCGACGAGCCGACGATGGTCTGGAGGCCGGCGTCGAGGAAGAACATGTACGGGGAGGGGTTCAGCATGCGCAGCGCGCGATACACCTCGAACGGGTCCGGTGCGAGCATCCCCACTTGCGACTGCGACAGGACGACCTGGAAGATGTCGCCGCGCTGGATGTGCGCCTTCGCTTGCCGCACGGTGGCGGCAAACGCTTGCGGGCTGACCGATGCCTCGCCGCGAAACTGGCGCGCCGGGAGCGCGCGCGGCACGGCGGCAGGCAGCGGCCGGTCGAGCGCGGCCAGCACCGCGTCCAGGCGTGCCTCGGCGCGCGGGGGCGGATCGGCCGCGAGCTCGTCGAGCAGCGCGGCGATGCCATCGGCGGCGGTCACGCTGCGGCCGCGCCCGGCGCACGCGACCGTGACCACGGACAGGCGCCGCGTCAGATGGTCGAAGATCACGAGGCTGCCGGGAATCGTGAACCGCGCGAGCGGGAAGTCGACCCGAGCCGGGCGTGCAGGTGCGAGCCGCTCGATCGATCGCACGTAATCGTAGCCGATGTGACCCACGGCTCCCGCCAGCAGCGCCAGGTCCGGCTCGGCGCCCTCGAGCTCACTGCTGCGCAGGTAGGCTCTCAGGCTGGCGAGCGGATCCGGGGCCGTGGGCAGCGCCACCGCCGTCTTGCCGGGCCGCACGATCTCGGGCCGCTCGCTCGCCACGCGATACTCGAACAGCGGATGCAGGCCGATGAACGAGTAGCGGCCGAGCACCGCGCCGCGCTCCACGGTCTCGAGCAGGAAGTTCGCGCCCAGCGGGCGCAGCTTGAGGAACGCCGACACCGGGGTATCCAGGTCGGCGGGGCGAGTGCGCCGCAGCGACTGCCAACGGATCGTCTGCATCATGAGTCCATTCCAGCCCTGGCCCAGAATCGCCGAGCACACGCGATCGATCGTGCCTTTTGCGGAGCACCGCCTAGCTTCTATCAATGGCACGGACCACGCGCCAGATGCTCGATGGCGCCGCGCGCATACCCCCGCCGTCGCGCGTTCGCTGTTGGCGGTGAGCGGTGCGTGAAGTTAGCTTCGGTTGGCTGGCTGCGCTGGTCCGTGCCGATCTCATCTCGATCCCCGGAGAGAACGCCGTGAAGGGTTGGCTCTTTGCCGTCTTGGTCGTGGGTGCTGGGCTCTATTACTTCGTGTTTCGCTCCAAGCCGGGAAAGCACGAGTCTGCGGCGGCCGCGGCCGCGAGCAACCCGCTGGAGTCGGCACTACCACCGCCGGCGGCGGAGCCGGTCGCGGGCGACGATGCGGCAGAGGCAAGGGGCGCGGCGGCGCCAGAACCATCCACGGTGCTTGCGGCCGCGTCGATCTCGCGCGAGCCGGCGAGCGAGCCCGATGCCCCCGAGACCAGCGCCGCCATGCAGGTCGTGGCCGAGCTCGAGCGGAACGCGCAAGCACAGCCCGAGTCGGCGAAGGCAGGTCTCGCCACGGCACTGGCTGACAAGCGTGTGCCGCCGGAGGCTCGCGCTCGGCTCGTCGCGCTGATCGATCGCGTGGCGAAGGGCGATCTCGAACGGCGCCGCATGCTCTCGCAGGCGCTCGAGTCGGGATCGTTTCCGGGGGATGATCAAGCCTACCAGCGCCTGGTGGAACTCAACCGGCTCTTGATCTTCACGCGCGACTCGCCGTATCCGGCGCGCATCGCTTACAAGGTCCAGCCGGGCGACAGCCTGTGGCGCATCGTCCGGCGGCTGCAGAAGGAACACCCGGGCCTCAGGCTCACGAGCGAGTTCGTGCAGCGCACCAACGAGCTCGCCTCGGACCGGCTCAAGCCGGGGCTGGCTCTCTCGATCCCGAGCGAGCCGGTGCGCATCGGCGTGAGCAAGGCGCGCTTTCAGCTGACGCTCTATCTCGGCGACGTGATCCTGCGCCGTTATGCGGTCTGCCTGGGCAAGGACGGCAAGACTCCCGCCGGCGCCTTCCAGATCAACAGCCGCATCCAGAACCCGCCGTGGATCAAGCCAGGCAAGGGCACGATTCCCTTCGGCGACAAGGAGAACGTGCTCGGCACGCGCTGGCTCGGCTTCCAGAAGTCCGATCAGGCCGACGGACTCGGCATCCACGGCACATGGGAGCCCGAGACGATCGGCAAGAGCCTCTCGCAGGGCTGTGTGCGCCTGCGCAACGAGGACGTCGAGGAGCTCTTCGACCTCGTGCCCGAGGGCACGGCGGTCACCATCGAGTGATCGGCCGCGCGCGCTCAGGCGAACCGCAGCGGGTCCTCCATGATGGGACGGGGGTAGCCGATGTCGGCCACCACCAACCGGCCGACGTAGGGCTGCGCCGAGGGCGTCTGCAAACCGGTCTTGGCGAAGCCGAAGGTAACCGTCACCTCGGCCGGGAGCGCGACCGGCATGGGAGCTCCGGTCAGGCCGGACAGCCCGGACGGGATGTCGACGGCGAGCGACCGGCCGCCGCGCTGCGCCAGTTGCTCGATGACGTCGCGCAGGGGCGGGCGCAGGGTGCCCGTGAGGCCGGTGCCGACGAGCCCGTCGATCCACAGGTCCGCCGCCGCGGCGCGTTCTGCCACGGCCTTGGCCTCCTCGAGGACCGTGAACGGGATGCCGAGGCGCCGCGCGGCGCGGAAGTTGACGGCGTGATCACCCACGTCGGCATCCTCTGGCTCTCGACCCACCAGGATGAGATCGACCTGCCGGCCCCAGTTGAAGAGATGCCGTGCCGCCGCGGCCGCGTCCCCGCCGTTGTGCCCGCCGCCGCAGAGCGCAACCGCGTGGTCCGAGCCCAGGAGCATCTCCGCGGCCTGCCTGGCAACGGCCAGGGAAGCGTGCTCCATGAGCAGCAGGGTGGGGAGGGCGAAGCGCCTTGCCGTGGCCAGGTCGAGTGCGCGCATCTGATCGGGGGTGAGGTTCATGGTGTTGAAGAAATGCTCAAGATTTTTCGACAGGACGGTTGACGGGTCGAAAGCGGGGCCTAAGATGGACGGCCCATTCGGAGAACGGGTACGGTTCTCAAGGTGCGGTTGTGCGGCGGTAAACGCCGGGAAAACAGCAGGTTAGATCACCGCGGTTTCGACCGCAGCCGGTCAGCTCTGGTTTCCGATCGCGCTCCGTGCTCTGCCTCCGAGCCCTCACCACAGAGGGCTTCAGGCTCGGTCAAGCCCAGCCTGAGATCGATCTTTGAAATGATGGTAGCCTAGCGTGTAAGCATGTGAGGTGTCAATTCTTTGGCACCTGCGACCCGACAGAGGCTGGACCAAGGCCCGGCGCTGTCGTGGCGAACAAGGTTTCAAGCTTTTCAAAAGATGATGTCTCCGCCTTCTGGCTCGCGCGAGCGGGTCGGTGCGGAGATGCTCAAAACTTTGTGAAGGGTTTGATCCTGGCTCAGAGCGAACGCTGGCGGCGTGGCTTAGGCATGCAAGTCGAACGTGAAAGCCCGCAAGGGTGAGTAAAGTGGCGAAAGGGTGAGTAATATATCGATAACCTGCCTTCGAGACGGGGATAACAGCTCGAAAGGGCTGCTAATACCCGATGGTTCTAGATCAAAGCATTTGGTCTAGCTAAACGGTAGGTCCTTTGAGGGCCTTCTGCTCGGAGAGGGGTCGATATCCTATCAGCTTGTTGGCGGGGTAACGGCCCACCAAGGCTATGACGGGTAGCCGGACTGAGAGGTCGACCGGTCACACTGGCACTGAGACACTGGCCAGACTCCTACGGGAGGCTGCAGTCGAGAATCTTCCGCAATGGGCGCAAGCCTGACGGAGCGACGCCGCGTGCAGGATGAAGGCCCTCGGGTTGTAAACTGCTGTCAGATGTTACGAATGGTCAGTCGTGAATAGCGGCTGACTTGACTAAGGCGTAAAAGGAAGTCACGGCTAACTTCGTGCCAGCAGCCGCGGTAAGACGAAGGTGGCAAGCGTTGCTCGGAATCACTGGGCATAAAGCGCGCGTAGGTGGCCTGACAAGTCGGTGGTGAAATCCCATGGCTTAACCATGGAACTGCCGTCGATACTGTCGGGCTTGAGGACGGTAGGGGAGAGTGGAACTCCTGGTGTAGCGGTGAAATGCGTAGATATCAGGAGGAACGCCGGTGGCGAAAGCGACTCTCTGGGCCGCTCCTGACACTAAAACGCGAAAGCTAGGGGAGCAAACAGGATTAGATACCCTGGTAGTCCTAGCTGTAAACGATGGGCACTAGGTAGAGGGGGTTTCGATGCCCTCTCTGCCGGAGCTAATGTGTTAAGTGCCCCGCCTGGGGAGTATGGTCGCAAGGCTAAAACTCAAAGGAATTGACGGGGGCTCACACAAGCGGTGGAGCATGTGGTTCAATTCGAAGCAACGCGAAGAACCTTACCCGGGTTTGAAATGCTGGGATTAGTTCCCTGAAAGGGGAATGACGCCGCAAGGTGGAACCAGTACAGGTGTTGCATGGCTGTCGTCAGCTCGTGTCGTGAGATGTCGGGTTAAGTCCCTTAACGAGCGAAACCCTTGTCCTTAGTTGCCAGCGGGTCATGCCGGGGACTCTAGGGAGACTGCCGTTGTTAAAACGGAGGAAGGTGGGGACGACGTCAAGTCATCATGGCCTTTATGTCCGGGGCTACACACGTGCCACAATGGCCGGTACAAAGGGATGCAAAACCGTGAGGTCGCGCAAACCCCAAAAAGCCGGTCCCAGTTCGGATTGGAGGCTGCAATTCGCCTCCATGAAGTCGGAATCGCTAGTAATCGCGGATCAGCTACGCCGCGGTGAATATGTTCCTGAGCCTTGTACACACCGCCCGTCAAGCCACGAAAGCTGGTAGTACCTGAAGTCGTGCACCCAACCCGCAAGGGAGGGAAGCGCCCACGGTAAAACCGGTGATTGGGACTAAGTCGTAACAAGGTAGCCGTAGGGGAACCTGTGGCTGGATCACCTCCTTTCTAAGGGATTACATTAGACCGAGTGTCGGGCACCACGCGGTGCCCGGGCGCTCGTGAAACATCGACGCACGCCCACCTAGGCTACCATTGTATTTGCCTTCCCGGTCCCACCGGGTAAGGGGCTATAGCTCAGGTGGTTAGAGCGTACGCCTGATAAGCGTAAGGTCTGTGGTTCGAGTCCACATAGCCCCACCATCAGACGGAAGCGACCCGTGGCTTGCACGAGCAAGCGGTCGCGCAAGGTCGTTTGTCCCCGGGACCCGGGGAAATCGCGGCACGCCGGAATGCGTTCTCTGCGGTGAACGCGCAATCATTCGATGGCGCGTGAGCAGGGTCGCCCGGGGGCGTAGCTCAGCTGGAAGAGCGCCTGGTTTGCAACCAGGAGGTCGCCGGTTCGAGTCCGGTCGCCTCCACCAGATCATGCAAGCGAGGCTTGCTTCGAGCCTGCTGCGAAACTGATTCGTGGATTCAGCCAAGCGCTGAGTCCTTGCTCTTTGACAATTCGGTAAGTGGTAGTAGCCACTGACGCAAGATTAACCGAACGCGCCACGCGCGAGCGTGGCGTCTGTTGGGTGCTTTGATTCTCACGATCGAGAGTCGTGAACTCGTCGAAAAATGTGGTCAAGCTACGAAGGGTGCATGGTGGATGTTTTGGCGTCCAGAGGCGATGAAAGGCGTGGGACGGCTGCGCTAAGCTCCGGGGAGTCGCCAACCAGGCAGTGATCCGGAGATACCTGACATGGGAAAACCCGCCACAGCTTGCTGTGGCATCAACGCCTGAATCCATAGGGCGTTGAGGCGAACGGGGACAACTGAAACATCTCAGTAGCCCCAGGAAAAGAAAGAAACCTCGACTTCCAAAGTAGCGGCGAGCGAAATGGAATCAGCCTAAACCGAGTGCATGTAAGCCTGCTAGCGTTGTGTATTCGGTGTTGTGGGAGCGACGCGGTCGAGTTGCAGCTCGACCCGGAAGTTACCAAGAGTGAGTCCAGCCAAAGACTTCTGGAAAGCTGTGCCAGAGAGGGTGATAGCCCCGTAGGTGAAAGGCTCACTTCTTCCGGTTCGTTTCCCGAGTAGCGCCGGTCACGTGGAACCTGGCGTGAATCTGGGAGGCCCACCTCCTAAGGCTAAGTACTACTGGACGACCGATAGCGCATAGTAGCGTGAGCGAAAAATGAAAAGAACCCCGGTGAGGGGAGTGAAAGAGTACCTGAAACCGTGTACCTACAAGCGGTCGAAGGCCTATGGCCCGCAAGGGCAATGGCTGACGGCGTACCTTTTGCATAATGGCCCGGCGAGTTGCTGTGCACAGCAAGGTTAAGGGCTTAAGGCCCGGAGCCGAAGCGAAAGCAAGTGCGAAACGCGCGACTTAAGTTGTGCATAGCAGACCCGAAGGCAGGTGATCTATCCATGTCCAGGGTGAAGCGGATGTAACAGTTCGTGGAGGCCCGAACCCGTTAACGTTGAAAAGTTATGGGATGAGGTGTGGATAGGAGTAAAAGTCTAATCAAACCTGCAGATAGCTGGTTCTCCCCGAAATGCCTTTTGGGGCAGCCTTGAGCGTTGCGCGACGGGGGTAGAGCTACTGAATGGGCTTAGGGGCCTACCCGGCTACCTTGCCTAATCAAACTCCGAATACCGTCGTTTCTAGCTCAGGAGTGAGTCCATCGGGGATAAGCTTGATGGACAAAAGGGAAACAACCCAGACCGCCAGCTAAGGTCCCCAAGACAGACTAAGTGGTAAAAGGAAGTAGAAGTGCTAAGACAGCCAGGATGTTGGCTTAGAAGCAGCCATCATTTAAAAAGTGCGTAACAGCTTACTGGTCGAGCTCTTCTGCGCCGAAAATTAACGGGACTAAGTCTGTCACCGAAGCTGCGGATGAACAGCAGATGCGTCTGCTGCTCGTGGTAGGGGAGCGTTCCACGGTAGGACGAAGGGCGACTGTAAAGACGCCTGGACGATGTGGAAGTGATAATGCCGGGATGAGTAGCGATAAAGTAAGTGAGAATCTTACTCGCCGTAAACCTAAGGTTTCCTGGGGAAGGTAAATCCGCCCAGGGTTAGTCGGTCCCTAAGCTCAGGCCGAAAGGCGTAGGCGATGGGAAACAGGTTAATAGTCCTGTACCTCTCGCTGGCGATCAAGACGCGATGGGGGGACGAAGGTTCGAAGGTCATCACACTGCTAGACATGTGTGTTCAAGCCTGGGGGATGGTGGTAGGAAAATCCGCCACGTCACATCTCCGGGGTGATGACGAGCGCTCTTTTGCGCGAAGTGATCGGAAGACTTTCCAAGAAAAGCCTCTAGCGAGCCAGCGGAGACCGTACCGGAAACTGACACAGGTAGGTGGGGTGAGTATCCTAAGGCGCTCGAGAGAACTCTCGAAAAGGAACTCGGCAACTTAACTCCGTAACTTCGGGATAAGGAGTGCCCTCTCGTGTGTAGGAGTTTACCTTCGAAGCACAGGGGGGCCGCAGCGAAAAGGGTCAAGCGACTGTTTATCAAAAACACAGGTCTCTGCTAAGACCGCGAAGTCTACGTATAGAGACTGACGCCTGCCCGATGCCGGAAGGTCAAAGGGATGGGTTAGCCGCAAGGCGAAGCTCAGAACTGAAGCCCCGGTGAATGGCGGCCGTAACTATGACGGTCCTAAGGTAGCGAAGTTCCTTGTCGGGTAAGTTCCGACCCGCATGAATGGCGTAACGACTTGACCGGTGTCTCTTCGAGAGGCTCGGCGAAATTGCAGTCGTGGTGAGGATACCACGTTCCCGTGCCAGGACGGAAAGACCCCGTGAACCTTCACTGTAGCCTAATACTGGAACTTGGTCTCGTATGTGTAGCATAGGTGGGAGACGTCGAAGGAGGGACGCTAGTCCTTCTGGAGTCGCCAGTGAAATACCACTCTTATGAGGTTAGGTTTCTAACCGGACACCATGAATCTGGGTCCGGGACAGTGTTTGGTGGGCAGTTTGGCTGGGGCGGTCTCCTCCCAAAGAGTAACGGAGGAGTCCAAAGGCACCCTCAATGCGGTTGGCAATCGCATGTAGAGCGTAAGGGTAGAAGGGTGCTTAACTGCGAGACCTATAAGTCGAGCAGATGTGAAAGCAGGGCCTAGTGATCCGGCGGATTCCGAGTGGAAGGGCCGTCGCTCATCAGACAAAAGGTACTCCGGGGATAACAGGCTGATCTCCCCCAAGAGTTCATATCGACGGGGAGGTTTGGCACCTCGATGTCGGCTCATCGCATCCTGGGGCTGGAGAAGGTCCCAAGGGTTTGGCTGTTCGCCAATGAAAGCGGTACGCGAGCTGGGTTCAGACCGTCGTGAGACAGGTCGGTCCCTATCTGGCGTGGGTGTAGGATACGTGAGGAGTTTTGCCCTTAGTACGAGAGGATTGGGGCGGACCAGCCTCTGGTGTACCAGTTATCACGCTCGTGGTACAGCTGGGTAGCTATGCTGGGAAAGGATAAACGCTGAAAGCATATAAGCGTGAAACCCTCTCCGAAACCACGTATCCCCATCAGGCTCCTGGAAGACTACCAGGTCGATAGGCCGGAGGTGTAAGCGCAGTAATGCGCTCAGCCCACCGGTACTAACCAGCCGATCGGCTTGACCACATTTTTCAAATGGCTCCCAGTCCGCGGATTGTGAGGCATTTGAGTCAAGCACTCAACCCTCTTGGGTTGGTCAGGCGTCGGCGGCAATGACCACTTACCGAATTCGTCGTATTTCCCGGTGATCATATTGGGCTGGATACACCCGTTCCCATTCCGAACACGGAAGTTAAGCAGTCCAAGCCGATGGTATTGGTCACAGCCGAGAGAGTAGGTTATTGCCGGGATATTATCATGCCGAAGAGCCCGTCTCGTTGCGAGGCGGGCTCTTTCACTTGATCGGCAGCATGCGGCCCGCGACGATGACATGGAATGAACTCCGGGGCGTAGCTCAGCTTGGTTTAGAGCGCCTGCCTTGGGCGCAGGAGGTTCGGAGGTTCGAATCCTCTCGCCCCGATCTTCTCCAAACGCCGCTTTCCCTCGGAACGCGCGCGTTCTCTGCTTTCGACTGGGTTATTAACACGTACCCTAGTGGAAAGTCGCACCGCGTCAGACTGGCCAGACGACCCTTTGAGTCGGCCGCAGCTGCAAGATTCGCTGCAAGCTGTTCGGTCCCCTCGGTGCCGGTTTTTACCAGGGCGA
Organism: Planctomycetota bacterium; assembly: GCA_046349655.1. Lineage (GTDB taxonomy): Bacteria > Planctomycetota > B15-G4 > B15-G4 > JAXMBY01 > JAXMBY01. The sequence continues at coordinate 21,610 of JAXMBY010000040.1, forward strand.
CCTCTTCACCCAGTTGCTCGATCGTTACCGCAGGCAACGCATCGAGCGCGGCCCGCCCTCGTTCAGCGAGCGCGTGTCGGTGTACACGCCCGTCGTGAGCCTCGGGTCCGAATGACGCATCAAAGCCTGCGCGGTACGCACCGGAGCACCGCCTGCAGGCAGCCAGGTCGAGAACGTCTGGCGCTGGAAGCAGAAGAGGAAGCCGGTTGGTCTCCGTGTACCGGTAGTCTCTCTGCCGGTCCACCGGTAGACGCGATCGTCGACCCGTGCCGGGAACTCATCCGCAAGTCATCCCGCGAGCACGCGACAGTCGTGGTGCATGGCTCTGAAGACGGCGAGGATCACGCCACCCATCGAGTCGACGCGATTCCGATGAGGGTTCCGCCGACAACTCCACCCAGCACGATTGGGACGAACTTCTTCGTGATCACGGCATCGGGCAAGCTCACGAGGAGGCCCACGGTGGCGCCGATGGCCCATCCGGGTATCGGCGCGTGGATCCACGGGATGAGAAAGCCGATGGCGAAGCGGCTAAGGAAGGCGCCGGTCATGGCCCTGCGACGATCGGGAAGCTGCATCTTCGTCATCGCGAGAACATCGAGAAGCCCAAAGGCCAGGCCAGTGCTCAGGGCGAAAAGTGCGGTGCTCATGTCGCGCCTCCGCGCGTGCGACGACGCGCGGTTTCCCGTCGAGGGTCTCGGCCGAAGATCCTGTGGACGACCAACGACAACCAGGGAGATGGCACGTCCTTCCGCCCGAAGCACAACCCCTTCCATTCCATCCAGACCGACTCAGGTGTGTAGCGGCCAGACGAGTCGGCTTTCTCGAGTACACCAGTCAGCAGCGTGATGAAGCGTTCGTCCTTCCACGCGTGTGGGAACGGCGAGATCGCCTCGAGGACGTGCAGGATGTCGAACCACACGAACGGGTACTTGAGCTTGTCGAAGCGCGCACCGAAGCCGAATCCGTATCGGGTCTCACGTCGATTGGCCAGGTCGAGGAGGAGTTCGACGCCCTTCCTGGCTGCGCTCGACTTGGGCCCGGCAGGGACGTGGGCAAGGATGCGCAGGATCTTCAGCGTGGGATAGGGGCAGCCACCGACGAACCGGCGGCAGGGCAGTGGAGAGGGTGCGTCTGGCCAGACCCAGCCGCCTGTACTGTCGGCTGTCTCGATGAGCATTTGGACCGCGCCGGCAACCCGCGGGTCGTCTCCGAAGCCCAGGGCAACCAGGGCGAGCAGTGGATCCTGCCCATCCACGTCGTAGAGCCACTCGGGCTTCGTTCGCTTGGGCATCAGAACGTGGTTCAAAATCCGGCCACGCTCGTCGCGGTGGGCAAGCACGCGCTCGGCGAAGGCGTCGATCCCCGGATCTCCCCTTCGGAGCCCAAAATCGGAGAGAAGGGCCACCTTGTTCAGGAGATCCTTGCCCGCACGATGATCGGCATGTGAGTCACCCGGCCACGCTCGAGCCTCGCGGACGATCCGCTTCACCAGTGGATGATCGACAACGGCCGCTCGCTCCTTGTCCGCCGGTTCACCGAGGAACAGCTGACGAGCGCGGTAGCGAACCCATGGCGATTCGCAGACAAGCCATTCTTCGAGGGGACGTGGCGGCCGTGTTGACACAGGTCGGGGCATGCGATGGCTCCCAGTTAGGCAATGCGGGTGGCACGAGCGGGCTCTTGCACAACACTCGCGAGGAAGGAACGTCCGCGGCGCTCTAGGATGGAGTCGAGTCTTCGGTATGCCGTGGCGAGCTCATCGAGAGCGGTCAATCCTCCCCAGATCTCTGGGGGCACGTACGGGTCGTCAGAAAAGAGGCGGGCGACGGGTTCACCAAGCTCGAGGCGAAGCGCAAAGGCGCGTTCGCCCATGGGAGGAGCAGCCAGGGCCGGCTTGATCGACCCAAGGAGGCGACGAGCACGGCGCTCGATCGACTGTAGTCTGTAGCTTCGAACAATGTCGCGTACTGCGCGCTCACCTTCTAGTGCGCCCACGATTCTGGCCCCGCCCGCGTCGGCGAGCAGTCGCGCGACCTTCTCTCGCACCCACGTCGACGGCCAGGCGGGTCTGGCAAATGCGCACCGCGCTAATGGGCGGAAGCCGTAGAACCGGAGGCGTCGCTGGATTCGCTCGCGCGCAGCTCGGTCCATCGCGCGGCCAGGTACGAACACGATCCATGTGCCATCCCACGGCTCGGATCGAGAGGCGATCCGGGAACGAATCGTCTCGATCACCCGGCTCCGAACGCGGCTCGGGTAGTAGCAGTACGACCGGACGGCTCCGCTGCGAACCAGCGTCCCGTCGGCGACCATCCGTGTGAGGTGGCTCTTCAGGTTGCTCGACGAGACTCCCGTCGACGCAGCAAGCGCGATCATTTCCGGCGCCGAGAGCGACGGTTGTCCGGAGACGACGAATAGACCAACGATCAACGCACGAGTCGACTCATCAGAGCTCATGGTTGCAATATTGTGCCAATTGCTCGTAGGATTGCAACCATGCACCGATGGAAGCTCCACGCAGAATCGAGGAGAAGGGGGCTGGCAATACGCCGGGACGCCACGCAATGCCAGGACGGGTTCGCATTCGCTCTAGCTGGTTGCCGCAGGAAGCTTTGACCATGCTATGACAGCCCTTACGAGGGAACTTGATGCAGGCGTCGCCTCCGCCGTCAAGGTGGGCGAGCTCTGAGTGCACGTCCCGAGCGGGCAGATCATTAGTCCCTTATGGACGAAGTCTTGACGAAAGCTGGCAAGAATCATGGGAGATCGAGGCCAGGCTTGGCAAGCGCGGGAATGAGAAAGAGGGTCTTTAGCTTGAGGCCGGTGAGAGCGACGTGGCGGCCGAATTCGGTAAGGTAGTACTTGTACGTGCGGCCGATGCGTTTGATGAGGCCATGGATGCGGAGTCTCTTGAGGCAGCGTGAGACTTGGCTGGTGGTTTGGTCGAGGTAGGGTTTGAGATCGTGATTACGAAAGCCGGAGAGATTGAATTCGCCGCGTACGATCGTTTGAAAGAGCGATTGGTCCGGCTCCGCGAAGAGGTTGAAACCCTTGTAGTTGCGCCCCGCCTGTTCTTTGGTTTCGGAGATCTTGTTCAAGGCTTTGATGCCGGCCGTTGGGTCGTCGATGTCGGAGATGAATGCGAGATAGCGCTGGTTGGCAGCGCTGAGCAGTTCGCGAAGGTCGGGCTGGAGGCTGTAGATGGTCTTGCGGAGAGGGGCAAGCTTGTAGGAGTGCTCGCCGTTTTTGTGTTCTACCGTGCGGTAGTGCTTGAAGAAGGAGAGGTCGTTGACCGTGGTTTCGATACGGAGGACGAGGCCGAACTTGTCGTACATTTTGATGGATGCCGGTCCCATGTGGTGTCGAATGCGAGTTCCTTCGATACGAGTGCTGAAGTCGTTACCGAGCTCGTCCTGGTAGAGCTCGGTGAGCTTGCGACCGAGAAAGGTCGCGACGTCGTCGGGCTTGACCGCATGGATGGCAGTTCTGCTGAGGGTTGCGTAGACGTCCGCGAGGTCTGCTTGGCGTTTGAAGATGATGTCGGTGGCGAATTCCGCCTGCATGACGCTCCAATGGTATGTGACGCCGAGGGTCTTGAGTATCGGGCAGAAGAGAGTGGCAAAGTGGTCGAGTGCTCTATGAAGGGGTCTGACGCTGATGGCGTCGGCAAGTTGTTGGGCAAGCTGGAAGTCAGCTATCTGGGTGAAGGCGTTGTCGGCCAGGGTGAAGGCGACCTGTCGTTGCGTGAGCTTCGCAGCGAGCTGATTGTGGCCGTTGAAGTAGAACTGCAAGCGGAACGGACACCACGTGGGCACGCGCACATAGCACAGTCCAAAGTCCGGGTCGATGAAGTAGAAATAGTAGTGGACGCACTTGCCGGTGTCGGGTCGCAGAAAGGTCTTGCCGGTGTTCTTGTCGTGCCATGGCTTGTACGTGGAGCAAGTCTCCGACGCCGAGAAGATGTGCACGATCCCGGGATGATCACCGCGTTTGGCGAGAATCTGTCGAACGCGGTCTTCTTTGCGGAAGGCTTTGATCTTGCGGATCCACTCGATCTGGATTCCCAGCTCCGCGGCGATTCGCTCGGCGTTCTCTCGGATGCGATCCCGCAAGGGTTCAGCAAAACGAGGATAGTCGAAGATGCGGATGCCTTGTTGGTACAGGTACGCCGTCATGCCCTGGGCGTAGCAAAAAGCAGGCAAGGTCCCCTGGACTACCACCCGGTCATAACACGAGATCACACCCGCGATCTTGTCCTTGTACCGTTCGAGAAGCGAGGCCATGGCATTCCTCCCGAGCCTGGAAGAGGAAAACCACACCGGTCGATGCCTTGCAAGCCCTTGCGCGCGTGCGGTCCGCTGGACCCTTTGAACTCTCGAAGGTCTCGATCACTCTGGTCCTGTTTGGTTCCGGCTATGCCGGGTTAGGGTTGATTGGCGCGCGATCAACCTGGGAATCCGTGAGAACCTGGATGCCCTGCCGGAGGAGTACTCGTACCGGGAAGCGGTGCGGCACGGTCGTTTCTGGCCGGATCTCTGCGCATTCACCAAGCAACTCCTGCTCAGCGATCCGCAGAGCCTGGAGTCGGCCGCAGAAGTGGTGAAGGCACATCGGTACGAACTCGAGTACCTGCAGAAACTGATCACGTGGCGCCTGAGCCGATGTGAGCAACCGGCGACCCCCTGGAGAACCGACAACCAATTCATGTGGCGCTATCAGCTCCAGGGAAATGAGGTTCCGCCGGAAGCTCTGGAACAGGTTGACCGGTTGTTCGCAGAGCGTGATCATGACCGAACCAGGGCGATCTGCCGCCTTCTCACCGAGTGTTTCCCCAGCTACGCCGACGGACACCTGTACCTTGGTCTGATTGCACGACAGCACGGCGACCTCGGCGCGGCGACCGCTTCCGTGGAGCGTGCCGTCCGGGCAGGTCGCTCCGCCTTCCCTGCGCATCCTGCCGAGAAGCGGTCTGGCGGTGGTCGGTCGACGCCACCCTACCTGCGGGCGCTCGTTGAGCTGGGATCGTTGCTGCATCACCAAGGCCAAGATGACAAGGCACTCGCGATTGCGGATCGCCTGGAGCACGAATGCGCCGACGACTTGGCTGCCGCGACGCTGAGGGGGCCCGTTCACATGAAGGCCGGTGACTACGATCGGGCGTTCAAAGCGGCCGTGCACATCAACCAAATCTGGCCCGAGCACAGCATCGTCGCGGCCCTCGCGGCGTTCGAGCTGGGGCTCGAGCTGTCGGCCTTTCAGTGGTTCCTACACGCCGTTCTGAACCAACCCCGAACGGTCCGGATCGTGCTCGGTCTTCGCGTGCCCAAGCCGAAGACTGGCAGCGAGCACGACGACCATCAAGCCGGTGTGCGGATGCGCGAAGACCTTGAGGGCTATCTCCAGCGACAAGGGCGGAAGGCGGTCCGGGTGTTCCGCAGAACGCTGGCAGCTGCGCCCGTGGCGGCACTCGTCGATGAAGCGAGGCATGTTGTCAGACGTTGGTCTGAACCAAAGAACGGTCAGGGCTGGCGGCACGCTTTTGACCGCATGTCGCAAATGCATTCGGTCGAGTATGCCGAGGAGCAGGCTCAGAGCCTGCGCCAGCACTCGCCACGCCTGGTACGAGGGGCGAAGCAAGTGCCTTGAGGAGTTGAGGCGCGGTCGGCCCTTCGAGTTGCTGGCCGCTTGTCGGTGAACTCGGCTCGAGGAGTGCTGGAAACCTCGGCCCGCGCGAGGAGAGAGTTCACATCTGTAGACCAGGCTGGCGGCCCAGCGGACGATCACCCTCGTCAGCGCCGCTGCGAGCGTACTTGTCATCAGGCGATGGAGGTGGCGATCATGCGCAATTCTGTTCTGACCCCTGGGAGCCATGGCTTCTGGCCGGCGTCGCGCCCGGTCAGGAGCCGCCGAGCGATGGCGCCAGACCATCCCTGGCGCCCGACTCCGGCACCCTTGTGATCCGCGGCGTGTACGTGTTCGATACCGAGGCGGGGAGTTCAGCGAGGCGAAGGACATCCTCGTGCGGGGAAGCGTGATCGAGTCGGTCGGGGAGGTAAGCGGCGCCGGCAGGCGCAACCGAGATCGACGGCCGTGGCAAGTTCGCGCTGCCCGACTGTTCGAATGTCACGCGCACCTCGCCTGGCTCAAGACCGCCGGCGAAGAGAGGTTGGCGCTCGTGCTCAAGCGGTTCGTCACCAGAGGCATCACGGCGGTTCGCGACGTGGGTGGCCCGGTGGACGTCTTGCAGACACTCCGGCAGCGGTGCGAGAAGGGCGAGCTGATCGGCCCCGAGCTGTTCTATTCGCCCCATGCTGGAGAAGAGCCCGTCACCTGGGCCCAGCGCAACATTGCCCTGCTCCGGCTTCACCGTGGCGGTGGACTCCGACTCGGACGTGGAACGCTTGCTGCCAGAACTGCAGCATGGTGGGCGTGGCTGCCGCCGACCATCGGCAACTTCGACCGCGACGTCTACCAGCATCTGGTTGCGACTGCTGGCAAGCTGTCGCTGCCCGTGACTTACGACCCGGGTCCGCCGTTCTTCCATGCCATCCCATGGACGTGGCGATCGCCCGCGGCGTGAGGAGTATCGAGCATGGCAAGGCACCCTGGCCGGTGGTGCTGACGGACGAGCTGCAACGCGAGCACGACGATCTCTTGCGGCGGCACGCTGGCACCGCGGACCAGATGGCGTTCACGGCCAAGGTGTGCGCCCTCGGCGAGGCGTCGGTGTCGGAGGCCAAGCTCGAGCGGCTGATCGACCAGATCCTCGCGCGCGACGTCTTCTTCTGCCCGACGCTTGAGGTGTTCGTCGGCATGGCGGATGCCCCCGACGCCAGTCCGGTGTCCCCGGCCAACCAGGCGGTCCCGAAGGAGATCATACAGGGACTCAAACGGATTGCTTTCTTCTTCACGACCAAGCTGGTGGCGCGGGGTGTGAAGATCCTGGTGGGGCAAGACGGCTTCCGCCCAGACGCGACGTTTTCCGAGATGCGACACCTGGCATCCTGCGGGCTGGAACCCGTCGACATCATCCGCGGCGCCACGCGCTGGCCCGCGACGTTGCTCGGCGTGGCGGATCGTCTGGGTGCGATCGCCCCCGGACAGACGGCGAACATCCTCTCCTCGCGCCGGTGCCGCATCGCGGCGCGCGCAGCGAGCAATCGATGCGAACCAGGTGCATGCGACTCTGAGGCTGTTGTCGAGCGCGATCCCCTCGACGACATCGGCCAGCACCTGCGCCGCGACGGCTCCGGCGGAACGAGACGGCTCTACCTTGCCGCGTTGGGTTCCGTCGGGCCCCGTGCCTGCGAGAGAATCCGCTGCCAAGCTGGATCCCTGTGATGCTCGGAGCTCACGTGGTCATCCGCGTGTGCTCCGCCTGTGGTTCGAGTCCCACTCGATGGCCGATCGACACCGTGGTACCAAGAGCGCGGGTTCGAGTCCGGTTCGGAGCGCGAGTGCTACCGTGGCGCGAACAGAGAGCAAGTTCGTGCTGCGGTCTCGTTCGGTAGCGCGTCGGTCACCGCCTCGAGGACGTGGTCCGTGCGCGGGCGGCGCTTGGGGGCCCTGAGCTCGCGACCAGGCCGCGGGCTGGACGGCTCTTTCCGTCGACGTGCTGGGCGTTGCTCGCGGTGCATCTCATTTCGGTTGCCGGTCGCGGCTTCGCCTTCCGCCTCCCCGGGAGTCGTTGACTCCCCTTGTTTTTCGATCTCGTCACGGACCCCTTCACCGGCCTACTGCCAGGAGAGAGCAGCATGATCACGTTCACTCGATCGCGTCTTCGCAACCGGATGGTCGCAGCCATCGCGTCCCCGACGTTCGCGCTGGCCCTGATGGCGGGGCCGGCACACGCCTTCGGCCTGACGTTCACGCCGATCGACGTGCCAGGCGCCACGCGCACGGACGCGCTCGGCATCAACGATCGAGGCGTGATCGTGGGCGACTGCGTGATCGGCGGCAGCTTCCACGGCTTCGTCCTGAACGGCGGCACCTTCAAACTGTTCGACGTACCCGGCGCGATCGCCACGTTCGGCATCGCCATCAACAACTGGAATCAGATTGCCGGCTACTGGTTCGATGGCCTTGGCCTCCTGCATGGCTTCTCGCTGGCAGCGGACACCTTCACGCTGGTCGATGTGCCGCAGGCGAGCAGCACCTTTCCCATCGGCATCGATGACCGCGGCCAGATCGTCGGTGGCTACACGGATGCAGCTGGGGCCACGCATGGATTCAGGCTCGCTGCTGGCCGCTACACCGTGGTCGACGTGCCCGGCACGACCTACACCGAGGTCGATGGTGTGAACGCCGGTCTCACGGCGAAGCCGGAGAACGAGCTGCTGACTCTCCCGCAGGTTGGCCAGATGGTGGGCGACTACGTCGACGGGAAGGGCGTGTTCCACGGCTTCTTGCTCGATCGCGGTGTCTTCACGTCGATCGACGTGCCCGGTGCCAAGTTCACCGAGGCGATCGGCATCAACGGGCGCGGCCAGATCGTCGGCGCCTACGACAGCCTCCACGGCTACTTGCTCGATCGCGGCGTCTTCACCACCATCGACGTCCCGGGCTCGGTGCTGACGAAGGCGATCAAGCTGAACGACCGGAGCGAGATCGTGGGCTTCTATGCCGACGCCGCCGGCACGACCCACGGCTTCCTCGCGCGCTAGCCCTCCGAGCCGGGTCGTCGAGGCCGCTGGCCGCGTGCGTCGACGACCCGTGGCGCCTCCGCCCATCATGGCTTGGTCAGCCAGCGCAGGAAGCGGCCCTCGAGGCTGTCGGCCTTCAGGTCGGTGCTCGACCACGGGATGCCGTAGATCTCCTGCACCTTCTGCGCGAACGGGAATGCCTGGCCCTCGGGCGTGCTGCTGGCAGCGCCGAGCAAGGACTGCAGCAGCGCCGCCGGCGAGTTGCTCTGGATCACGGCTTTGTCCTGCAGCCAGTGGGCGAATGCGCTGCCATAGGCGCGCAGGAACTCGGCGTAGTCGAGCTCCTGCGCTGGCGGCAAGGACCGCTTCGAGAGGGACGGCTCGAGGAACGGCGCGTCGATGAAGTGCGGGTCGTTGTCGTCGCGCGCGTACAGCGCGAACACGATGTGGTCGGCTTCCGGCGGCGGCTTCTGCTTGGCGCGCTGCGCGGCGCTCTCGGCGAAGAACTCCTTCAGGATGCCGACGAAGTGGTCCTTGCCTTTGTCCTCGCGGAACCTTCCCTCGGCGCTGTGCTTGGGCAGCTTGCCGCCGCTCGAGCGCCCGCCCGGGACGAACCGCTGGTACGAGGTGGTCGCGTTGCCCGCGCCGAGCGTCACGTTGTTCTCGCCCAGGAGCTCGATCACCATGTTCGTGACCAGCGCCTGCTGCAGCGTGGCATCCACGTTCTTGCCGAGGTCGTGCGCCGCGAGCGAGGTCATCAGCTTGTGTGCGACGTTCTGCAGCATGCCGGTCGGCTCGCGCTCGTTCATGTCGACGCCCTTGCTGATGTCGACGCCGTCATGGCCGGAGGCCGCGTACTCGAGCGCCAGCACCGTCAGGTCGCCCCAGCGCAGATCGCTCCAGGTGGGCATCGAGGCCACCCAGAACACGGCCTTGTTGCTCTCGCTGAGCGAGCCAGCGCGCGAGCTGCACGTTGTCGGGGGGGGGGGGCGAGCGCACGACCGGGATCCGGAGCGGGCTCGATCGCGGCGCACCGAGGTGCTTGCCGGTGGCCATCAGCTCGGCGAGCGCGTGCGCGGCCTTCGCCACCGCCGGCTCCGCCTTGAGCAGCACGAGCGGATCGCGCTCGTCGCTCTTGTCGACCGCGCGCGCCAGCTCGGCCGCCTTCCACGACTTGGTCCAGCGCAGCAGGACGTCGCCCGCCGCGTTCGCCTCGCTCCGCACCGCGCTCGCGGCACAGACCCACTCGACCCATTTCTGCTGCATCCGAACCAGTAGCGCGGCGATGTCGTTGAGATCGTGGCCATGCTTGACGTCGCTCAGCGCTGCGATCGGATACTTCAGGTCGAATCCGCCCAGCGGCAAGGCGACGTAGTCCTTCGCCAGCAATTGCTGGGCACCTTCCTCGCTGCGCTCGCCGTCGCCCACGCCGTGGCGTTTCGCGAAGGTGTTGGCGAGCTCGGCGATGCTCGTCTTCTTGCCACCGACGAACACCGATGGCTCGGTGTCGGTGCCCCTGGCGGGCGAACCGGCCACCATCAGCGCACACAGCAATCGAGTCAGCATGTCTCTCCCCCTGGTCATCAGGCTTCTTGCGGCATTGCTCGCTGCATCCTCGCCAGCCGTGCGGTGCCGGTCGGGCACGCTGCCGCTCGCAACTGGGGACGCTGCAACGGAAGACCGATATGCGGAAAAATCGTTTCGCGAGTATTCCGGGCGGCCGCCGCGCGAGTTCTATCGGCGCTGTTGGGCGGGGTGACATCGGTGCCGATCGTCACCGGCGCGCGACCGTGATTCGGCGCGGTGACGAGAGCGTGGCCTGTCCGTGACGCGCGCCGCGTTCAGTCGCCCTTCACCTTGAGCTGGCGCAGATCGGCCTGCAGCGCCTCGAGCTGCTGCTCGACGTGGGTGAGCCGCTGGTCGAGGCGCAGCAGATCCTGCCGGTTGCGGGCCAGGCTCTGCAGGCCGCCGACGATGTCGTCCTGCGCCGCCTCGATGATCTCGATGCGACGCGTGAGGATGTTGAGCTCGTTCGCGGCCTGATCGGCGGTGCCCTGGTGGCCGCTCAGCGTCGCGCTGCAGGCCGCGAGATCGGTCTTCAGCTGGGCGAGCGCCACGGATTGCTCGGCCTGGGTGCTCGCGAGCTGCGTGAGCCGCTGCTCGACCATCTCGCGCGCTTCGCGCTGCCGCCGCACCTCGCCGAGCGAGCGCTCCAGGCCGTCGATCGCGAGCGCTTGATGCGCGATCTGGTCGCGCATCTGCGGGCTCTCGCAGCCGCCGGCGGCGATCGCGACCAGGAAGAGCCCGCCACGCCAAGCGGTTCGCATCACGAGTGTCCCTCTCCGGCCGACGATCGCGCTCCCGACAGAGCACCGCTTTCACGATCGGCGCGCACCGGGCTCGGGCTTGAGGGCGGATTGCGGCCGGCCGGATTCCGGGCAGTCAGTCCTTCTGGTAGACGTACTGCGGATCGAAGCGGTCGAACAGCTCGCTGCAGGTGCTTGAGCCCGAGCACCTGCTCGCCCGGTCTCTGCACCAGCCGATCGGTGCAGGATCGAAGACGCCGCCCTGGCGCAGCGCGCGCGCCATGTTGGCCACCGCGAGCAGCCGCGGCCCCGCCTCGAAGTAGACGATGGTACAGGCACAGGATGACGTCGTAGGCAGCTTGCGGAGCGCATCGACGACGACGTCGCCCAGCACCGCGCAGGTGCTCGATCGCCGCCGGCGGCACGGCGATGTCGATGGTCATGAGCTCGAGTCGTGCGCGAGCTGCGCCCGCAGCGCGGAGCTCACCGCGCCGCCTGAGGCGCGCGCTCGTAGGCTTGCGCGAACCCTTCGAGGCCGACGCGCCCAGGGCCCGGACGGCGCACGACGCCGTCGATGCCGGCGAGGAACGAGGCGACGTAATCGCGCACGTCGGCGAATGCGAACGGCCCGCGCTCGAACGCGAACACGGTCATCGGGTAGCTCTTGCCGGCGCGAGCGCGCGCGATCGCACCGTCGATGTGCTGCACCACGAGCGGGTTGATGTCGAGGCAATCGACGCGGAGATCACGCGCGTCGGCGAGGCCGTGGCGCAGCAGGCTCGCCTGCAGCTCGAACGGCTGATAGGTGGTGACCGGAGCGAACGGTCCGAGGTGCCGGTTGGCGATGTCGATGCCGGGCCCGACCACGAGCGCGGACCGCACGGGCTCGGCAGCGCCGCGCGGCACCTTCTTGAGCCGGCGCATGATGCGATCGGTGAGCAGGCCGATCTTCATCGGGAACGCGGTGAGCGTGGTGGTCTTGAGCCCCCAATCGGTGAACTGCTCGGCCCGCGGCACGGCGCCCGCCGACCGCTTCGCCTGCTCGGCGGCGATGAATCGGTCGACCCGATCGCACGCCTCGAGCAGCGCGGCGATCGCGCGCTCGTCGCTGGCGTCGAGCACGCCCTGCTGCGCGAGCGTCGCACGCAGCACCGCCACCCGCGTGCCGTCCTGGTCCTGATCGAGCAGGCGCGCGACATCATCGACCGCGCGCTGCCGGCGCGCGAGCGAGAGCGCGACGTCGTAGCGCCGCAGGAACGGCCCCATCTCGGGCGCACCCGGATCGGCGCAGGTGTACGCGATCAGGGCCGGCAGGTCGTAGTCGAACCCGTCCCTGGCGCGCGCGGCGTCGCGCACGGCGAGCTCCTCGATCAGCGCGGCGAAGCGAGCCGGAGCGTCGGCCGAGGCGAGCCAGCAAAGCGACGGCTCGCGCGAGAGCTCGGCGATCATCGCCGGCGGCAGCTGGTCGAGGCGCAAGCGCTCGCCGGCGAACAGCGCCGCGCACAGGCCAAGAACGCAGAGGCATGCAGGCGCCTTCATCATCGGTCGCCATGATAACCGGGCACTTTTCCCCGGCGATCGCGTCCGCCATAATCTCGCCGGCCATCGCCCTCGCGCTGGAGGTCCATTGAGCACGATGATCGCCGATCCCCTTGCAACGCCCCGAGAACCTGCTCGCCGAGTACCTGCGCGGCGCCGACAAACTCGCCGCGATGCTCGGCCCGCTCACGCCCGCGGCCTTCACCTTCGGCCGGCCGCGGGTGGCTGGACCATCCACGAGATCCTGGTGCACCTGGTGGATGTCGAGCTCACGATCAGCGTGCGCGTGCGCAAGATCCTGGCGGAGGAACGCCCGCCGATCCCGGCGCTCGATCAAGACGCGTGGGCGGCGCGGCTGCACTACCAGGCGCGCGCGTGGCGCCGGGCGCTGCAGCTCATGCGGCAGCTGCGCGAGGGCAACATCGAGATCCTGCGCCACATCGCCGCCGGCGACTGGGCGCGCGAGGGCATCCACCCCGAGCGCGGGCCGACCACCCTGAGGCAGGTGATCGAGCGTGCCATCGAGCACCTGGACCGCCACGTGGCCCAGGTGCGGGCGAACCTCGAGCTGCTCGCCGGCGTGCGGGCACCGTGAGCGCGCCACGCCGCGCGCGTCCCAAATGCGGACAGCGGGGACACCCACGGCCGTGGCCGCGCGGTCAGGCCTTTGCCGGGCCCAGCTTCCAAGATCGAGCGGCGAGGCTATACTCCACGCACTCGCAAGTGGCCACCACCGGCGGGATGAACCAGCGAACGACCTTTTTGGATCAGGTTCGCGGCAGCCCTGGGCGAAAACCAGGAAGCGGCCCGCGCACCCCAGCAACCCCGTGCAAACCTCCATGATGATCCGCAAAGCGTTGCGACAGCTCAAGCTTGGCGCGAAGAACCCCCTTCAGGCGCGCCGCGTCCTGATGTCGGAAGCGAAGATGCGCATGGGGGTGCCGACGCTGCGCAGCGTGGAGCTCGCGGTCACCTGGATCTGCAATCTCAAGTGCGAGTTCTGCTACGCAGAAGACCTGATGTACTCGCAGAAGCGGCCGCCGGACATCTCGATCCCGACCGTGAAGAAGCTGATCCAGGATGCGAAGCGGCTCGGCCTGATCCACGTCAACATCACCGGCGGCGAGCCGATGGTGCGCAAGGACATCTTCGATCTGATCGATGCGATCCCGCGCGACATCGTCGTCTCGGTGGTCACCAACAGCACGCTCCTGAACGAGCAGAAGATCGACCGCTTCAAGGAAGTCGGCGTCAGCACGCTGCAGATGAGCTACGGCGCCTACTACATGAAGTCGTTCCGGCGCGATCTCGCGCGCTACTCGCGCGACCACGGCATCAGCGTCACGTTGAGCGTGGTGAACATCGAGTCGGAGCGCCAGAACGTGCTCGACGCGCTGAAGATGGCCGAGGAGGACGGCTTCTCGGTGCTGTTCAACTATCCGATGCGCTACAAGAACAAGGGGCTCGACAGCGAGATCTACTGGAAGTACCGCTACCACCCCAGCGTGCGCGAGGACAACCTGTTCTGGAGCGGCAAGGACCGCTGCCCGGCCGGCACGCAGAAGATCTACGTCACCAACGACGGCGACGTGATGACGTGCGATCGCATCCACGGCAACTTCGGCAACATCCACAACGAGGCGCTGAAGAGCATCTGGACGCGCATGTACGATCGGTTCAAGGACGTGAAGACGTTCTGCCTGCTCGAGACCTGCCCGAAGCAGTGGCTCGAGAACAACCAGAAGGCGGGCAAGGACTACGACGTCAAGTGGATGGGCACCGGCGAGGACCGTTCAACGTGTTCAAGGGCACCGAGATCGAGAAGGCCACGATCCCGCCGTCGCCGTTCATGAACAAGGTCGACGCGCGCCAGAAGACGCCGCCGATCACGCCCGTGCAGGCGAGCTGACCCGCGCGCGGCGATCGCCGCGGCGCCGGGATTTCCTGGCGGGCACGCGCGTGATCGCCATGTCCCCGCCGACTAGATATCGCGACTGACGCAAGCAGACACCTCCTCCGAGAACGCAAGCTGCGGTGGATGTCGCGCGCTCGCTCGCGCGGCGTTCATCGCCTGGGATTCCTTGGGTCCGGGAGGAGCGAAGCTCGTGGCGCGATCAACTCCGATCCCCCTCCCTTTCGCCGCCGCGCCCGGGCCTCGTTCCTTCCGGGCTTTCGCTTCGTGCCGGTTGGTGTAGGCTCTACCCCATGAAACCCGTGCTGCTCGCCACGCTGGTCGCCGTGCTGCTCCCGGCTCCCGCGGCCAAGCCGCCGTACCGCGTGGTGCTCAAGACCGGCCGCGTGATCGAGGCCGACATCGCCGAAGAGAAGAACGGTGTGTTCGAGCTGCGTGACGCCGCCGGCGACGAGCGCACGCTGGCGCGCGCGCACGTGCGCGCGATCGAGGGCGATGGCCGCTTTGCCGATCCAGAGATCCTGTGGCGCCGCGTGCCGGGTGCGGGCGCGGCGCCGCCGCCTTCGTTCGTGCGCTCGAACGTGACCGACGGCGGCGGCTCGCTCGACATCGGCGTCGCCGGCTACGAGCAAGCCGATACCGGCCGGCGCGTCTATCTGGCCGGTGCCGTGCACGTCGGCCACGCCGAGTACTATGCCGCGCTGCAGTCGATCCTGGACGCCATGGACCTGGTGCTGTGGGAGGGCGTCGGCGCGAAGGAAAAGCCTTCCGCGGAGGCGATCGAGCGCTTCGACGTGCTGTTCCGCTCGCAGGTGATGCTGCGCAACATGCTCAACCTCGACGGACAGCTGGAATGCATCGACTACCATCGCTCCTTCTGGCGCAACTGCGACGTGTCGATCAACGAGCTCGAGGCGGAGCTGAACGAGCGCGGCCTCGAGATGATCCCGAACGAGGGTTTGTTCCGACTGCTGTTCGGCACGCTGTTCACGTTCATCGAGCCGGAGTCGATCCCGCGCAACGAGCTGATCGGCCGCAGCTACCGGCGCATGGTCGGACCGATGATGGCGGCCATGTCCGATCCCGACAGCGTGTTCGACAAGCTCGGCGCCAAGGGCATGAAGGACGTGATCATCGACTTCCGCAACGACCACGTCATGCAGTCGCTCAAGCAGCTGCTGCGCGAGCCCGGCCCAGCGCGCATCGCCATCTTCTACGGCGCGGGCCATCTGCCCGGCATGGACGTCGTGCTGCGCCAGGAGCTCAAGATGCGCTACCTCGGCATGCACTGGCTCGCGGCCTGGCGTTACTGAAGATCGGCGGGCTGTTCGCCGTCCTGACGCAGCAGGCGCGCCGGCTGGATCGCGTCGCCGCCGAAGCGCGTGCGGATCTGGTCCAGCCCGCGCTCGAGCAGCGTCTGCTTGTCCTGCTCGCCGAACAGGAGCCGCTGGCGCCCCTCGCTCGACATCAGGTTCTCGGCAGCGAGACCGATGAGGCGCACCGCCCAGCGCGGATCGAGCTTGCGCAGCAGCGCCGCACCGACCCGGTACAGATCGGCCGCGAGGCAGGTCGGCTCGCGCAGCGTGTGCGACCGCGTCACGGTGTGGAAATCGTGCCGGCGCACCTTGATGCTCACGGTCCTCGCCCAGCAGCGGCGCTGCCGCAGATCGAACGCGATCTCGTGCGCGAAGCCGAGCAGCGCTTCCTCGAGCTGCTCGCGGCTGGTGGTATCGCGCGCGAACGTGCACTCGGCGCCGGCGACTGGCGCGCGCGATGCGCGCTCACCGGCCGCGCGTCCTCGCCATGGGCGAGCGCGCGCAACGCCAAGCACCATTCGAGCCCACCACCTGCCGCAGGCTCGCCTCGCTCGCGCGCTGCACGTCGCCGATGGTGCGAATGCCGGCGGCGGTGAGCAGCTGCTCGGTGCGCCGCCCCACCCCGAACAGCATGCGCACCGGCAGCACTGCCAGCCGCGCCACCTTCTCGTCGTCGCGGATCTCGCACACGCCGTTGGGCTTGGCGAAGACCGACGAACAGCCAGGAACTTGTTCGCGGCGATGCCGACCGATGCGGTGAGCGCGATCTCGCCCGCGATCGCCGCGCGGATCCCGGCAGCGCACCTCGCGAGCCTGGCCGAACAGCCGCTCGGTGCCGCGCACGTCGAGGAACGCCTCGTCGAGCGACAGCGGCTCGACCACCGGCGCTGAAGCGCTCGAGGATCGCCATGATGCGCTGCGATTCGCGCACGTACTGCGACATCCGGCCCGGCAACACGACCGCCGCGGACAGAGCTGCAACGCCAGGCTCATCGGCATCGCCGCCCGCACGCCGAAGGCGCG
Organism: Planctomycetota bacterium; assembly: GCA_046349655.1. GTDB lineage: Bacteria > Planctomycetota > B15-G4 > B15-G4 > JAXMBY01 > JAXMBY01. Next base: position 38,351 of record JAXMBY010000040.1, read on the forward strand.
CCGTACGTGGCCGAGCACACCACCCCGCGCCCGTACATGCCGCCCACCACGACCGGCTTGCCGCGCAGGCCAGGGCCGTCCGCGCACCTCGACCGCGGCGTGAACGCGTCCATGTCGACGTGCAGGATGTGAAGGTCGCTCATGCGAGCATGCCGGGCTCGGGTTAAGTGCTGCTCGAGTGCACAGGCCGCTCGAGAATGACGTGACTACCCACTCTGAAGGAATTGAGCAAGAGGAACTCGCAATGAGAACCCGCCCCGCGCTTTCCGCGGGCCTGCTCTTCGTCGCGTCGCTCGTGCTGCGCGCGTGCGCAAGACCGGGACATCGCCTCGCTCAGCATCGACGTCGTCAAGCACCGGCTACAGAACGGCATGACCGTGCTGCTGGTGGAGCGCCACGACACGCCCACCATCGCCACCTACTTGCAGTTCAACGTCGGCGGTGTCGATGACCCGAAGGGTCAGACCGGCATTGCCCACCTGCTCGAACGCATGATGTTCAAGGGCACCGAGAGCTTCGGCACCGCGAGCTACGAGGCCGAGAAGCCGCCTGATGGCGAAGCTCGACCAGCTCTGGGCGGATCTCGATCGCGAGCGCTCGCTCGGCCGCTCGCGCCGTTCCATCAGGTCGACGAGCAGAAGGTGAAGCAGATCGAGAAGGAGATCGCCGACGTCACCGCCGAGCAGAAGAAGTTCATCATCAAGAACGAGCTGTGGCAGGCCTATCAGCGGCCAGCGGCACCGGCTTGAACGCGTCGACCGGCGACGACTCGACGCAGTACTACGTGCAGCTGCCGAGAACCAGCTCAAGGCATGGGCCTACCTCGAGAGCGATCGTTGCTCAATCCCGTGTTCCGCGAGTTCTCGGAGCGCGACGTCGTGCACGAGGAGCGCCGCTTGCGCACCGACACGCAGCCGTCCGGTCTGTTCGGCGAAGCGTTCCAGAACATGGCCTACATCGCCCATCCCTATCGCAACCCGGTGGTCGGCTGGCCGACCGACATCGACGCCACCGTGCGCGCCGAGGTGCTCGACTATTTCAAGACCTACTACGCGCTTCGAACAACTGCGTCGCCGCGCTGGTCGGTGACCTGAATCCGACCGAGACCATCGCCCTGATCGAGGCGACGTTCGGCATGGAATCGGCGAAGACGCCGCCGCGCCGCGCCATCACCGACGAGCCCGAGCACAAGGGCGAGCGGCGCTTCGCGATGAAGCTCGACGCCGCACCGCAGATCCAGATCGCTTATCAGGCCCCGGCGGCCGGTCACCGCCGACAAGCTTCGCGCTCAGCGTCGCGGCACGCGTGCTGTCGGGCGCGGGCGGCAACTTCGGCAGCAGGCGCGGCGGCCGCGGCGGCTTCGGCGGCGGCGGCGCGGCCGGCTGTTCAAGAAGCTCGTGCTGGAGAAGCGCATCGCGCTGAACGCGAGCGCGAACGGCGGCGCCGGCGAGTATCCGGGTCTGTTCACGTTCAGCGCGACGCCGGCGCCGGGCGTCGCGCTCGCCGATCTCGAGAAGGCACTCGACGAGGAGATCGAACGGCTCGGCTTCGACCCGGCAACCGAGGACGAGCTGGCGCGCACGTCCACAATTCCGAGGACGCTGCATTCGTGCGCCGGCTGCGCACCAACAACGGCATCGCCGGCGCAATCGTGCGCGCCGAGACCTCGCCGGCGATTGGCACCTGCTCAAGGAACGTGACGCCATCAAGGCGGTGACGCCGAGGACATCATGCGCGTCGCGAAGCAGTACCTCGTGCCCGAGCATCGCCACGGTCGGCTGGCTCGAGGGCAACGGAACGCCCAACGCTCGAGCTGGCGGCCGCCGGGAGGTGCCGCCGATGAGGTCCCATACCATCACGATCGGCATGACGGTGATCCTGTCCGCCTCGGCGCTCAGGGCGCAGGAGGGCCCGCACGGGTTGAAGGGCGACATCGGCCGCGGCGACGTGCACTCGCCGGGCTGGAGCAAGATCGAGGAGCTGAAGGGCGAGCCGCTCGGCCCGCGGTTCCCGGCTTGGGCGAGGACATCGAGCGCGTGGTGTACGACAACGGCCTGGTGGTCTACCTGCGCGAGGACGCGCGGCTGCCGCTGGTGCGCGCCGACCTGATCATGAAGACCGGGTTCTACTACGAGGGCGCCGATCGGCGCGATCTCGCCTCGTTCACCTCGGCGCAGATGCGGGAGGGGGGCACCGACAAGCTCGATGCGCTCAAGCTCTCCGAGCGGCTCGCATTCCTGGCGGCCAACCTGGGCTCGTCCTCGGGTGACGACTCGAGCACGGTGTCGCTGGACGTGCTGGCGAAGCACGCCGATGAAGGCCTGGCGATCTTCGCCGACGTGATCCGCCATCCGGCGTTCGATCCCGATCGCCTGCAGATCGCCAAGACGCGCAGCCTGTTCCAGCTGCGGCATCGCAACGATTCGCCCGCGCCGGTGCTGCAGCGCGAGCTGAGCAAGCTCCTGTACACGGACGCGCATCCGCGCGGGCGCGAGACCAAGCCCGCGGACGTCCAGCGCATCACCCGCGACAGCCTGGTCGCATTCCACAAGCGCTTCTTCGTGCCCGACCACGCCTACCTCGCGGTGGTGGGCGCGCTCAAACGCGATCGGATGCTGGCCAAGGTGAAGGAGCTGTTCGGCGACTGGCCGAAGAGCGGCGAGACGCTGCCGCCTTTGCCCACCGCCAAGGCGACGCCGCGGCCGGGTGTGTACGTGGTGGATCGCGACATCAACCAGTCCAACCTGGCAATCGTGCACTGGGGCACCAACCGCGACAACCCCGATCGCTTCGCGATCAACCTGATGAACTCGGTGCTCGGCGGCAGCAGCTTCTCGTCGCGCATCACCGAGCGCGTGCGTTCCGACGAGGGGCTCGCGTACTCGGCCGGCTCGCAGTACGCGACCGGCGACCGTGAGATCGGCCTGTTCCGCGCGTCGGTGCAGACCAAGACCGAGACCACGGTGCGCGCGGTCAACTGCATCCTGGACGAGATCAACAAGATGCGTACCAGCACGATCTCCGACAACGAGTTCAAGACGGCGAAGGAAGCGCTGCTCTACTCGTACGTGTTCCGCTTCGACGATCCGGCCGAGAACGTGATGCAGCTCTTGCGCCTCGAGGTCGACGGGTTGCCTGCCGACTACTACGAGAAGGAGTTCCGGGGCTACCAGGCGGTCACCAAGGCCGACATGGAACGCGCGGCGAAGAACTACCTGCGTCCGAACGAGCTCACGATCTTCGTCGTTGGCAAGCTCGACTCGTTCCGCAACGAGCTGCAGGCGGTGGGCAAGATCAACGAGGTCGCGCTCACCGAGTTCGACTTCCCGAGCGAGCTGCGGCAGTAGCAGCGCGCGTCTCGATCGGTCCCAAACGGGGATGGGCGGGAGGCCGCTCATCCCCGCTTCGCCGAGCGAGCGCAGACTCGCCGCGTCACGCGCCGCGCTTGTGCGCGTGAATGAACAGCTGCGGAATACCGATGTGGCCGTACAGGCAGCTCCAGTACTTGACCACGGCAACGTCGAGAAAGCCGCTCGAGCGCAGCAGGTCGAGCAGCTGCCAGCCGAAATCGGTGTAGACCAGAACGCCCTGCGCGGACAGCGGATCACCGTGATAGACCGGCGGCAGCTCGGTCACCAGCCGGCCATGCTCGCGCCGGGCCCGGGTGACGTTGGCATCGCAGTCGGTCGCGAAGGGCACCGACAGGAACAGCTCGCCGCCGTCACGCAGCACGCGATGCATCTCGCGCAGCGCCCGTCGTGGATCGCTCACGTGCTCGAGCACGTCGTTGCTCACCACCAGGTCGAACGATTGGCCCGTGAAGCTGAGCTGTTCGGCGTTCTCGTGGCGGATCTGGTTGCGGGTGCCGCCTGGCTCGACGTCGGGCCCGAGATACTCGCTGCCGGTGAGCTCGACGCTCGGGAACATCCGCCTGAGCGTCTCGAACACGGGGCTCAGCTGCTCCATGAGGTACACGCTCGCCGCCGGCCGCGCGCGCACGGCATGGCTCACGAACCCGACGGCCGCGCGCTGGCGGCTGTTGAGATGGCAGCCAGGGCAGATCTGGCTCTCGCGCCATTGCGGCTGCCAGCAGCCGCGTTCGTCTTGCACCGCCTGCGCTCGATCGACGACGAAGTCCACCGCCTCGTTGCACGCCATGCAGATGCCCGCGATCGTGAACCGCGCGCGCTGGTCGAGGAGCCGGGCGAGATGGCACTCGAGCAGGTAGCGGTCGCGAAACTTGTCGCCGGCGAACAGCGCCTGCCACTGCTCGCGGTTCTCGATCCGGTAGAGGTACATGGGCGCTCTCGTGCAGCGTCGGTTCGGTCGCTCGCAGGAGCTTGCAGGAGGCAGCGCCGCGAATCAACCACGAGCTCGGTCGACCAGACGCGAGGCTCGCGCCGGGGACCGCCCTTTGGCCGGCGTGCGGCGGAGCCAGGAAAGCACCGCATCTCGCATGCATGATCGCCGATCCGAGGTGCCGTGCGAGATGCGTTCGATCAGGCTGCCGTGCGCATGCTACCTGGTCACGAATGAGCTCTCGGTGATGGTCTGGTTGCCGCTGGCGTCGATTGCCAGCACTTCGAACGGGTGCTCCCCTGGCGCAAGCGAAGCGACGAATTCCGGCGGCAGCGTGACGCTCGTGTTCGATCCCGGAAGGGTGACCTGGAACGGATCGACGATGATCTGGTAGCCGACGATGTGGATTCTACGGCGTGGAAAGCCTCGCGGTGGGCCGGTCACCGGGTCCCAGTGAATCACGACCGCCTTGCCATCCACGCTTGCAAAGACATTGCCAGGTCCTGCCGGCACCGCGTGCGAGAGCTGGCCGGTGCCCACGATGTTCTTGCCGTCGACGGTCTTGCCCGAGAATCGATAATCGCCCTCCGGAAACAAGGCCAGCAGGTCATCGAGGGGGAAGTCGTCCAGCGATGGCTCCGCGCCTTCGAAGAACAGCTCGGTCATGCCGAGTTTCTTGTAGGGGCCCTTGCCTTGCACGTCGAAGATCGTGCGATTCTCCGGGTTGACGATCTTCAGCTTCTTCCAGTCTTCGCCGTCGAGCGAGACATGAAAGCCCAGGTCGTTGGCCGTGGCGTTGTACTCGATGTAGATTCGCGAGATGCTGAACGGCACCTCGTCCTTCTTTCCGCTCGTGCCGAGAGCGGCCAGTGCTGCCAACACCATCGGTACCATGCTCATGTGCTTGATCATGGGAGTGCTCCTGTTCGTTGGAGGCGGGAAACACGCTTGGGGGGCCGTTCCGCGGTTCATCTATCACGCGTGACGTTAAGGGAAGCTGAAGACCGCGGCGTGAAATCGGCGCGCGACCGCAACGAGAGAAACGGTGGTCCCGGCTCGCGCGACGTCGCGCCGCCTCATTCCTTGACGCAGTGCACGACGCCCAGGGTCGGGGGCGGGCCGCGGTCCAGAGTCGAGGCGAGCGGGAATGCGTCCATCCACGCTGGCGCGCGGAAGCCCGCCATCGCGCACATGCCGAGCAGGGCGGCGCGGCTCGGCACCCACCAGAGCGAGCGCGCCGGGTCGCCGCGGAACATGGCATAGCTGTCGGCAGAGGTGAGATCGACTGGCGCTGCCAGGATCAAGCGCCCGTGCGGCAACAGCACCGCGCGCAGCGCCTCGATGCCCGCCACGGGATCGCGCAAGTGCTCGAGCACATTGCAGCAGAACGCGAGATCGAAGCGCGCGCCGGTGATCTGCGGCAGGTCGTAGATGCGCGCGCACAGCCGCTCCACTTTCGAGCCGAGCAGCTGCTTCGCGACGCGGAAGCCGGCGTGCAATTCGGCGTCGTCGATGGCGGCGATCTCGCACTCGGTGTAGCGCGCCCGCTGCTGATCCACGTACCAGCGCGGAAAGTCGAGATCGCTCATGCGGTGCGGCTCGACCGCCAGCACCGATGCCGCGCCGAGGCGCTCGAATTCGAACGCGAAGAAGCCATTGGCCGCGCCGACGTCGACGACGTTCTTGCCGGCCAGGCTCGCGGGCACGTGGAATCGAGCCAGGTGCGGGCGCATGTCGTACACGCCGGGCGTGACCACGCCGGGCAAGACCTCGATCGCGTGGTACCAGACGCTCACCGAAGCGATCAGCTCGCGCGCTCGCCGGCACGATTCTGGATCGGTCATCGACAGCTTCCCGGGCTCGCCGCAAAACCTCCGCGCAGGTGCGCGGTGCAGAGTTTCGCGATAAGCTCTGCGCATGTCCAACCATCTCCAGAAGATCGATCGCGAGCTGGCCAACATCTTCGCGCTCGGCGCTGATCTGGCGAACCAGAACGAGTGCTGGCACAGCCGGCCGACGACGATCCAGTGGTCGCTCGCTGGCTCGCCAGCGGTCCTGGACGATCTCTTGCCGATGGCGCTCACCTGCGTGGTGCACGCGGTCGGGGGCAGGCTCGCACCAGACCTCATGGTGCCGCTCGATCGACTGCGCGAGCATGGCACGTGGCTGGTCGTCGAGAGCGACGGCGAGCAGCTCGAGCGCGATCGGTTCCTCGCGCTGCGCGACGTGACCCAGCGCTTCGTGATCGACCTCGACACGCACGTGGCGTCGACCCATCACGCGCTGCATCCGCACACCAGCCTCGATCGAGTGTGCGCCAACCTCGAGGTCATCCTGCCGCTGGCGAAGGCGGATGGGACGCAGATCCTGTTCCGCGTCACGCTCACCGAGCACAATCTCGCCGAGCTGCCCGACCACGTGCGCTTCCTCGGTGATCTCGGCGGCGAGATGATCCAGGTGCGCGAGCCGCTCTTGGGCAGCGACGACCGTATGGCGATGCCCGGCGCGGATGATCGCATCGCCAGCGTGATCGACCGCACGCAGGCGATCGCGCGCGAGCGCAAGATCGACCTCTACCTCGATCTGCGCGCCCCGTTCCAGCACGTGGAAGAGCACTTGCCGCGCGATCTCAGCAAGGCGTCGCTCGCGGTGCTGCGCGAGCGCTTCCAGAAATCGGTGCGCACGCAGTACCCTGGCTTCTGTCACGTGGCCACCAATCATCTGAACGTGGCCGCGGACGGCGTCGTGTTCCCGTGCCATCGCGCGCCCGTCGAGCTGCAGATGGGCAACCTGCGGAGCGAGTCGTTCGCCGCGGTCTGGAACGGCGCACGCTACCGGGCATTTCGCCGGCGCATGTTCGGCAGCGACTATCCGCGCGCTTGCCGGAGCTGTCCGGTGCTGACCGGCAATCCCGGCTTTGCGGCGCTGCGGAGGTCGCCGTGACCCGCGTCGCAGCGGGCGCGCGCCGGCTGTTGCCGATCGCGCTCACGGCAGTGTGCACGCTCGACGCCGCGGTCATGCTGTCGCAGGCCTGGCGGGCGCATGCGGCACCCAGGATGTTCTCTGCCGACGAACGCTACGGCGAGCTGCGCGATGCTCTATCGGGCGTCGCCGTCGCCGGCTTCATCGCCGATCATTCGCCGCCCGAGATCTCGGCGCGCTTCTTCCTGGCACAGCATGCCCTGGCGCCCACCGTGCTGCGCAACCTGTCGTACGTGCCGGCGCCCGAGCTGCCGCTCGCGCCCGGCGATCGCATCGTGCTCGATCTCGCTCGCGCGCAGGACGTCGATCGGCTGCTCACGTCGGCTCGGCTGCGCGTGATACGCGCCGCGAGCAGCGGCGTGCTGGTTGCGAGCAAGGAGTGAGCGCATGGCCGCAGGTCTGATCCTGATCGCCAACCTGGTGGTCGGCCTGCTGCTCGCGTTCGCGCTCGTAGCTCGGCGTGCGCGCGTGACGCTGCTCGAGCTGCTTGCGTTCGCGCCGGCGCTCGGGTTTGGCTGGAGCTCGCTCTGGTGGTTCGCGGTGCGCTGGTGCGGCGGCTCGCCCTCGGCGCCGTTCGCGCGCAGCCTCTTCGGTGCGGTGCCGCTCGGGCTCGCGCTCGCGGCGAGGCCAGCACTCGTGCGCGCAGCCGCGTGGCCGCGCACCGGCGCTGTGCGAGCCGATGCCTGGCTCGCGCTCGGCGCGCTCGCGGCGGCGCTCGTCACGTTCGTGCTGTTCATGCAGGCACGACCCGACGGCGCCTGGGACGCCTTCGCCATCTGGAACGTGCGCGCGCGCTTTCTCTACCGTCACCACGGGTCGCTGCGCGACCTGTTCGCCACGCTCACGCTTGGCCACCCCGACTATCCCCTGTTCCTGCCCGGAGCGATCGCGGCGCAGTTCGCGCTCGCAGGCGGGGAAGCGGCGCTCACGCCGGGCGCGACCGCGGCGTGCTTCATGCTGGCAACCGGCTGGCTGCTCTCGGTGAGCGTGCGCCGATTCGGAGGTCCGGCGCTCGGCTCGCGCCCGCGCTGCTGTTCACCACGCCCAGCCGTTCGTGGCCATGAGCCAGGCGCAGATGGCCGACGTGCCGGTCGCCTACCTGTTCCTCGCACGGTCGCGAGCCTCGCCCAGGAGGGCGGCGGCGCCGGGCTCGGCGTGCTGGCCGGCGCCTGCCTGGGGCTGCTCGCCTGGACCAAGAACGAGGTACCGGTGCTCGCCGTCACCCTGCTGGTCCTGTTCGCGATCGTCCGCCTGCGGGCAGGACGCCCACCGCTGCCCCTGCCCATGCTCGCCGCACTGCTGTCGCCGGCGCTGGCGCTGATCGCGTTCAAGTGCACGTGGGCGCTGCCGAACGACCTGGTGGCAGCGACCACGGCAGGCGGCGTACTGGAGCATCTGCGCGACGGGCACCGCTGGCGGGTCAGCACGCTTGCGTTCCTGCGGGAGCCGTGGGCATGGCCGCGCTGGGGAGCGAGCTTTGCGTTCTTGATCGGCACATCGCTGATCGGCCTGCGCCTCGGGTTTCGCACCGGTCGCGAGCGCTCGAGTTCCCGTGACTGCGGCGCTGGCGCTGGCGTTCGCGATCGACGTGATCATCTACGTGATCACGCCCAAGGACCAGGCCGGCCACATCGCCAGCCTGCTCGACCGCCTGGTGCTTCAGCTCTATCCCACCATCGTCGCGCTGGTGTTCTGCTGCTGGCCGCAGCCGACCTCAGCGCCCGAGGTACCTGACGCCCTTGGAGCCGCAGTAGCTCGCGCTCTGCGCGCTCAGCTCGCCGGCGCCAGTGATACCTGCGCCGTTCAGCATCGCAACGCCACTTGACCCGAGATGAGGACGGGATGCCATCAGTGGACGTTCACACATGTGGCCGCGCTTGCACGTCGCCATCTTGTGCCCAGACGCGAGACCTGCATCGCGGGTCCCCCACGCCGTTGGTTGGTCGATGCCGTCGAGGTACAATCGAGCGGCGCTGGTCGTGGCAACGCGCAAGTGCTTGGACAATCTGGGCGCATCGGGCCAGGCGGAACACCGATCATGATCTTCGATACATCGGCAAAGCGCTGGCAAGAGCGCGCTACGAGCCGCTCGAGGAGCGGGGATGGAGCGCGACCGTCCCCGGTCTGCGGGGCGTCATCGCGACCGGATCAACGCTCGAAGCTTGTCGGCAGGCCCTGGTTCAAGTGATCGAGGAGTGGATCCTCGGCGTGTGGCGCGCGGCCTCGGCGATCCCGAGGATTGGCGGCGTTGCGATCAAGATCAAGCGAGCCGTGTGATGCCACCGTTCCGGGCGACGCGGCGGAGAGACCTCGTTGCTGCGTTGCGCAAGCTCGGGTTCGAGGGTCCCTTCTCTGGCGGCAAGCACCAGTTCATGCAACGCGGCGACCTGGTGTTGACCGTACCTAATCCCCACCGAGGAGATTGGCCTTGGATTGCTCAAGGTCATCCTGCACCAGGCGGGAGTGTCCCGAGAAGAGTGGGAGGGTCTTCACCGACCAGCGCAGCTTGTGCTCGCGGTGGTGATCGAGCTTCGGCGCTGCAGGTCCGGCACTGTTCGCACGCAAGCACCGTGCTCCGCGACCTTCAAGCGGACGGGCGCCGCGCCATGACCTCGTGACCGGCGCACAGGAACGTGATCATGAGTGCAGTGCCCAGCTTCTGCTGCTGGCCGCATCCGACCTCAGCGCCCGAGGTACCCGACGCCCTTGAGCCGCAGCAGCTCGGCGCTTCGCGCGCTCAGCTCGCCGGCGAACGCGGCGATCGCATGCTGCGCACACGACGCGCGCCACGCGCTCAACGTGCGCGCGAGCTGCTCGCGCACCGCGGGCTCCGAGTCGATGCGGTGTTCCTGGTGCTCGCCGGGATCGGCGGTGAGATCGTACAGCAGCACCGGCGTGACTGCACCGCCCGCGAGCGGCTGCGAGGCGATCAGCTTCCAGCGCGCGGTGGCGACCGAGTAGAACGTGGCGAGGCTGTCGGCCATCGCGGTCGCGGCCTGGTCGAGCTTGCGCGCATCGCACACCCCCTTGGCGGTCATCGCGAACACCGGCGCTGCCGACCGTGGCGACGTCGCGCGCGGCAGCGCGCTGCACCCGGGCCGCGGCGCCGCGGCGAGGTCGAGGCCAGCGAGATCGAGCACGGTCGCGAACAGCCGGCGGTTCTCGACCGGATCGCCGACGACGCCTGGCTCGAGCTCGGGACCGGCGAGGAAGAGCGGCACGCGCAGCTGCTCCTCGTGCAGGTCCATGCCGTGGCCATAGAACCCGTGCTCGCCGAACGCCTCGCCATGATCCGAGGTGAAGCCGATGTAGGTTTGCTCGGCCAGCCCGAGGCGGTCAATCGCAGCGACGAGATTGCCGATCTCGTGGTCGAGGAACTCGACCCTCGCCCGCGTACAGCCCGGCGAGCAGATCGAGCTCGTCGCGCGCGCGGCCGATGTCGCCGGCGCGCATCGCCTCGATCACCTGCATCACGGCCTGGTCATGATCGAGGCGCGCGAGCGACGGCGGCACGTGCTCGCGCCCGCGCGGCGGCGGCGCGTTGTAGGGCGCGTGCGGATCGTAGTAGTGCAGGTAGGCGAAGAACGGCTGCTCGCGGTGATCGGCGAGCCAGTCGAGGAACAGCTGATCGAGCTGGCGCGCATTGGCGTAGCCCGCGACCAGGAACGAGTCGAAGCCCTGGTCGAAGTTGCGCAAGGGCGAGATCAGATCGTTGGCCACGAACGCCGCGGTGGCGAAGCCGCTGCGCTGGAAGCACTCGGCCAGCGTCACCACCTGATCGGCGAGGAACCCCGATCCTGCCGGCGAGCGCGCCGTGCGCGGGCGGCTCGAGACCACAGAACAGCGAGGCGGTGGACGGGATGGTCCACGACGCCGCCGCGAAGGCGCGCTCGTAGCGTGCTTGCGCCGCGAGCCGATCGAGATTGGGGTGAGCGTCCCGGGCGAGCAGCAGCCCAGGCGGTCGGCGCGCAGCGTGTTCGCCACGAGCAGGATCACGTTGCGCGTGCTGGTCGTGCGGCGGCGGCACGCGATCATCTCGCGCACGACGATCGCCGGCCGCGCGAACGCTGCCTCGACCCTCTGCACGTCGACCTCGATCCTCCTTGTTGGCGGCCTTGATCCGCCCGGATCAGCACACCTGCTGGAGAACTGCGCCGCCTGCGAGCGATCCGGCTCGATCGCCAGCGTGATCCGGTGCGCCGCCTTGAAAGTCACGTAGATCGACGCGCCGCTCGTGCCAGCCTCGACCTGCCGCCGAGCACGCTCGTCGAACACAGGCCGATCATGGATCAGCACGACGAACCGCGCGCCGCCTGGACGCGGCGCTGGTGCGCCGGAGCAGACACGTCCCTTGAGGCCGATCGCGAACTCGAGCGCCGCGCCTGGCGGCACGAGCGCGAGCGGATATAGCAGACGTGCGCCGAATCGGCGAACACCAGCGCGGCTCGCGGCCCGCCGGTCGGCACCGCCAGATCGGGTCCGGTGTCCAGCTCCGGCTCGACGCGAACCCGGCGATGCGCAACCACGATCGGCGGCGCATCGCGCGCCGCACGACGCACCTCGGTCGACACCTGGTCGTCGGGCGTCACCAGTGCGGCGGCAAAGCGCGCGAGCAGGTCGTCCTCGACACGCGCACCGCACGCGGCGGCTGCGCTGGACACGTCGCGCGCGGCAATCACCGGATGGCGCCAGCACGGGTAGAGCGGCGGCAAGCCCTCCGGCACGCCGCGCCGACAAGGGCGCGAGCTGCACGGTGTAGCCCACCGGCGCCGACGCCCTCACCCTGATCCGCGCGCAGGTCGATGCCGAGCGGCGAGGACAGCGCATCCTCGGGGTCATCGGTCGCGAGCTCGGTGTCGAGCAGGCGCGCGCGATGCGCGCCGTCCACGGCGTCGATCTGGAAGGCAAGGGTGTGTGCCGGCGGCGGCAGGCGGATCACCTGATGGAACGGATCGAGCGACACCTCGAGCGAGCCGTCCTCGCATGAATGGGCACGTCGCGCCACTCGAGCGTGCCTTGCGGCACCGGCGCGTACACGCCGCTCGGCGCGCCCGCGGCGCGGTTCACGTACGGCGTCTCGGCGCACGGCAAGGAAGCGTGGGCCTGGCTCGGCACGCCGCTCGCCGGCACGACGGCATCGAGGCTCGCGCGTCGAGCGCTGAGCCCTCGGCCCCCGCCGCGCGCTGCGCTGCTGGCCGGCACGCCTCGACCACGCCACCAGCAGAGCAGCGCGATCATGGCGCGGCCGCGCACAGTAGCGCAGGGCACGCTTGCGCGTCAGCAGGGTCTGGCGGCGGTCCCGCGGTCCCACAAACCCGCGCTCATGGCGGTGCTCGAGGACGAGTGCTTGCTCGGTGCACACGGTGACGAGTCGCGCGCCGCCGAGCGGCACCAAGCCCTCGGGCGCGTCGCTCCAGTCCGCGGCGAAGCGGTGCACGACCGACCAGCTCGTGCCCTCGTCGCGCGACAGCAGCAGCACCGCCCGGCGGCCCGCGCGCTGCTCGCCCAGGTCGGCATCCATGCCACAGAGCGCGAGCAATCCCAGCGCGCCCAGGTCGAGGATCTCGCGCACCTGCAGGTCGAGCGGCGCGGGAAAAGCGCGAAACTCGGGCACGCCTGCGAGCGCACGATCGGCACGCACCAGACCGTTGCCGCGATCGAGGTCGGTGCCGAAGTGGATGAAGTGCTCGGTCTCGGCGAACGCCGTGAAGCCCGACCAGGACTTGAAGCGTTTCACGAACCGCCCGCCGGACCGGCGGCTCACGTAGCCGCAGCGTTGGCGGGCAGATCGCCGGTGGTCACCACCACGGCGCCGCTCGCGAGCCAGCCCACCAGGTGGATGCTTGCCGCGAAAGCGCTCTTCGACAGGCGGAACGTGCGGCCGCCATCGCGGCTGCGGTGCAGGTTTGCGCAGCGCGCGCTCGGAAACACGCCGTACTCGCCGACCAGCACCTCGTCCGCGGCCACGACCAGGGCGCCCTGGCGCACGAACGAGCGGCGGTCCGCGAACGCGAGCACCTCGCGCACACGCGGCTCGAGATCGAGCTCCACGCGCAGCAGCTTGCCGTCTTCCTCGAAGCCAACCAGCGCCGCCGCCGGCGAGATGAACTGGAGCGCGGTGGAGCGCGGCGCCGGCGACGGCTTCAGGCGCGCGATGCACGCGCCGCGCTGCTCCAGCGTCGGCGCGCGGTACAGCGCGCCATCGATCCACCACACGCCATGTCGCGCTGCCGCGTGAGCACCTCGTTCGCCGGCGCCCGATCGATCACGCGCGCAGCGCCCGCCGCCTCGGCGAACCGACCATCGCGCGCGACCACGGCGGGCAGCGGCGGGTCGAAGATCGGCGGCGCCAGCCGCGCTTGCAGCTTGCGTGCCAGAGTCCGGCGCACGTGGCCGAACGCGACTCGCACCCGGCGTGCCGCCGCGTTCAGCGCGGCTGGCCGGCGCGGCGCGAGGTGCGGCGCATGCAAGCAGCCCGAGCAAAACGTCGTGCCGCGCTTGCTGAGATGCGCGGCGCGCAGCGCAACCATCGGCGCGCCGTTCCAGATCGCCACCGGATCCTCGAACAGCACGTTGCCCAGGCAGTGATCCGTGGGGATGCAGCACGGATAGACCTCGCCGGTGTACATCACGCCGAAGTCTTGCGCCAGGAACCAGCACAGGCCGTGACCCTCGAGCGACGGCGGGATCTTGCTGCGCAGCGGCTCCGCCATCACCCCGGGCAAGCCGAACTCGCTCATGAACAGGTTCATCGACTCTTCTCTGGCGACCGCGCACGCCAGGGCGAAGCTCTCCTGGATCTGCGCGGCGGTGAAGTAGCTCGTGGGCTCTTCCTCGGGCGTCGGCTTGGTCTCGTGCCGCAAGCGCTGCAGCACCACGGCATCGGCGCCCGCCCGCTTGGCATAGCGGACGAAGTCGGCGAGATGCGGCAGGTTCGAGCGCATCACCACCGCGCTCACCGAGAACAGCACGCCGTCCTTCTCCCGCGCGCGCGCGTCGCGGATCGCCATGAGATGCGATTCCACCCGCGCGAAGTCGGCGCCGAGGCGAATGCGGTGATAGACCTCCGGGATGTGGCAGTCGAGCGAGACGTTCAGGTGATCGAGCGCGCCGCGCGCGTGGCGGTACAGCTCGGGCGTGAGCAGCACGCCGTTGGTCACCACGTCCAGCTTCACCGCGTAGCGCAGCGCGCGCTCGAGCAGGAAGTCGAAGTCGGCCGCCAGCGGCTCGCCGCCCGACGTCGTGAGCACGAGCTTGTGCGCGGTGGGCAGGAGCTCGTCGCACAGGTAGGACAGCACCCGGCGCGACAGCCGGTGCACGCCTTGCGCGAGATGCCGCGGGCACATGACACAGCGCAGATTGCACAGATCGGTGTGGTTGAGGGTGAGCACCTCCGGCAGGCCGCGATACCGTACCGCACCGCGGGCGATGTCCTCGCGCAGCAGGCTGCTGTTCTCCGCCTTGAGCGCGGCGAAGCTGGAGCCGTTCTTGCGCAAATAGACATGCGTCACTGGCGGGTTCGCCGCCTGCAGTGGATGCGGGCGCTGCATGGGATCGAGGGTATCCATGATCGAAGGAACTGGCAAGGCGGGGCCGCGCCTCGCGCTGGGACACCGGGCACGCGCATGGACGGCCGGTTCATTCGGGCATCCGGCCCTGGCGCACGAAGCCGAGCGCCGCGAGCTGCGCATCGAACTTCGGCGCGAGGTCTTCGCGCGCGAGCCACAGGACACAGCGGTCGGCGCCCAGGAGCGTGATCCGGCACACGTACCCGGCGGCGAGCGGTGCTGCCGGCAAGTAGGGCTCGGTCCACCAGTGGTGGGCGCTCCAGGCCAGGAACTCGCGCATGGCGGCGACGCGCTCGACCGCACGCGGGCGCAGCGTCGCGGGCGCGGCGCGCGCTGCGAGCACTCTCGTGTCGAGCCAGATCAGCTCCGGACGCTCGCGCGCGATCACCTCGGGGTCGAGCTTCTTGTCGAACAAGCCGTGGCGCGGCGCCGGGTTGTCGCTGCCGGTTGCGACCGCGCGGTTGGCGAACCCGAGGAGATCGAGCGACGGCCCGTCGTAGGCGTAGAACACGGACGCCACCTCGAGCGAGGCGAGCCGCACTGCGCACATTCCCTGGGTGAGGCGGCTGAAGAAACGGCCGCAGCGCAGGTGACCGTTGATGCGGCTCTGCGTCATGCCGGTCAACCCGTTCGCGAACAGCGCCGCGTCGCCCGCGGCCTCGATCGCCGGCCGAGCGAGGCCGGTCGCGACCTTGCTCGCGGTGCCGCTCGCGAGCACGATGGCTGCCGCCGCAACGAGGCCGCCAGCGGCATCACGCAGCGACGCGCGACCGGGCGCTTGCCACCGGCGCAATGCCGGCGCGGCGAGCTTGATCGCGCCGGCGAGCACGGCGATCACGAGCACGGTGTGATAGCGATTGCCTGGCAAGTAGTCGCCGCCGCCGGCGGCAACCAGCACGTAGTGCGCGAGCCCGGGGACGAGCAGGGCCGGTATCGCACTCTGGCCGAGGCGCGCGCGCAGGGATTGCCGGCCCAGGAGCCACAGCAGCAGCGCCGGCGCGAGATCGCGGGCGAGCTCGAGCGCGCGGCCGAGCACGAACCCCGGCGATGGATTGAGGACGCTCGCCTTGGCGATGATGGGCGTGGGCAGGTAGTGGCCGTAGTACCGGCGCCAGCCCAGCACGATCGCCGCGACCACGAGCAGGCTGAGCGCGCAGCCGAGCCAGGCGTCGCGGCGCCGATCGGGCGATGCGCGCGCCACCGCACACAGCGTCGCGCCCGTGGCGAGCGTGTAGAAAGCAAAGTCGTAGCGCACGCATGCGAACAGCGCACCGAGCGCGAAGCACCAGCGCCAGTGCCGGCTCTCGTAGAGGACGACGATCGCCATGCTCAGGAGGCCGATCAGCGGCGCCGACCAGCCGCTGCCCGCAAGCCCGGCGAGCGACGCCGTGCTGGCCGCCGCGAGCGTGAGCAGCCAGGCGAGGACGGGGCTCATCGTCTCGCGCCACGCGAGCCGGTGGACGAGGAGCAGCGTCGCCGCGAAGCACGCGCCGCCCAGCAAGAGCGCCGCCGCGGGCGCCTCGATCCCGAGCGCGTGCAGCAGCGCCACCACGGCGTAGTACAGGACCTCGCAGCTGCCATCGACGTTCGCCTGCGCGACGAACGAGTAACGGCCATCCTCGGCAAGATGCTTCGCCTGCAGGAAGTTGAAGAACACCTCGTCCACGAAGCAGTGCAGCGCGACCGTGAGCAACAGCGCGGTGAGCGCCCAGCACAGACGCGGCAGCCACACGCGGTGCTGGCGCCCGACGTGCAGGCCGAGCGCGGCGATCGGTAGGCTCACGACCAGCACGGCGAGCGCGCGCCGGTGTTCGACCAGGAACGTGACCAGCGCCGCGGGCAGATAGTGCAGGTCGCCCTGCGACCACGCGCCGGCATCGGCGGCGAACCATGGTGTTGCGGCACGATCGTCCATCGTCAGCATCGCCGAGAAACCTGTTGACCATCGCGCGCGACACGATGACCATGATCCGGAAGACGAGGCCGCCGAGGAAGCCCATGCCGCGCGCAATTCTCTGGTGCATGGTCGCGCTTGCGGGCTGCACGCGCGAGCGCACCGGCCGCTTGCCGAACATCATCCTCATCACGCTCGACACGACGCGCGCGGATGGGCTCGGCTGCTACGGCAACCCGCGCAACGTGACGCCCACGCTCGACGCGCTCGCGCGCGAGGCCTCGGTGTACACCCGTGCCCATGCCACCTCGAGCTGGACCTTGCCGTCGCATGCGTCCTTGTCTACCGGCAAGTTCCTGAGCAGCCATGGCGCCGGCTACGCGGCGGACGGCAACCTGCGACTCTCGGATGCGCTCGGCGAGAGCGACTACTACGACAAGCATCAGGTGGCCGCGCTCGCGGATTCGGAAGTGACGCCGGCGAGATGCTGCGCGATGCGGGTTATCGAACGGCAGGCGTGGTGGCCGGCCCATGGCTGAAGCGCACTGGGCTGGCGCAGGGCTTCGATGACTGGGACGACGTGGACATCGCCGACCCCGGCGGGCGCCCTGCCATGGTCGTGACGCAGCACGCCGTCGACTGGCTTCGCGCAGCACGACCGCCGGCCGTTCTTCCTGTTCCTCAACTACTTCGACGTGCACACGCTCCTACCGGCCGCCGAGGCAGAACCTCGCCCGTTTCCTGCCGGCGGCGCGCCTGACCCGGCGAGCTGGACGCAGGATGACCGCTGCTCGCTCTACGACGCCGAGCTGAACGCCGTCGACGATGCGCTCGCCGTGCTGTTCCGTTTCGTCGCCGGCGCCGGACTGTGGCAGAGCACCTATCTGATCACCGTGACCGCGGACCACGGCGAGCTGCTCGGCGAGCACGGCCTGTTCGGCCACGGCACCACGTCACCGAGCCCGAGCTCTGGGTGCCGCTCGTGTGCAAGCGTCCCGGACGCACGCCGCCGAGCGCGTGGCCACGCCGATCCAGCTGCTCGATCTCCCTGCCGATGGTGCTGAGCGAGATCGGCCTGCCGATCGCCGACGGCGTGGAGGGACGGGTTCTGGGCCGCGACCCGCAGCCGTCGTTTGCCGAGGTCGCGCCGCCGGCGAGCCTGAGCCACGCCGGCTCCTGCGCGTTCTACGACGGCGACTACAAGCTCCTGCGCGGCAGCCTCGGCACCTGCATGCTCGTCAACCTGCGCTGCGACCCGGGCGAGACGACCAACCTCGCCGACCAAGAACGCGCGCGTCTCGAACACATGCTCGAGCGGCTCGCGAGCTTCACCGCGACGCTGTCCTTGCCGCGCGCCGCACCGATCGCCAGGCCTGACCCGGGCACGCGCGAGGCGCTGCGCGCGCTCGGCTACTGGCGATGAATGGCGCGTGCGTCTCGCTCACCCCGCGTTCTCGCCCGGCTTCTTCATGGCGACCGACGACCGACAGGTTGCCGACGCGAACGCGTCGAGATCGCCCTCGGCACCTCGGCATTGGCGGCCATCAGCTTGGCGCGGTTCTCCATCACCTTCGCTTGCATCTCCTGGCCGAGCGCCACCGCCATGGTGCGGCGCACCTCGGCGCGCGCCTGAGCGACACGCTTGTCGGCCTCGGCCTGGTCCGCCTGCAGCTTGGCGCCCACGTTCTGGCCGACGGTGACGTCGGCGATGTCGATCGACATGATCTCGAACGAGGTGCCGGCGTCGAGGCCCTGGCAAGCACGGTCTTCGAGATGCGCTCCGGACGCTCGAGCACGTCCTTGCAGGACGCCGATGCGCCGATCGCCGTGACGATGCCCTCGCCCACGCGGGCGATGATGGTCGCCTTGGTGGCGCCGCCCACCAGGCGGGCGAGGTTGATCGCACGGTGACGCGCGCCTTGGCGCGCACCTGGATGTCCTTCGCCACCGCCTCGATCGCATCCCTGCCGGAGCTGCGATCGGGGCAGTCGATGATCTTCGGATTGACCGAGCGCTGCACCGCCTCGAGCACGTCGCGGCCGGCAAGGTCGATGCCGGTGGCGAGCTTGTAGTTGAGGTTCAACCCGGCGCGATCGGCGGCGATCATCGCCCGTACCACCGAGGTCACCGAGCCGCCGGCGAGATAGTGCGCCTCGAGATCGCGCGCATCGACGTCGAGACCTGCCTGCACCGCGGTGATGCGCGCGCGCACGATCACCGCCGGGTCGACCTTGCGCAACGACATCGCCACCATCTGGAACAGCCCCACCTCCGCGCCCGCGAGCACCGACTGCACGTACAGGTTGGCGTAGCGGAAGATGATCGCCAGGAAACCGAGCGCGAGCAGCAGCAGCAGGATGGTCACCACCGTGGTGACCGGCTGACATCGAGCACGGGCAAGGAACGCGTCATGGTTTCACCCCAATCGAGAGAGTGGCGGCTCATCTTACGGGAAAGCGAGCGAGGGCGACAGCAAGTCAGCAAACCAGCGAGCCACGCGCTCGCGATCGGGTCGCGTCGAGACGAGACTGCCCGGCACGCATCACGCGCGGACGAGCTTCTTCCCGGCGTCGCCTGGCGTATGGTGGCCGCCATGGGCACCGGCGAACCCTCTCATTCGCAACATCTCCACACCGCCCGCTGGGTCGCGTTCTACCGCGCGCTGGAGACTGATCGGCCCGATGCGCTGTTCCGCGACCTGCACGCGCGTCGCCTCGCTGGCGCGCGCGGCGAGAGCATCGCCGCGGCGATCTCGTTCGGCAACAAGAACCTGTGGTCGTCTGTCGCGCGCACGCTCTTGTTCGACGAGATGATCGCCAGCGCGTCGCCCAGGGCGCGGACCTCATCGTCAATCTCGCCGCCGGGCTCGACACGCGGCCGTACTGGCCGAGCGCGCCGCGGGCGCTGCAATGGGTCGAGGTCGATCTGCCCGAGATCCTCGATCACAAGGAGGCCATGCTGCACGGCGAGCAGCCTGCGTGCACGCTCGAGCGAATCCGCCTCGATCTCGCGGATCTCGCCGCCCGGCGCGAGCTGTTCCAGCAGCTCGGCCGGCGCGGTCGAAGGTCGTGGTCGTCAGCGAAGGCCTCACCATCTATCTCGAGGAAGACGCCGCGGCCGCACTGGCACGTGATCTCGCGGCCGTGCCTTCGTTCGCACACCGGATCCTCGACTCCTCGTCGCCCGGCTTGCTCCGCATGCTGAAGAAGAAGATGGGCCGCCACCTCGACGCCGCCGGCGCCCCGCTCAAGTTCGCGCCTGCGCAAGGCGCCGACTACCCGCGCGCACGGCTGGCAGCCGGTCGAGGTCCACTCGCTGCTCAAGACCGCGGCCCGGCTGAAGCGCCTGCCGTTCTTCCTGCGGCTGATCGCGCGCTTCCCCGAGCCCAACGGCCCACCGGGACAGCGTCCGTGGGCGGCGTCTACCTGCTCGCGCACGGGTGAGGTGAGGCAACATGGCGCAGCGTGCCGCGGTTCAATCTCGTGATCCTCGCGCGGTGATGGCAAGATCTCGAGCCGTTGCTGCTCGAGCCTTGAAAGGCCGCTGGGCCACCGCCAGCATGGGGGCATGACGCTCCTGCCTACCGCAGCCCGATCAATGCCGACGTGGCGCCCGCGCATGCGGGAGAGTTCCGGCCGGTCTCGTATCGTACGTTCCGCATCTGGCCGCCGATCGTGCTCGCGCCGATGGCGGGCGTGACCAACCCGCCGTTCCGCACGTCAGCCGCCGCTACGGCGCTGGTCTGTACGTGAGCGAGATGATCTCGGCGCGCGCGCTGGTCGAGCGCCACAAGAAGACCGAGCTGCTCGCGCAGTTCTTCGCCGGCGAGTGGCCGCGCTCGATGCAGCTGTACGGGACGGATCCGCATTACACTGCCGAGGCCACGCGTGTTATCTCGTGGGCGAGGGACGCGTCGACCACCTCGATCTCAACTTCGGCTGTCCGGTGCCGAAGGTGACGGCGTGGCGGCGGCAGCGCGATCCCGCCTGCCGAAGCTGATGGCGAGGCTGGGGCTGGTGCGCGCGGTGGTGGCCGCCGCGGGCACGATCCCGGTGAGCGTGAAGGTGCGGCTCGGCATCGACGACGAGCATCTCACGCCCCTGAGCTCCGGCCGCGTGGCGGTGGAAGAGGGCTGCGCGGCGATCGGCCTGGCACGCACGCACCGCGCAGCTCTACGATGGGCAGGCGCGCTGGTCGGCGATCGCCGAGCTCAAGCAGGCGGTGGCCATCCCGGTGCTCGGCAACGGCGACGTCTGGGAAGCATTCGATGCGCTGCGCATGATGCGCGCCACCGGCTGCGACGGCGTGATCGTCGGCCGCGGCTGCCTGGGTCGCCTGTGGTTGTTCCGCGACCTCGCCGATGTGTTCGAGGGCCGCGAGCCACAGCCGCAGCCCAGGCTGGGCGAAGTGGTGAGCGTGATGCGCGATCATGCGCGCCTGCTGCTCGAGTTCTTTCCCGAATCACTGGCGATGCGCCACATGCGCAAGTGGGGCAACTGGTACACCAAGGGTTTTCGCGACAGCGCCGCGTTCCGCGTGCGCCTGTGCCGGGTCGCGACGCTCGCGGAGCTGAGGCCGTGCTCGCCGACTTGCCGCTCGACGAGGCATTCCCGGTGAGCGCGCTGCGCGTGACTCGCGCCAAGCACTCGGGCACACAGCGCGTGTCGCTGCCGCCCGGATACCTCGATCACCTCGACGACGCGAGCTGCCCGCTCGAGCCGGCCGATCCGCAGGAGCTCGCGGCGTACGAGCGCGCCGCAGAAGGCGGCTGAGACGGCGCACGGGTTTCGCGTTTGCGACGCCTGCCGGCGCGCGATCGGGTCCGATAGCTCTCGTGCATGCGCGCCCCGACCACACCAGCGTTGCGTCTCCTGATCACCGGGCCCTGCTGTTCAGCGCCGGGTTCCTGGTGAGCGTGCTGCGCGGCGTGGGCCTCGACGACGAGAGCTGGTTCCTGCAAGTGGTGACCCGCGTCGCCGCCGGCGAGACTCTGTACCGGGACGTTCTTCGGTGCGACGCCGCTCGCGGTGTACGTTGCAGCGGCCGGGCTGTTCGGCGCCGAGATCTTGCTGCTCAAGGCGCTCGTCGCCGCGTGCTTCGTCGGCTCGGCGCTGCTCTGCCTGCGCATCGCCCGCGTGCTCGAGCTGTGCCGCGCCGGCGCGCCGATCGTCGTCAGCTCGCTGCTCTTGTTGTGCGCGCCCGCGCCGCACGCGTTGTATCAACCGCTCGCGGCGCTGCTGTTGCTCGCCACGCTCGAGCGCGCGCTCGCGTGGCTGCATGCGCCGCGGCGGTGCGCGCTGCTGAGCGCGGCGTTGCTCGCGAGCCTGTGCTTCGCCACCAAGCAGAACGTCGGGCTGCTGGCGCTGGCGGCGCTGCTGCTCGCGGTGCTGCTGGTGCGCGCACGCCTCGTGCCCGCCGCGATCGCGACGTTCGCGGCCGGCGCCGGCGTGTGTCTCGCGCCGGTGATGCTCTCGGGCGCGATGCGCGCGTTCGCGGACTATGCGTTCCAGAACAAGCAGGTCTACGTGCGCGTCGCCGGCGTCGCCTATGCCGCCGGCATCACCTCGAGCTTGCAGGCGCTGGTGTTCGCGACGCCGCCGATCGCGGTGCTGCTGTCGATCGTCGCGCTGTGCGCGGCAAGAGCCACCGCGCGCCGCACCGGCATCGTCGTGCTCGGTTTCGCGCTCGCGGCGCTGGCGAGCGTCTACCCGCGCGCGGATCTCGACCATGTGGTGCACGTCGTGCCGGTGGCCATGATCGCCTGCTGGTGGGCGGCAACCCAGTTCAAGCTCGCGCTGCCGATCGGCACGGCGCGGGTCGCGGCGATGGTGATCGCCGGGGTCGCGATCGCACTCGAGATCGCCATGCCGGCGCTGCGGTTGTGGTCGCGCGGCTGCACGCTCGCCGCCCTGCCCCATTTCCACGGCATGCCGCTCGCGCGCGCGCGTCACGACGCCCTGCAGAAGAACGTGCGCGACCTGCGCGCCGCAGCCGGCGACCAGCCGGCGTTCCTGCTCAGCCGGCACGCGGCGTTCTACTACCTCGCGACCGGCCTCGAGAACCCGACGCCGTTCGACTATCCGGCCGCCACCGCCTTCGGCCAGCGCGGCGTGCGCGACGTCGCGCATCAGCTCGCGTGCGGACGCATCGCCTTGGTGTGCATGGATGCGCACTGGCACGATGCGTTGAGCCCGGTGCTGCTCGAGGAGTACGTGGCGCGGACGTTGCGCGCGGCGGCGGCCACCGGCGCGGGCGTCATCTACCGCCGGTGAAGCACGCGCGCGCCACCTGCGCGAGCGATGGCGATGGCCGCGGCGCGCGCGGCCAGGCGGCGGGCACGCGCGTCACGTGCGGCGAGCGCGCATCGATGCACCGCCACCGCCAGGGCGCTGCGGGATTGGTGCCGAGCCCGACGCGCGGCGTCCACAGCACGTCTGCGGCCGGGTCGCCCTGCGCGAGGTAGAGCAACCCGCGCTGCGTGATGTCGATGCCGTCGAGCGTGCGGTCGATGGCGAGCGCGGCAGTGAGCTTGCCCGGTCCGCTCGCCAGCTCGTGATCGGCGCGGCCGTCCGCGAGCTTGCGCCGCAGATCGCCCGCCCGAGTGCGGCGCGCGCGCTCGGCACGCATCGCCTGCACGCCGAGCTGCGGCTCGATCGCGCGCAGCAGGACCGCGCCGGCGAGCGGGCGCGGACCCGCGACGACGTTGACGCAGAAGTGGTTGCCATACGTGAAGTACACGTAGGCGTGCCCGACCGGGCCGAACATGGTGCGGGTGCGCGGCGTCGGCCCGCGAAAGCTGTGGCTCGCGGGATCGACGCGGCCGGCGTAGGCCTCGGCCTCGGCGATGCGGCCGACGCACACAACCACGGCGTCGCCCGCCGCCATCGTGCGCACCAGCAGCTGGCCGATCAGGTCGCGCGCGACGGCGAGCACGGGGCGATCGAAGAACGCGCGCGCGAGCGGCACGAGCTTCATGATCGGCGCGCCTCGCGCTGGGCGCGCTCGCGGGCAGCCTGCCAGGCGTGCGGTTCGCCGAGGAAGTAGAGCCGCGTCTCGCCGGCCTGCATGGTGAGGTCGTGATGCTGCGCGCGCGGCGCCGCGAGCTCGCCGGTGACCGCATCCGTGAGCGCACTGGGCGCGCGCAGATCGAGCGACTTCTGCCCGCTCGAGCGCGCGTGAATCGACAGCATCGTGCGGCTGGCGTGGATCGGATCGCCGGAGCTCAGGAACACGTGCACGCCGCAGGCACGCGCGATCGCGGTCAACACCTGGTGCGGCGGGCAGGGCGTGGCACAGAACCATGTGCAGGCGCCAGCGCGATCCTGCGACGCGATCAGCGGCTCGCCTTGCGGCGAGCGCGCTTCGATCACGATGCCGTCTGCCGCCCGGGGCACGACATAGGGCGGCGGAAACGCGCCGGGACCGAAGCTCAGGCCGCAGAACGGCGCGAGGCGGCCGCCGTCGGCGACGGTGGCCGTGAGCTCGCCTTGCTCGTGTCGCACCTCGACCGGCATGCCGATCAGGTCGAACGGCGCGTCCCAGTCGAGCGCGCCGCGCCGGTAGATGCCGGCCGGACCGAAGAACACTCGATGCTTGTTGGCGACGGCCAGACGCCGCACCTCGGCGCGCACGCGCTCGGACGGCGCCCACGCATTCAGGAAAACGTACAAGGTGTGCGGCGGCAGCTCGGGCAGGTCCTCGAGCAGATACACCTGATAGGGTGCGCCCATGCGCGCGAGCGGCTCGCGTGCGAGCGAGACGCAATGCCAGAACAGCGAGCCCTCCGGGCGCTCGAACAGGCACGACTCCTCGTCGACCAGCACCGCGATCTCGGCAGCGCTGGTGCGGTCGAGCGCGAACGCGGTGCGCGCGATCTCGACCTCGCGCGCGATCTCCGCGCGCAGCTGCGGTTCGTGGTACAGGCCACGCGGGTAGAGATCGAACCACCAGAGCGGGCAGGCCTTGTCGATCACGTGCCCCAGCTCGCGGCGCTGCGTGGCGATCGACTCCGCCAGGTTGTCGGTGACGCCCCATTCCCTGCGGCAGTACTCGCGGCTCATGTAGCCGTTCGCCGCCGGTGCGAGGTGCGTGCGCAGGTCGTTCTCGTCATAGAACAGCTTGCCGCGCAAGCGCACCGAGCCGGCGGGCACCATGAACGCGCTGAAGCCATCGACGGGCTCACGGTGGCCGTAGCCGGTGGGCGCGCACAGGAAGTCGAGCACGCCCGCGTCGAGCACGCGGCGCAAGGCCAGATGGCCGCCATTCAGGTGGCGGCAGGCGCCGGTGAAGTGCAGCAGGTAGCCGTAGAACACACCGGCGAGCCAGCGGCCGTGAGACACGTCCTTCACCACGCGCGCGGCCTCGAGCAGGAAGTCCGCCAGCACCTCGGAATGGAACCGGTAGAAATCGATGACGTCCTGCTCGTGGGTCGGGTCGCGCAGCAGGCGAAAGCGCGAATGCTCCCGCCGCGTGCGCTCGGGAATCGGGCGATCGCCGAGCGGCCGCAGCCACGCGCGCTCGACCGCAGCGGTCGATCCGTAGCGTTCGAGCAGCCAGCGCGCGAAGGCTTGCTGGTGCCGCGGGCCCACGTCGCCCCACAGCGTCTCCTGCTCCTCGTCGTACCAGTGGAACCACTCCTCGCTGCTGCCGCCGGTCACGAGGAAGCCGATCAGCCGGTTCGCATACGGGGCGTGCGCCATGTGCTCGAGATGCTGTCGCAAGTCGCGCATCGCGCTGGCACGCCACACCGGTGAGGCGAACGACGGTGACGGCTTGCTCAAGCGCGTGTCGACGAATGTCATGCGCAGCGGGCTGGTGCCGCCGTCGGCATCATCGGCCAACCCGATCTCGTCGGGATGCATTCGGTCCCACCACGGCGACGAGCCCACGTACACGCGCGGCAGCAGGAGCGCTTGCGGGTGTGCATCGAGCGCGGTGCGGATGGTCAAGTCGAGATAGCTCGCATCGTACACGCCAGGCGCCGGCGTCACGGTGGGCGCGAGATCGAAGACGTGATGGTTGGACGTGGTCGG
>JAXMBY010000041.1:0-63539 GCA_046349655.1 Planctomycetota bacterium
CCGTAGGCGATCAGACCGACCTTCGCGCCAGGCACCTCCTGCACGATCGGCTGCGGCACATGCGCCTTGGCGGTCTCGATCTTCCGGGCAATGCGGTCCATGACGCGGGCATAGTCCTCGGGCTTCTCGGTGTACGCGCCGCGTTCGTTGTGACCCGACCCGCGCGTGAAGAACGGCGCGAGCGGGTGCCTGGTGCCCGGCAGCGTGCGGTACGGGATGCCATCGCCATCGACGTCGGCATAGCGCTCGAACTTGCCGAGCTTCTGCAGATCTTCTTCCCGTAGGACCTTGCCGCGGTCGAAGCCCTTTTCCGGGTACGGCAGCGGCTCGGACATCCAGAGGTTCATGCCGAGGTCGAGATCGTGCATGTCGAATACCGGCGTCTGGAAGCGCTCGGCGAGATCGAGCGCGAGCTGCGCGAACTCGTAGGCTTCTTTCGGGCTGGCGGGGATCACGCAGATGTGCTTGGTATCGCCGTGCGACAGGTAATACGTCTTCAGGATGTCGCCTTGCGCGGTGCGCGTCGGCAGGCCGGTCGAGGGACCGACGCGCTGCACGTCGACGATCACCGCCGGCACCTCGGCATAGTAGCCGAGTCCGGCGAACTCCGACATCAGCGAGATGCCCGGGCCGGCGGTGGCGGTTGCGGCGCGGGCACCCACCCAGCCGGCGCCGAGCACCATGCCGATCGAGGCGAGCTCGTCCTCGGCCTGCAGCACGGCGTAGCGCGCCTTGCCATCGGCGCTGGTGCGGAACTCCTCGAAGAACTCGATCGCCGCCTCGCACAGGCTCGACGACGGCGTGATCGGGTACCATGCCAGCACGGTGCAGCCGCCCATCACCAGGCCGAGCGCGCCGGCGACATTGCCCTCGATCATGATCTTGCCGTGGGTGAGGTTCATCGGCTCGACCCGGAACGGATCCTTCTTCGGCAGGTTCTGCTTGGTGTAGTCGATCCCGGCCTGCAAGCACTTCAGGTTGAGGTCCACCGCCTTGGCCTTGCCCTTGAACTGATCACGCACCGCGCCGTTCAACACCTCGCGATCCAGCCCGAGCAGCTCGGCGAGCACGCCCACGTACACGATGTTGGTCATCAGCTTGCGCATCTTCGCCGTATCGACGGCATCGGTGGCGAGCGTGGTGAATGGGACCGGGTAGAGGATCAGGTCGTCGCGCGCGATGCCGAGCTTGGTGACCTTCATGTCCGAGTTGTAGATCAGCACCGAGCCGGCCGGCAGGCCCCGCACGTCGTCCTGGAAGGTCTCCTCGTTCATCGCCACGAGCACGTCGATCTCTTTCTTGCGGGCCACGTACCCGCGCTTGTTGACGCGCACCGTGAACCAGGTGGGCAGACCGGCGATGTTGGACGGGAACAGGTTCTTGGGACCCACCGGGATGCCCATGCGGAAGATCGTCTTGGCGAAGATCAGGTTGGCCGACTGGCTGCCGGTGCCGTTCACGGTTGCGATCTGAACGCTCATGTCGTTCACGATCGGGCGCACCGCCGTCGCTTCCTTCGGCCGTGCTTGGGTGGCCGTCGTGTTCACGAGGAGTCTCCGTAGGATCAGACGACAGAATGGCCTGGCCGAGCCCATCGCACGAGTGCGCTGCTCTGGATCGGGTGCAAGCCGCCGAGTCCAACATGATAACAAGGCGAAGTGCGAGGGGTAGGCGGCACGGCAAAAGTGCCTGCTCTGCGACCGCTGCCCAGGAGCTCCGGCCGATCCTGGCTTGCCCCGGCTCTGCGCGCCGTCACGGCACCAGGGTGAGGATCTCCACGCCGCTGCGGGTCACCAGCACGGTGTGCTCGAACTGGGCCGAGAGCTTGCCGTCCTTGGTGTAGACCGTCCAGCCGTCGCGCCCCACCGTCACCTCGTAGGTACCCTCGTTGATCATCGGTTCGATCGTGAAGATCATGCCCTCCTTGATCATCGCGCGCGCCGCGGTCGTGCGGTAGTGGAAGATCTGCGGCGCCTCGTGAAACCTGGTGCCGATGCCATGGCCGACGAAATCCCGCACCACGCCGAAGCCCTGGGCCTCGGCGTGCGACTGGATCGCGTCGCCGATCACCTCGAACGTGACACCGGGACGCACGGCGGCGATGCCGCGATGCAGGCACTCCAGCGTGACCTCGGTGAGCCGGCGCGCGTGCGGCGCCGGCTCGCCCACGTAGAACGTGGCGGAGCAGTCGCCGAAATAGCCGGCGAGCGTCGCGGTCACGTCGACGTTGACGATGTCGCCGGCGTGCAAGATCGCCTGGTCGTCGGGAATGCCGTGACACACGACGCTGTTGACCGACGTGCACGTGCTGCGCGGGAACCCGCCGGGCGTGATCTTCGGATGGCGTGGATCGGTCGGCGGGTGAGGGTAGTTGAGCGGCGATGGATAAGCCCCGTGCTCGAGCGTCATCTCGTGCACGAAGCGATCCAGGTCGCCGGTGGAGACGCCCGGCTTCACCTGCTCGCCCACGGCCTTCAGGATCTCGGCCGCCAGACGGCAAGCGCGGCGCATGGCCTCGATCTGGGTCGGGGTCTTGATCGTGATGCCGGATTGCGGCACGACCGGCGCCGAGCCGTGCTCGCTCTGATCGCCGTGGCACTTCTTGAATTTCTTGCCGCTGCCGCAAGGGCAGGGGTCGTTACGTCCAACCATGGACCTCTCGAGTCGCATGCCAGTGATCTTCGGCGCGATGCAATAGCTGGAACTGGTCCGTTCCACAAGGGCGCCGCCCGGAGCCATTGAAGCACACGCGTGCCAGGGCCAACAGCTGGGTGGCTCGAATCCGGCCGCGAGCGCTGGCGGATCGACCTCACAGCTCGGTCAAGAACATCCGCGCGACGTTGAAATAGACGAACAACCCGAGCACGTCGCACATCGAGGCGACGAACGGATTGGACGTGACGGCCGGATCGAGCCGCAGGCGCTTGAACAGGATCGGCAACAGCGCGCCCACGGCGGTGCCGGTGATCACCACGGCCACCACCGAGGTGCCCACGGCCGCCGCGGTCCAGACTGCGGTCGCGCCGGCGTGCCACACCGACGCATTGCCGAACAGGAGCGCGCGGAAGAAGCCGACGATGCCGAGCGAAAGGCCGAGCGCCGTGCCCATCAGCAGCTCGCGCCCGGCCACCATCACCCACTGCGCCACGCGCACCTCGCCGGTGGCAATGGCACGGATCACGAGCGTGGCCGACTGCGAGCCCGAGTTGCCACCGGAGGACAGGATCAGCGGCACGAACAGCGAGAGGAAGATCGCACTCTTCAGCATCTCCTCGTAGTGCGCCATCACCGTGTACGTGAACATCTCGCCGAAGAACAACAGCGCGAGCCACGGGATGCGCTTGCGAAACAGTGACCAGAAGCTGGTCATCAAGTACGGGTCCTCGAGCGGCTGCATTGCACCGAGCTTCTGCATGTCCTCTTCCTGCTCCTGGTGCAGGATGTCCACCACGTCGTCGTGCGTGATGATGCCGAGCATGCGACCGTTCTGGTCCACGACCGGGATGGCGAGGAAATCGTAGTTGGCCATCTTCTTGGCCACTTCCTCCTGATCCTCGGTCACCAGCACCGTCACCGAGTCCGGCATCATGATGCCGGCGACCGCGCTCATCGGATCGGCCATGACCAGGTCGCGCATCGACAGCACGCCTTGCAGCCGCCCCTGGCGATCCAGCACGTAGATGTAGTAGACGGTCTCCATCTCGGCGGCGACCGCGCGGATGCGCGCCATGGTCTCGCTGGCGGTGGTGTCGGGCGCGACGTGCACGAACTCCTTCGTCATCACTGCACCCGCCGAGCCCTCCGGATAGGAGAGCAGCTCGCGCGCCTCCTTGCGCTCCGGCGCCTCGAGCAGATCGATGAGCTCGTTGCGCTCGCCCTCCTCCATCTCCTTCAGGACGTCGGTGCGCTCGTCGGATGCCATCTCGCCGAGCAGCTCGGCGGCGCTGTGCTTGTCGAGCCTCTCGAGCAGGTCGACCTGGATCGCGTCCTGCAAATGCTCGAACACCTGCGCGCGATAGTCCTCGGGCAGGACATCGATCAGGCGTACGCGGTCCGGGTGGTCGAGCGTCTCGACGATGTCCGCGACGTCGGCCGGATGCAGCTGGGTGAGCTCGTCGGCGAGCAGTGATTGCTCGTCGTGCTCGAGCATGTCCTTGACGTCGGGCAGGACGAGTCGAGTGAGGCTCTTCACTTGAGAGCTCCGCGGATGACTCCGGGTAGAGCGATGGCCGACCGCGTGCTGGGCGCGCACGCCCCGGATTAATCTCCGCTCAGCTCCGCAGCAAGCCAAAAACACGGCCTTGCCAAGAAGCAATGGTCCTTGGCCGCGCTGCTCCTTCAGTCGAGGGAGCACGCGCCGGGACCGCGCGGATCGCCGCACGATCCGCAGGGACCGGGAGCGTCGCTCGCGCTCGGGCCGCCGACGCCGAACACCGAGAACTGCTTGTCGAGCTGGCGACCGTGACAGTGCGGACACTGTGGCTGCTCGGCGCCACGCACGAGTGTCTCGAAACGGCGCTCGCAGTCACGGCAGACGTATTCGTAGATCGGCATTGTGGAGATCCCGTGAAAGTGTGTTGGTGGTGTGTGGGTATAGCGCGCCGCCAATCGCCTTTCAGCAGCAGCCAGGTATTCCCTCGGGCCGATCGAATCCGTAACGTGGCCCGCTCAACCCGTCAGGTTCATGGTGATTGCAATGATCGGCGAGCTAGCGGCGTTGACGGCGGCGGCGACCTGGGCGGGCTCGGCCGTCCTCTACCGGCGGGCCTTGCCGAGCTACGGCGCACGCACTGCCAACCTGTACAAGACCACCACCGGCGCGCTGTGCTTCTGGCTCACGCTGCTCTTGGTGCCCGGCGGTCCCGCGAGCGCGCACTGGCACGCGTTGCCGTTCTTCTGCCTCTGCCTGTCCGGCGTCGTCGGCCTCACCATCGGCGACACGCTGTACTTCCAGGCCATGCAGCGCCTCGGCATCCACCGCACGATCTTGCTGTACTCGCTCTCACCGGTGTTCACGCTCGTGCTCGGCTACGCCTTCCTCGACGAGCACCTGGGCGCGGGGAAGCTCGCCGGCGCTGCGATCGTGATCACCGGCATCTACCTGGTCCTGAACGAGACCGCGCCGTCCGACCGCACGCCGTCCTTGTCCGCCGCCGGCACGCTCGCGGCAGCGGGTGCGGCGCTGTGCCAGAGCGTCGGCATCCTGCTCGCCAAGCGCGGGCTCCTGGACGTCGGCGCGCTCGCCGGCTCGGCGGTCCGCCTGTCGGTCGCCAGCCTGGCGCTGATCCTGCTCACGCTGCTCAGGACCGGCGGCATTCCGCGTCAGCTGCTGCGCGCGGCGGCCCACCGGAGCTTGCTGCCGGCGATGCTGGTCGGCACCTACGTCGGCGTGTTCCTGATGCTGTTCGCGATCGAGCGCGGCGATGCCGGCATCGCCGGCGTGCTGCTGGCGACCACGCCGATCTTCTCGCTCGCCTTGCAGGTGCTGGTGGATGGGGTGTGGCCCTCGCTGCGCTCCGGTGCCGGCTCCACGCTCGCCGTCGCCGGCACCGCCATCCTGCTGCTCGGGCGCTAGCCTGGGATCAGGCCGTTGAGTCTTCGCCGGCGACATGGGATCCTCTCGGCGACGAGGGACCTCGCAGCTTGAGAGAGATCCATGGACCCGCGCATCAACTTCGCGCAGATGGAGTGGCTCGAGTGGATCGAGGTGGGCACGGCGCGGATGAAGACGGTCATCGTGCCTGGATCCAAGCTGCGGCTGATCGAGTTCGAACCCGGGTTCGAGCAGCTCTCCTGGTGCAGCAACGGCCACCTGGGCTACGTTGCCGAGGGCGAGATGGAGACCGTGATCGGCGAGCAGACGACGGTGTTCAAGAAGGGCGATGCGCTCGTGATCCAAGCCGGCATGCGGCACCGCTCGCGCAACATCGGCACCACGCCCGTGCTGCTGTTCCTGGTCGATGAGCTCGATCACGGCAGCGACCCGAGCTTGCAGAAGGCGCTGCAGGCGAGCCCGCCAGCCGGAGCCGATTGCGGCTGACCCGGCCGTCACTTCCCCTTGTGCCCGGGCTGCGCGCCGCCATCGGGCGAGACCACGAACACGTCCTTGCCGCCCGGTCCGGCGGCGAGCACCATCCCCTCGCTCACGCCGAAGCGCATCTTGCGCGGCGCCAGATTGGCCACCACCACGACCAGCCGGCCGACCAGCTGGTCCGGCTGATAGGCGGAGCGGATGCCGGCGAACACGTGGCGCCGTGCGTCGCCGAGATCGACCTCGAGCCGGAGCAGCTTGTCGGCACCCTCGACGAGGGTGGCGCTGACCACGCGCGCCACGCGCAGGTCGATCTTGGCAAAATCGTCGATCGAGATCGTCGGCAGCGCCGCGGGTGCCTCCGCCGCGGGCGCAGCGGGCGTGACGCTGGCGAGGGGATCCTTGCTCTCCATGAACATCGCCTCCACCGCAGCCCGGTCGACGCGCTGCGCGAGATGCGCGTACGGCCGGATCGCCTGGTCCTCGAGCTCGACCAGCACGTCGCGCCAGGAGAGCGGCGCCACGGCCAGGAACTGCTCCGCCTTCGCCGCCATCGCTGGCAGCACCGGTTTCAGGTACAGCATCAGCAGGCGAAACGCCTCGAGGCCGCCGGTGACGATGGCGCGGGCACGCTCGGCGTCGCGCTTCACCTCGACCCACGGCGCCGCGTCGGCGACGTACTTGTTCGCACGATCGGCGAGCGCAGCGATGCGGCGCATCGCCTTGCTGAACTCCCGCTCCTCGTACAGCCCGGCAATCTCCGCCTGCGCCGCCGAGAGCTCGTCGACGATCGCTCGCGCATCGTCCGGCACCCGCGACAGCCGATGGCCGAGCCGGGCCGCGATCGCACCGCAGCGCGATGCCAGGTTCGCGATCTTGCCCACCAGATCCGCGTCGATGCGTTCGATGAAATCCTCGGGATTGAAGTCGATGTCCTCGACCCGGCTGGTGAGCTTGCAAGCATAGTAGTAGCGCAGGTACTCGGCCGGCAGGTGCTGCAGGTACGTGCTCGCATTGATGAACGTGCCGCGCGACTTCGACATCTTCTCGCCGCGCACCGTCAGGAAACCATGGACGTAGACCTTGCTGGGCGCCTGGAAACCCGATCCCATCAACATCGCCGGCCAGAACAGCGTGTGGAAGTAGACGATGTCCTTGCCGATGAAGTGGATGATCTCGGCGCCCGGACGCCGCCACCAGCCATCGAAGTCGCCGCCGGTCTGCTGGCAGTGATGCGACGTGGTTGCCATGTAGCCCACGGGCGCATCGAGCCACACGTAGAAGTACTTGCCCGGGCTGCCGGGGATCTCGAAGCCGAAATAGGGCGCGTCGCGCGAGATGTCCCAGTCCTTGAGCCCGGCCTGGAACCACTCGGCGAGCTTGTTCGCGATCTCTTCCTGCACGTGGCCGCCGTGGATGAAGGCGCGCAATGGCTCGGCGAAGTCGCCGAGCTGGAAGAACAGGTGCTCGCTCGCGCGCTGCACCGGCGTCGACCCACACTCGGCGCAGTGCGGATCGATCAGCTCGGTGGGCGCGTAGGTCGCGCCGCACACCTCGCACGCGTCGCCATACTGGTCGGGCGACTTGCAGCGCGGACAGGTGCCGCGAATGAACCGATCCGGCAGGAACATGCGGTCCTTCTCGCAATAGGCTTGCGCCACCGGCCGCATGCTGATGTGTCCGCCCGCCTTGAGCTTGCCGTAGATCTCCTCGGCCAGCCGGCGATTCTCGGGCGAGTGCGTGCTGTAGTAGTGATCATAGGAGATCAGGAACGCCTGGAAGTCGCGCTGGTGCTCCTCGCTCATGCGCGCGATCAGCTGCTCGGGCGTGATGCCCTCGCGGCGCGCCTTGAGCATGATCGGCGTGCCATGCGTGTCATCCGCACAGTAGAACCGGCACTCGTGCCCGCGCAGGCGCTGGAACCGCACCCAGATGTCGGTCTGCACGTGCTCCACCATGTGCCCGAGGTGGATCGGGCCATTGGCATATGGCAACGCACAGGTGACCAGCATCCGGCGCATCGATGAACCCCTGGCAGCATGATGGAATCGCGTCGACGCAGCTGCTTGTGGCAGAGCCGAGTTTCTTCAGCGATCCTCGATGGCGAGCTTCCATTCCACTGGCTGCGGCTTGCCATCCACCTCGGCGTACGGACGGACGAAGAAGTTGACCGGCTCGCCGGCCTGTGCCGGCTCGAGCACGATGTCGCGCTCGGCCGACAGTCGCACGCGATTCTCCGACAGCGAGCCGAAGTAGTATTCGGTGAGCTTGGGGTTCTTGTCGGCCTCGGAGATGTCGACCGGCACCCACCCATCGGTGTCGAGCCAGAAGTACGCCCAGCAATGGTAGCCAGCGAGCTCCTTCTTGCCGCGCTCCTCGGGCAGCGGGTAGCCGATCTCGAAGCGTGCCGGGATCTGCTTGGTCCGGCACAGCGAGATGAACAGCGCGTGGAAATCGGTGCAGTTGCCGTAGCCCGACTCGCACGCCCACTTGGTGCTGCCGGTGCCCCAGCCGGTCCCCTCCTTCTTGTACTGCATGTGGTCGAGGACGTAGTCGTAGATCGCACGCGCTTGCATCGGCGAGGCCGCCTGGGTCGTGCCGATCTTCGCGGCGATGTCCGACACGAAACCGCCCACCGGCACGAGCCGGTTCGGCTCGAGGTAGCGCTTCAACTCGTCGTGCATCGCCTGCGAGACGGTGTGGCTCGCACCGCCGCTCTCGCGCGCCCGCACGATCTCGCGGCGGGTCACCATGAACCTGAGCGTGGCGGGCAGCGGCGCTTGCGCCGCCGGTCCCTCGAAATACACCATCTCGTTGCCATACCTGGGTTCGCGCGTGCGCTTGAACCCGGCCGGCAGCTCGCCCATCGCCTCGACGTCCTGATCGGCGCCGGCGGTCGGCACCGGCGCCCACAGGCGCAGCACGCCGCCTGAGTCGCGCCAGGCCGGAGCCACGAGCGTCATGGCGAGCTCGAAGCGGCGAGCCTTGGCCTTGGCCGCGGGCGCATCCGGGACTGCGGCTTGTGCGGCTCGAGCTGGCGGCTGGGCCGGCTGGCCCGGCTCGGTGGTGCAGGCCGCCGCGAAGGCACCGATCACGAGGCAGTGAAGCTTGGCCATGAGAGCTCCCGATCCGATTGGGCGACGTGGGGACTTTCGCGCTGCACAATAGAGCAGCCGGCTGTGACCTTCAAGCACGCGCTCGCACCGAGAAATGGCAAGGGCCCCGGCAGCAGGCACCTGATATGCTCTTCGAGCTTCTGATGAACGAAAGGGGCGTCATGCCCAACAAGAAAGACCGCGACCCGCGCAAGGAACGGGAATCACGCCGCGTCACCACACAGACCCTGCGGGCGATGAAGCAGGAGGGCGTGAAGATCAGCATGCTCACGGCCTACGACTTCACGATGGCGAAGGTCCTGGACCGCGCAGGCATGGACGTGATCCTGGTGGGCGACAGCGCCGGCACGGTCTTCCAGGGCCACGAGACCACGATCCCGGTGACCGTCGATCAGATGGCGTACCACTGCCAGGCGGTGGTGCGCGGCATCAAGCGCGCGATGGTGGTGTGCGACCTGCCGTTCATGTCGTTCCAGATCAACCCGGAGGAAGCGCTGCGCAATGCCGGTCGATTGATGAAGGAGTCCGGCGCACACGCGGTGAAGCTCGAAGGCGGCGCCACGGTCTGTCCCGCCATCGAGAAGATCGTCTCGGCCGGCATTCCGGTGATGGGTCATCTCGGGTTGACGCCGCAGTCGATCTACAAGTTCGGTACCTATGTCGTGCGTGCGCGCGACGAGGAGGAAGCCGAGCAGCTGCGGCGCGACGCCGTGCTGCTCGAACGAGCTGGCTGCTTCGCGATCGTGCTCGAGAAGGTGCCGGCCGCGCTCGCTGCCGAGGTGAGCAAGCTCGTCTCGATCCCGACGATCGGCATCGGCGCCGGCCCGCATTGTGATGGTCAGGTGCTGGTCACCCACGACATGCTGGGCCTGTTCACCGAGTTCCGCCCGCGGTTCGTGCGCCGCTACGCCGACCTGGGCGAGGCCATGTATGCCGCGTTCCGCAAGTACATCGAGGACGTGCGCGCGGGCAGCTTTCCGTCGTCGGAGGAGAGCTACTAGCAAGCGACCAGGGCTGACGGCGGCCGATCGACGGGCGGCGCGCGCCGTCGTTTCGTTGGTGCAATCTTCGCCGGATCGGCCCGGCCGCGCCGGCTGGCGCGAACATTCCGGAGCGCGCGCCTCGATAACCGTCCGATGCTTTCGTAGATTGCCGCAGGTTTGCAAAGTATCTCCGGTTGGGTGAGGTTCGCATGACAGCACTTCTCGTCGCGAGCATCGTCTCGCTCGTCGCCCGATTCGAGGTTCCGCAGGACAGCGCACCGGTGAGCGATCGCACCGCGATCGAGCACCGCGTGAACGAACTGTACGCGGCGCTGTCGAACAAGAACTGGACCGCTCTCCGCGACTGCTTCTTGAAGGAAGCCATCGTCATCTTGCCCAACGGCATCGCGCAAAAGGCGGACGAGGTGATCCAGAACTTCGAGGCCGGCAAGTACCCGGCGAGCCCCGAGACGCCGGTGCACGTGAAGGTGACGTTCTACGACGACGTCGCCACTGCCTGGGTGATCTCGCGCGGGACCGAGCTCGGCAAGGACGGCGGCGGTGCCGCCGCCAGTGCATCGCCCACGGACCAGCAGGCGGTGGATCTGTTCTTGCTCGCCCGCCGCGAGGGAGCATGGAAGATCGCGTCCATCGTCTCGACGCTGGCGAAGGAGAACCTGCCGCTCGAGAGCGACAAGGACGCTGCTGCCAGGTCCGAGGCGAGCGGTCAGCCTGCGGGGCAGCCGACCGCCGCCGGCGACGCCGCCACGGCCGCAGTGCCAGCCGCCAAGGATGCCGCCACCGAGGTGCCCTCGAAGGAGTCCGCCACCCCGACCGAGGCAGAAGCCACCGAGCCGGTGGCGATCCTCACCACGACGCAGGGCGAGGTCACGATCCGCCTCTACCCGAAGGAGGCGCCGGAGCACGTCAAGAACTTCGTCGAGCACATCAAGAACGATCGCTACACCGGCACCTACTTCCACAGGGTCTACCCGGGCAAGTTCATCCAGGGCGGCGACTTCAACACCAAGGACGACAACAAGGCCAACGACGGCATGGGCGGCTTCAGCTACAAGGGGCCAACCACCACGCTCAAGTTCGAGAAGAACAACCTGAAGCACGAGCGCGGGACGGTGTCGATGGCGCGCAACCCCAAGGAGCTCGACAGCGCGAAGAGCCAGTTCTTCATCCTGCTCGGCCCGGCGAAGAGCTACGACGGCCAGTACACGATCTTCGGCCACGTGATCGCCGGCATCGAGGCGATCGAGGCGATCGCGAAGCAGCCGGGCAAGGAGCTCAAGATCGGCGGCGTCAATCCCGATGTCGAGCAGAAGATCACGGCAGCTCGGGTCGAGAACTGGCCGCTCAGCAAGATCGACGAGCTCTTGAAGAAGATGGACGTGAAGAACTAGCCGCGCGGGACGCGGCCGGCGAGCCGGGCCCGAGGTGCACCTCGGACCCGGCTCGCCGCTTGCCACGATCGCGCGCGCGCGCGGCCGCGTCATGGGAATGCCGGCGTGGTCTCGTCGATGGACTTCAGGAACTCGACCAGCGCCGCGCGATCAGCGGCATCGCTGACGAAGTGCACGCTGCGCAGCTGGCTCGCACCCTGGCCGTCGAGCGTGCCATCGAGCACGTCGAGGAGCGTCGCCGCCATGCCGTTGTGGAAGTAGGGTGCGGTACCAGCCACGCTCAGGAGCGACGGGATGTTGAATCCCTTCGCCCCGAGCGCGGCGATGCGGCGGCCGACGTCGGCGGGATCCGGGCGCGTCTCGTTCACGCGGCCGGTCTTGGCGACCGGGTCGTAGGCAACGAACGTCCCGACGTCGATCAGCACGCCGGTCGCCGCCGAATCCCCGGGCTGCGTCGCGGTCTTGGTGAGCTCGGCACCGTTGATCTCCTGATCACCATGAACGAGATCGGGTGATGGCGGCGCCTTGTAGTCGACGATCGAGCGCGTCCACTTCGGGCCACCGTGGCAGGTGGCACAGCTGGTGTTGGCGATGCCCGTGAGGCCCTCCGTGCCGAACAGGTTGCGGCCGGCGCTCACGTCGGCACCCCGGTTCGGCGCAAAGAACGAGCGCACCTTGGCCTTGATCCATTCATTGATCGCGTCCTGGCGCGCGTCGCGCTCCGAGCTGGCAACCGGCAAGAAGTTCGCCACCGCGGGCGGCGTCGACAGCTGCAGGCTGCGCACCGCGACCGGCAACGGCGCCTTGGTCGTGACCACGCCGCTCGGCTCGCCGGGATCCCCGGCCTGACCGCCGGTCGGGTTGGCGGCGGGATTGAACTCCAGCACCGAACCGAGATCAGCGCCGTTTCCGTCCTGGCCGCCAGCCAGGTAGATGCGGTTCGACGAGGTGCCGATGCCGAACGAGTGCAAGCCGCTCGACAGCTGCGTGATGGGTGTCACCAGCACGGTCGCATCGACGACCTTGTACTCCTCGACCGTGGCGAGCGCGGCGCCGGTGCCGTCGCGGCCACCGATCCCGAACACGTGCGTGGCCGCGCCGCGCACGATCGCGGCGGCGCCGAGATTGCGGCGCGGCGTGATGGTCACCGCCAGCGTGCTCCAGACACCCGCGCCCGTGGCATCGGGCAGGAAGCGCAGCACCGCGCCGCTCACGGTGGGATTTGCGTCGGTGAACGTGTTGCCGCCGAGCACGTGAATGGTCGCGTCGGCCTCGGCCTTGTTGATCGCGTTCACCGCCACGACGCCGAACTGCGCGAGCGGCAGCGGCATCGACGTCTCGGTGGTCCAGGTGTCGTTCGAGGGATTGTACTCCTCCACCTTCGTGTTCGGCTTGACGTCGTTGGTCGAGTCGTAGCCACCCATCGCGTAGATGCGCAGCCCGGTCGCGGTCTGCACCGCCGCGGCCCCCAGCGAGTGGCGCAGCGTGAACCCGGTCGAGCTCTTGCGACGCACCTCGTTCGCGAACGGATCGAACTCGAGCACGGCGTCCTGCGCGCCCACCAGCGTGCCGTTGCCGGCGCCGCTGCGGCCGCCGATGATGAAGATGCGACCATCGGGCAACGTCGCGAGCGCAAAGTCGCGGCGCGCGGACAGGATCTGCGGCAGCGCCGCGTCGCCAGCCAGCACGTTGGTGGTGCCGGACTTGTTCAGGAACTGATGGTACTGCACGATCGCGCTCGAGTCCGCCGGCGTCGCGCCGCTGGCGCCGCCGATGGCGAACAGCGGGCGATCGTCCTCGATCAGACCACGACCACCGAACACACCGCGCGTGTTGAGCTCGAAGTCCTGGTTCTCGTCACGCACCGCGCTCCAGTTCAGGACGCGCTGGTCGTGGGTGTTGGTGCGATTGAACATGCCGTCGAGCGGGATGGTCTGGCGCGGTCCGCCGTCGAACATCCAGGTCACGCCGTCCGCGAGCCCATCGGGGTGGCACACGGTGCACGTCCCCCACGCCTCGCTCGACATGCGGTCGTTCGGCCCGCGGCCGCCGAAGAACAGCTCGGCGCCGAGCTGGACGGCCGCTTCGTTGGTTCCCGCCGCCGGCAGCGGCGAGGACTGCACGGTGCCGACCACCTTGCGCGCATCGAGATCGATCACGCTCACCGAGCGGCTGACGAAGTTGTACACGTAGCCGCGCGTGCCGGCGCGATTGATGACGATCGCGCGCGGCGCCTTGCCCGCGAGCTTGCCCTTGCCCGGCTGCTCGAGGTCGATGCGCACGATCGACGCGCCGCCCGACGCTTGCGGTGCGTTGATGGTGGGAATGCCTTGATCGTCGACGGTGAGCCTGACCAGCAGGTTGCCGGTCTGCACCGCGATCCACGCCTCGGAGCCATCGGGTCGCCACGCCATGGCCACCGGGTTGGTGAGGAAGATCACGGGCGTGGTCGCGGTGTCGTTCTTCAAGCCTTGATCGAGGTTGAGCGGGGCCTTCTGGAACACCGTGCTGCCGGTGTTGCCGCTCACCACCTCCTTGCGATTGCGCGTGTCGAAAACCGACACCAGACCTTGCGCGTTCACGTTGAACTTGACCGGGCCGTTGGGCGCTGCGGCCGTGCTCACCACGTAGGCCAGGCCGTTGCGTGGATGAATTGCGATGTCGGCGAGCTGATTGGGGAAGCAGCCGGTCGCGAAGCTCACGTCCTCCGGGTTCTTCGGATCCGGCGCGTCGACGCCGCCCGCGCCGTTGCTCGTGCCGACGAAGTCGAGCACCGAGCCGTTCGACTTGAAGCCGGAGTCGCCGAGCGGCGCGAGCACCACCTTGCCGGCCAGCTGGTTGGTGGCGGTGCTGATCGCCACGAGGCGACCCTCGCGGCTGTCGTCCTGGCCCTCATCGAAGCCGGTCTTGCCGGCTCTTGGCACGGCGAGGAACATCGCCACGAACACCTTCTCGTCCAGGTCATCGGCGTCGCCGTCGTTGGTGACCGCGAGCGCGCGCGGATGGCTGCCGCTGTCGGCCGGGATGTCGATGGTCGTGATCACCTTGTCGGTCTTGGTGTCGATCACGCTCACCGAGTCGGACAGCTCATTCGCAACGAACAGGCGCGAGCCGTTGGGCGTGAGCACGAGCGCACGCGGCTCGCTGCCGACCTTGATCTTGGTCAGCACGGCGCGGTTGCCGAGCGAGACCACGGCGACCTTGCCGCCGTTGGCGTTGGCCACGTACACTTTCGAGCCGTCCGGCATCACCGCGACTCCGCGCGGATCCGATCCCACGCCCACCTCGCCGAGCTTGACCGGCGTGTCGGTCGACGCATCGAAGATCGAGATGGTGTCCGAGTCGGAGTTCACCACCACCAGCGTCTTGTCGTCGCCGGAGAGGCCGGCAGCGCTCGAGAACCGCGGGCCACCATCGGCGAGCTTGAACTTGCCACCTTGCTGGCCAGCACCGCCGCCGCCGCCGCCACCGCCGCCGCCGCAAGCGGCGAGCAGCAGCGCCAGAGGCACTGCACACGACCGAACCAACGATCCCCCCACGATGGTACTCATGCTTGCTCCTTCGGGCGGCCGCGATGGGACGCCACGGACGACCACGGCCGGGCCAGGCAATGCCCGCCGACCGTGTCATGGAATCTGGACAGGAACTCAGGGTGCGGGGTGCGAAGTCCCCGCGTCGTGAGAGAGAAGGGGGCCCTTCGGCTGGTTTTTTACGCGGGCTGAGCAACAAGGGGCTGGCCAGAGCGACGCTCGCGTTGCCGCCAGTGGAGATCCTGACCCGAGGTGAGACGCAGCGAGCACCGCGGTCTGGCGGGGCCCGGAACGCACGCGTCGGTCGCCAAGCCGGGTAGCGGCCGTACTTCGGCACGAAAGCCGGCTGTGTCTGGCACGAGCTGCCGAGGGGTTCCAGACGTTCTCGCCGATGTGCCGGGTGCCTCCGTACGGACTCGACTCCCTCCACATCGTCACGGTTCGATTGGTCTGACCGAAGTCCCAGAATGCCCGGTCGAGCAACGAACCGCGGGCACACAAAGGCACCAGCCGCGGTGGTCGCCGCGGCTGGTGTCCTTCCCCGGGAGTCGAGGTTGCACGCAGCTTCCTCGCTTTCCCTCCCTCGATGGTCCTCAGAGCGCTTCCTCGTCGTCGCCGACGAGCGCTGCGACGAGGCAGCCCTTCGAAACGCTATTCAGAGGCTCGGTCGCGAGCCGGATCTCGCGGATCGGGATCGGGAATCCGATCTTCGCGAACTCCTGCTTGAACACGTCGACGAAGCCGAGGATCAGGCTGCCGCCACCCGCACACACGATGTCGATCGGATCCTTGAACGTGGGCATGCCGCTCGACATCTGGAAGCGGTTCTTGAAGTTGCTGAGCGTGTAGTTGATCAGGTTGCGGTAGTAGATGTTCACTGCTTCCTGCTCGCGTCCCTTCGGACTGCGCAGGTCGATGCCGCTCTCCTTCAAGAACGTCGCCTTGCTGGCCGGGATGCCGAGCACGGTCGCGACGTTGCGATCGATCCAGTCGCCGCCGCGCTGGATCGAGAAGGCCATGGCCGGGATGGTCTTGTACGACACGCACACGTTCACCATGCCGCCGCCGAACGACAGACCGATGCCGGTGAAGTCCTGATCGCCCAGCTCGGCGAACGTCACGGCATGACCTTCGTTGAGCGCCTTGGGCTCGAAGCCGATGCTGCGCAGCATGCCCTCGAACAGCCCCTGGTGATAGATGATGTTGTTGCTCGCATCCACCGATTCAGCCGGCACCGAGAAGTAGACCTTCTCGCCTGGCTGCAGTGGACCGCCGCCCAGCACCTTCTTGATGATCAGCTGCATCATCGGCAGGGCTTCTTGCTCGGCCGGGCTGATCAGGCCGTCGCGCATCGGCCGGCGCGTCTCGCGGCTGAACACGTTGGCCAGCTCGAATGCGGCATCGCCGATCACGATCAGCTTGTCGTTGTGCACGACGTACGGGACCTTGAGCTTGGTCAGCATGCGCTTGCTGTGCACATCGGCGGCGAGGTCCAGGAACGCGTTGCGTTCGCAGCGGACGGTGATGCCGCCAGAGGGATCGCGCACCGCGCAGAGGATGTTCGCGGTACCGATGTCGAGACCTCGACCCAGCGTCTGATCGGTGCCGAGCGAGTTCAAGTCGCTGGTCGACGCCGAGGTGCGGCCCTCGCCAAAATTCACCGTGTCATCTGCCATTTGCCGTCTCCCAAGAATCGCCCTTCGTGGTGTGGTCGCGATCGACGTCACTTCTTTTCGTCAGGACTGGTGCCCGAACTCGATGGCTCTTCGCTGTTCCGAGCGTCGGCGCCCTTCGCCGGTTCCGCGCCCTTTCTTCATCTTCTTCAACCTGGCCAGGCTGTCGCTGACCGAGCCGGCCTTGCGTTCCTGCACCTCGAGATTGTGGATGTTCGATTCGAGGATCTCGTTGTTGCCGTGCTTGAAGATGTCGGCAATGGATACCGCGGGCTCGTCCACCATCTTCGCGCCCACCGAACGACCGATGCGCTCGATGCGATCGCTCAGGCCCTTGGTGATCTTCTCGAGCTGCTCGGTGAGGTTCACCGACACCGCCCCGTCGGTGCTCGGCTTCTGGGCGGACGCCACGGTCTCGGCCACCGACTCCTGCATCTGCTGCTTCATCTGCCGGAACTCGCCGAGCAAATCGTTGACGGCGGTTGCCGGCACCGACACTTCCTTGAGCGTGCGCAGCTCGACCTCGAGATCACGCGCGTTCTGGCGCGTCTCCTCGTATTGCGTCCGGAGCTGGTCGTACTGCTCCCTGAGCGGCTCGAGCGTGACGAGCCGAGCGGTCTTGTCCTGCAGCTCCGCGTCTCTCTGCGCCAGCGATTGCGTCAAGCTCTGGATCTGGACCAGCTTCTCCTCGAGATCGCGCATCGGGCCGCCCTCGCCCTCGAGCTGCTTGCGCAGCTGATCGCGCTCCTCCTCGAGCTCGAGCCGGCGGCGCTTCAGCTTCTCGATGTCGGCGAACGCAGCCTTGAGATCCTCGCGCCGCGCCGACTCGGCTTCGATGGCTTGCTTCAGGCGGCCATCGAGATCCTTGACGCGAGCCTCGAGCTCGACGATGCGCTGCTTGTACTCGTTGATCAGCTCGTCACGACCCTGCTCGAGCGCCCTGGTGCGGTCCTGCAGCAGCTCGCGAAATGCCTTCTCGGACTCGTTGATCAACCGCTGGCGATCGCTCAGCGCCTGATCCTGGCCGATCTCCTGGAGGGCGCGATCGACCGCCTTCTCGATCAGCTCCAGGATCTTCGCGGCACGGATCACCTTGACCGAATCCATGCCTCGGCTCTTCAGATCGGTGAGCGTCGTCTGCTCGGCCCCTTCGGTGAGGGCGTGCTTGACGACGCGCATGTAATCCTTCTGCTGCATGGTGATCCGTTCTCGCCCCGGCCGAACTGTTACCTCGTCGCGGTCTCATCGGCAGCGTATTCTGGGCGACTGAAGCAAATCCAATCTGCTTCCCAGACGTGAGTTAAGACCGATCGAGGGGTGCCTTGAGATGGGATGTGGCCAGGCGGCCGATGTGCGGGTCGAGGACGGCGAAGCGCAACGCGCGCGGTGGGTCAGGCGCGCACCGCGGCGCCGCGCGCAGCGAGATCGCCGGTGCGTGCCGCATCGACGAGCAGCGCGCACGGCTTCAGCCACTCGTACTTGGTGGCGAGCTGCTCGAGCCCTTGCCGCACGGCAGACAGGCCACGCGTCGCGGCATCGTGCAGCACCCCGCCCCTGAACGGCGGGTAGCCGATCCCCATCACCGAAGCGATGTCGAGATCGTTGGGTCGATCGGCGAGGCCTTCCTCGAGGCAGCGCAGCGCCTCGTTCATCATCGGCAGCACGCAGCGCTCGATGATGGCGTCGGTGTAGGGCACCGCGCCCTGCTGCGCACCGATCTGTGATCGCAGGACCTCGCCTGCGTCCTTGCTCAGGCTGCCGTCGCGCTGGTAGAAGCCGCGGCCCACCTTCTTGCCAAGTGCACCCCGCCGCACCATCTCCGCCACCACCGTGGTGCCACCCATGCGATCGCCAAACGCGCGCACCATCACCTCCGACACGTGGTGGGCGATGTCGAGGCCGACCTCGTCGAGCAGGCGGAACGGTCCCATCGGAAACCCGTAGCTGGTCAGCGCGCGGTCGATCAGCCTGGGCGGCGTGCCCATGACGGCGAGGCGCATCGCTTCGGCGAGGTAGGGCGCGAGGATGCGATTCACCAGGAAGCCGGGCGAGTCGGTCGTGATCACGGGCAGCTTGTCGAGCGCGAGCACGAGCTTGATCGCGCGCTGCACGGTCTCTTCGGCGGTCTCCTTGGTGGTCACGATCTCGACCAGCGGCATGCGGGCAACCGGATTGAAGAAGTGAATGCCGATGAAGCGACCGCGCACGCGCAGGGAAGCCGCCATCGCCTCGAGCGACAAGGACG
Organism: Planctomycetota bacterium; assembly: GCA_046349655.1. Lineage (GTDB taxonomy): Bacteria > Planctomycetota > B15-G4 > B15-G4 > JAXMBY01 > JAXMBY01. The sequence continues at coordinate 18,991 of JAXMBY010000041.1, forward strand.
AGGTGTTGCTGGCCAGGATCGCGCTGTCGGCGACGTGCTGCTCGAGCTCGGCGAAGATCGCTCGCTTGACCTCGAGCTTCTCGGCGGCAGCCTCGATCGCGAGCTCGGCGTGCGCGAAGCCGAAGGACTCGATGGTGACCGCGATCCGGTCGAGGATGCGCTCGCGGTCGGCGCTGGTGAGCGAGCGGCGCCTGGCGAGATCGCCGGCGATCGCCGCCATGCCCTTGCGCAGCGCCTCGGCATTCACGTCGCGTATCCTGACGGACAGGCCGCGCCCCGCGAGCGCGCCGGCGATGCCGGCGCCCATCACACCGGCGCCGATCACCGCCGCGCGATTGGTCGGGGCGGCGCCGGCAGCGCGCTGCGCGAGCAGGCGCTTCTGCTCCTCGGTGATCAGGAACAAGCGCACCAGGTTGCGGCTCACGGGCGAGACGATGAGCTCGCCCACGGCGCTCGCCTCGCCGCGATAGCCGGCTGCAGGATCGGCTTGAAAGGCGCGCTCGATCGATTCGATGGCGCGAAGCGGCGCCGGGTAGTGACCGTGCGTCTCGCGCTGCACGCGCGCGCGCGCCTGCTTCAGCACCGCGCGGCGCGCTGGTGCGAACGAGGCCAGAACGCGGTCCTTGAGCGCGCGCTTGCGACGGCTGGGAACCCGGTCCTGCGCTTCGGCCAGGAACGTGCGCGCCCGCGCCAGCAGCACCTCGCGCGGCATGAGCTCGTCGATCAAGCCGCGCTTGAACGCACTCCTCGCATCGAGCATCTTGCCGGTCAGGATCAGGTCGAGCGCGCCCAGCAGACCGATCAGCCGCGGCAGGCGCTGCGTGCCACCGAACCCGGGGATGATGCCGAGCTTCACCTCGGGCAACCCGAGCTTGGTCCTGGCATCGTTCGAGGCGAACCGATGCCGGCATGCGAGCGCGAACTCGAGGCCGCCGCCCAGGCACGCGCCGTGAATCAAGGCGATGGTCGGGTACGGCAGTCGCTCGAGCTTCTGGAAAACACCCTGACCGAAGCTCGCGAGCTGTACGCCTTCGGCAACGGTTTGCACTCCGGCGATCGCCTCGACGTCCGCGCCGGCGATGAACGTGTCCTTGGCCGAGGACACGATCAGACCACGTGCGGCGTGGCTGGCGGCCAGCCCACCCAGCACCTGATCCAGCTCGCTCATCGTGTCCTGCCGGAACAGATTCACGGACGAGCCCGGCAAGTCGAACACGAGCTCGATGATGCCGTCCTGCTCGGTTTGCTTCCACGCGCTCATCACCGCCTCCATCAGGCCGCTTCGACCAGCAGCGCCGCGCCCTGTCCACCGCCGACGCACAGCGTCGCCAGGCCCTATTCAGTTTCCTGCGCTTGAGCTCGGTGAGCAGCGTGAGCACGAGCCGCCCGCCGGTGGCGCCGACCGGGTGCCCCAGAGCAATGGCGCCACCATTGACGTTGAGCTTGCTCGGATCGATCTCACCGAGCGCATGGTCGCGCGCCAGCTCGGCGCACGCGAACCGGTCCGATGCGAACGCGCGCAGGCACGCGATCACCTGGGCCGCGAAGGCCTCGTTCAGCTCGATCAGATCGAAGTCGGCAAGCGTCAGTCCGGTTTGCTGCAGCAGCTTGCTCGTGGCCAGCACCGGACCAAGCCCCATGCGGCGCGGCGACAGACCCGAGTACGCAAAGGCCGTGACGAAGCCGAGCGGCTCGCGGCCTCGAGCGCGCGCGTCCGCCTCGCTGCACACCACGGCAGCAAACGCGCCGTCGGTCAGCTGGCACGAGTTGCCGACCGTCACGCTGCCATAGCGCCGGTCGAAGTATGGCTTCAGCTTGGCGAGCGCCTCGAGCGTCTGGTTCTTGCGCACGCCGTTGTCCTCGGTCATCACGTCGCGAAACTCGGGCGGCACCGGCAGCGGCACGATCTCGGCGGCGAGTCGACCGGCGGCCTGCGCTTGCGCCGCCTTGACGTGACTATCGAGCGCAAACTGATCCTGCTCGACCCGTGTCACCTGGAACTCGCGCGCGAGCACCTCGGCGGTTTCGCCCATGATGAGCCCCGAGACCGGATCGGTGAGCCCGTCCAGCAACGCGACGCGCGGTTTGAGGAAGCGCGGGCGAATGCGCAGCAGCGTCGCCGCTGTGGCGATCGGCCCCTGGGCACGTTGCAACCGTTCGAACACGGCGGTCATCTCGGGAGAGAAGTACAGCGGCGCCTGCGACATGGCCTCGGCGCCGCCGGTGAGCACCACGCGCGCGCTGCCCGCGAGGATCTTCTCGTGCGCCTGCGTGATCGCCTCGAACCCCGACGCACAGTTGCGATGCACGGTGACTGCGGGCACCGACTCGGGCACCCCGGCGCGCAGCGCAGCGACGCGCGCGACGTTCATCGCCTTGGCCGGTTGACCGGCGCAGCCGAGGATGGCCTCGTCCACCTCGGCGCCGGTCATCTCGGCGCGATCGAGACACTCCCGAAAGGCCACGCGCGCGAGCGTGTCGGCGCTCATGTGCTTGAGCGTCGTGCCGGCGCGCGCGAAGGCAGTGCGCACACAAGAGAGAATGGCGAGCCGTTGCATGTGAGTGGTTCAGCTTCGAAAAAAACGACGAGGACCCACCTTGCCGCGTGAGTCCTCGTCGCGCGCGCGCCGCGACCTTTAGCGAAGGATCGCTGACCCGGGACGATCGCTGCGAATCATTTCTGGGCCGTCTGCAGCAACGTCTTCAAGGTCTTCTCCACGTCCATCGTCACCGGGTTGCCCTTGGCACGGATGATCCCTTGCTGGTCGACGACGAAGACTCGCGGTGGCATGGCTACGTTATACACCTTGGCGACGTCAGCCGTGGGGGTGTTCAGCACCTGTGGCCAGGCAAGGCCCAAGCGCTTGGCCGCGCTGCCGTCCCGGTCCATCCACACGCTCACGAATCTCGCGCTCTGATTGCTGAGCGACTGCGCCAGCGCCTTCAAGCGGTCCGCAGCCTTGATTCCCGACGAGGCCGCGGCCGAGCCGAAGCACAGGACCACGACATTGCCCTTGAGATCGGCGAGCTTGAGCGTGGCCCCGTCGAGGGTCGTCGCGGTGAACTCGGGCGCCGGCATGCCGATCGCGAGCGTCTTGAGCTCGGCCAGGTAGACGTCGGCGAGCTGCGCCTCCGGCGTGTTCGCATACGTGGTCTTGATCTCGTCCAGCATCTTCTGCGCATCCTCGGACTTGCTCTGCTCCATGTTCCACTGCGCGAGCACCAGCTTCGCCGCCACCGCCACCGCCGGATTCTGCGAGTTGGTGGCGATGTCCTGGAGCTGACCCTGCCAGTCCGAGCTGCCCTGGAGCTCGCTGGCATCGCGAAACGCCGCCGCGAACTTGCCGAGCACCGGCGCATCCTTGGTCTGCTGCAAGGCACCGTTGTAGAACTGCAAGAACTCGGCATACCGGTCGGCGTCGATCATGGCGCTGAACGCGCCATTGACGAGCTTGTCGCGATCGGCTGCCGATGTCGTGGGCTTGTTCAGCTCGGCCTGGAACCTGGGCAGCGCATCCTCGGATGGATGACGTCCCTGGCGCCCGCCGCGATTGAACGCCTGCAAGCTCGTGTCGTAATCGGCGATCATCTTGTCGACGCCGGCGAGCTCCGGACCCAGCAGTCCACACAGGCGCAGCAAGGCCGACTCGAAATCGATCGACTGGGGGGCACCGCAGGTCTTGATCTTGCCGGCGCGATCGATCAAGGCGATGTGCGGCGTGCGGCGCACCGCATAGGCGCTCTCCGCCGCCTGCGCTTGAGTGGGATCGGCGGTGCGGCCGGGCAGCGCCATGTCGACGAAGAACTGCTCCAGGGATTGCTTGGTACCCGACGTCGCCACACCGACGAACGCCACCTGATCGCCGAGCTCCCGGCCGAGATGGCGCAGCGTTTCCATGAACTGCTGGTCGATGTCCTGCGGATCCCAGAAGTAAACCGCCACGGGCCGGTGGTCACGTTCGGCCGCGAGGTCGATCGCCGTACCGCTCAAATCGTTCAGCTGCACGCTCGGAGCGGGTCGCCCCTCGCGCAGGTTGGTGAGCGCGGTGAGCGCCTCGGTGGCCAGGCCGGCATACGGCGACGAGCTGAACGAGCTGCCGAGCTTCTGGAACGAACGTCGTGCCCCTTCCGGATCGCCGCTCTCGGCCTGCAGGTCGCCCAGGTAGTACCACGACGCGGCGGCGATGCTGCGGCTCTTCGATCGCTGCAGCTGCGAGATGGCATCGCGCAGGTCGTTCACCGTCTGCGGCGACGAGCCGAGTGCGCCGTCGACGATGGCCTTCATCCACCTTTCCAGCTCCTCGTGCTCCGGGTGATTGCTTGCCGCCTCGCGAAAGTACGCAACTGCCTCGGTCACCAGGCCGCGTTCGAAAGCGAGGCGCAGCGCGGCAAAGCGCGCCGATGCTGCCGCCTCGGGCTTGCCGATGTGCTTGGCGTACGCGCGCAGCTTGCGGCACCAGCCAACGGTCGGGTCTTCGCCGCCAGGGTTGCGATCAAACTGAGCCACCGCGCTGCGCGCCTGATTCAAGATGTCGTCGACGCTGAGCCCCATGAGCTCCGCCGGCGCCTGGAGGTTCTCTTCGCCACCGCGCTGCTGACCGGCTGCGGGAGCCGCTTGCTGCCTTGCCGGCAACGCCGATGCACTTGCCTGCGCAACCGCGAACGCCAGCCAACCCCCGACCGCGAGGACGGCTGCGACTTTGGTGCAGGATGCGACTACCATGGGAAACGCCTCCCTCTGAGTGACCTTGAGACCTTGGAAGATTAGGGGCGAAAGAGCGGGATGCTTATGGTACGTAGCTCCACCCCACAAGTCCATCGGGCCGGGCGCCCCTGGCTCGAGAAGGCCTGGAACTTTCTTGCGCGTTGTGCAATAACGACGTGTCACGGTCGGCGCACGACACCTGAGCCTGGGCACTTGCCAATTGACGGCGTCGGGGGTTGCGATTAGTACGGGGTCAACCCAACGCTGGCCGTCCACAAATGGCAATGATTTGCCCATGCTTCCCACGGGCGCACGACCGCGCGGGGCGAGATGGATGACAAAAAGGGCTTCATGAAGCTCAAGACCTTCACGAGCCTAGCCCGTCAGATCTTCGACAAACTGCCCGAGGATTGGCGTTCTGGCCTAGGCGAGCTGAACGTGGTGCGGCGCGCTCGCCGGCACCCGCACGTCGTTGGTGGTTACACCCTCACGGAGAGTGTCGCTGGCAAGGAGGGCGCCGCCGCCGAGTGTCGCGTGTACTACGGGTCGTTCGTCGCGCTCGACAGTCGGGATCCCGAGTTCGACTTCGAGCTGCAGCTGCGCGAATCGCTCGCGTACGAGGCGTTCATGAACTCGGTGACGCGCTCGATGCCCGAGGCCGACCACCTCCAGTACGCCCTGCGCGAGAACACGAAGCGGCTGCGCGGCGAGGCGTTCGATCCGCTGTTCTATCGGTTTGGTCGGCACGAAGGGCGTTCTTGCTTCTCGCTCGGCAAGGTGCTGTTCCTGGAGCTGCCGTTGTCCCGCCGCCACCTCGCACGGCTCGCGGGCCGATCGCTGCGGGTGCGCATCCAGAACACGACGCATTTCCTGCGGGTGCCGCGCGTGCTGCCGGAACCGCGCTTTCGCCGACTCGGCCATGGCGCGGCTGGAGCCGAGATCTGGGCCGTCATGCTGGGGCTCACCCAGCTGACGCCGGAGAATCACGAGTCCGCACGCTGAGGCAGCTGCGGGCACCGCTCGACCGGTGGCAGGCCGAGAAAGTGTTGAGATCGCGTGGATAAGCTGTTGACCGCGTGTGGCCAACCGATAGCATCACCAGGCGGAAAGGCCGGGATACCTCTTAAGCCTACAAGGGGTGTTCCACGATCAAGCTCAACCACACTCGCGAACCTTACCTCCTGCTGACCGACAAGCTGATCGTCCAGGACTTCAGCCCCGGTCTGCTGGAGGCGATGGGGCTGGCGGCCGAGGATCTCTCGGGTCACCAGCTGCTGGAGTTCTTCACGCCGCGCGATCATGCCGCAGCGCCGAGCGAGCGGCTGGCCGAGTCGCTGCTGCAGGGCATCGAGCTCGAGTGCCGGCGGCCGGACGGGGGCGAGCTCGTGCTGCGCGCCGATGCGTTGCCGCTCAGCGGCGCGCTGCGCGGCTATCTCGTCCATCTCCAGGACCGCACCCGGGAAGCGCGTGCCAAGGAGGAGCTGTTCCACCTGGCGCGCCTGACCACCGTCGGCCGGCTGTTCTCGGGGATGGTGCACGAGATCAACAACACCCTGTCGGGAATCGTTGGCTATGCGCAGCTCTTGCTGCTCGACCAGCACGAGCCCGAGGTCCAGTCGGACCTGCGCAAGATCCTCGACGAGGCCCTGCGCACGTCGCAGCTCGTGGAGAACATCCTGTCGTTCTTGCGGTTGCGGGCGATGAAGCGCAGCGAGATCTCCCTCGCCAGCGTGCTCGACAAGGCGATCCGCCTGCGCAGCCACGCGCTCAAGACCGCGAACATCCACCTCAAGGTGCGCTTGCCGGCGACGCTGCCGTCGCTCGCCGGCGACGAGATCCTGCTGCGGCAGGTGTTCGTCAACGTGATCACCAACGCCGAGAAGAGCATCCTGTCGATGCGCCGCGGCGGCGTCATCCGGGTGCACGCCGCCGTGAGTGGCACACGCGTGCGAGTGGCCATTGCCGATGATGGACCGGGGATTCCAGCTGGCCTTGAAGAGAAGATCTTCACCCCGTTCTTCTCGACCCGAGCCGAGGGCGATGGCTGCGGGCTCGGCCTCTCGATCTGCCGCGACATCCTCGAGCTGCACGACGCCACGATCACGGCGCGCCGGCGGCGGGTCGGGGGAGCGTGCTTCGTGGTGACGTTCAACGTCCCGGCCATCCGCTTGCGGGCATCACCGCCGGCCCAGCCCGATGCCGCAATCGTGCCGCAGACGCGCCGGCTGCACGTCGTGGTGATCGACGACGAGGACACCTCGCGCGACGTGGTGGCGCGCGCCTTCCATGGACCGGGAAACGAGGTGATTCCCTTCGGTGACAGCGAGACCGCGCTGCGCTACATCACCACGCATGCGGTCGACCTGATCATCTCCGACATCCACCGACCGGGACTGAACGGGATCTCTTTTTACCAGCGGTTGAAGGTGCGCGCACCGCGGCTGGGAGCGCGCGTGATCTTCATCACCGGTGACATGATCTCGGACGAAGTGGCGTCGTTCCTGCGCGCGACTGCCCCGAATCGGTACCTGCGCAAGCCGGTGCAGATCGCGCAGCTGCTGGAGGCCGCGCGCATCGCCATGGAAGCCGAGCCGGCGCGCATCGCCGCCGCGAACTGAGCTGATGTCGAGCGGCTCGCTCGAGGCGCCTGTGTGCCATCTGTTTCCGCCGGAGACAGCGTGGTGCACGGCCCGGGCGGTCGTCACCGCCGCGGGACGCGTGATATAATCCAGAGCTTTGCGTGAACCCGGGACTTCGTCGCCCTGTTGGAGCACCGCAGGGTCCCCTCGAACGTAAGGGCAGCCATGCAGATCGGCAACATCACCTTCCAGACGGTCGACCTCGTCGCCATCGCGATCCTGATCTTCTTCCTGGTCCGCGGCATGCTGAAGGGTTTCGTCACCCAGCTCGCTGGCGTGGTGACCTTCGCTGGCGGCCTGCTGATCGCGAAGCAGGTGGCACCGAAGATCCAGCCCACGGTCGCCTCGTGGCTCGGCGACAAGGTCACGCCGACCAACCACCTCGATCTGTACGTGAGCTACTTCGTCATCTTCATCGCGTTCATGGTGATCGTGGCGATCATCGCCCGGCTGCTGCGCTCCGCGATCAGCTCGCTCAAGCTCGGCTCGTACGATCGCCTGCTCGGCGCCGTCCTGGGGCTCGCGCTCGGCGCATTCTTCATCATCGTCGCCGTGCTGGGCAGCAGTCACTTCCTGCCGGATCAAGCGGATCGGACGCTGTCGGGCACCTACACTGCGGTGTACACGCAGAGGGCGGTGGATGTGCTCACGCCTCTGTTCCCGGAGAAGATCCAGGAGAAGGTCGCCAGGTACACCAGGCCGAAGGGCAGCGAGGAACCGGCGCGGGCGAAGGACACGCCGCCATCCAGGTCGGGCGACACCTACAAGGCGCCGGGGAAGAAGTAGACCGGCCTAGTCGACCCGATCGAAGCGCACGCGAATCGAGCCTGCTGCGGACTGGAGGCGCAGCTCGCAGGCACCCTCGGTGGCGAGCAGGCCGCGGCAGAGCTGCAACGTGGGATCGTCGAGCTCGAGCGCATGCTCGGGTGGCAGGTCTCTCGCGGCGCGGATGCGGTACTCGATCCACAGTTCCGGCGCTGCGCCGGCCGCGGTTCTGGTCGTGATGCTCACGTCGGCCGGCTGATGGCCGCGAATCACCGGATCGAGCGACGCAAACGCCAGGCACAGCGCGACGATCTTGATGCGGTGAGCACGTTCGGCGCCGAGCGCCCGATCAGCCCCCTCGCTCTTGCGCGCGATCTTGACGCGGCGGCCGCGCACCCGCAGCTCGAGGAACGACTCGATCTCGTCGGCAACCGCGGACAGGGTCGTGCACGGCTTCTCCTGCGCCGGTCTCGGCGCCAGGCGCTTGAAGGTCTCGTACAGCGCCTCGGACTTGCGCGCCTGCTCGTCGATCATGTGCGGCACCTTCGCCAGCACCTTGCCTGGCGCTGGCTCGCCGTCGTCGCGGAAGCAGGTCTGGCGGATGCCGCTCACCACGGTGAGGACGTTGCTGATCTCGTGGAACAGCACCGGTGCCATGTATCCCAGCACCAGGAGGCGCGCCGTCTCGATCGCCCGGACCGCCGCGCTGTCGGTGGACGCCTGCTTGGTTTCGATCATCGCCAGGGACCTCGCCGTGGACCAGCCTGTGTTGTATCGGCCCGGTTTCGTGCGCGACCCGCGCAGAAAAAGCCCTCGGCCGCACGACTCGCCGGCGCCCGGCGTTTCAGCACCGGCGCGTGCGGCGCGGCGCCCCTCAGTCCCGCCAATCCGCGACGAACACGTTGAGCTCGTGCGGCGTGCGACTGTTGCGCGACGACACGAACACGAGCTGCTTGCCATCCTTCGAGAGCACCGGAAACATGTCGTAGCCCGGGTTGAACGTGATCTGTCGCTGGCCCGATCCGTCGAGGTTCACGAGATAGAGATCGAAGTTGCGCCCCTTGGCATCGGCGAAGTTCGTGGAGTAGATGATCTCCTTGCCGCTGGGGTGGAAGTACGGCCCGAAGTTGGCGCTGCCGTTGTGCGTGACCTGACGCTTGTTGCTCCCGTCGCGGTCCATGATCCAGACTTCGACCTCGGTTGGCGCGACCAGGTCTTCCTTGAGCAGCTCCTGGTAGCGCTTCAGCTGCTCGCCCGTGGGATGGTTGCCCCGGTAGACGATGTGCTTGCAGTCGGGCGAGAAGAATGCGCCGCCATCGTAGCCGGGCTCGTGCGTGAGGCGCTTCACGTTCTTGCCGTCCAGGTCCATCGTGTAGATCTCGAGGTCGCCATCGCGCGTCGACGTGAACACGATGCTCGATCCGTCCGCGGCAATGGTGGCCTCGGCGTCGTAGCCCTTGTCGTTCGTCAGCTGTTTCAGATCCGAACCGTCGTCATTGCACACGAACACGTCGAACGTCGAGTAGATGCCCCACAGGTAGCCGCGCGAGCGATCCGGCGGCGGCGGACACGAAGGATCATGATGATGCGTGCTCGAGTAGAGCAGGCGATGCCCGCCCGGCAGGAAGTAGGCGCACGTGGTCTTGCCCTTGCCCGTGCTCACCAGCTTCTGATTGCTGCCGTCGAGGTTCATGGTGAAGATCTGGTCGCAGTCGTAGGGCGGACGGGTGGTCTGGAAGATCAAGCGATCGCCCTCGAACGAGAAGTACGCTTCTGCGTTCGTGCCGCCGAAAGTGAGCTGGCGGATGTGGCTCAGGTGGGCTTCTTCGCCCGGAAACACGAGCTCCTGGCTGGCTTCGGCTGCAGCGTTCTGTCCACTCGCGGCCTTCGCATCGGCCGCGGGCTTCGATTGCGCAGCGCCGATCACCAAGGTCATCGCAACGGTGCAGGCTCCAATCGCATGGACCATCGTGGGATATCCTGTCGTCGAGAAAGAATTGGCCAGCGCGCGGCGCGGTTCACGATCCGCGCCGCGGCGAACATCATGCGATCCAGGCGCCGGCGCCTGGAGCAAAATCTGCCGTGATCAGTAGCCGGGATGCAAGGGCTGGCGCGGCGAGCGCGGCGGTAGACCCTCCGGCCGTGGGATCGAGCTGCGCGGGCTCTTCAGGGTGTGGCTCTGCAGTCCCTCCACCTTCTTGCCCAGATACTCGAACATCTTCTCGGCCGAGGCGCTGGGCTGGGACCTCGCCTCCTCGTCGGCAATGCGCGTCTTGGTCTTGTCGACGAACCGATCGACGCGGTTCTTGAGCGTCTTGTCGACGGCCTGGCCGCGCGAGGACGCGAGCAGCACCATCTGCGCCTCGAACTCCTGGACGTCCAGCAATCCGGAGTTGTCGGCGTCGAACCGGCGAAACGTCGCGAGATCGATCTGATTGCGGTCGCGCGCCTCGAGGTAGGAGATCGTGCCATCGCGGTTGACGTCGATCAGCCGGAACTCGGTCTGCACGCGCTCCGCGGTCAGCTCGCCCTGGGCCGCCCCGCTTGCCGAGCTCGCGTCCTCGGGCAGCTCCCGCGTCGGCACCGACTCGAGCAGCGCCGGATCGTTCTTGTCGGACTCCTCGATGGGCGGCCCCTCGGCGCTCGCCGCTGTCACCTTCGGTTTCTCGCTCGCAGCCGCGCCCGCGGCCTTGCTGGCGCTCGCGGCCTTGGGATCGGCCTTGACCTGCGCCTTCGCCGGCGGCGTGGTCGCCGCCGTGCCGGCCTTCGCGTCCTGGGCTGCCGGTGCCGCAGCGCCTTTCTTCGCGGGCGCACCGCCCTTGGCGGGTGGCGCCCCGGGCGGATGGGGATGCGGCGGCCGCTGCTTTCCGGGTGCACCGCCCTTCTGGCCTTGCAGCAGCTGCTGGATGAGCGGGTTATCGGCCGGCGACTGTCCGAACGCCATCACGCACGAGCCGAGCCACAGCGCCATGACCGCACAGGTGATCCGCATGGTGAACGATCCTCGATGCCTCGCTTGGTCACTGCATCCTAGCATTGGGCTGCATCTTATCATCGGGCGGCGGCGGGCGGCAGATCGCGCTTTTCGCCCCCGCCCAGGGCGTCGAGCGCCAGGCCGGCGAGCAGGGCCGCACCGAGCGGCAGGCAGCGCTCGTCCACGTCGAACCGCGGGTGGTGGTTCATGAAGCAGGCCTCGCCCGCGCCCCCCGAGCCCAGGAACAGGAAGGCGCCCGGCACGCGCTCGAGGTAATAGGCGAAGTCCTCCGCCGCCATGAGCGCCGGAAACGGCTCGACGACGTTCGCGATCGCGCGTGCGACGCGGCCGGCACGCGCGATCGACGCGGCGTGGTTCACGAGCACCGGGTAGCCCCGCTCGTTGCGGATCGAGAGCCTGCCGCCCTGCCCTTCGACGAGGCCGCGCGCGAGCGCCTCGATCTCGCCCTCGAGCGCCGCGCGCACGGGCATGGACAGGGTGCGCAAGGTCCCCCTCAGCACCACATCCGGCGGGATCACGTTGTAGCTGTCGCCGCCCTGATCGCGGTGATCGATAGCACGACGGGCTCGAACGGGTCGGTGCGCCGGCTCACGATCGTCTGCAGCGCGAGCACGAGCTGCGCGGCCAGCACGATCGGATCCACCGCCTGGTGCGGCAGCGCTGCGTGGCCGCCGACGCCGCGCACGGTGAACGTCAGGTCCGAGGGCGAGGCCATCGCCGGCCCGCTGCGCAAGCCGACCGCGCCCACCGGCAGCAACGGCAACACGTGCAGGCCGAAGATCTCGGCCACGCCCTCGAGCGCACCCGCCTCGATCATCGCCGGCGCACCGCCGGGCAGCAGCTCCTCCGACGGCTGGAACAGCAGCACCACCTCGCCGGCGAACGCATCGCGCTGGCTCGCGAGCAAGCGGGCGGCGCCGAGCAACATCGCCAGGTGCGCGTCGTGGCCGCAGCAGTGCGCCACGCCTTCATGGCGCGAGCGGTACGGCTGGTCGCCTTGCTCGTCCATGGGCAACGCATCCATGTCGGCGCGCAGCGCCACGCGCGCCCCCGAGCGTCCACCGCGCAGCTTGGCGATCACTCCGGTCCGCGCCACCGGATGGCGTACCTCGAACGGCAGGCCGCGCAACGCAAGGACGATGCGCCGCGCCGTACGCTCCTCGCGGAACGCCAGCTCCGGATGCTGGTGAAAGTCGCGGCGCCAGGCCACGAGATCTCCCATCATCTCGCGTGCCAGCTGGAGCAACGCCTCGGTGCGCATGGAATCTCCCGCGGAATCCTGTTGCCACGGGGAGCATAACACGGAAACGATGGGAAGCCGAGTTTGACTCGGGCCGCCGCCGGAGACCGCTGGTGACGATCACGCATCTCGAATGCTCCGCGTGCGGCAAGCAGCACGCCTGGCAGCAGCTGTTGAACCTGTGCGCGTGCGGAGCTCCCCTGCTCGCGCGCTACGATCTCGATCGCGCGCGCATGCTCGTCACGCGCCGCACGTACCGCGAGCGCGGCGCCGACCTGTGGCGGTATCGCGAGGTCCTGCCGGCGCCGGCCGATGCCGAGATCATCACGCTGGGCGAGGGACTGACGCCGTTGCTCGAGCTCCCGCGCCTGGCACGGCGCTTCGGTCTCGACTCGCTCCGGCTCAAGGACGAGGGCAAGAACCCGACCGCCTCGTTCAAGGCGCGCGGCATGGCGGTGGCCGTGACGATGGCGAAGCACCTCGGCGCGCGCGAGCTGATGGTGCCGTCGGCCGGCAACGCTGGCGGCGCCCTGGCGGCCTACGCACGTCGCGCCGGACTCGCCGCACACATCGCGCTGCCCACCGAGACCCCGCGCGCGAACCTGCGCGAGATCGAGCTGCTCGGCGTGGCGCCATGGTCGGTGAGCGGCTCGATCGCCGATGCCGCGCGCGCGTTGCGCGAGCGGGCACGCGGCCAGAGCTGGTTCGACATGTCCACGCTGCGCGAGCCATACCGGCTCGAGGGCAAGAAGACCATGGCGTACGAGCTGTTCGAGCAGTGCGGCGCGGCGCTGCCCGACGTGATCGTGTACCCGACCGGCGGCGGCACCGGGTTGATCGGCATGTGGAAGGGATTCCTCGAGCTGGCGGCGATGGGCGCGGCCATGCCGATGCCGCGCTTCGTGTGCGTGCAAGCGAGCGGTTGCGCGCCGATCGTCGCGGCGTTCGAGCAGGGCCTCGACCGCGCCGAACCGGTCAAGAGCCCGCAGACGATCGCCGCGGGGCTGCGCGTACCGGCGGCGATCGGCGATCGACTGATGCTGCGCGCGCTGCGCGAGAGCCGGGGCACCGCACTCGGCGTGAGCGACGATCAGATCAAGCGCGCGGTCGCCGCTCTCGCCAGCGAGGAGGGCGTGCTGGCGGCACCGGAAGGCGCGGCGACGCTCGCCGCGCTGCCGGCGCTGATCGAGCAGCGCTTCATCGCCCGCACCGATCGTGTCGTGCTGTTCAACACCGGCGCGGTGCACAAGTACTTCGACGTGGTGTGACCGGCTCAGCGATCCAAGAGCTGCTCGAGCTCGCGCGCCAACTCGGCATCTCCTGGATCGGTCTCGAGGGCCGTCTCGAGCAACTGGCGCGCTCGTGATCGGTCGCCGCCGCGCTGCGCCGCCGCGGCTCGCACGCGCAGCAGGCCGACGTGGCGCGGATGGCGCGCGCCGATCCGCTCGCCCAGCGCGCGGGCCGTCTCGAGCTCGCCGAGCTCGAGGTCGAGCGCCGCCGCGCGCGCCGCGACGTCCGGATCGCAGTCCGCCCGGGAGCACTCGCCGGCGAGACGCAACCGCGCATCCCGCAAGCGACCCTGGCGCGCGAGCAGCTCGGCGCCGCGCAGCAGAGCTTCGCGGTGGCGCGGCTGGCGCGCGAGGATCGCGTCGTACTCGCGCGCGGCGCCGGCCGGGTCGGCTCCGTTCGCATATCGCTCGCCTTCGGCGTTGCGCTCGAGCAGCTCGGCGAGGTCGAGCCGGGCCAGCTGCGCCGGGTCCGCATCGCGCACCGCGCGCCGCAGCAGAGCCGCGGCGGCATCACGCCGCCAGCCGGGCGCGAAACGCCGCCACCGGTCGGTCGGTCGATCGCCGATCGGCGCGAACTGCGCGAGCAAACCGCGCAGGTGATCGCCGCAAGACGACGGTCCCACGGTTCGCTCGAACCCATCGATCAGCGCCAGAGCTCGCTGGCCCGCGAGCGGCGGGATCGACCTGAGCCGGCGCACGATCGCGATGCGCAGGTCGGCGGCCAGCAGCAACGCCACGACAGCGCGGGCCGAGCGCGCCGCGTCCTCGAGCCCCGGGCTGACACCGGCGGGGTCGAGGTAGCGGCAGAGCGGCTCGATCAACGGTTCGAGCCGCGCGAACGACGGGAACTCAGCGGCGCGCTCGAGCATCGCGCGCGGCGCAGCGAGCTCGAGCAGCGCGTTGTCGTCGGTGTTGAAGCGTGGCGCCCGCAGCGTAGCGGGCGATCGCGTCCGGGCCCATGAGGAACCGCGCCGCGAGCTGCTCGGCGGATTGCGGCGTGAAATCGAGCTCGGGCGGAACCGCCGTGCGCAGCGCCAGCGCGGCGGTGAGCCGCGACGGCGGCAGCCGCTCTGCCGCCGGCCGATGGATGCCGAGCAACAGCACGTCGAAGCCTTCGTCGTGGGGCATGACCACGTAGCACTCGGGAAACACGCCGGCAAACGTCGCGACGATGGTGCGGAACAGCGCCTCGTCCAGCTCGTAGGCCTGCACCCACTGGCAAGCGACGCCGCCGTCGCGCAAGCACCCGCGCATCTGCGTGAATGCCTCGGTCGTGTACAGCGCGCCGATGCCGGCGATCCACGGGTTCGACGGCTCGGAGATCACGACGTCGTACCGGGTCGTCTGGCTCGCCAGGAAATGCCGGCCGTCGGTGAGATGGATCGCGACCCGCGGATCGGCGAGTGCGCCGTGATTGATGCGCGCGAAGAAGTCGCGCGCCACCCGCACCACGGGCCGGCTGATCTCGACCACGTCGATGCCGTGGAGCGGGAAGCGCAGCGCCTCGCCCACCGTGGCGCCGGTGCCGAGGCCGATCACGAGCGCACGCTCCGCCGGGTGCTGGCCCTGGTACAGCGTGAGCGGCCAGGTGGCGAGCTGTTGCTGCGTCGCCATGTCGAGCTCGGACTCACCGCCGTCGATCTTGCCGTTGACGCTGAAGAACCGATACGGCGCTGAACCCGGCCGCTCGCGCCGCCCCACCGCGATCGTGGCGTGCGCATCGTGCGCCACGAACTCGACGGTGCGGCGGGAGCCGTCGCCGCCAGCGGGCTCGCGATACACGCCCGGGCTGCGCAGGTACAGATCGTCGCTCCACTCCGCCGGCAAGCCGAGGAACGCCGCCGCGACCATGCCTGGAACGAGCAGCCAGCGCGGTGCGGCGCGGCGCCTGAGCGCGATGGAGAAGCCGCACACGAGAGCCACGGCCGCGACGGCCACCAGCAGGCAGCGCGGCCCGAGCAGCGGCATCAACGCGAAGCTCGCTCCGAACGAGCCGGCCACGGCGCCGATCGCGTTCGCAGCAGAGAGCTGGCCGATCGCTCGCGCACCGTCCGCGGCGCGTGCCGCCCGGCCGAGCAGCAAGGGAAACAGCATGCCGAGCCCGGCGCTCGCTGGCAGCAGCACGAGGCCGGCGCACAGGACGTGCAAGACCAGCCAGCGGCCGAAGGTCACCGTGCTCGCCGGCACCAGCCACTGCGGCAGCTGGCCGAGCAGGGCGGACAGCATGGCCACGCCCGCGCCGCCGATCAGAAGCGCCACGCTGGCGCTCGCCTCGTCCGCCGTGCGGCAGAGCCACCGGCCGGCGGCATAGGCGCCGATCGCGAGCCCGCCGATGCACGCGAACAGCATGATCGCAAAGCCGTAGATCGACTGGCTCACCGCGACGGCGATGAGCCGCGCCGCGCCCACCTCGAGCGCCACCACCAGCAGCCCCGAGAGCCAGGCGAGCGCAAGGTCGCCGCTGCGGGCCGCGACCTGTGTGCGCTCGCGCGTCCTCGCGCGAGCTGGCACGGGCCAGGTGGTCGCCATCGCCATCACGCCCGATCAGCGCGTTCAGGAGCGGCACGGCGAGCAGCGCGCCGCGTTGACCGAGCTCGGGCAGCAGCAGGAGCGGGAACACGAGCGCCCCCGCGCAGGCGCCGAGCGTGTTCGTTGCGTACAGCCACGCGAGCCGCGACGGCGCCTTCGCATCGCTCGGCAGCGCCGACGCGAGCACCGGCAACGTGCCGCCAAGCGCCATCGTCGGCGGCATGATCAGCGCCACGGCGACGATGCCGCGCAGGACGACGTTCTGTGGTCCACGGCTCGCACACGGCAGCAGCAATGGAACACCGAGGGCGAGCAGCGCCGCGCCGAGCTCGAGACGGCCGTAACGACGCAGCGGCAGGGGCGTCGGCGGGAGCGTCCCGAACCGCACCGCACCGGCGGCGAGCGCGGCAAGAAACAGCGCGAGAATCGTTGCCTGGGCGGCGGCGGTCGAGCCGAGGACGAGCGTGAAGCGACGCATCCAGGCGACTTCGTAGGCGAGCGCGGCGAGCCCCGAGGCGAAGAACAGGACGTGCAGCAAGAGAATCTGCAGCGGAGTCAAGGCGACCACGCTAGTCTCTAGCTGCGCGCGCTGGGTGTTCGTCGTTTCGACCAAACTGGAGACGGCCAACAGAAGTTGCCAGGGACGGCGGTGCCGGGGGAGCGGAGTCGTCGCTGGCGAGCTGGGCGGCGGGGTCCCGCAGGGACGCATGGGCCGTAGTGGATTCGAACCACTGACTTCTACCGTGTGAGGATAGCACTCTACCGCTGAGTTAACGGCCCTGCAAGCGGTTGCGATTGTAGCGGCGGTCGCGAACGAGTCAAACGGTTCGCTGGCCTGGCCGCGGGCAAACTTGACGAATGATCTGGTCCTGCAGCAAGCGAGTGCGCATCGGGCTGGCGCTCACCCTCGCGTGGGTGGCGAGCGCCGGTGCGCGCGGTTACCAGCATCTGCCGCCGCACGGTGAGCTGCACGGCGCGCGCAGCCGCTCGGAGTCCAGCGATTGGTCGCACGATCTCTGGGTCGAGTACGACGCGGCATCGGGGGCGCGCTTCGAGGGCGGGATCCGGAGCGGCAGCAAGGCCACGCTCGCCTGGCGGCCGCTGCAGCTCGAGGGATATGCGGGCGCCGAGCGCGCGCTCGAGGCGTACGGTCGCCTGCTCGCCGCGAGCGGCGAGCCCCGGCCCAGCCTGTATGTCGCCGCCTACTTCGCCAGCGACGGCGCGAGCTGGGCCGAGGTGTGCGTCGGCGCCGAATCGATCCGCAACCCCGCGCCGGGCCTCGATGGCAACATCACCATCACCGCGGGCGAGGACGTGTTGCTCGAGCGCCGCGTCACCTGTCCTGATCAGACCGGCATTGCGCTGCGCCTTGGCACACCGTTCCCGATCGTGCACGAGCAGCTGCTTGCCAAGCTCGCCGCACGCGTGCCGAAGATGGCGGTCCCCGACGGTGCCATTCGCAGGGCGATCGACGGCGCCGACCCCGATCCGACCTGGGACACGCACACGACCGGCAGCCCGCGCAACACCTACTGGGCACCCGATCTGGTGCTCTGGATCTGCACCAAGGACCAGCGCCTGCTCGATCATCTGTCGGACTTCACGCTCGCCCAGTATGGATCGGTCGGCGCCGACGGGCGCTTCCGTCCGGGGCGCCCGTACCATCTCAGCGACGACGCCGGGCAGCCCTGGCAGGCCGAGACCAGCTACGCGATCGACGCGTCCGAGCTCAAGCCGGCGCGCATGTTCGAGGGCCGCCCGCGCCTGCAGGAGCAGGGCATCGACACCCTGGGGCGAGGCCAGCTGTTCGGCCACGCCAACCCGAGGCCGCCGCGCAACGGCTACGACCAGGAGCACATGGAAGCCGAGCGGCTGTTCGCAGCCGCGATCCTGCTGCGCTCCGAGCGCGCGCGACGCGACCTGATGCACCTCGCCGAAGGCCAGTGGTCGGAGAAGTCGGGCATCTACCACTCGTCGCGCACGCTGGGCTGGTGCTTGCGCCTGTACGTGCGCGCCTATCAGCTGTTCCAGCGGCAGAAGGATCGCGCTCGCCTCGACGAGATCCTGACCCGCGCGATCACCATGAAGAACTTCGGCGGCCGTGCCAAGATCACGAGCTTCATGACGCGCGACTACTGGAAGGAAGGCAACGTTCCCGGCTTCACCTGGGAGGCCACGTGGCAGGCAGCCACGATCGCGACGGCCGCCTACGAGGCCATGCAAGCGCTCGATCAGCCCGACGACGTGGAGCTGCGCAGCAAGGCCGAGGACGTGTTCCTGCACGCCGCGTCATGCTGCCTCGTCGGCTGGAAGCCCGACACCGCGACGATGATCGACTCGTACGAGATCTTCACCGAGACCGCACCCGGATCCGGCATCCCGTCGCTCACCAAGGGCGATTCACGCATGGGCGTGGCGATGTGGCCGGTCGCCGCGCTCGCGCTCGCCTTCGAGCACACCAGGGACGAGAAGTTCGGCGCACCGGCACGCACGCTGACGCAGCTCGCCAAGCAATCCCGCGCCGAGAACGTGCCGCTCAACTCGGTGCGCTCGCGCTCGCTGATGTTCTTCCTCGAGGCCAACCGGATCTTCAAGGTCCAGCCGGAGGGTTGAGCTCACGGCCGGCGCAGTCCCGCCGTCCGGTCCAGCCCGACGAGAAACGCGCCATCCGAGCGATCCTCGGCCACCACCTGCGCGAACAGATCGAGCGCGCGCACCGACACGAGGTAGCGGCCCATCGGCACGCCGCTCACGTCCCACGTGAAGCTGCCGTCGTTGGCCTCGCCCGTGGCAATCGCGAACAGATCGCTGCCGTCCGGGTCCAGCAGCCAGATCTGCATCGTCACGATCTCTAGGTAGGGGTCGTAGGTGCTCCACGCGATCTCGGTGGTGCGGGTCAACGCCTCACCACCATTGGGCGCAAGCACCTGCACGGCGGTCGAGTTGTCGACGCGGAAGCTCGCGTCCGAGTTGTCCTCGCCGAGAGCCTGATACGCGGCGTTCCTGGCGGCAATGCGAATGCGGTAATCGCCGTCGGCGACCGTGGTCGAGTCCCAGCTGAACACGCCATCGTTCGCCTCGACGCTCGCGATCAGCGCCAGGTCATTGCCGGACGCGTCCTGAAGATAGAGATCCACGTGGTTGATCTCGCCGTCGGGATCGGTGGCGTTCCACAGGATGTCCTTCGCGCCATGCACGAGCTCGCCGCCGTTGGGATCGAGCACCAGGACCACGGTCGAGCGGTCGATGCGGAACGCGGCATCGGAGCTGTCCGTGCCCAGGATCGATCCGCCCGCGGACACCGCGTCGACACGGATCCGATAGCTGCCGTCCGCGACCGCGCCGCAGCTCCAGGTGTAGCTGCCATCGTTCGGCTCGTTGTCGGCGATCACACCCAGGTCGGCGCCGGCGCCGTTCTGCAAGCGCAGCGTGACGTGGTGGATCAGCGCCGATGGATCGCTCGAGCTCCAGGTGATGGTCGCGGTGTCCTGATAGAACAGCTCGCCGCCGTTGGGCGCGAGCACGTCGACGGTGACGGGCGGCGGGCACGCGAGCAGCGCGTTGTTCAGGTTGAGCCTGCCGTTCGATGCGACCTTGCCGCTGAACGCGGGCTTGACGTCGACCGTGTCCATGATCTGCTGCTTGATGTCGAGCATGGTGAGCGACGGACAGTAGGAGGCGACCAGCGCGACCGCGCCCGCGGCGTGCGGGCATGCCATCGACGTGCCCGACAGGTAGGTGTAGGTGCTCGTGGGCCAGGTGCTGTAGATCGATTCGCCCGGCGCGGCAATGTCGACCGACACGGCGCCGTAGTTCGAGAACGATGCCAGCGTGTCGGCGGCGTTGCTGGCCGCGATCGAGAACACCTCGGGCAGGTCGAAGCTCGCCGGATAGAACGGCGAGGAATCATTGTTCGACGCCGAGTTGCCGGCGGCCGCCACGAACAGCATGCCCACGTCGCCGGCGGCATCCACCGCATCCTTGAGACCCTGCATGTCGCCCGCGCTGCAGTAGCAGCCCCAGCTGTTGCTCGACAGCATTGCGCCATTGTCCATCGAGTACTCGACCGCGAGGATCGAGTTGGCGATGCTGCCCGAGCCGCCCGAGCTGAGGAACTTGAGCACCATGATGCGCGCCTGCCAGCAAACGCCGGCCACGCCGATGGCATTGTTGGTGCGCGCGCCCACCGTGCCCGCCGTGTGCGTGCCGTGGCCATGGTCGTCGATCGGATCGCCATCGTTGTTCACCCAGTCGTAGCCGTGCACGTCGTCGACGTAGCCGTTCAGGTCGTCGTCGATGCCATTGCCCGGGATCTCGCCGGGATTGGTCCAGATGTTGTCGGCCAGATCGGGATGCGTGTACTGCGTGCCGGTGTCGATCACGGCCACCAGGACGCTGGTCGCATCGGTGTGGATGTCCCACGCCTCGGGCGCGTCGATGTCGGCGTCGTTGGCCTGGTTGAATCCCCATTGCGCGCTGAAGCTCGGATCGTTGGGCGTGCCCACGGCGCGCACGATCATGTTGGGGTGCGCGTACTTCACCCCCGGCAGGCCCTCGACCAGGTGCTGCGTCGCTCGCACGTCGGAGCCCGCCGGCAGGTCGAGCAGCCAGATGTCCTGCCGGAAGAGCCGCTGATGCCCGGTCGCACCGATCGCGTGCTCGAGGAATGCGAGGTCTTCGAGGCGCGCGCCATCACGGCGCACGATCAGCTGATCCGGCACGAACTCGGCGGTGGCCACGATCGCCTGAGCGTGCGCCGACGCCAGCATCGCGCCACAGAGCAGCGCGGGGACGAGCGGGTTGACGGACATGGTGTGGGCTCCTGCGCAGGGTGCGATGGGCATGTTCCCGAACCGGCGCAGTATGCGGTTTTCGTGCAGAACCCGCAAGGGCCGCGCCCGGTCGCCGGCCGCGCTCGCACGCTGGACGATGGTGTGCGGCGGGCGTATCATCGCCGCGAGCGAGGCCGCGGCGGCTGCGATTGCTCGCTGCCCATCACCGCTGCAGGATGCCACGATGATCGCACCCAGAAAGCCCGAGCCGGCGCCGGCGACGCCGGTGCGACCCGAGGACCTGTTCACCCAGCAGTCGGCGCGCACCTACAAGGAGTTCTGGGACTGCGTCGGCCGCACGCGCGCCGGCGCCTACCAGGCCGTTGCTGGGACGCTGGGCACGCACATCGATACTCCCCTGGACGAGGACGACCTCTCCATCTCCGGCGAGCCGGTCGTCGCGATCATCGCCGACAAGCTCGGCGTGCAGCCGGAACACAAGGTGCTCGAGATCGGCGTGGGCGTGGGCCGCCTCGCCGAGCACATGGCACGCCGGTGTCGCGAGCTGCATGGCGTGGACATCTCCGGCAACATCATCACCGAGGCAAGACGCCGGCTGGCCCCGCTCGACAACGTTCGCCTGCAAGTCCTCGAGCACAGCGGCCTGGAACCGCTTGCCGATGCGCAGTTCGATCGCGTCTACTGCCACATCGTCTTCATTCACATCGATCGCGAGGACCTGTTTCACTACCTGCGCGAGTCGTTTCGCGTGTTGCGGCCCGGTGGTCGCGCCTATTTCCAGACCAACAACCTGCTGCACCCGAGCGGCTTCCGCAGCTTCGAGGGGGTGGTGAACGAGGCCCTGCGTGAAGGCCACTTGAACCGCGGCCACGTGCACTTCCTGACCGCTCCCGAGCTCAGGTGCTACGTCACGGCGGCCGGCTTCCGCATCCTGGAAGACCGCTCGCACCTGGAGCTGACCGAACAGGCGTTCGACTTCATCACGCCCGACGTGCAATGGGATCACTTCCTGATTGCCGTGGTGGAGAAGCCGCGCTGAGCATGCGGTACTACGAACGCTACATCGAACGCCTGAAGCAGTCCCTGGCTCGCAGCCCCATGGGCGCTGCGAAGGTCGACTTGATCTGCCTGTTCGATGCGTTCCCGCCGGCCGATCGGTTCCAGATGGTGCAGGAGCTGCAGCGGTTGCTCGAGAGCGTGGCCCCGGCGCAGGTCGACGTGCCGCAGCTGGCTGCGCTGGTCAGGCGCGTGCTCGACGAGGGTGTGCATGATGCCCTGACCTTCAAGCACAAGCTGCACGCTGCCGTCGCGGCGACGCGCAGCGCGGAACACTCCTGAGCTGCGGGCCTCTGGCCCGGGCGCCCGCGGGCGCGGTCGGAGCAAGGATCATGAAGTGGGTCACACGCAAGGGCATCCGCGTCAATCGGACGGCGACGGCGTGGCTGATCCGGCGGTTCATCGACCCACAGGCGGAGTTCCATTTTCGCGAGCCGGACGACGTCGCGCGGTTCGAGCGCGAGCACGGCGCGATCGGTTTCGACGCACCCAGCACCCGCTATGCGCACGACCACGGCGTCACGTCCTTCGAGCAGCTCATTGCCGAGCATCGGCTCACGCACCCCGCCCTCGCCAGACTGGCGCGCATCGTGCACGCAGCCGATGTTCCCGGCGCGCTGCACGAGGCCGCCGAGGCGGCCGGTCTGCAAGCGATCAGCAGGGGCTTTCCGCTCGTGGCGCAGGACGATCACGAGACGGTGGCGCGGGCGTCGTTTCTGTACGACGCGCTCTATGCTGCGCTCGAGACGGAGCGCGGCGCGGGCTGAACGTCAAGGTTCACGCACGGTCAGGGCGAACTGGACCACGCCGGCGATTCCGGTGGCACCGGCGACAAAGAACGGCACCTGCGGCGCCAATCGCCACAAGCAGCCGCCGATCGCTCCTGCCGGCGCAATGGCGAGGCAGCGGATCAAGTAGTACAGGCCGACCGATCGGGCGCGCAGGTGTGGCGCCGCGAAGTCGACGATCATGGCCTTGCGCGCTGGCTCGCCGATCTCACGCAAGCCGCCGATCACGAACGCGAGCACGAGCGAACGGGCGCCGCTCGCCATCGCGATCATCACCGGGAACAGAGCGAAGCACACGCAGGTCGCAATCACGAACGGCCGGCGTCCGAGGCGGTCCGCACCGCGCGCAGCGGGAACGTACACCGCGATCGAGGTCGCCACCTGGATCGCCACCAGCACGCCATAGGTGGCCGCCGAGCATCCGAGCTGGTCGGTGACGTACACCACGATCAGCACGTCGACCATTGCTTCACAGGTTCGGATCAGGATGTCGGCGGCAAGCACTGCGCGCAGCGCGCGCGGCAACGACTGCCACACGCCGGCGACGCTGGTGACGGTGGCAGCGCCGTGAGCCGCAGCACCAACCCGGGCGACCAGGACCGACGCAACGGCGGCGAGCAGCACGCTCGCGGCGAGCCCGATCCTGATGCCCGTTGCCGTGCCGTGCGCCGTGATGAGCGCTCCGCCGAGCGCAGGTGCGATCAAGACCGGCAGCCGCTTCAGGATCGCCTGCACGGTGAAACCGGCGGCGCGCTTGCCGCGCGGCAGCGCGTCGCCCACCACGGCGAACATCGCCGGCGACGCGAGGCTCGACCATGCCATGATGAACGGCAACGCGAGGAACACGATCGGCCACGACCACGCCAGCGCCGCGATCACGTAGCCAGCGCCGGCAACGAGCACGAATGCGCGCAGCGCGCGGCGCCGCCCGTGACGATCGGCAAGCCAGCCGCCCGGGTACTGAGCGATCCCGTCCAGGAGGGCGCTCACGGTGCCGAACGCGCCGATCGCGGCAATCGGTGCCCCCAGCACCTGGAGGTACTTGCCGACGAACCGCCGCCAGAGCTCCTCGCCTAAACCCATGACGAACATCGCCGCCCCGACCCAGGCCACGCTCGAGTCGAGGCCGAGCGCCGCATGGACGCGCTCGGCCACCGAGGGACGCGGGCAGGGCGGCGGTTCGTCAGACATCATCGAGCACCAGCGTACCAGGATCGCGGGGCGCGCCCTCCCGCGAACTTGAGTCGTCGCCTTTTCACGAGAGTCGTGGACCACAGCCGGTTAAAAGAGCACTCCCACGCTGCCACGAAGAGTCGAGCGCCATGCAGCTCTTGCCGATCGTGCTGACGATCGTCCCGACCACACGCGTCGAAAAAGCCACGCGCGCCGGCGACCGGCCGGTGCTGCAGGCGCTGCGGATCGAGCAGCCGCCCACGATCGACGGCGACCTGTCCGAGACAGACTGGCAGCGGGCGCAGAGGATCGCCGGGCTCACCGAGGTCGAGCCGCACGAGGGAGCGCAGCCGAGCGAGAACACGCAGGTCGCCGTGCTCTACACCAGGGACGCGCTGTACATCGGCGCTTGGTGCTTCGATCGCGATCCCGCGCACATCATTGCGACCGAGATGCGCCGCGACGTCGACCTCGATGCGAACGACCGCCTGCAGATCCTGCTCGACACGTTCCTCGACCGGCGCAATGCGTTCCTGTTCGTCGTCGCGCCGGCGGGCGCGCGGCTCGACGCGCTGATCGCGAACAACGGCGCCGCGATCAACGAGCAGTGGGACGCGGTCTGGCGCGGCAAGACCGCGGTCACCGATGCCGGCTGGTCGGTCGAGATCGAGATTCCGTTCGAGTCGATCTCGTTCGATGAGAACCGCGACACATGGGGCTTCAACGTCCAGCGCGTGATCAAGCGCCGCCAGGAGTTCGACCGCTGGTCGGGCGCCGTGCTCGATGCCAGCTTCTCGCAGCCCGCGCGCGCCGGCGACCTGATCGGACTCCACGACCTGCGCCAGGGCCTCGGCATCGACGTGCGCCCGTTCGGCACGCTCCACTACCGGAACGATCGCGTGGCGGACGAGCGCGAGGTGTCGCCCGACGCGGGCGGCGACGTGTTCTGGCGGGTGACGCCCAGCTTCACCGCGATCCTCACGGTCAACACCGACTTCGCCGAGACCGAGGTGGACACGCGGCAGACCAACCTCACCCGGTTTCCGCTGTTCTTTCCCGAGAAGCGCGACTTCTTCCTCGAGGATGCCGAGATCTTCAGCTTTGCCGACGCCGGCGACGACACCTCGCTGATCCCGTTCTTCTCGCGCCGCATCGGCCTCGCCAGCGGCGAGGAGGTGCCGATCCGCTGGGGCGTGAAGGGGGTCGGGCGCGCCGGCGACTACAACATCGGCGTGCTCGACGTCGAGACCGGCCGCTTCGACGGCATCGACGAACGCAACCTGTTCGCCGCGCGCGTGTCGCGGAACGTGTTCGACACCTCGGAAGTGGGCTTCATCGCCACCCGCGGCAACCCGCTCGAGCCGGGGCAGAACGGCGTGATCGGCGTGGACTACGACTATCGCACGACCGATCTGTTCGGCGACAAGAACCTGCGCGGTTCGGTGTACGGTCTGCGCAGCTTCACGACCGACGATCGCGGTGACGACAAGGCCTACGGGTTCCGGCTCGCATATCCCAACGACGTCTGGAGCTCGGGCCTCGCCTATCAAGTGATCGAGGACCGCTTCAACCCAGCGCTCGGGTTCGTGCCCCGCACCGGCGTGAAGACGTACGCGGGCGAGCTGCACTACGAGCCGCGCCTCGACACGTGGATCCGCCAGCTGCGCTTCGGCATCGAGCCGAAGCTGCTCACCGACTCGGGCAATCGGCTCGACAGCTGGCAGGCGCCGATCACGTTCTTCGGCTTCGAGCTCGATGACGGTGACGAGCTCGAGCTGCGTCTGGTGCCGCAGTTCGAGCGGCTCGAGACGCCGTTCGAGATCGAGACCGGCATCATCGTGCCGCCGGGCGACTACGACGAGCTGCGCGGCGAGGTGTTCCTGTCCACCGCACTCAAGCGACCCGTCTCGATCGACGTCAACTACTCGACTGGCACCTTCCTCGACGGTCACCTCGATCAGTACGGCGCCGAGGTCACGTGGCGCGCGAATCGTCATCTCGCCACCACGGTCGGCTACGAGCAGAACGACGTCAATCTCGACCAGGGCGATTTCGTCACGCGCCTCGCGCTCGCGCGGCTCAACCTGAGCTTCACGCCCGAGCTGTCCTGGTCCAGCCTGGTGCAGTACGACACCGAATCGCGGCTGCTCGGGCTGAACAGCCGCGTGCGCTTCATCGTCGAGGACGGGCGCGAGCTGTTCCTCGTCTACAACCACGGCTGGCTGCGCGAGGCTGGCGGCAGCTCGTTCGACACGCAGACCGAGGTCGCGATCCTGAAGCTCGCATACAGCATGCGGTTCTGAGCGCCAGAGGATCAGCGAGCGAGCCGCGGCGCGGTGAGCGTGAGGTCACCAGACCCGCAGCAATGCGACAGGCTGCGCCGATGGGCGCAGTTGCGCCCGCCAGCCCAACAGCGCATCCTCGCCGCGGTCGCGAGTGGCGAGAGCTTGGCCGATGCCTGCGATACGATGCGAAGCCTGCGGCGCCGGCGCCCGGCAATCCGGCTGGAACGTCGGCGGTCGGGTTTGAGACTTCTTGGCGCGGCTGATGGTGGCGCTGCAAAGTGGCCGAAAAGGAGCTACGGGTCTATACTAGGGCGTACGTGTCGGGTCCGGTCTCGCGTTGGAGCAGTACCCATGGCAATCAAGCTTGTCGAGCAGCAGGTTGAGCTGTTCCGGAGCCAAGCAACCGAAGAGCTGTGGAAGCGGGATCACGAAGAGGCCATGAGGGTCCTCGATTTTGAGGAGGTGGTGGCCTTCGGGGTCGCTTGCTGCAACATGATCCACCGACTCGACGAAGGCATCCGCCTTCGGGAGCTTCGCGACGAGATCCCATATGACGAGAGTCGGCATACGCGGGTCCAGAACCTGTACGTAGCATGGCTGGCCATCGCCCGCTCAGTAGAAAGGACCATCACCAAGCTCGAGAGCAGCGGATGGGAGATCAGCGGGGCTGTCGAGTTCCGCTCCTGCACGAGCGAGGTGGAAGGCCTGCTTACGCCGGACGACAAGTTCTTTGCAGGCGAGAAGCTGGCGCGCCTCATCGACCAGGCCCGCAAGGACTACGAGTCTGGTCACACCGAGCCGATGGACTCGATGTGCGACTGAATCGCCGTCGCAAGAGCTATCGGGATCTCTGCAAGGATCTCGCCAAGGGTAGTCCCCTGGTCATCGAGCTGGCGAATGCCACGTTCGAGCAGTTCTGCAAGGATCCGGCCGACCCGTCGTTGCGGCTTCACAAGCTGGAGGCGAGACCGCGATTGCCGCGGTACGTTTGCTGGTCGGTGTCGGTCTCGATGCGCTACCGCGCGATCTAAACTTCATCGACGGCGACGTCAACGTGTGGTTCTGGATCGGCTCGCATGAGGCGTACAACAACCTCATCGCGTGATCGGTACCCCGCGCGCGTTCATGCGCGTGGCCGCATCACGTTGAACGCCGCGCCCCGCGTCCACGGCCGGCCGTTGCGCATCGAGTCTTAAACGTGCGCGATCGGCGCTGCGGCGAGGATCGGCTCGCCCATCTTCAGCGCGTGAATGCCATGGTGGACGTTCGCCGGACGCGCCGCGCGCTCGATGATGCCGAGCTGGGACGGCTCGTCGAGGCTGCGCGCGCATCCGAGCGCGACTACCGTGGGTTGAGCGCCTGGCCCGCGCGGTGCTGTACGTCGCGGCGGCCTACACGGGATTGCGCGCCGGTGAGCTGGTTTCACCACGCCTAGGAGCTTCGCGCTCGATGGTGAGCCGCCCACCGTCACGGTCGCGGCCGGCTACTCGAAGCACCGGCGCGAGGACACCCTCCCTTGCACCGTGATCTCGTCGCGGAGTTGTGCCCGTGGCTCACAGGCAAGCTACCGGCAGCGCGCTGGCCCGGTCAGTGGGCGGACCGCGCGTTCGAGATGATTCGCCTCGAGCCTGGAGGCGGCCTCGATCCCCCACGAGGACCGAGGCCGGGACGGCCGACTTTCACAGCTTGCGGCATCGCTTCGCACTGCGCTCGCACGTGCTGGTGTGCATCCGTCGGATGCGCAGGCACTCGCTCGTCACAGCACGATCAGCTTGACCATGGACCGCTACACGTATCGTCACCATGGGCGACAAGCGCAGCACTCGCGCGGCTACCGAAGATCTCGGAGAACAAGGCCCACACGGCCACGGCCGCGCGCACCGGAACCGACGGTGATTCCGTTACATCTTTTGTTGCACTTCGTAGCGTCGCATGCGGTCCTTACGTAGCCCGATCGCGTCGCAGAAGCGACGCGATCAGCGAGCGATTCGCGTGAACTTCAAACCGCGATGGTAGGCGGGCTTGCGCCTGAAAACCGCCCCGCCGCCGATGCCAGAGGTGGGACTCGAACCCACACAGCCCTTTCGGAACCTTCGATTTTGAGTCCGACGCGTCTGCCATTCCGCCACTCTGGCCGTGACGAACTTTCTGCAAAAAGCCTCGCTGTCCCCACCGCCGGGAGCGGCTCGAGAGAGCATCCGCAACGGTGGTGGGGAGGCATATGCAATGGCCAGGAGATTGCCGTGCGAACTTATCCGCAACTCGACCCGCGACCTCTGCCCGCCGCTGCGGCATGAGTGTCCGCGATGATCGGCCCAGGAACGAGGTTGGGCAGCCCTGACATCATCCTGGCCACCAGACCAAACATGAGATGACTTAAAAGG
The DNA here is from genome assembly GCA_046349655.1 of Planctomycetota bacterium. Lineage (GTDB taxonomy): Bacteria > Planctomycetota > B15-G4 > B15-G4 > JAXMBY01 > JAXMBY01. The sequence continues at coordinate 47,632 of JAXMBY010000041.1, forward strand.
AGAGCGAGTCATGTTCTCACGAATCGGCTTGATGGTGGTGGACGGCGCTGGCGCTGACGATTCCTTCGGCCCGAGCTGGAGGCCGCTGGGATGTGGCATTCAACGGCGGCTGGATTCGCTGCCTGCTCGACATCGACGCACAGAACCAGAGCGTGACGGCGAAGATCTACGACGTCAGCAAGATGGGCAACAACGGCGTCATGATCGACAACGTGGTGGTGATCGATCGCGGCGCGAACTACCTGCTGCAGGGAACGATCACGCAGGGCACGCTCAAGATCGGCATGGGCAATGTGCAGTACACGGCTGGCGATCGCTTCTACCTGTGGGTCGCCAAGTACACCGACGACATCATGTTGCTGTTCGTCCACGACGCGTCCACCTACTGGCACGCGCGGCTGAGCTGGTTCTGATCGACGCGGAGAGCTTTGAGCTCGAGGTCGATGGTCACGGAGACGGTAGGCGGTGCCGGATCCGGGGTCATCGACCTCGAGCACTTCGTGGCAGACGTCACGCGCCGAGCAGTGCGTCCAGGCCGACGACCAGGCCCGGCAAGCTGCGCACGCGCCGGATCGCGAGCAGAACGCCGGGCATGTAGCAGCTGCGATTCAGCGCGTCGTGAGTCAACCGGAGCGTCTGCCCGGAGGTGCCGAAGATCACCTCCTGGTGCGCCATCAAGCCGGGCAACCGCACGCTGTGGATCGCGACGTCGCGAAGCAGGAAGCCGCGCGCCTCGGGGTGGCCGGTGGGCGCGGGCTTGAGCATCGGCTGCGTGGTGCGCGCGGCGGCGATCCGCTGTGCGGTCGCGACCGCGGTTCCCGAAGGCGCGTCGGCCTTCGCCTCGTGGTGCAGCTCGAGGATCTCGCAGTCCGGCATCCAGCGCGCCACCATCTCGCACAGCTTGATCATCAGCACGGCGCCGATCGCAAAGTTGGGTGCGATCACGCCGCCGCGCTTCAGCTGCCGGCAGCGCTGCTCGACCGCCGCGAGGTCCTCGCTGCTGAAGCCGGTGGTGCCGATCACCGGACATGCTCCCGCGTCGAGGATGGCGAGCGTGTTCGCGCGTGCGGCGTGCGGGTGCGTGAAGTCGACCACGACCGCCGCCCGTCGCTCGCGCAGGATGCGCAGCAGGTCGTCACCCATGTCGCATTCGGCCACCAGCTCGAGATCGGCCGCGGCGCGCACCGCGGCGACCACCTCCTGCCCCATGCGGCCCTTGGCGCCGTTCACCGCCACCGCCACGCGATCGTTCATTGCGTCCTCCGCTTGAGCGCGCCGTCGAGCAACCGGTCGAGCAACTCCGGGAACGAGATGCCGGCGACCCGCGCCGCCTTCGGCACGAGCGAATTGCGTGTGAGGCCGGGCAGCGTGTTGATCTCGAGGAAATGCGGCACGTTGTCGACGACGATGAAGTCGCTGCGCGTGACGCCGCGGCAATCGAGCTGCTCGTGCACGGCCACGGCGAACCGCTGCACCGTCGCCGTCAGGTCGCTCGCGATCGGCGCTGGACAGATCTCCGCCGCCATGCCGGGCTGGTACTTGGCCTCGTAGTCGAACAGGCGCGACTTCACCGCCTTGATCAGGATCGGCGGCAGCGCGACCGCGCCCGCGCCGTCGCCGAGCACGCCGACCGTCAGCTCGTCACCGACCAGGAAGCGCTCGACCAGGAGCTCCTCGAACGTCGGGCTGTGCGCCAGATCGCGCAGCGCCGCATCCAGCTCGCTGCGCGCCTGCACCAGGGCGAGGCCCACGCTCGAGCCGCCAGTGTTGGGCTTCAGGATGCACGGGAAGCCGAGCTCGCGCTCGATGCGGTCGCCGAGCTCGCGCCCGGCGCTCGCAGACGACCGCGCCACGACCGCGGCTGCGACCGGCACGCCGGCAGCTCGCGCCACGAGCTTGCCGAGGCGCTTGTCCATCGCCACCGCGCTCGCCGTCACACCGGAGCCGGTGCAGGGAATCTGCAGCGCCTCGAGCACTGCCTGCACGCGGCCATCCTCACCGAAGCGGCCGTGCAGCGCATTGAACACGACGTCCACCTCGCGCACCTTGAGCGCGCGGAACCCTGCCCACAGATCGATGCGCTCGCGACTCTGAAGCTGCGCCCGGTCGAGGGCGGCGCCGACGCTGGCGATCGGCAGGCAGCGCGAATCGCGATCGATGAACAGCACCGAGACCCGGTAGCGCGACCGGTCGAGCCCGGCGATCACCTGCTCGCCGGTCTGGATCGAGATCTCGTGCTCCGAGGAAGGACCGCCGAGGAGCACGGCGACGTGGCGCTCCGACATGACACCTCCGATGCGTCTGCGTCAAGCAACGACGACGCTCGCAGACCGCGAGCTCTCAAGTCGCACTCGAATCAGCACGGACGGACGGGTTGGATTCACTCGATCCACAGGCGGCGGTGCACGATCGTGCCGCGCCCGCTCAGCTTCGTCAAGAGCTCCTCGCGATCGACGGCGAACAAGGGGCTCACCTCGATCGCAGCATCGTCGGCGACGGTGAAGCCGGCAGCGCGCAGCCAGCCCGCCCATTGCCGGCTCATGTCGCGGCGCGCGGTGAGCGGGGAATCGGCGCCGTCGGCGTTCTTGACCGGCGAGAACTCCTCCTCGCGCGCCACCTCCATGGTGATCGAGTGGCGCGCGAAGCGGAGTGCGTCGAACACGAAGGTCTCGAACTTCACACCGTTCGGCACCGCGGGATGGCAGCGCTGCCCGGCCTGATCGATGCAGCTGATCTTCTTGAGCGCATGGTGGAAGGGCAGCTTGAGATCGCCGCCCGCGGTCAAGCGTGCGACGAACGCCACGTCGAGCACGTGGATGGCGATGCTGCCGGCGGCGAACTCGAGCTCGCCGTTCGGCAGGCGCGCCTGCTGGTCGCCATCGCGCAGATCCGAGTACTCGATGACGCCGAGCTTGCCGTCGATGAAGGCCAGCACGCCCACCTTCTCGTGTGCGTCGCGCTTCAGCACTACCTTGCTCGACATCTCGGCCGCGGCACGAGCGTGATGCCCGAGGAACACCGGGTCGAGCACGTTGACGAGCGGATTGTCGACCTGGAAGTAGAAGATATGGTCGATGCCGCGCGCCGTCAGCTCGTCGAGCACGCCCGATCGCCGGAGTGCGAGCAGCGCTCCGCCATGGCCGTTGGGACTCAGGAACAGGCTGTCCTTCTCGGCCAGGATCATGCGGCCGCGCTGGTCGACCGCGGGCAGCATCTCCTGCGAGAAGTAGTGCACGTCGCGCGCATCCAGACCGAAGTGATGGTGCTGTTCGAAGAACGCGATCGTGACGTCGTGGTTCACGGCGCTGGTCAGGATCAAGAGCGGGATGCGCGAGCGATGCCGGCGGCTGAGCGCGAGCACCTTCTCGGCGTGCACCTGGAACAGCGTGCGGTTCGATACCGGGCCGACCGGGAAGGTGCCCTTGGGACCTTCGAACCCGAGCCGCGAGCCCTGGCCGCCGGCCACCACGAACGCCGCCACCTTGCCGGCAGAGAGCAGCGCCTCGCCGGCATCGCGCGCGGCGGCACGCTCGTGCGGCGATCCGGGGAGGCGCAGGAACGGCGCCGGCTCGAGGCGCTGGTATGCGGCGGGCGCGGCACCGTGAATCACCTCGCTCGCCAGCCGCGTCACCAGCGGCAGGTCCACCTCGCCGAGCTGCTTCAGGAAGCGCTCGCGCTGCGGCGGGCTGAGCTCGTCCCAGAACGCGAACACGTGATCCTGGCCGCAGGCGCGGCAGCGCTGGCGGAGGTCGATCTCGAGAGCGCGCAGGTCCTCGCTCATGAGCGATCGGTCAGGCCTGCTTGCCGATCACCAGGCTCACGTTGTGCCCGCCGAACCCGAGCGAGTTGCTCATCGCGTTGCGCACGTGCAGGTCCCGCGCCGCACCGGGAATGTAGTCGAGGTCGCACGCCGGGTCGGGCGTGGTGAGGTTGCGCGTGGGATGCACGATGTTGTGATGCACCGACAGCGCCGTGACCGCGAGCTCGATGGCGCCGGACGCACCGAGCAGGTGGCCGATCATCGACTTGGTGGAGGAGATCTGCAGCCTGCGGGCATGATCGCCGAACGCGCGCTTGAGCGCGGTGGTCTCGACGGCATCGTTGTAGGCGGTCGACGTGCCATGCGCGTTGACGTAGTCGACGGCATCGGCGGCCAGCTGCGCGTCCTTGAGCGCGAGCGCCATCGCGCGCTTGGGACCCTCGCCGTCCTCCTTGGGCGCGGTGATGTGGTAGGCATCGCCGGTGCTGCCGTAGCCCTTCACCTCGGCGTAGATCTTCGCGCCGCGCCGCCTGGCGTGCGCAAGCTCCTCGAACACCAGCACCGCCGCGCCCTCGCCCATCACGAACCCATCCCGCTCCTTGTCGAACGGACGGCTCGCCGCCGGCGGATCGTCGTTGCGCGTGGACAGCGCCTTGAGCGCGCAGAACCCGCCGATCGACAGCGGCGTGATGGTGGCCTCGGAGCCGCCGGTGACGATCACGTCCGCCTCGTCGTACTGCACCGCGCGCAGCGCCATGCCCATCGCATGCGCCGACGAGCTGCACGCCGAGCCGGTCGCGAAGTTGGTACCCTCGAACCCGTACTTGATGGAGATCTGCGCCGACATCGCGTTCACCATCATCTTCGGGATGAAGAACGGCGACAGCCGCGAGGGCCCACGCTCCATCAGGATGTGATCCTGCGCCTCGATCTCGACGATGCCGCCAATGCCGGAACCGAGGATCACACCGACGCGGTCGGGCCGCGCGGCGGGCGGCGTGCCGGCCGGCGCCTTCAGGCCGCTGTCGCGCAGGGCTTCATCGGCTGCCACGAGCGCATACTGCGAGAACAGATCGAGCTTCTTCGACTCGACCTTCGGAAAGAAGTCCTCCGGCCGGTAGTCCCACACCTGAGCCGCAAACCGAGTGTCGAGGTCCTTGGCGTCGAAGCGATCGATCACCCGCACCCCGCTCTTCCCGGAGATCAACCCTTCCCAGACCTTCTGCATGCCGATCCCGAGAGCGGTGACGCCTCCGAGTCCGGTGATGACAACACGCCGTCTCGTCATGGGATCAAACCCCAAAGCCTTGCCTGGATGGTGTCGTCGCGCCGGCACTTCCGCCGCGACCGCTCAGGGAGCACGTGGCTCGTGATCAGCAACTACTGCACCCGCGACTTGATGTACTCGATCGCGTCGCCAACGGTCTGGATCTTCTCCGCATCCTCGTCCGGGATGTTGATGTCGAACTCGTCCTCGAACTCCATCACGAGCTCGACGGTGTCCAGCGAATCCGCGCCGAGATCGTTGATGAAGGAGGTCTCCGGCTGAATCTTGTCCCGACTCGCCCCCATCTGCTCGCAGACGATATTGATCACCCTCTCTTCAATACTGCTCGACACGTAAGAACCTCCTCGTTCTTGTTGGCCCGAACTACCTGGCTCCTGCGGCCGCTCTTTGCCGGCCGCGGCGCCAATCAAACGCCACTATCTTAGCCCAACCGCAAGGCACATCGCTACGCGGGGGCGCGATTGTCCACTCCGCATCCGGCTCGCCCTCACATGCACATGCCGCCGTCGATCACCAGCACCTGGCCAGTGATGTAGCTCGCCTCGTCCGAGGCGAGAAACGCCACGCCGTGGGCGATATCTTCAGGCGTACCAAAGCGCTGGAGCGGAATCCCCTTCAAACTCTCGTCCTTGACTTGCGCTGGAAGGTTGGCCGTCATGTCGGTGGTGATGAACCCGGGTGCGATCGCGTTCACGGTGATGCCGCGGCTGCCTAGCTCCTTGGCGAGCGACTTGGTGAGCCCGATCACGCCGGCTTTCGCCGCCGCGTAGTTCGCCTGGCCGGCGTTGCCCATCAAGCCCACGACCGAGCCGATGTTGATCACACGGCCGGCGCGCGCCTTGAGGAAATGACGCGCCGCCGCCCGGCAGCAGAGGAACATGCCGCGCAGATCCACGGCGATCACGCGATCGAAGTCCTCGTCGGCCATGCGCATCACCAGGGCATCCTTGGTGATGCCGGCGTTGTTGACCAGGATCGACAGTCCCTGGAGCACCTCGTGCAGCTCGTCGAACACCGCTTGCACCGCCTTCGCATCGGCGACGTCGAGCGCACGCGCCTCGGCCTGGCCGCCAGCCGCGCGAATCTCGTTCGCCACCTGCTGGCTGCCGTCGAGCCGCGTCGACAGCACACCCACGCGCGCGCCGGCCTGCGCCAGCTCGAGCGCGATGGCGCGGCCGATGCCGCGCGAGGCGCCGGTCACGATGGCAGACTTTCCTGCGAGCTTGCCCGTCACGGGTCACCTCACGACGCGGCGGCGTTGGCAGCCGCCTGGTAGGCGGCCACGTCCGCCATGCTATCGATGCTGAACGTGGTCACCGGCTGGCCGGCCTGCCGGGCCACCAGGTTGGTCAACACGCGGCCAGGGCCGGGTTCGACGAAGGTGCGCGTGCCCTGGGCGAGCAGCGCGCCGATCGATTGCGACCACCGCACCGGCGACGTGAGCTGGCGCGCGAGCAGCTCGGCAATCGCCGCGGGCTCGGTCACCGGCTCGGCGCTTACGTTGGCGATCACCGGCACGCTGGGTCGCTCGATGGTCACCCGATCGAGCGCGGCCTGGAGCCTGTGGGCGGCACTCTCCATGAGCGGCGAGTGGAATGCCCCGGCAACCTTGAGGCGCACCGCGCGGCGGATGCCGATCTGCTTCGCCACGCTCTCGGCTCGCTCGATCGCCGGCAGCGCACCCGACAGGGCGACCTGTCCGGGCGCCAGGTAGTTCGCGGCCACGAGCACCCCGGCCTTGGCGCCCTCGGCCACCAGTCGCTCGAGCTGATCGTCGCTCGCGTTCAGCACGCTGAGCATGCCGCTCGGCTCGAGCATCGAGGCCTCCTGCATGGCAAGCCCGCGCTCGCGCACCAGCCGCACGGCGTCCTCGAACGACAGCGCGCCGGCGAAGCACAGCGCCGTGTACTCGCCCAGGGACAGACCGAGCACCGCCTTGAACTGCGCGGGTGCGAGCCCCTGGCGGCGCTTCAACACCTCGGTGATCGCGAGGCTGGTCACCAGGATCGCCGGCTGGCAGATGTCGGTCGCCTCGAGCTGGTCCGCGGGTCCGTCGAAGCACAGGCGCGATAGCTCGAAGCCGAGCACCTGATCGGCGCGCAGGAACAGCGAGCGCGCTTCCTCGGCACCGGCGAAGAACGCCTTGCCCATGCCGGCGTACTGCGCACCTTGACCAGGGAACAGGAGGGCTCGCATGTTCGTGCTCACCACTTGAGAGAGGCCGATGCCCACGTGAGCCCGGCGCCGAATGCGCAGAAGATGATCTGCTTGCCGGTCGCGGCGGCGAGCTTGCCCGAGCGCACCAGCTCGTCGAACGCGATCGGGATCGATGCGGCGGAGGTGTTGCCGTACTTCTCGATGTTGACGAAGATCTTGTCCCACTCGATGCCGAGCTTCTCGCGCGCCGACTCGATGATGCGCAGGTTGACCTGGTGCGGCACGATGTAGCCGAGCTCGAGATCCGGGTTTGCCTCGCGCTCGCGCTGGATCAGCTCGACCATGCGGTTGACCGCGAACTTGTAGACCTCGCGCCCGCGAATGCGCATGAAGTGCTGGCGTCCTTGCAGCGTCTCGACGCTGGCCGGCACCCGCGTGCCGCCCGCCGGGATGTGCATCACCTCGTAGCCCGATCCGTCGATCTTGAGATAGCCGGAACGAATCTCGCCGCGGTCGAACTGCGACGACAGCACGGCCGCGCCGGCGCCGTCGCCGAACAAGATGCACGAGGTGCGGTCGTCGTAGTCCACCACGCGGGTCAGCGACTCGGCGCCGATGCACAGCACGTTGTCGTACATGCCGCTGGCGACGAACTGCCAGCCGGTCACCAGCACGTTGAGGAAGCCGCTGCACGCCGCGGAGACGTCGAAGCCCGCGGCATTCTCGAGCCCCAGCCCGCGCTGCACCAGGCAGGCGGTCGCCGGGAACTGATTGTCGGGCGTGACCGTGCCGACGATCACCAGGTCGATCGCCGGGGGCGAGCCTGGCCGCCTCGAGCGCGCGGCGCGCCGCGTTGAGGGCGAGGTCGGAGGTGGCCTCGTTCGGCGCCACCATGCGCCGCTCCTTGATGCCGGTCCGGGTGACGATCCACTCGTCGGAGGTGTCCACCATCGCCTCGAAATCGCGATTGGCGATGACCTTCTCCGGCACGTAGGAGCCGGTACCGCGAATGCCCACCGGTCGTCCGCGCATTGCCACCTCAATCGGCGTCGGAGCTCTCGCTCTCCGCCACACTCTGGGCCTCGGGCTTGATCAAGGCACGGATGTGGTCGTTCACTCCCGCCTTGACGAAGTCGCGCGAAACCCGGATCGCATTCATCAGGGCACGCGCGTCGGAACGACCGTGGCCGATCATCACCAGGCCATTGACGCCCAGCAACGGCGCGCCGCCGTACTCGGCGTAGTCCAGGCGCCGCATGAACGAATCGAACAGCTCTTTCAGCTTCGGCGTCGTCGCCGACGCGGATCCGGACTTGTCGGCGGCGACGAAGCCGCCGACCAGCGATTTCAGCGTCTCGGCGACGAACGTGCCGATGCCCTCCGCCACCTTGAGCACGACGTTGCCCACGAATCCCTCGCACACCACCACGTCGCAACGTCCGGCGAAGATGTCCTGGCCCTCGATGTTGCCGAGGAAGTTGAGCGTCGAGCCGTCGAACAGCTCGCGCGTCTCCTTCACCAGCTCGTTGCCCTTGCCCTCTTCCTCGCCGATGTTGAGCAGGCCGATGCGCGGATTGCCGATGCTGTACACGTCCTTGGCGAAGGTCGAGGCCATCGCGCCGTACTGGAACAAGTGCTGCGGCTTGCAATGGATGTTGGCGCCGACGTCGATCACCGTGCACGGTCCGGACTTGGTGTGGAACGTGACTGCGATGCCGGAGCGCTTGACCCCTGGCAGCAAGCCGAGCAGGAGCTGGGCGCAGGCCACGAACGCGCCCGTGTTGCCGAGCGAGATCACCGCTTGCGCCTGGCCCATCTTGACCAGCTCGACCGCGCGCATCATCGAGCTGTCCTTCTTGCGGCGGAACGCCTCGGCTGGCTTCTCCCCCATGTCGACGGTCTGGGTCGCACCAACGACCCGGATGGCAGGACAGCCGCAGCTCTTGCGCACGGCTTCGATGGCGGCTTCCTGCCCCACCAGCACGAGCTCCTCGGCGCGGACGTGCCCTTTCTCGATGGCGAGGCCCACTCCGCGCACGACTTCCCCCGGAGCATGGTCCCCTCCCATCGCGTCGATGGCGATCAGCACTTCAAGCCTCCACGAAAGCTGTTCCTGACAGCCAGGTGGAGCCGCACCGCGCGGGCCCGGCTCGCCAAGTCCGCACGGGCATGGCCCCGGCGTCAGCCCTCAAGGTGCAGGATCTCGACGGAGCGGTAGAAGCCGCAGGCGTCGCAAACGGCATGGGGAAGCGAGGGCTGCCCACACCGCGGGCAAGTCGACAACGACGGCGGATCGATGTGGTGATGGGATCGCCGGATACGCTTGCGATGCTTGGACGTTCTTCTCTTCGGAACAGCCATGCGGAGGTTCTCTCAAACGAACTCAACTGGAAACAAGACCCGAGCTTACCGCGGATCGCACGCGCTTGGAATCAGGCAATCTGGCGCCCGGGAGACGAGTCCGTCGACCCAAGATGTAAAATCGCGAGATTCTAGGTGGGCCTGCACCCGAGCGCACAGAATCGGCGCGCGCCGGGCCGTCACGACCGGGCGGCCGGAGCCGGTCGCGCAGGACCTGGTGGCAGCGTTCCAGCGCCAACGGGATCTTCGCCGGCTCCTTGCCCTGGCCGCGCGCCATCAGCGGGTTGCCGCCACCCTTGCCGCCGACGATCGCCGCCACATCGCGGCACAGATCGCCGGCTGACACGCCGCGGTCGGCGAGCCCCTGATTCAGCACGACGAGCACGTTGACGCGACCCTCCACTTCCGACAGCAGCACGATCGCCGCTGGCAGGCGCGCGCCCTGCTTCAGGCGATCGGCAAGACCCATGAGCGCATCTTGCTCCAGGCCCGCAACGCTCGCGGCGTAGAGATCCGCCCCGTCGACGGGGTCGCACCGCGGCGCTGATCTCCTGCAGGTGATCGCTCGCGCCGCTCTTCTGCGCCTTCTCGAGGTCCTTCTTCAGCTTCTTGAGCTCGGCCTGCAGCGCCTCGACCTTGCCCGGCACGGCATCGAGGTCGACCTTCAGCACCTCGCCGTTCCAGGAGCTGCAGCCGCAGGCGATCGAGCTCGCCCAGCACCGCCAGGCCGGTGATCGCCTCGATGCGGCGCACGCCCGCCGCGATCGAGCTCTCGGAGACGATCTTGAAGGCACCGATGTCGCCGGTGCGCTCGCAGTGCGTCCCGCCGCACAGCTCGACCGAGCGGCGTTCCGCATCGGCATCCTGCACGCTGACCACGCGCACCCGCTCGCCATACTTCTCGCCGAACAGCGCGATCGCACCGAGCGCTTGGCCTCTTCCAGCGCTTCTCCTCCTTGCTCACCGGCAGGTTCTTCAGCACCTGCTCGTTCACCAGGCGCTCGACCAGCGTGAGCAGATCGGCCGGCACCGCCCTGGGGTAGGTGAAGTCGAAGCGCAGGCGGTCTGCCACCAGCGAGCCGCGCTGCTCGACCTCCTTGCCCAGCACCTCGCGCAGCGCCCAGTGCAGGAGATGCGTGGCGGTGTGATTGCGCATGGTCGGCAAGCGGTGATCGGCGAACACCGCCGCGCGAACCTCGGTCGCCGGTCTTGAACGAGCCCTTGGTGAGCTCGGTCTCGTGCAGGATGAACTGGCCCACCTTGCGCGTGTCGTGGACGATGCCGCGGCCGGTGGCGCCGACGATCTCGCCGCGGTCGCCGACCTGCCCGCCCGACTCGGCGTAGAACGGCGTCTCGCGCAGGACGATGTGCACGCGCGGCCGCTCCTCGTCGGGATCGGCGCCCGCCGCCACGTCAAAAGCGAGCTCCTCGCCCTGGATGATGCCAAGGATCTCGGAGTCGCTGTCGAGCGCATCGTAGCCGGTGAAGCGCGACGCCCTGGTGCCGATCTCCTTCAGCCGCGCGAGCGGTCCGGTGTCGAAGATCTCCTTCAGGTTGGTGCCGAGCTGCGACTTGCGCCGCTGCGCCTCCATCGCCGCGCGGTAGCCGTCCTCGTCGAGCGTGAGCCCGCGCTCCTCGAGCGTGCGGCGGGTCAGATCGAGCGGGAACCCCACCGTGTCCCACAGGAAGAACGCGCGCGTGCCGTCGAGCACGGTCTGCCGCTCGCGCGCCAGCGCATCGATCGACTCGCCGAGCAGGACAGAGCCCTTCTCGTACACCTCGGCGAACTTGGCCGCCTCCTCGGCGACCAGGCGCTCGGCGCGCTCGCGATGCTCGCGGATCTCGGGATAGAAGTCGGCGAGGCCGTCGATGCCGACCACGCCGGCCACGAGCGACTCGAGCCCCACCCCCTTGGCGCCCAGGTTCCACCAGTCCATGAGCGCCCGGCGCAGCACCTTGCGCACCACGTAGCCGCGCTGCTCGTTGCTCGGCCGCACGCCATCGGCGATGCAGAACGTGACCGCACGCACGTGATCGGCGATGCGGCGCATCTTCACGTCCGCCGCCGGATCGCGACCGTAGGTCTTGCCGCTCGCCTCGGCGATGCGCGCGAGCAAGGGCTGGAACAGGTCCGTGTCGAAGTTGGTCGCGCCACCCTGGATCACGCGCACGATGCGCTCGAACCCGGCGCCAGTATCGATGTTGCGCTGCGGCAAGGGCTTGAGCACACCGCCGTCCTGACGGTCGAACTGCGTGAACACCAGGTTCCAGATCTCGACGAAGCGCGTGCCGTCGATGGCCGGTCCCTCGGCGGGTCGACCGCGCTCCGGCGCAAAATCGAAGTAGATCTCCGAGCACGGACCGCACGGGCCGTTGGGCCCCTTGGACGGCGCCTCCGACGGCCAGAAGTTGTCCTTCTCGCCATAGCGGAAGATGCGCTCGCGCGGCACGCCCGCCGCCTTGTGCCAGATCTCGGCAGCCTCGTCGTCCTCGGTGTACACCGTGTACCAGAGTCGGCCCGGATCGAGCTTGAGGTCGTTCAGCAAGAACTCCTGCGCCCACTCGATCGCTTCCTTCTTGAAGTAATCGCCGAACGAGAAGTTGCCGAGCATCTCGAAGAAGGTGTGGTGCGACGGGGTGCGGCCGACGTTCTCGAGATCGGGCAAGCGGATGCACTTCTGGCAGGTGGTCGCGCGCCGGAAGCTGATGTTGCGGCCCAGGAACTGGTCCTTGAACTGATTCATCCCGGCGCCGGTGAACAAGAGCGTGGGGTCGTTCTCCGGCACCAGCGAGTCGCTGCGGCAAGCCTTGTGGCCGCGCTTCTCGAAGAAGGCCAGGTACCGAGACCGGATCTCGCGTGATTTCATGGAAGACTCTCGGGCGCAGCCATCTTGGGGAGGCCACCTGCCAGCGGTGGACCGAGGACGCAGAGTATAGGGGTTTGCTCGGGCAAGTTCAGCTGCGCCCTCGTGGCGCTCGCACGCAAGATTTTTTCAGGGGCAAGCCGGGCGACGCGCCGCTCCTGTCCCTGGCGGAGCCCGACGCTCTGCCAAGACTGCCAAGTGTGAATGCCAGAACGAATGGCCGACGGGATGATGGCCAGTGGCCAGAGTGGCCAGTGGCAAGGAATGGATGGAAGGGAGCTAGCCATGTCGAAGATGATCGCTTTCCTGGTGGTGGTGGTGGTCGGTGGTTTCATGATCGCGCAGCCGGCTCATGCGGGCAGCCGCATGAAGCACCCGCATGCGCAGGCAGGCAAGGTCCAGAAGAACATGAAGCGGATCCAGGGCTTCCCTGGCGACTTCATCCGGCCGCGCACGACGGCGCGCAAGCAGTCGGGCAGCCTGTCCTGAGAGGCCGCTCCCGCCGATGAGTCTCCCGGTAGCTCGTGGAACCCGGGACCAGCACGAGCCGAGGGCGGCCGCGCCTGCATGACGCACGCGCCGGCCGCCCTCGGCGTCGTGTCACCATGGCGATTCAGCGCGCCGCGCCCTTGGCCTCGCCGTGATCGGGGCGCTTCGCCGCCGCGGGTGACGCCGGAGCAAGGCGCGGCGGCGCCGCAGCGGGCGGCGGTGCCGGCTGTCCCGCCCGCACCGGTGGCTTGAGATCGGACTCGGATTGCTTGAGGAAGGCGTCGCGCACCTTCTTCTCGATCTCCGCGAGGATCTCGCGGTTCTCGCGCAGGAAGTCACGCGCCTTCTCGCGCCCCTGGCCGAGGCGCAGCTCGCCGTACGACAGCCACGTGCCGCTCTTGTCGATGATGCGCTGATTGACGCCCAGGTCGATCAGGTCCGATTCCCGCGAGATGCCCTCGTTGAACATGATGTCGAACTCGGACTTGCGGAACGGCGGCGCCACCTTGTTCTTCACCACCGTGGCGCGCGCGCGCGCACCGACCGTCTCCTCGCCTTCCTTGAGGGCGCCGATCTTGCGGATGTCGATGCGCACCGACGAATAGAACTTGAGCGCGCGGCCGCCGGTCGTGGTCTCGGGGTTGCCGAAGAACACGCCGATCTTCTCGCGGATCTGGTTGATGAACACCACGCAGGTGCGCGTCTTGGCGATCGTGCCGGTGAGCTTGCGCAGCGCTTGCGACATGAGGCGCGCCTGCAAGCCCACGTGCGCATCGCCCATCTCGCCCTCCAGCTCGGCCTTCGGCACCAGCGCCGCCACCGAATCCACCACGATCAGGTCGACCGCGTTGCTGCGCACCAGCATCTCGGTGATCTCGAGCGCTTGCTCGCCCGAGTCGGGCTGCGACACGAGCAGGTCGTCGAGATTGACGCCGAGCTTGCGCGCGTACGACGGATCGAGGGCGTGCTCCGCGTCGATGAACGCCGCGGTTCCCCCATCACGCTGCACGTTGGCGATGCAATGCAGCGTGAGCGTGGTCTTGCCGGACGACTCGGGACCGAAGATCTCGATCACGCGCCCGCGCGGGATGCCGAACCCGCCCAGCGCGAGATCGAGCGAGACCGCGCCGGTCGAGATGCCATCGATCTCCTGCTTGAAGTCCTCGCCCAGGCGCATGATCGAGCCCTTGCCATACTGCTTCTCGATCTGCTGCAGCGTCGCCGAGAGGGCCTGCCGGCGGTTGGCAGCCTCGGGATCTTGCTTGCTCGCGGGATTGGGCACGACCATCGGTATCTCCTGCGCGGGGTTCGCCGCGGATGGGGTGGTGGCAGCCTGGCGCGTCGCGCCGCCGCCATTCTCGGTGGGAGTCATGGGATTCTCCTGACCCGAGCCGACCGCGGCCAGCGAGCGACGCTGCCACACTTGCACGGCCCGAGCCAACGTGGCGATGATAGGAAGCCACGCCGGACGCCGCAAGGATCGACGCGGCTTCCCGGCAGCGATCCTCGGGGCGGAGCAGCGCGCCCGAGCCACGCAACGCCCGACGCCACCAAGCCGCGAGCGACGCGGGCGCTGAAGAGGATGGCTGCCCCGCCTCGAGCCCAGACGAGGAGCGCGCGCGGAGGTGACAGCTTTTCTCGGATTGTCGCCGTGTCACGGGGCCGCGGCGAGCGGCGCCTCGGCCGCGACGCAGTAGTGCGCGCCGCCGCGCGCCGGCGTGCTTTCCATGAGCACGATGCGCTTCACCGTCCACGCGCCCAGCTCGGGCCGCTCGGCCAACAGCTGCTCGCGGTCCACGTGCGCGCGCCCGGTGATGCGCGCCAGCGTCACGTGGCTCTTGAACGGCCGATCCTCGGCGGCAAAGCCGAGCTGCGTGAAGCGCGCCTCGATCGCCCGTGCCAGCTCGGGCAGCAAGGGCTCTGCATCGAGGCCCGCCCAGAAGATGCGCGGCGACCTCGCGTCCGGAAAGCAACCGAGGCCGCGCACGACCAGCCTGAGCGGCGTGAAACGACCGGCGACCGCACGCATCGCCTGCGCGAGCTCCGGCACGCGGAGGGGATCCACCTCGCCCAGGAACTTGAGCGTCAGGTGCAGCGATTCCGCCGCCACCCAGCGCACCCGCGCGCCGGTGACGACCCGCGCGTCCTTGAGCGCCGCGAGCCTCGCCCTGACGAGGTCGGACAGCTCCACCGCGATGAACGTGCGCATCGCTCAACCACCTGCCGGTCGTCGCCGATCACAGCGAGATGAACCGGACGAACTCCTGATAGCGGCGGTCGAGCGACTTGCGGTCGAGCGTGCGGTACGCGTCCACCGAGAACGCCTCGACGCAGAACGACGCGGTCACGGTACCCGAGATCATCGCCGCCTTGAGCTGATCGATCGAGAACCCGTTCTGGGCGCACAGGCTGCCCATCAGACCGCCCGCGAACGAGTCGCCGGCACCGGTCGGATCCTCGACTTGCTCGACCGGATAGGCCGGAATGGCGAAGCGGTCGTGCGCGGTGATCAGGAACGCGCCGTACTCGCCCTTCTTGATGATCACGATGCGCGCGCCCATGGTCACCAGCTTGCGCCCGGCAGCCACCAGGTTGCGCTCGCCGGCGAACATCTTCGCCTCGCCCTCGTTCAGGACGATGCCGTGCGAGCGGCGCATCACCTCCTGCACCTGATCGCGATGGTCCTTGATCCAGAAGTCGCGCGTGTCGCACAGCACGAGCTCGGGGTTGCGCAGCTGCTCGAGCACGGCGAGCTGGTTGCGTGGCGAATCGTTGGCGAGGAACACGAACCGCGAGTCGCGGAACGCCTCCGGCACCCTGGGCTTGAACTTCTCGAGCGTGTTGAGATGCACCGCCAGCGTGTGCGCCTCGTTGAGGTCGTCCCCGTAGCGGCCGGACCAGTAGAAGGTCGGCGTGTCCGGCATGCGCTCGAGCGCGCTCAGGTCCACGCCGCGGTCGCGCAAGAACGCGATGTGCTCGTCCGGGAAGT
>JAXMBY010000042.1:0-61302 GCA_046349655.1 Planctomycetota bacterium
GTCGCCAGCAGCTCGGCGTTCATGAGCGCGACTCCCGCGCGAGCTTGCCGGAGTACTTGAGCATCTGCACGATGAACTCGTCGTCATGCGTGACCCGCGCGTCGATGACCTCGGCGCGCTCATTCAGGATCGGAACGACCTGCGGCATCACGAACGCCGTGTAGTCGTGCAAGCCGACCGCCTGGGCGCGCGCCACCACCTCGTCGCGCCAGTCCAGGTTGACGTGGATTGCGTACTCCTCGATCAGGCGCCGCGCGGCGTCGTAGTTGCCGGTGGCCTTGATGCGCTGCAGCGTCCGCAGCAGCTCGGCCACGCCGCGGCGCATGTCGTCCACGTCAGGGACGCGATAGTAGAGCTTGCCATCGATGCGCTCGGCGACGATCGCGCCGCACGCCTCCCTCAGGTATGTGACGATGAGCTGCATGGCGCGCATGTGATCGTCCTCGATCACGTCCGTGCCCTTGATGCGCCGCAGCATCAGCAGGCCGTCGCGCGCGTAGCTCTTGAGCCCGGCGGCGGCCACCTCGGCGTCGGGCAGGATGTTGAGCTCGACCAGCTTGGGATCGGACATGTGATGCAGCGCGAGCAGCTCGGCGCGCGCCTCTTCCAGCGCGCTGTAGTGCTCGCGCAGGTGCACGGACGGCTCGCCCTTCAAGTCGGGGCTCGACTGCCCCGCGGCATGGCCGAGCACCTCGTGCATCGAGGTCTTCAGGAATCCGAGCCGGTCGGCGTAGCGCTTGGCGAGCTCGCGGTCC
This sequence comes from Planctomycetota bacterium, assembly GCA_046349655.1. GTDB lineage: Bacteria > Planctomycetota > B15-G4 > B15-G4 > JAXMBY01 > JAXMBY01. The sequence continues at coordinate 756 of JAXMBY010000042.1, forward strand.
TCCGGCGGTGCGAACTCGTCGATCGCGGCGGCGAGCGTCGCCGCATCGCCCGCGCGCATCACGTTGGCGAGCGACACGCTCTTGCTGCCGAGCCTGGCGCGGATCTCCTGCTCGTTCGGCAGGTTGATGCCGATCGAGCACATCGGTCCGCCGTCGCCGGTGGCCACCGCCACGTTGACCGCAGTCGCAACCGGAATGGTCAGGTTCTTGCGCTTGTACTGCTCGTCGAACGGCGTGCGATCCTCGAAGTACTGCGCATGTGCCGCGAGCTTCTGGAGCAGTGCGGTGCCGCTCGCATCGACATACGTCACGATGCCCTCGAATGCCCCCTTCTGACCGCGCGCGTCCTTGTAGACTTCGATGAAGCCGTTGATCGTGTCGACGACTGGATCGCGGTACTCGAGCCAGGCGGTGTTGAAGCGCCGCCAGCTCGCGCCCGTGCCGTCGCGGTAGTAGGCGATGAGGCGGTCGATGGCCTCGCGCTGCGCCGGCACGGCGGGCGGGCGCCGCGCTCCAGCCATTGCACGATGGTCGCGAGCTGGTCCGCGTAGCGCCGGCACGGCACGCCGTCGGACGTGCAATACACCTCCTCGACCAGCTCGCCACCCTGCTTCACGAGGCGCGAGTTGAGCGGGTGCTGCTCGCGCCCGCTCGCTGCGAACGCGTCCACCTCCGCGAGCGTCACGCCTTGATAGAAGTTGTTCGCGGAGGCCGTGAGGATGTCGTTGCCGCGCGGCGGGTTCTTGCTGGTGATCGCCGGCTCGAAGCTCGCATCGAACAAGAACGGGCGCAGCTCCTCGAGCAGCTTCCCGAGCTCGGCCTCGTTGGTGACACGCAACCTGGCACCCGCTTGCCAGGCAGCACGGGCTGCGCGGCACAGGTCGGCGAAGCGGAAGCGCGGAACGAACTTCTGCTTGGTGCGCTCGTGATACTGGCAGCTGTTGATCCAGAACAGCTTGGTGTACTCGAGAATCTGGCTGGCGAGCTCTGCCTCGAGCACATCGCGGTGCAGGACGATCTCCTCGAGCAGGTCGCGGATCGCCAGCGCCTTGCGATGGTTCTGATCGTAGTAGATGTCGCGTCCCGCGAGCGCCGCTTCACTCAGATAGTAGACCAGAACGCGCTCCTGCGGCGACAGCTGCTCGAAGCTGTCGGCATAGATCTGCACGACCGCGTAGGGTCCCACGCGCTCACGAAGGTAGCGCCGCATCGGCACGCTCCGGGTCACGAGGCCGGATCCGGGAGCCGAGGCTGCGCGACGGCAAGATCGACCATCCTCTTTGCCCCCGGCGACGAGAGCGCGTAGCTAACCAGCTGCCGATGGCGAAGCCCAACGGAAAACTTCTCAGCCGCGGTCCTTGCGATCGAACTGGCGGTGGTAGAGGGCCGCGACCTGGTCGATGGTGTCGACCTGCGCGGGCGTCTTGTCGTGCCGGAAGCGCTTGACGCGCGCGAACCGCAGCGCAAACCCGGATGCATAACGCGGGCTCTTCTGGATCTCGTTGAACGCGACCTCGACCACGACCGCAGGCCGCACGTGCACGACGTGGCCCGCGCACGAGAGCTGTGCGGCGAGCAGCACCTGCGTCATCGCCTCCAGGTCGGCATCGGTGAGCCCCTTGAACGTCTTGCCGAGCGGTTTGAAGGCGCCGTCGCTGGCGGCGTCGCGAGCAGCCAGGTGATAGTTGCTGAGCCACCCCTGGCGACGACCATGTCCCCACTCCGCTGCCGTGATCACGAGGTCGAGCGTTTCCGCGGGCTTGATCTTGAGCCAGCGCCCGCCGCGTGCGCCTGGCTCGTAGCGCGAGTCGAGCGCCTTGGCCATCAGCCCTTCGTGACCGAGCGCGAGCGAGCGCTCGAGGTACGCGGCGGCCGGGATGGTGCTCGTCAACACCACTCGCGGCATGATCAGCTCGGGCAGGGCGAGGTCGCTCAGGGCACGGCCGCGCTCGCGGGCGGGCCGATCGAGCAGCGATTGGCCGTCGATCAGCAGGGCGTCGAACAGCTGCAGGCGGAGCGGCAGCTCCCGGCGCCAGCGGTCGACCTCGCGCAGGCGCCGGAAGCGGCGCATCAGGTCCTGGAACGGGAGCGGCCGCTGGTTCGAGCCGATCGCGATCGCCTCGCCTTCCACGATCAGCTCGTGTGCGGCGAGCCCGCGCGCCATCTCGACCACCTCGGGCAAGCTCGCGGTGATCTCGTTCAGGTGGCGCGAGTAGATGTGTACCTCGCTGCCGCGCTTGTGGATCTGCACGCGGGCGCCGTCGAGCTTGTACTCCATCGCGGTCTCGCCGCCATGCTGCGCGAGCGCTTCGGCGAGATCCGACGCCAGCATTGCCAGCATCGGCTGCACCGGCGTGAACAGGTCGATGCGCGGCTCGAGCGAGGTCGCGCCGCGAAGCAGCGCCTGCACGGCGATCGCGCCGAGATCGGGGCGTACCTGCAGCGCGCGCCGCAGATCGCTCACCGCCACCCGGCTCGCGGCGGCGACCGCGAGCAGCATCACGCCCTCCTTCACACCCTGGCGCAGCTCGGCGAAGATCGCGCCCAGCAAGAACTGGCGCTCGCGCTCGCTCGCGCGGGCAAACAGCGCGCGCACCAGCCGGATGCGCTCCAGCTTCGAGCCGGGACCAGCAATCGCGGCGATCCGCTCGAACTGCGCCGTCACCTCCAGCACCGCGAGCGGCGGCCCGGTGGTCGTGCCAAGGTCCGTGAGCGCACGGCCGATGGCGTGGCCGCCCAGGGTCAGGTCGCCCAGGCGGCGCGGACCGAGCGGGCAGCCGAGCAAGAGGTGGATCGCTGGCGCCACCTCGTCCGCGCCGAGCTCGCGCAGCAGCTGGGCGAGCGCCTGCACCTTGGCACTGCGCGCGCTCGTGTGCGCGACCGCGTCCCAGATCTGCGCGAGGGTGGCGAGCATGGTCATGCGACTGTTTTACCACCCGGCGCGTGCCATCCATCCGCCTCGCGACGACCAAGCGACGAGCAACGACCCGATCCATCCCGGGCTGGATCCTTGCCGCGCCTGGATCTATCCTCTCCAGTTGGTGCGGCGCGCACCAGGTCGGCATGCGCGGGCCAGTCCCTCGGCGCCCGCGCACGGTCCAGACCGCGTGCGATTTGAAGAACCGCCGTCCGCGTCCTACAACGAGGAACCCGTAGTCGCGCCGTTCCCGGTTGCCATCCTTTCCTCCAGGTCCATTCATGAGCGACCAGCTGCGTAACATTGCGATCATCGCCCACGTCGACCATGGCAAGACCACGCTCGTGGATCGCATGATCCAGGCCGCGGGCTTGATTCGCGAGGGACAGGCGCTCGAGGACCGCATCCTCGATTCGAACGACCTCGAGCGCGAGCGCGGCATCACGATCCTCGCCAAGAACATCTCGGTGCAGTGGCACGGCTGCAAGATCAACATCATCGACACGCCTGGCCACTCCGACTTCGGCGGCGAGGTCGAGCGCGTGCTGAACATGGCCGATGGCTGTCTGCTCCTGGTCGATGCGTTCGAAGGACCGATGCCGCAGACCCGGTTCGTCCTGCGCAAGGCGCTCGAGCGCAAGCTGAAGCCAGTCGTGGTGATCAACAAGATCGACCGTCCAGACGCGCGCCCGGTGGAGGTGCTCGACGAGGTGTTCGATCTGTTCTGCGACCTCGGCGCGAGCGACGACCTGCTCGACTTCCCAGTGGTGTACGCATCCGGCCGCGACGGCTATGCGCGGCGCGAGCCGGCCGACGGCAACCGCACCCTGGAACCCTTGTTCGAGGCGATCATCAAGCACGTGCCGGCGCCGCATCAGGACCGCAGCGCGCCGGTGCAATTCCAGGTCACCACGCTCGACCACAGCGACTACGTCGGTCGCATCGCCATCGGCCGCGTCTACCGCGGCGAGCTGCGCTCGTTCAGCGACCTGATGCTGATGCGCTGCGACGGCTCGCAGCGCAAGGTGCGGATCGCCGAGCTGCTGACGTTCGAGGGCATGAAGCGCGAGAAGTGCGATCACGTGTTCGCGGGCGACATCTGCGCGGTGCAAGGCCTCGAGGAGGTCGGCATTGGCGATACCCTCGCCGACCTCGACCATCCCGAGCCGATGCCGATCGTGCGCATCGACGAGCCCACGATCTCGATGATCTTCCGCGTCAACACCTCGCCGTTCGCCGGCCAGGATGGCGAGTACGTCACCTCGCGCCATCTGCGCGACCGACTGATGAAGGAGATCCGCTCGAACGTTGCGCTGCGCGTCGAGGAGACCGCCGAGCCCGACGCCTACAAGGTGAGCGGCCGCGGCGTGCTGCACCTCGGCATCCTGGTCGAGAACATGCGCCGCGAGGGCTTCGAGTTCGCGGTGGGCAAGCCCAAGGTGATCTTCAAGGAGATCGACGGCAAGAAAGCCGAACCGGTCGAGCACCTCGTGGTCGAGGTGCAGCACCTCGCGGCTGGCAAGGTGATCGAGCTGCTCGGGCAGCGGCGCGGCGAGGTGAAGCGCATGGAACCCGCGGGCGAGATGGTGAACCTCGAGTTCCTGGTGCCGTCACGCGGGCTGATCGGGCTGCGCACCAAGGTGCTGAACGCCACCTGCGGCGAAGCGATCATGCACCACAACTTCTACGACTACGAGTTCTTCAAGGGCTCGATCCCGCACCGCACCAACGGCGTCATGGTGTCGATGGAGGGCGGCTCGTGCGTGGCGTACTCGCTCGATTCGCTCGCCGACCGCGGCGACTTCTTCGTCAAGCCCGGAGATCCGGTGTACGAGGGCCTGGTGGTGGGCGAGCACTGCAAGCCGAACGACATCGTCGTCAACGTCTGCCGCATGAAGAAGCTCACCAACATCCGCGCCGCCGGCGCCGACAAGAAGATCATCCTCGCACCACCGCGGCAGTTCTCGCTCGAAGATGCACTCGAGTACATCGAGGAAGACGAGCTGGTCGAGGTGACGCCCAAGGCGATCCGCTTGCGCAAGCGCTTCCTCACCGAGAAGGAGCGCAAACGCAACCAGCACGAGCACGAGATCTGAACGCGATCAGCTCACCTCGGCCCTGACCGCGTTCTTGAGCGTGCCCAGGCCGGGGATCGTGGCTTCCATCACGTCGCCGTGGCCGACCGGGCCCACACCCTCGGGCGTGCCCATCGCGATCACGTCGCCGGGCTGCAGCGTGGTGTAGCGCGAAATCGCCGCGATCACCGCCGGGATCTTGAAGATCATCTTCGCGGTATTGCTGGACTGCCGGACCTGGCCGTTCACCTTGAGCGTGATGTCGAGCTCGTGCGGATTGGGGACGTATGCCTTCGGCACCACGAACGGCCCGAACGGGCCGAACGTGTCGAGCGACTTCGAGCGCACCCACGGCCGCCGGTTCTGGATGTCCTGGGTCTGCAGGTCGCGCGCGGTGACGTCGTTCAGGATCGAGTAGCCGGCGACATGATCGAGCGCTCGCTCGGGCAGCACGTTCTTCGCCGTGGTGCCGATGATCACGGCGAGCTCGACTTCGTGATCCACTCGCGTCGACAGCCAGGCCGGGATCACCACCGGTGCGTCGTGCGGCGTCAGGCTCTGCGCGAGCTTGGCGAAGAAGATCGGCTCTTCCGGCACTTGCGCTTTGAACTCCTCGGCGTGTGCCTGGTAGTTGCGCGCCATGGCGAGCACCTTGTCGGGCCGCCGCACCGGCAGCGACCAGCGCCAGTCCTTCGGCATGGCCGCCTTCTCGCCACGCCGCTTGACCAGCTCCTCCACGTCCTCCAGCTCCTCGAGGGAGAAGAAACCACCCTGGATCACGGCAGTCAGGTCGGGCTGATCGAACGGCGAGCCCAGCAGCTGGGAGAGATCGATGAACCGGCCGTCGTACTCGAGACCCACGCCCCCCGCCTGGGTTGCCGACGTGTAGCAGAAGAATCGCAATGCCATGAACGGGTCCGCTCGCTGAGAGAAGTCGATAGGTAGAACCGGACGGTTCCAGGGAACCGCACAGGGCCGGCAATTGGAAACCGAAAACTCGTTTTGACCGACTTCTTCCCGCGCGCCCAGGTGGCGCGCGCGCGCTCACGGAGCCTTCATGCAGAGCGCGAGCGCGGTGAGCGTGTAGCCGGTGGTGAGCACCGGATTGCCTTCCCACCACCGCTGGGAACGGTCGTTCAGCCAGCTGCCATCCAGCTTCTGTTGCTCCAGCAGCTTGGCGGCGAGCTCGGCTCGCCAAGCGTGCTTGCGTCCCCTGGCATCGACGATGTTCTCCTCGCCGAGCAGGTCGAGGCAGCGGGCCATGGTGAGGTAATAGTAATAGAGTCCCTGATACGCGAGCTCCGGGTTCTTCGCCGTGTCGAAGCCCGGGTTGGTGTCGATCGTGTAGTGCTCGACGATCCACGCACGTGCCGCGGTGAGCCGCGGATCGTCGCGCTTCAGTCCGGCGAGGATGTACGACTTGAGCAGCGCGTAGGTCATCGACCCGTACGAGCGCGCGACCAGCTTGCCGTCGGCGAGCGTGGCGAGACCCGCCTGGCTGTTGCCAGGATAGTAGATGCCGCCGCCGTCGGTGCCGGCCACGACCGTCTTGCCGTCGTGCTGCGGGATCGGCGGCGGGCCGGTCTCCGCGGCATTCTGGCAGTGCTCGAGGAACGTGAGCGCCTTCTTGAACACGTCGTGGCCGGTGGGCACGTTGGCGGCGCGCAGCGCCTCCAGCCCGAACTGCGTGTTCGAGAGGTCTGGCCGCAGGTCGTCGCCGTAACCGATGCCGCCGTAGGCCCAGTCCTTGCCGCGCTCGTAACCCTCCGGCTCATCGCACTGCGTGGCGATCAGGAAGTCGCGCGCCTTGTCGACCGCGTCCCGGTAGCGCGCGTCGGCGGCGAGCACCAGCACCGAGGCCGATGTCACGTACACCTTGAGGCCCTGCTCGAAGATGCTGCCGTCGGGCTTCTGCAGCTGGACGAGGTAGGCGCAGCCTTGATCGAAGTACCCGGGCGGCGCCGTCTTGAGCACCCGGCTCGCTCCCTGCACGCCCGCCAGGCAGATCGCAGTGATGCCCGCATCCTTGTAGGGCCCCATGCCGAAGCGGCCCTTCTCCTGCGCCTTCTCCAGGAAGGCGAGGCCCTTCTGGGCCGCCGCCGCGCTCGCTTCCTTCCAGTTGGCCGGCACCTGGGTCTCGCTCGCGCCCGCGCCGGTGTCCGCCGGCACCGGCTTGCTCGGCGGCTTGGTCGCGTTCGCCACCGCGTACAGCGCGCTCAGGCCGATGCTGGCGTCCACGGTGTCGCTGAGCGGCGGGCCGCCGAGCGCGAACGAGCCGTCGGCCTTCTGCTTGGCGGCGGCGCAACCGATCAGCACCTGCGCGGCGGGCACCGGGCCGTCCTTGCCGGTGATGCTCGGCGCCTGTGGGCCGAGAGCGGCGACCGCAAGCGCGGCGGCGCAGAGGTACTGCGCGTCGATCGGCTCGCTGCCGCCACTCAGGCGCTCGACCGCTCTGGCGACGAGCGCACGCGCCTGCTTCACGCTCGCCTCGACGCCGCTGCGCGCCAGCATCTCGGCCTTGCCGAGGTTGGTCGTGCTTGGCACGGCCTCGTCGGGCAGCTCCACGGTCTGGGCGGGATAGCGGCCGAGCTGTGCGGCACCGATCGCGCGCCACACGAGATACTGGGTCGTTTCCCGGATCGGATGCGCGGCGGAGAGGAAGCGCACCGCGGGCTCCACCACGTCGTCGTAGCGGCCGGCGCCGAGCGAGGCGTAGCCGAGCACGGCCTCCGCCGTCAGCGCGGCACGCGTCTCCGCGTCGGCGCCCATCACCCCGCCGTCGGCGAGGATCACCCGGCGCAGCACCACGACCGCCTTGCGCACGAACGGGCCGTCCTCCTCGGTGTAGGCGCGCGGGCACACGCCGTAGGCCTGAAGGACGCGCGCCGTGCCGATCAGGTGTTCCTGATCGCGGCCGTAGCTGCCGTCCGGGTTCTGCTGCTGCGAGACGAACTCCATCGCCGCGTCGAGCATGTGCTTCGGATCGGGCGGCCCTTGCGCGGACGACTCGCGGGCGAACACAATGGCACCGGCGAACACCACCAGCAGGCGCGAGGCAACCATGTCGACTCCTTGAGCTCATCGAGTAGAGTACGTGCTGCGGACCATGAACGAGCGCGCGGCGCGCAGGTTCAAGAGGAAAACGATGGCGCCGGGGCATTATCGTGCGGCAGCGGCTCGCGCGGCGGCGATGGAGCCGGCGCGCCAGCCGCTCGCGCTGGGGAACGTGCTGCTGATCGTCAACCCGATCTCGGGGCGCGGCCTGGCCGGCAAGCAGGTCGGAACGGTGATGCGGCATCTCGAGGCCGCCTGCGGCCGGGTGACGTGTCGCACGACGCAGTCGCGCGGCGACGCCGCGCGCTTCGTGACCGAGGCGCAGGCGGCCGATGCGGTGTTCGTGCTCGGCGGCGATGGCACCGTGAACGAGGCGTTGCACGCGCTCGTCCAGGGCGGCCCCGCGCTCGGCATCTTGCCCGCCGGCACCGGCAACGTGCTGGCGAAGGAGCATGGCGTGCCGAGGGAGCCGGAGCGCGCGGTGCGCGCGCTGCTGCACGGCGAGAAGATCCTTGTCGACGTCGCGCTCGCGCGCGGTCCGAGCGGCGAGCGGCGGTTCGCGGAGATGATCTCGGCTGGCGTCGATGCCGCGGCAGTCGAATGGATCGCCCGCCATCGCCGCGGGCCGATGCGCATGTCGCACTACGTGCTGGCCGCCGCCGCCGTGCTCGGCCGCAAGTTCGGACCGCTGCGCGTGCTGGCCGACGGCACGCTGCTCACCCAGGATGCGGTCTACGCGATCGCCACGCTCACGCATGCCTACGGCGGACCGCTGCAGCCGGTGCCCTGGGCCGACTCGAGCGACGGCTGGCTCGACGTCCTCACGCTCGATCGTTACTCGCCGTGGCAGTTTCCGCTGCTGCTCGCCAGCGCCATGGCCGGCAGGCTCGCCCGCTGCCGCGGCGTGCAGATCGCCCGCGCCCGCCGGGTGGTCGTCGAGAGCGCGACGCCGGTGCCGGTGCAGTGCGACGGCGACCTGTTCGGGACGACGCCGTTTGTGGCGGACATAGAGCCCGCGCAGCTCACCTTGATCGTGCCCTCGCGCTGCCCGGTGCGATCGTCCGCGAAATAGCCGCGATTAATCTGCGCACCGGCCGCGTGCTCGAGCCGATCAAGCCCTCGCGAGCAAGGAGGCCGAGCATGATCCCGTCGTGCGTCGAGAGCGTCGCGGTGCCGGCGGCGAGTGCCGCGCCGTGGTATGCGCTGCGGACCAGGAGCCGCCACGAGAAGCTCGTGCATGCACGCCTCACGAGCCTCGGCGTCGAGACGTTCCTGCCGTTGCAACGGCGCGTGCAGCGCTGGAGCGATCGCAAGCGGCTGATCGAGCTGCCGCTGTTTCCGGGCTACCTGTTCCTGCGCGGCGATGCCCTGCAGCGCGAGCGCGCGGCCTGGACTCCAGGTGCGGTGGGCTACGCCGGCACCGACCGTGCGCCCGGCGTGGTGGCGGCGGACGAGCTGGACGCGGTGCGCGCCGTGATCGCGCGGCTGGTGCCGTTCGATCCGTATCCCGGTCTCCTGTGCGGCCAGCGCGTGCGGGTCACGGCCGGGCCGCTCCGCGGCGTGGTTGGCACGCTGGTGGAGCGCGGCCGGCATTACCGGCTGCAGATCGCGATCCAGGCGATCGGCCGCTCGATCCTCGCCGAGGTGGATGCCACCGATGTGGAGCCGGACTGACACCGCGCTCGTGCCCGCGGCTGGCGGCGTCGCGCGCGGCCTGGTCATGCTCGCGCTGGTGTTCGCGCTGGCGGTGATCGGCGCCGTCGAGGTGTGGGCGCAGCCGATGCTCGCGCTCACGGTGCTGGCTGCCGCGCTGATCGGCGCCTGGGGCGACGCCGCCGATCGGGCGCACCACGGCGGCGCGCCGCAGTGGTGCCTCGCAGCGCTGGCGCTGATCGGCGTGGTGCAGCTCGTGCCCTTGCCGATCGCGGTCGTGAAGTTGATCTCGCCTGCAACCGCCGCGTGGTGGCAGTGGTCGCTGCCAGCGGCTGGCGCATGTCCGCTCCGCTTGTACCCAGGGGCGACCCGGGTGGCCGTCGGTCGCATCGTCACGTTCGCGCTCGCGTTCTCGGTGTTCGCGCGGGTCACGCGCGTGCGGGACGCGCGCCGTGCCGGCGCGATCCTGGCGGCGATCGGCGTGCTGGCCGCGGCCATGTCCGTGGTCGACTGGTGGGGCGGCTTCGGGTGGTGGCAGTACCATGCGCGCGAGGCAGTGGTGCCGGGCCGGCTCGCAGGGCCGTTCGTGAACCCCAATCACTTCGCCAGCTTCCTCGGTCTCATCGTCGGCTTGCTGATCGCTTGCCGTGCATCTCGCCCGACGCTCGCGCGCACGCTTGCTCGGCACGCGGCGCTCGTGATCGTCGCCCTGGCGCTGGCGCTCACCGGCTCGCGGCTCGGCCTCGCGGTCGTGGCTGCGGCCGTGCTGATCGCGCTCGTGCTCGAGCCGCGCGCGCGCCGCGCGCCCCTGCTCGCGGTGGTCGGCGTGCTGCTGATCGGCGTCGTGCTGGTCCGGAGTCCCTGGTGTGCGCGGGTCGATGGCCTCGCCGCCGGCGACGGCCGCTCGCGGGTGATGCTGTTGCACTCGGTCGCGGCGCTGAGTCGTGACTTCATCGCCGCCGGCAGCGGGCTCGGCACGTTCGCGCATCTGTTCCCGGCCTATCAACCGGTGTCGCTGCGTGGCACCTGGGACCACGCTCACAACGACCTGCTCGAGTTGCTGGTCGACGGCGGCGTCCTGGCCGCGGTGCTCGCGCTCGCTTTCGTCGCGACCTGGTATCGCCGCCAGCTGCGATCGCTCGCATCGCTCTCGGTGCGGCGGCGCGCGATGCTGGTCGGCTTGATTGCTGGCAGCAGCGCGCTGCTCTTGCACAGCATGGGCGACTTCCCGCTGCAGATCCCGGCCAACGCGCTGCTGCTCGCGGCGATGATGGGAATGGCGGATGGCCTGAGCCGCTCTGCTCGCTCGGCCCGCGCGTGAACCGCGCATGGCCGCGAGCTTCTCCGATCTTCCGGCCCTTTTTTGCCGGGTCCGGCGTGCGCGCAGCCGATACCAGGACGAAGTGAGACGCGGTGCTTCAGCAGTGCTGCATTGGTGAGCCTTTGCGATCTTGAAAAGCGCTCGTGTGAGTGACAGGGCGGAGCTCTGCCTGCAGGTCGGCCAGCGGGCGATGGTGGTGGCGATCGCCACCGTCTTCGCGGCCAGCGAATGGTCGCTGCTCGGTCAGGACCTGCTGGCGCGATCGGTGATGGTGCCGGCCTACGGACACCCGCTCCCCGGCGAGCAGCGGCGCGCGCGGCGCTGGGCACCGCATGCGCAAGGCGTCGATCGCGCGGACGTCCTGGTGCGGCTCGGCGAGCACGCTGCGGCATTGCGGGCCACGCCGCTCGACCCGGTGGCGCACTTCCATCAGGGGGTGGCGCTCGAGCGGCAGGGCAGCGCACGCGGCAGCGAACACCTGCGCGCCGCCGCCAGCCTGTGCGGCAATCGACCCGCGCTGCTCATGCAGCTCGGCGATCATCATCGCGCGAGCTGGAGCGCGCGCGCCGATCCGGAAGAGCTGCTCGATGCGGTGGCCTGCTACAAGCAGGCCGCGGCGCGCGACGTCGAGCTCGTGCCCGCGGCCATCGAGCGCCTCGGCCTCGTGCTGCGCGATCCGGTCGAGCTCGCCGGCGTGCTGCCGGCGACGACCGCCGCGCGCGAGCTGCTCGGCCAGTGGTACCTCGACCGGCACGACAGCGACGCGGCGCTCCTGGTGATCGAGGCCGGCCCGGCCACCGACTCCGCCTCGTGGCAATGGCTGCGCGGTTGCTGCCTGCGCGCGCAGGGCGACGTCGACGCGGCGCTCATCGCCTACGCCAGTGCGGTGAGACTGGAGCCGCAGCCGCCAGCGATGGTCACAGCACTCGAGCGCGAGCTCGACGATCTGCCGCCGGCGCGGCGTGCGGCGTTCCTCGAGTCGCTCGCCGATCTCGGCGTGCGCTACCAGCTCGCCGCGGCGCGCGCACACGCCGCGGCCGGCGAGCATGCCGCGGCGATGGCGCTGGCCGCGGTGATCCTGCGCCGCTACCAGTCGCTCGCCCTGGCCGTGCGCCGGGTGACCGACCTCGATGTGCAGCTCGCTTGCCACGAACTCTGCGCCGAGGACGCGGCCCGCTGTGGGCAGCTGCGGCGAGCGGCGCTCGAGGCAAGAGCTGCCGCCGCACTCGATCCCACGTGGCAGCGGCTCGCGCTGGCAGCACGCCGCTGGCGCGCGGCCGGCGAGCTGGTCGAGGCGCGAGCTTGCCTTGCCGAAGCGCGGCGCGCAGCGCGCGCCGCCGGCGAGTCCGCTGCGGTCGCAGAGCTGGACCGCGAGCTCGACGGCTGATGTTCCGTTCTCATTGCCAATGACCCGAACCGGAGCCCATCGTGATTCGCACTGCCATCCTGATCATCACGCTTGCGGCCGCATCGTTGCTGGCTGCGAGCGGCACGCCCGACGGCGCGCCGCCGCGCAGCGCCGCACCGACCGGCGTGGATGCGTCGCCGATCAAGGCGGGCGACGCCCTGGACGTGCTGGTGTTCGGTCACCCGGAGCTGTCGCGCGTGGTGCCGGTGCAGCCGGACGGCGCGATCGCGTATCCGTTCATCGGCCGCCTCGTCGTCACTGGCAAGAGCGTCGACGAGATCGCGCAAGCCGTCGCGCAAGCGCTCGAGGGCGGCTACTCGATGCGCGACCCGAAGGTGTCGGTCGCGATCGCCAGCTTCAGTGCTCGTACCGTGTTCGTGGTCGGCCAGGTGACCAACTCGGGCGCGCACCCGCTGCCGATGGGGCGGCCGCTCACGCTGCTGCAGCTCGTCGCGCTCGCGGGCGGCTTCAAGGACGACGCCGATCGCGGCCGCTTGCGGCTGTACCGCTACCAGGACCGGCAGCGCGTGGAACGCACCGTCGACCTGACCAGGATCGAGCAAGCCGGACTGTTCGCCGAGGACCTGGAGCTGCATGACGGCGACACCGTGTACGTGCCGCGTGCCGACGATGTGGCGGTGCTCGGTCAGGTGAACGTGCCCGGTTCGTTCGTCATGCGTTCGGGTGCGCCCCTGTCGGTGCTGCGGGCCATCGCTCAGGCCAAGGGCTTCACGCGCCTCGCCGATCAGGGCGACGTGCTGTGGGTGCGCACCGTCGACCAGCAGCGCCGGGTCATGCACCTCGACACGAGCGACATCTTGAAGGGCAATGCCGAGGACCCGGTGATGAGCCCGGGCGACATCCTGTACGTGACCGAGCGCTGGTGGTGATCGCCACGAGTCGTGCCGCGTCGCTCGACTCTCCCATCTCTCGCTACCGACCAACGCTGCCCATGGACATCGACCCCAATCCGCTGCTCACATCCTCGGTCCACGAATCGGATCGCACCGGCCTGCGCGGCCTGGGGGCGATCACCTGGCGGCACCGCGTCGCGGTGCTGCTCGGGTTCGCGCTCACGTTCGGCGGCGCCGTGGTGTACGTGCTGCGCAAGACACCGGTGTACTCGTGCACGCCGGCGGTGCTCGAGATCGTCTCGGGCAACGCCGGCATCGCCACCATCAAGGACGTGTTCGAGCGGCAGCTCGTCACCGCGCAGCACTTCGAGACGCAGATGAATCTGATGCGCTCCGACGGCGTCCTGCGCGCCGCGTACGCGACGCTGCCGCGGGTCGCGCCGGTGGTCTCGTTCGCGAGCTTCGCGCGCGCCGTCGACATCCGGGCGGTGCGCAATTCGTACCTGGTCGAGGTGACGTTCGACAGCCCGTGGTGCGAGCTCAACCCCGAGTGTGCCAACGCCATCGCCGAGGCCTACGTCGAGACCGCGCGCGCTCAGCGCGAGGAGCGCACCAGCAGGGCGTCGCTCGAGCTTGGCCGGCGGCGGGACGCGACGCGGGCCCAGCTCGACGAGTGCGAGCATCGCATCGCCAAGTTCCGCAGCGACTGCGGCGTGGTCGATCTGCATGCGGAGAAGGAGAAGCTCGACAAGCTGCTCTCGGACTTCGAGGCGCGCTACGACCAGCAACAGCTCGAGCTGGTGCGGGTGGAGAGCGCGCACCACGAAGTGGAAGCGGCGCGCCGGGCGAACAGCCTGACGCAGGTGGGCGAGGTGCAGAAGGACCCCGGCTTCCAGGAGCTCGAGCGGTTGATCCGCGAGGCCGAGGGGCAGCGCTTCACCACGCTCCGCGATTTCAAGGAAGACAGCCCGCAGGTGGTGCTCCTGAGCCAGCAGCTCGCGTCGCTCAAGCAGCGCCGCGACGAGCTGATCGCAGCGATCATCGGCAACATCGAGACCGCGTACGAGAACGCCCAGCGCGCGACCCGGCGCATCGAGGAGCTGCGCAACGCGCGCCGCGACGAGCAGCGCGAGCTGGGCCGGCAGATCGTCGCGCTCACCAACTTCGAGTCCGAACGCAGCCTGATCCAGCGCAACCTCGAGGACCTGCTGCGCCAGACGGGCGAGGTGCAGGGCGCCTCCGGCTTCGACCTGTCGCCGGCGATCATCTGGGGCCGCGCCGGCGTCGACCGGGCGGCGATCCACCCGCGGCCGCTGCGCGACCTGAGCCTGGCATTCGGGCTCGCGCTCCTGCTCGGCGCGGGCGTCGCCTTCCTGCGCGAGTACCTGAGCGACACGGTCGACCGACCAGAGGAGATCGCGCGCACGCTGCGCGCGCCGGTGCTCGGCATCTTGCCGCGAGTGGCGAAGCGCAACGGCGAGGCCGACCTGATCACGGTGCGCGATCCGGGGTCGGACATGGCCGAGGCGATTCGCATCATCCGCACCGCGATCCTGTACGCGCCGTCCGGGCGCAAGCCGCGCAAGCGCATCCTGGTGACCAGTGCCGAGCCCGGGGACGGCAAGACCACGACCGCCATCAACCTGGCGCTCGCGCTCGCCCAGGCGGGCGAGAAGACGCTGCTGCTCGACGCCGACCTGCGCAACCCGCGCGTGCACCGGGTGTTTCACCTGCACAACGAAGCCGGTCTCACCGACATTTTTCGCCAGGGCCATCGCCCGCAGCCGTTGAGCGGGCTCGGCGACGCGCCCGAACTCCATGTGATCCCGAGTGGTCCGATTCCCCAGCGGCCAGCCGAGCTCCTGAGCGACCGGCGGTTCGCACAGTTCCTGGATCAGATGGCGCAGAGCTACGACCGCGTGGTGATCGACTCGCCGCCCGCGGCGCCGGTGTCGGATCCGGCGTTGCTCGCGCAATGGGTCGACAGCGTGATCGTGGTGGTGGAGGCACAGAAGACCTCGCTGCGCGCGCTGCGCCGCGGTCGCGATCACCTGCTGAAGGTGGGCGCGCCGATCCTGGGAGTGGTGCTGAACGGCGTGGCGTCGAGCGCCGCCCGCTCCTACGGGTACTACTCCTACCGGAGCCGTTGCAATCCTGGCCATGGCAAGCCGCGCGCCGAGCTCGCCTCGCAACCCGCTGTCACAACGTGAGGCATCGATGATGACCCGCAGCTCCCTGATCGCGCTCGTGGTGCTCGCGTCGCTGGTGCTGGCGGTCTGGGTGATCGCCGGCAACCAGCCGCAAGTCGAGGTGAAGGCAGCGCCGGTGTTCAAGATGCGCGCCGGCTCGGGCGAGATCCCACCGGGCTCGGCCGAGATCGTGTCGGCGGGACGCAAGGCGGCGATGCGCACCGCGGCCGGTCAGACCATCGGCCTCGCCGCGCTGGTGGATCGCATGGTCGATGACGTGAACGGTGCGACGTTCAGCGGCCCGCTCGAGATCGCGGTGCGCGGAGGCGTGTCGTTCTACGTGCCCAACGGCGCCGAGATGCGCCTGTCGCAGCGCCCCGACGAGGGCGTGCAGATGCAGGCGATGCTGGGCAGCGTGTTCGCGCGCAACGTGCGCACCACGCTGCGCGTCGACGCCCCGGGCAGCATGGTCGCGAGCAAGGACGGGCGGTTTGCCGATCTGCGCGGCCGCGCCGAAGCCGGCCTCGCCGGCCAGACCGTGACGGTCGAGGGCGAGGGCGCGGGACGCGCCGGGCTGCCCCACGATCTGGTCGAGCCCGCGCCCACCGACGTGCCGCCGGTCACGAACGCCGTGAGCCCGAGCCAGGCCGCGAGGTGATCATGCCAGGCCGCGTCATCGCCGTGGTGCTGCTGCGCGCGTCGCTGCTCGCGGTCCTGCTGCTGCTTGCCGGAACGACGCACGCGCGCGCCCAGGAGCGTGCAGCGGCGCCGCCAGCTGCCAGCGGCGAGCCCTTGGGACAAGAAGCGAGCCCGCGCGCCGATGATGCCAGGCTGAGCGACGAGGTGCTGATCCCGATCCGCAATCAGATCATTCCCACCGACGTGCGCACGCGCGTCGGTGATTGGTGGTTGAGCTGGTTCGCATCCGAGCTCTTGCAGTACGACGACAACATCTTCCTCGAGCAACGCGACACCGACAGCGACCTGGTCTCGCTCACCACCGCGGGTGCGACGCTCGCGCGCCGCGGCGCGGAGCTGGAAGTGCAGCTCACCGCCGCCCTGAGCGGCGAGGTGTTCTTGCACCAGGGCGACGAGAACACGTGGGGCGGCTACCTGCAGGGCGGCGCGCGTCTCGGCTTCGGTCACGGTTACGTGCGCCTGTTCGACACGCTGTCGCGACGCGAGGCGGCGATCCAGTTCACCGACGTCCAGGGGTCGACGGTGGTGGCGGCGGGTGCGGTGCGCACGTCGCAGCTGATCAACGAGGGCGGTGTCGACCTCGGCTACGACTGGGAGAAGCTCGGGGTCGAGGGCAAGTACCAGAACTCGTACTGGGCCTATGGCCGCGAGCTCGACACGCTCGACGCGGTCGGCAACGCGTTCACGGCGATCGCCAAGCACTACGCGACCGCGAAGCTCGAGCTGAACGCGCAGCTCGAGCACCGCGACGTATCGTTCGACCAGGATGTGCAGAACGACTTCGCCACCAACGGCGTGTTCGCCGGCATGCGCTGGCAAGCGAGCGAGAAGGTCGCGCTGCACGGGCGAGTCGGCTACCTGATCGAGAGCTCGGACCAGGACGGCGCCGTGCAGGACGCGAGCGACTACCACGGCGGTGCCGGCGACGCGACCCTGAGCTGGAAGCCGTCGGCGAAGATCGAGACCGAGCTCGGCTACGTGCACGACCTGTACATCGCCGCCGGCAACAACTACCAGGTGGTGGATCTCATCCGCGCAACCGTGAGCTGGGAGTTCGAGCCGCGGTGGCGGCTGCGCGGCCGCGTGCCGGTGCAGCTCAGCCATCCCTCGAACAGCGACGACTCGACCATCTGGGGTGTCGGGCTGAGCCTCGGGTGGCGGCCGCAACCAGCGATCGAGCTGCTGCTCTGCTACGACTACCAGACGCGCAGCTCGGGAGAGCCGGTCTCGGACTTCACCAACAACCGCGTCGGCGTGCAGGCCTCCCTGCAGTTCTGAGCATGATGCCGCGCCGCCTCGTGACCGAGCGAACCCTCGAGATCGCCGCGATCGTGTGGATGTCGGTGGTGACCGTCCTCTATTGCTGGCAGCTCGCCGCGCAAGTGCTCGGGAGCGCCGCACAGCCATGAGCGCCGCTGGCTCGCCGTGATCGCTGCATGGCTCGACATCGGCGCGAGCGCCGCGTTGCTCGGCGTGGTGGTGGTGGCCGCCGCCGGGCTCGGCGATTGCTTGCTGCGCGCGCTCGGCGCGACGGTTGCGAGCGCGCTCGAGCGCGCCGTGCTCACGGTGACGCTCGGGCTGTGCGGTCTTGCCCACGCGATGCTGCTCCTGGGTGCGTTGCACCTGCTGTATCCGGCTGCCGCGATCCTGATCGTCGGCGCGTGCCTGTGGCCGGGGCTGCGGTGCGCGCGGCTCCTGGCCGGTGCGCTGCGGCGCGAGGAGCGATGGCCGCGTCCTGCGTGGCAGCGTGCCGTGCTGCTCGTGCTGCTGGCCGCGATCGGCCTGAACTTCCTGGCGACGCTGGCGCCGGTCAGCTCGGCCGATGCGATCGCCTATCGGTTCGTCGCCATCAAGCACATGGTGAGCGAGCACCGCCTGCTCGCGCTGCCGTGGAGCTGGCGCACGTACCAGCCGTTCCACGTCGAGATGCTGTTCTTGCTCGGCACGCTGCTCAAGAGCGACCTGTTCGGCGCCTTGTTCGCGTGGCTGTTCGGCGTGCTGATCGTGCTGGCGATGGTGCCGATCGCCCGGCGCCAGTTCGCGCCCCTGGCCGGTCGCCTGTGGCTGCCGCTCTGTTCTACGTGTCAGGACCGATCGCGTGGGAGTCGACTGGGCGTTCCGTCGAGCTCGGGCTCGCGCTGTTCGAGGCTGCTCGCGCTCGCCAAGCTGCTGGAGTGGTGCGCGCAGCCTGCTGCCGATCGGCTGCGTCCGCGGGTTCCTTGCCGGCGTTGCGGCAGGCACCAAGCATCACGGCAGCGTGGTGCTGGCGCTGTCGCGGCGCTGCTGGTGATCTCGTGCTGGCGCTTGCGGCGAGCCGTGCCGCGCGCGCTCGCGACCATGCTCGTGCCGGCGGTGTGGCTGCTCGCGCTGCCCTGGTGGATCCGGTCGCTCGCGCTCACCGGCAACCTCGGTGTTTCCGTTCTTCGCGCGGCTGTTCGCCTCGCGCTCGCTCGACCCGGTGCTCGACCAGATCGCCGCGCAATACGGCCTCGGCAAGGATCTCGCGAGCTGGCTGCTCGCACCATGGAATCTGACGCTGCGCGGTCGGGCCTTCGATGGCGGCGAGCTCCTGGGGCCGGCGTACCTGGCGCTGCTGCCGCTCGTGCTCTGGCGCGCACCGCGTGCTGCCACCGCGTTCGCGGCGGCCTACGCCAGCGTGTGGTTCGCAACCTCGCAGCAAGCTCGCTTCCTGCTGCCGGTGCTGCCGTGGCCTGCGCTCGCTTGCAGTCGCTTGGCGATGATCGCCTGCGGCGCGTGCGCGGTGGGTGGCCTGCGCGTGCGTGGTGGTGGCGGTGGGCTCCGGCGCGCTGGTGACGCTCGGCTACGGCGCGCAGTTCCTGCCGGTGGTGCTGGCCTGGCGAGCCGCGACGATTCCTGGCGGGCGAAGACGCCGCACTACCGCGAGCTGCAGTGGCTGAACTGGTAGCATCTCGCGCACCGGTGCAAGGTGCTGATGATCGGCGTGCTGCCGTACTACTGCGAGCTCGACTGCGCCTGGCCAAGCCAGCAGCTTCATGATCTCGCCAGGCGCAGCTCGCGGGCTTCGACTACGTGCTGACCGGCGCTGCGCTGCCCGATGCTCGCGAACCACCTGGAGCTGGTGCGTGAACGGCGTCGCGCGTGCCGATCTCCCGGACGTTCAGTGATCGAGTGATGGTGATCCCCACGGTCCTGTGGCGCAACAAGAGAGTCCAGCCATGCGTGTCCTGTTCCTGAGACCGACGTCTTCGCGCGGTGGTATCCAGCGCTACTCCCGCCACCAGGTGCGTGCGCTGCGCGAGCTGCACGGCGACGCCAAGCTCTCGGTGCTCTCGCTGCTGCCGCCCGCCGAGCACGGGTTCGAGGACCCGGTCGAGGTGGAGGCGTGGCACGGCAGCACGCACCGGTGGCTGCGCAACTGGCGTTATACATGGCGCGCGCTGAGGCTGGCACGCGGCAAGTGGTTCGATCTCGAGTTGCAACCACGCATCGCTGGCGCCGGTGGCGCCGCTGATCAAGCGCTGCTCGGCACGCCGTACTGCGTCAACACCTACGGCATGGAGGTGTGGAGCGGGCTGTCGCGCGCGCGCATGGCGGGACTGCGGCACGCCGATGCGATCTTCCCGGACTGCCGCTTCACGCGCGACCACCTGGTGCACGAGCTCAAGCTCACCGAGAAGATCATTGTGCTCGAGGACTGCGTCGACACCGAGCTGTTCGCGCCCGCCAGTGCATCGGCAGCGACCCGCGCGCGGTGGCGCTTGCCAGCCGGGACGAAAACGCTGATCACGGTGAGCCGGCTGGTGAGCGGCGCGCAGTACAAGGGGCACGAGCGCGTGATGCGTGCGATCCGCGATCATTGCCGGGACTTGCCGCTCGCCTACCTGATCGTGGGCGACGGCGACGACCGCGCCCGACTGGAGGCGCTCGCCGGCGGCGGGGCCAGGCGTGTGCCGCTTCACCGGAGCGGTGGCCGACGCCGAGCTGGTCGATCTGTACCGCGTCAGCGACCTCGGCATCCTGATCAGCGAGCGCGGTCCCGGCAAGGGCGAGGGCATCCCGCTCGCGCTGCTCGAGGCGAGCGCGTGCGCCAAGCCGATCATCGCCGGGCACTACGACGGATCGGCCGAGGCGGTCGCGCCAGGGGTGAGCGGCCTGGTCGTGGACTCCCTCGACGTGCCGGCGGTGGCGCGCGCGATTCGCGCCATCGTCACCGACGAGGCGCTGGCCCAGCGCATGGCCGTGCCGGCCGCCAGCGGATCGAGAGCACGTTCTCGTACCGGCAGTTCCGCGATCGCCTGGCATGCTACCTCGAGCAGGCCTGGTCGGTGCGCAAGCACGCGGCCGCACCGCTCACGCTGCGACGATCATGACGCAACTGGACCACACCGGCGCTGGTTTCGTGGCCGAGCCCGACCCTCGGCGCGCGCGAGCTCGAGTACGTGAGCGACGCGGTGCGCTCGGGCTGGGTCTCCTCCCCGCGGCCCGTACGTCGACCGCTTCGAGCGCGCGGTCGCGAGCGACCTGGACGCGGCGTGGGCGATCACCGCCGCGAACGGCAGCGTCGCCGCATCCGGCGCTGGTCGGCGCCGGTTTCGCCCGGGCGACGAGGTGATCGTGCCGGCGCTCACGTCTGTGGCCACCGCGAACGCGGTGGTGTACGCCGGCCTGACGCCGGTGTTCGCCGACGTCGATGCACGCACCTGGTGCCTCGATCCGCAATCGGTCGCGAGCGCAGCCACGCCGCGCACGCGGCGATCATCCCGGTGCACCTGTATGGACACCCGGCGCCGATGGCGGAGATCCTCGCGCCGCGCAGCGCCAGCGCCTGGTGGTGATCGAGGACGCGGCCGAGGCGCACGGCGCCGGCCATGCCGGCCGGCCGGTAGCGCGCTCGGCGACCTCGGCGTGCTCAGCTTCTACGGCAACAAGACGGTCACCACCGGCGAGGGCGGCATGGTGATCGGCCACGACGCAGAGATGTGCGCGCGCCTGCGGCTGCTGCGCGATCACGGCATGCGCGCCGAACGTCCGTACTGGCATCCGGTGATCGGCTTCAACTATCGCCTCACCAACCTGCAGGCGGCGCTCGGCCTGGCGCAGTGGGAGCGGCTCGGCGAGCTGGTCGCCAGCAAGCGCCGGATTGCCGCGTGGTACCGGCAGCGCCTCGACGGCACGCGCAGCCTGCGCTGCAACCCGACCGCAGCGAACGTGGCAAGCTCGCACTGGATGAGCACCGTGCTGCTGCACCGGCCTTCACCGCCGCCGATCGGGAGCGCGTGCGTTCAATCCTGCGGGCTGCTGGCATCGACACACGGCCGTTCTTCCATCCACTGCATCGGCTGCCACCATACCGTGCGGCGCGCGCGCACTGTCCGGTGGTGGAGTCGGTGGCGCCACGCGGCCTGCTTGCCGAGCAGCACCACGCTGCCGAGAACGACGTCGACTGGATCTGCGCGCGTGCTCGCCGCATGCGATGCCACGGAGCGAGCGGCCGCGTCGTGATGCCGCAGGCCACGTGCTGCAGCTGCACGAGCTCGCCGCGCGCGTGGTGCGTGGCAGCTTCTGGGTGATGGGCCTGCGCCTGAGCGCTCACGCCCTCGGCCTGCTGCGCCTCGCCCTGCTCGCGCGCTGGCTGGCGCCGCGCGACTTCGGTCTGCTGGGGGCGGCCCTGCTGGTGACCACGTTGCTCGACACGATGACGCAGACCGGCTTCGAGCCGGCGGTGATAAGGCGGCGCGACACGCGCGGCGCCGTCCTGCACGTGATGTGGACCGTGTCGCTGTGCCGCGGCGTGATCCTCGCCGCGGTGCTGCTCGCGGCGGCGCACGCCTCGGCGCGATGGCTGGACGCACCCGCGGCGGCGCCGCTGATCGCGGCGATGGCGCTCGGGTTCGTGCTGAACGGCGCCGTCAATCCAGGCGTGATCGCGTTCCGGCGCGACCTGGACTGGCGGCGGCAGTTCCTGTTCGAGTTGACCGCGCTGCTCGCCGATGTCGGCGTGCAGCTCACGCTCGCCTGGCTGTGGCGCAGCGCGTGGGCGCTCGTGCTCGGCCAGCTCACGCGCACGCTGGCGCAGCTGGTCGGATCCTATGTCCTGCACCCGTTCCGCCCGCGCTGGTGCCTCGATCGTGCGGTCGTGCGGGAGCTGTGCGCGTTCGGCAGCTGGAGCACGGCGGCGGGCATCGCCGTGTTCCTGTGCGGCTGGCTGGACGGCACCGTGGTCTTGCACCAGCTTGGCGTCGCCGCACTCGGCCTGTATCAGCTCGCCACCCGGCTCGGCCACTTCGCCACCACCGAGGTGACGTACGCGATCAACGAGGTTGCCTATCCGACCTACGCGCTGCTGCAGGCCGAGCGCACGCGGCTGCAGCGTGCCTACGTGCGCGCCTTGAAGACCACGCTGCTCGCGGTGTGCCCGGTCACCATCCTCCTCGGCACGCTCGGCCGCGAGCTGGTCGCGAGCTTTCTGGGCGAGCGGTGGGCGGCGATGGCAACCAGCCTGTTCGTGGTGGCGGTCGCGTCCGCGCTGCGCGCCGTCATCGGCACCAGCGGCTACGTGTGCAATGCGGTGGGGCAGCCGCGCTGGAACGCCGTGCTGCAAGGCGTGCGCCTGGTCGTGCTGGCCGCGTGCCTGTGGCCGTTCACCGCGCGGTGGGGCGTGATCGGCGCAGCACTGGCGACGCTGGCCTCGGTGCTGGCGCTCGTGCCGCTGTTCCCGATCGTGTTGCGCGACACCGTGGGCGTGCGCGGCCATGACCTGCTCGCGGCCGCACGCATCCCCACCGCTTCTGGACTGGTGATGCTGCTCGTCTTGGTCGGCGGCCGCCAGATGCCGTGCTCGTGGGACGTGACCACCGTGAGCATGCTGGGCGCAGCCGCGCTGCTCGCGTACGGGTCGGCGGCATCGCTGGTGGCGGGCCCGCAGGCGCGGCGCCGGGTGATGGGGCTCGTAGCAGCGGGCTGGTCGGGACGCTCGTGATCATGCGGCGCGCGCACCTGACCCGCTACTTCATGTACGAGAGCTTGCAGCGGCACTTTGCGGCCCGCCCGATTCGCGGCGCCGTGCTGGGCGTGAGCGGGCTCGACTACTTCCATCCCATGATCGACTGCCGGCACGCCACCGTCGTCGAGACGCGCTATCCCGAGATCGACATGCAGGCGCTGCCGTTCGCCGACGCGAGCTTCGATTGCGTCATCAGCGACCAGGTGATCGAGCACCTGCCGAGCCCGCAGCGTGCGATCGACGAGTCGCGCCGCGTGCTGCGGCCTGGAGGCCTTGCCATCCATTGCACCGTGTTCATGTACGAGCTGCACCTGGGGCCGCGCGATTACTGGCGATTCTCGATCGACGGGCTGAGGACGCTATGCGGTGCCTTCAGCGGCATCGAGCTGTGCGGCAGCTGGGGCAATCGGCTCGCGCACCTGCTCGTGTTCCTCGGCGATCGCTTCCGCTATCTCAGCGTGCCGCGCTCGACGGTGAGCGTCCGGCGCTGGATCGCCACCTGGAACGAGCCGAACTACCCGCTGGTCACATGGATCGTCGCCCGCAAGTGAAGCATGCCGTCGCGCCCACGCCGCTCGCGGTGCGAGCGGCGCCGCATGGCTGCGTCGCCTGCGCATCGACCGCGGCCTCAGCGGCGCGCGTGCTGAGCGCGAGCCATCGCGTGGTGCGCTGCGATGGGTGCGGGCTCTGGTACCTTCACCCACGACCGCAACCCGCCGCGCTGAGCGCCGCCTACGCCGGCATCCACGCGCGGCAAGCATGGGGGCGGGCCGCGGGCTGGCGTGCGACCTGGCGCGACCGGGTGTGGGACGCACATGGCGCGTGCCGCGACGTGTCGGCGCTGTGGAAGCTCGTGCCGCGCCGCGCGCTCAGCGTGCTCCTCTCACCAAAGGACGGCACGCGCGTCCTCGACGTCGGCTTCGGGCGCGGCGTGCTGCTCGACGACCTCAAGGCGCGCGGCTTCGAGCCGTGGGGCCTCGAGGTATCACACGCAGCGGTCGCGCGGGCGCGCGCGCACGGCCACCGGGCCGAGGTGGGCGACATCGAGAACCCGGGGACGCTCGCGGCGCTGCCGCCCGCCAGCTTCGACGCGATCGTGCTGAACCACGTGCTCGAGCATCTCGCGCAGCCGCGGGTCGCGCTCTCGACCTGCCGCATGCTGCTCAAGGCGAACGGCCGGCTGGTGGTCGCGATTCCCAACGCCAGCGCGTTCACGTTCGCGCTGTTCGGCAAGGACTGGTACGGCAGCAACCTGCCGCATCATCTCGCGTTCTACACGCCCGACTCGGCGCGCTGCCTGGTCGAGCAAGCCGAGTTCGTGGTCGAGCAGGTGCAGGCGAAGAACTTGCTGTGGTATGGACCGGACCTGATCCGCTTCTACCTGCAGCGCGCACCGTCGTGGTCACTTCGCGTGCGCTTCCTGTGGCAGCTGCTCTGGCACTGCGTGCCAGGTCGCATCACCGGCTGCGAGACCATCACCTTGTATTGCCGGGTCCGCTGATCGATGCGCGTGCACCTTCGCGATCGAACCATCCTGGTGGCCTCCAGCGAGCCATGGGACTTCCTGCCGCTCAGCAAGCACCACGTGGCGGCGGAGCTGGCGCGCGACAACGACGTGCTGTTCCTCAACCCGCCGCGCGGGCTGCGCACGCGGCGCGTACCACTGCGCCAGAGCCACCTGGCGCGGCTGCGCGTGCTCGATGTGTTCTGCCCCGGATTCGCGGGTGAACGGGTGCTGACGGCGTTGCTGCGACGGCGTCTGCGCGACGTGGCCCCGCCCACTGTGGCGATTGCCTTTCACCCAGCATTCCATCACCTGCGCCGCCTGCTGCCGCGCGCCGCGCTCGTGTACTTCGCCAACGACGCGGTGCATGGCCGCTACCTTCGCGACGAGCGCCGGATGCTGGTTGCGGCAGATCTCGTGGTGGCGGGATCGCGCGCGCTGCAGTGCCGGCTCGCGCCGCACCACCCGCGCGTCGCATACCTGCCGCTCGCAGTGAACGTCGGCGCGCTCGCCGGCGCGCGCGTCGAGCGGCCGATCGATCTGCCGCCCTCGCCGGTGGCGGGGCTCATCGGCACGATCGCCGATCAGATCGACTACCAGCTGCTGCACGACGTCGCCCGCGCCCGCCGCCATGTCGCCTTCGCGCTGATCGGTCCGTACCACCCGCGGCGGCAGCGGCAGCGGCTGTCCGCGGCGCTGGCGCAAGCGGCTCGCGGCCGAGCCGAACGTGCACCTCTACGGTCCGCGCGAGCACCACGAGATCGGCAGCTACCTGCGCCATGTGGACGTGGCGCTGTTGCCGTACGCGCTGGCGCAGTCGCACTGCAAGGCGCCGCTCAAGGTGCTCGAGGCGTTCGTGTTCGGCAAGGCGGTGGTGGCGACCCGCGTGCCGGAGCTCGCGCGCCACGGCGACCTCGTGCTGGCTGCCGACGACGCGAGCTCGTTCGCCGCGCAGGTCGATGCGGCGCTGTGCGAGCGCGACCCGAGCCTGAGCGCGCGCCGCCGTGCGACCGCGCGCGCCTGGACGTGGACCTCGGTCGTGGATCGCCTCGATGCGCTGCTCGCGCGGCAGGAGAGCGCGCGGTCATGAAGGTGCTGATGGCGCTCGACATGGACCGCGATCGCGACTCCGGCACCAGCGGCTGGGCCGAGTTCCTGGCCGCCGCCCTCGAGCGCCGCGGAGTGCATGTGGATCTTCTGTATCGCGAGCACCTGCCATCGGCCGTGCGCCGCCTCAACCGCAACCTGTCGAGCATCACCGATACGCCGCTGCGCATGCTGCGCCGCATCCGCGAGTGGCAGCGCACCCGCGGACCCTATGATGTCATCGAGTGCTGGGATCCGGCTGCGTACTTGTTCTCGCGGCTGCGTTCGCGCGCCGAGCGCTCCCGCACCCGGCTCGTGCTGAACCGCTCGGCGGGCACGCTGGGGCGCATGTGGCGCATCCACGCGCAGACCGGCGACCTGTATGCGCGTTCGTGGAAGTTCGGCCTGTGGCACCGATACGTGCAGCTGCCGCAGGAGCGCAGCGCCTTGCGCGGCAGCGATCTCGTGCTGGTGTCATGCTCGCGCGATCTCGACTTCGTGCAACGCGTGGTGAGGCCGTTGCACGCGCAGATCGCCATCACACCGCCGGGCGTGAGCGACGAGCTGTTCGGCGGCGCTGCGCGTCGCGACCACGATCTGCTGTACGTCGGCACGTGGATTCCGCGCAAGGGCACGCGCTACCTGCGGGAGGCGTACGCGCTCATCGCCGACCGCCGGCCGGGCACCGAGCTCACCATCGTCGGCGTCGGCGACGATCAGGTGGCGCGCGTGCGCGGCGGGTTCGATTCGCCGCACGTGCGGGTGATCGGCAAGCTCGCCACGCCGGCGTTGATCGAGGAGTATCGTCGGCATCGCGTGCTGCTGTTTCCGTCGCTGTGCGAGGGCTTCGGCCGCGTCGTGCTCGAGGCGATGGCGGCGGGCCTCGGCGTCGTGGCGACCGACGAGGGCGGGGCGTCCGACCTGATCGAGGATGGTGTGAACGGCCATCTGGTGGCGTGCCGCGACGCCGGTGCGCTCGCGGCGCGCGCGCTCGAGCTGCTCGAGGACCGCGGCCGGTGCGCGCAGCTCGGAGCCGCGGCCACTCTCACCGCGCGCGGCTACACCTGGGACGCGGCGGCGGCGCGCACCCTCGCGCTCTATCGCGCGCTGCTGCTGCACCAGGCCGCGGCCGCACCTGGAGACCGTGCGCCGTGAGGATCACGCTGGTGACCTGCGCGTTCCCACCGGCGGTGTGCGGCGTCGGTGACTACAGCGAGCGGCTGGCGCTCGCATTCGGCGAGCGCGGCCACGAGGTCGCGGTGGTGGCGAGCACGATCGATGCCGGTGGCGGCAGCAGCGAGCGGCGTGGCATGACGATCACGCGGGCGGCACGACGGTGGCGCGGGATCGGCGCCGCACTGCGTGTGGCGCGCGCGGTGCGCGCGACGCGCCCCGAGCGCGTGATCGTGCAGTTCTCGCCGTACAGCCATGGCCGGTTCGGCGTCGCGCCGTTCATGCCGCTGTTGCTCGCCTTGCTGCGATGCCTCGTGCGGGCCCGCGTGACCGTCACGTTCCACGAGCTGTACCTGGCGTGGCCGGGCGACGCGATCGGCGGTCGGTGGCGCTGGCTCGCACAGCTGTCGATTGCGGTCGCGCAGCGGCTGCAAGCGCTGCTGCTGATCCGCTGCGCCACCGACGTCGTGGCGACCACGCGCGCACGCCAGCGTGCACTTGGCCGCATCGCCAAGACGCGGGCGGTGGCGATGGCGCCGGTCGGGTTCGCGCCGCCGCTCGTGCCGCTGGCACGCACGCAGCGCGACGAGCTGCGTCGTGCCTGGGGTGCAGCCGCGTCGTCGTTCGTGGTGCTGACGTTCGGCACGGTGCAGGCGTGCAAGCGATACGAGGAGCTGATCGACGCAGTGGCCGAGGTCGTGCGCGGCGGCAGCGACGTCCGTCTGGTGTGGATCGGTGATCTGACCGCGGCGCCGGCGAATCGCATGCAGGCGCTGCGCCAACGGATCGCCGGTCTCGGCCTGCAGGAACGTGTGCGCACTCGTGGGGTTCGTGGCGGCGGCGAGCGTGGCTGCGTGCATCGGCTCGGCCGACATCTACGCCCATCCCGACGCTGGTGGCGCGTCGACCAAGAGCAGCGCGCTGGCCGGAGCGCTCGCTTGCGGCGTGCCGGTGCTGGCGGTAGGGACCGGACACCGACACCGAGCTGTTCATGCACGCCGAGACCGCGTTCCTGGTGGCGCGCGCGGACCGCTCGAGCCTCGCTGCAGGCCTGCGCGCCCTGATCGCTTCGCCACGGCTGCGGGCGCGGCTCGCGAGCGATGGGCGCGCGGCCTTCGCGCGGCAGCTCACCTGGGCAACGATCGCGGCGCTGCAGGACGCGAGCGGCGAGCACGCCGCGCGCGCACCCGGCGTGGCGGCGGCGAGCTCCTTGCCATGACGCTCGCCATGACGTTCGCCCTGATCGGGCTCGCGGTGCTGGCCGCGCTGCAGTCGTGGCGTCTCGAGCTCAAGTGCTTCGTCATCTGGATCGTGTTCGAGGACCTGCTGCGCAAGTCGAGCGGCAACGACGTCACCCTGTACCTCGCGAAGGACCTGATCCTGGTGTCGATCTACGCGAGCTTCTTCCTGCGCGAGCTGCGCGCTGGCGCCGGCGAGCCCTGGCACCCGGACGCTCGTGGTGCCCGCGGCAGTGGTGTTCAGCTTCGCGCTGGCGCAGGCCTTCAATCCGAACTGAGCCACCCGTTGATGGCGGTGATCGGCTTGCGCATGAGCTTCATCTACGTGCCGCTGATGCTGGTCGGCTACCGCTACCTGAGCGACGAACGTGCGCTGGTGGGGCTGCTGCGGCTGCTGACGTGCCTCGGTGCGCTCGCGGCCGTGGCCGGTCTGCTGCAATCGGTTCTGGGCATCGAGCTGTTCAATCCCGCCGTGGCCCAGGCGAGCGACTTCGCCGCGCAGCGCCAGACGCTCGACGGCGGCCGGTTCTTCCGCCCGAACTCGCTGTTCCTGGACTCGAGCCGGTTCGGCTTGTTCCTGTTCACCAACCTGTTCTTGAGCATCGGCTACCTGTTCCTCGAGACGGCGCGCCGCGGTAGAGCGCCATGGCGCCGCATCACGATGCTGAACGTGCTCCTGATCGGCAGTGCGCTCCTGTTCAATGGCCACCGCGCCGCGCTGGTGGGAGTGGTGCTCGCATTCCGGCGCGCTCCTGTGCCGAGGGCACACCGAGCCGGATAACGGCGGTCATCCGGTCTTGAAGCTCGGCGTGGTGCTGTTGCTCGGCGCGACGGTGCTGGTGTCGCTGCTGCACCAGCAGATCGATCCGGTGCTGCAGTTCTACCGCGAGACGCTGTTCCCGTCGTCGAGCGCGTTCGAGGGCTCGCTCGGCTGCGCTTGCAGGGAAACAATTTCATCACGAGCCTGCTCGCTTCCGGCCTGCCGGGGCATGGCACCGGCAGCGCCTCGCAGGGCCTCTACTACCTCGCCAGCCTGTTGTACGGCGACCCGTATGCGCTCATGGCCACCGAGGGTCTGCACAGCGCGATCGTCTGGGAGTACGGCGTCGTCGGGCTGTTGCTGTGGGTGTGGTGGCTGATCGCGTTTGCATGGTTCGAATGGCGGCAGGTCGTCGCGCTGCGAGCGACCCGTTACCACGGCCTTGCGTTCGCGATCGCGCTGTGGAGCTCGGTGTTCCTGTTCGTCGTGTGCCCGGCGGGCATGCAGGTGTTCCAGGACTACCTGAGCAACGCCGCGCTGTGGTTCTGCGCCGGCATCGTCGCCAAGCTGCCAGTGCTGGCCGGATGCGAGCCGCAACCTGACGCCAGCCCGAGGCCGGCGTGCGCATGACGCCGGCGATCCTGGTCAACGCGACGGCGCACGAGCTGCGCGCGCTGGGCGGCGACGTGACGTTCCTCTTGGACGTGCTCAGGCTGCCGGCGTTCGCCGGGCATGCGGCGATGGTGAGCGACTCGTGGCTGCGGCGTGCGAGCGTGCTGCGCAGCAGGCTGCTCGAGCGCGCGTGCGTGCGTCGCCTGCCGGCGGTGCTGCGGCGCGCGCTGTTGGTCGGGTCGCGGTGGCTGCACGTCGGCGCGGCCGACCTTTCCCGGGACGTGATCCTGAGCCATCTGCGGCTGCCAGCGCTGCCACGTGGGCCGCGTCGTTGCGCGATCGTGTGGAGCACGCAAGGCATCGCGCCGGCCGCGTACTACGACTTCGCCGGCCGGCATGCGCAGGCCGACGTCGCCGCGCTGTTCGAGCGCGCCGCCCGCCACTGCGACCTCCTGGTGGTGTGGACCGAGGATGGTGCTCGTCGGCTGCACGAGCTGGTGCCAGCGCTGGACGTGCCGGTGCGTCATCCATGCGCCATGCCCGGTACGCGAGCCACGCGCCGGCGACGCGCTGGCGCGCAAGACTGGCCGGCGGCTGCTGTTCGTGGGCGTCGACGCCGAGCGCAAGGGCCTGGGCGAGGTGCTCGCCGCCATCCCCGGCGTGCGACGGCGATTCCCACACATCACGCTCGACGTCGTGAGCCGCCCGCGCGCCGCGCTGCGCCGCGCCCTGTCGCGACTGCCGTACGTGCGCTGGCACGCTTCGGCGCGCGCGGTCGACGTCGGCCAGCTGATGGCGGCAGCCGACGTCTTGCTCATGCCCACGCAGGCGGACACCTACGGTCTCGCCGCGGTCGAGGCGATGGCGCATGGCTGTGCGATCGTGACCTCCGATCTGCCGCCGTTGCCCGAGCTGTTCCCGGATCAGCTGGTCGGGTGCACGGTGCCGGTGCGAGATGCGCGCGAGCTCGAGCGGCAGGTGAGCGGATTGCTGGCGCAGCCGGAGCGGCTGCGCGTGCTGCAGCGAAACGCGCGGCAGCGCTACCTCGAGCGGCACGCACCCGCTGTGGTCGAGCGCGCGCTGCTGGCAGCGTGCGCGGAAGCGACCATGCGATTCCAGCAACGCCGCGAAGGCAGTGACCACGAGCACCGCCCAAGTGTGGCATAGCGGGCATCGTCGACGAGCGGCTCGACCGCCGCGCGCAGCTGCGCGTGCTGCGCGTCATGAGCCGCGCCTTGACGCATCGTGGTCCGGACGACCGCGGCATGCTGATCGATCGCGAGCTGGCGATCGCCGCCCGCCGCCTCAGCATCATCGACGTCGCGCTCGGACATCAGCCGGTGTACGGCGAGGATGGCCTGGTGGCCGCAGTGCTGAACGGTGAGATCTACAACGCCGCGGAGCTGCGTGCGCAGCTCGCGCACAACGGCCATCGCTTCGTCAGCCGCTGCGACACCGAGGTCGTGGTGCACGCGTACGAGGAATGGGGCGAGGCCTCGGTGACGGAGCTGCGCGGCATGTTCGCGCTGGCGGTGTGGGACGGACGCACCGCGCCGCCGCAGCTGTTGCTGGCGCGCGATCGCCTCGGCATCAAGCCGTTGTACTACTGCGCGCAGGAGGCGCGGTTCGCGTTCGCCTCGGAGGTGCGCGCCTTGCTCAGGGCCGGCATGGCGGCGCCGCGCCTCAGCCGCACCGGCCTGGAGAGCTACCTGGCGTTCGGCTCGGTGCAGGAGCCGGTGACCCTGGTGGCCGGGGTTCAGTCGTTGCCTGCTGGCCATCTGCTGCACGTGCGCGGCAGCACGCGCACGCTGCGCCGCTACTGGGACTTGCCGGAGCAGCACGAGACGCGGGCGGCGGCGACCATCGGCGACACCCCGCGGCGCGTGGCCGAGCTGCTCGAGGACGCGGTGCACCGACAGCTGGCGAGCGACACCGAGGTGGGCGTGTTCCTGAGCGGTGGCATGGATTCCACCGCGCTGATCGCGATCGCGAGCGAGCTGCGCACGCCGATCCACAGCTTCACGGTCAGGTTCGCCGAGCGCGCGTTCGACGAGGGTGCTGCGGCGCAGCGCGCCGCGGCGCGGTGGGGTAGTGCGCATCGCGAGGTGACGGTGGCCGCGAGCGACGTGCAGGCGGAGCTGCCCCGCTATCTGCGGGCGATGGACCAGCCGAGCATGGATGGGATCAACACCTACTTCGTCGCCCGCGCGGCAGCCGAGTCGCGCGTCCCGGTGGTGCTCTCGGGGCTGGGCGGCGACGAGACGTTCGGCGGCTACGCGCTGTTCGAGGAGCTTGCCGCGCTGGCTCGCGCTCGAGCGGCACTGGCGCCGCCTCGAGCCCTGGATGCAGGCAGGCGGTGCGCGCCTGCTCGCCGGCGTCGCCCGCGGTGATCGCGGTCGCAAGCTGCGCGCGTTGCTCGCCGGCGAGTCGTACTTCGGCCATCCTTACTTCCTGACCCGCGCGCTGCTGACGCCGGTGCAGCGCGCGCGCCTGCTCGCGAGCGACCAGGCTGGCGGCGAGTGTGCCGGCGTGCGCGACGACTACGTCCTTGCCACGGTGGCGCGCGCCCGCCGCTACGATCCCGTGACCGCGGTCTCGTACCTCGAGGCGAAGCACTATCTCGTGAGCACGCTGCTGCGCGACACGGATGCGATGAGCATGGCGCATGGCATCGAGGTGCGCGTGCCGTTCCTCGACGAGCCGCTGCTCGAGCACCTGGTGCGATTGCCAGGGGCGGTGAAGCTCGCGGGCCGCGGGCGAAGCCGCTGCTCGCGCGTGCCATGGCGCTGCTGCGCCCGGGCATGCCCACCGGCAAGAAGAAGACCTTCACGTTCCCGCTCGGCCGCTGGCTGCAGCACGAGCTGCAGCCGACCGTGGCGACGGCGTTGCGATCGTTGCCAGCGCCGCTCGCCGAGCATCTGGCCCGCGATCAGGTGGCCGCGCTGTGGGACGACTTCGCGCGCGGGCGCAGCTCGTGGTCGCGCCCGTGGGCGCTCTACGTCCTGAGCGAGTGGGTGCAACGCAACCTGAACTGAGCATGAGGCTGCTGCAGGTCACGCCCTATTACCATCCAGCGCTCGCGTTCGGCGGGCCAGCTACCAAGGTGAAGACCATTGCCGAGTGGCTCGTGCAGCGCGGCCATCAGGTGACCGTGCTCACCTCGAGCATGCTCGCGATCGATCGCGTGCTGAGCCGTCACAGCGTGCACGCGCAGGTGCGCGGCGTCTCGATTCTCTACTGTGCGGCGCCGCTGCGCTATCGGTCGGTGGGCTTCCATCCCGATGCGCTCGCCTTCGCCCGCCGGCAGGTCGCGAGCTTCGATGTGATCCACATCTACGGCTACTACCATGCGCTCGGACCGGTGGTCGCGGCGCGCGCGTGGCAGGCGCGCGTCCCGTACGTGCTGGAACCGCTCGGGGCGTTCCGGCCGATCGGCCGGAGCTGGCTCAAGAAGCAGCTGTACCATGGGCTCGTCGGCGCACGCATGGCGCGGCGCGCGCGCCGCGTGGTGGCCACGTCGGCGCAAGAGCGGGACGAGCTCTGCGGCGCCGGGCTCGCGGCAGCGCGCATCGTGCTGCGGCGCAACGGCGTCGACCTCGACGCGTTCGCCCGCCTGCCGCCGCGGGGCGAGCTGCGCACCACGATCGGCATCGGCGAGCCGGAGCGGGTCGCGTTGTTCCTGGGCCGGCTGTGCGCGAAGAAGGGCATCGACGTCCTGATGCGGGGGTTCGCAAGGCATGCACGGCGGCACCGTCTGATCATTGCCGGACCGGTGGAGGATGCCGCGTACGAGCAACGCCTGCGCCAGCTCGCGCTCGAGCTCGCGATCGAGCGGCGCGTGCACTTCGTCGGCGCCCTCTACGGGCGCGACCGGCTCGCCGCGCTGCGAGACGCCGACCTGCTCGTGCTGCCGTCGCACAACGAGAACTTCGGCAACGTGGTGGCCGAAGCAATCGCCGCCAACCTGCCGGTGGTGATCTCCGAGCATTGCGGCATCGCGCCGCTGGTCCAGGATCGCGCTGGCCGCGTCGTCGCCCTGACGCCGGACGCGGTGGGGCAGGCGATGGCGCATCTGCTCGACGACGAAGAGCTGCGTGCAAGGATGCGCCGGCGCTGTCCGGAAGTGGCGAGCGGGCTCGCCTGGCACGCGCCGCTGTGCGAGCTGGAAGCGCTGTACGGCCAGCTCGCGAGCGAGCGTGAGACGTCGGGGACGGCATGAACATCCTCGGCATCAACGCCTATCACGCGAATGCCTCGGCCTGCCTGATTCGCGATGGCGAGCTGATCGCCGCCGTCGAGGAAGAGCGGCTGTGTCGGGTGAAGTACTGGTCCGGCTTTCCGGCGATGGCGATCCGCCATTGCCTCGCCGCCGGCGGCATCGATGTGCGCGATCTCGATCACGTGGGCATCTCACGGGACCCGCGCGCGAACCTGTACCACAAGGCGATGTTCCTCCTGCGCCAGCGGCCGCGGTTCGAGCTGGTGCAGGCGCGGCTTGGCCACCGGCGCCGCGTGCGCGACTGGAAGGCAGAGCTGTGCGAGCAGCTGCAGGTGCGCGCGGGCGAGCTGCGCGCCGAGCTGCATCATGTCGAGCATCACCACGCGCACCTGGCGAGCGCCTTCTTCGTGTCGCCGTTCCCCGATGCGGCCGTGCTGTCGATCGACGGCGCCGGTGACTTCGTCACGACCATGTCGGCGGTCGGGCGCGGCCGGCGCCTCGAGCTGCTCGACTCGATCCGGTTCCCGCATTCGCTCGGCATCTTCTACAGCGCGCTGTGCCAGTGGCTCGGCTTCCCGGGGTATGGCGACGAGGGCAAGGTGATGGGGCTTGCCGCGTACGGCGAGCCACGCCACCTCGCCAGGCTGCGCCGGCTGGTGCGCGTGCAAGCAGACGGCACGTTCGAGCTCGACCTCGATCACTTCGTGCATCACGTGGTGGGCGTCGAGACGACTTCCGCTTCGGGACGGCCGCTGCTGTCACCGCTGTTCTCGCCACGGCTGGTCGCCGAGCTCGGGCCGCCGCGCGCGCCGGACGCTGCGCTGACCCAGGACACCGCCGACTGGAGCGCATCCTTGCAAGCGATGCTGGAGGAAGCGGTGCTGGCGCTGGTGCACCGCCTGCACCGTCAGACCGGCATGTCGCGCCTGTGCCTCGCCGGCGGCGTGGCATTCAACAGCGTGTTGAACGGCAGGATCTCGCGCGCCACGCCGTTTCGCGAGCTGTTCGTGCAACCCAACGCCGGCGACGGCGGCACCGCGCTCGGCGTGGCGTACCACATCCATCACGAGCTCCTCGGCCACCCGCGCTGCTACGTGATGCAGCACGCGGCGCTGGGCCCGCGCTTCACCAACGAAGCAGTGGCCGAGGCGCTGGCGCGCAACGCGCTCGCCGCGCGGTGGCACGCGGACTCGGACCTGTGCCGCGTCGTCGCGCGGCTGCTCGCGACCGGCGCGATCGTCGGCTGGTTCCAGGGTGGCATGGAGTGGGGGCCGCGCGCGCTCGGCAACCGCAGCATCCTCGCCGATCCGCGCCGGGCCGACATGAAGGACGTGCTCAATGGTCGCATCAAGCAGCGCGAGCGCTTTCGACCGTTCGCGCCGGCAGTGCTCGCCGAGCGCACCGGCGAGTTCTTCGTGCAGAGCGCGAGCGAGCCGTTCATGAGCAAGGTGTACGAGGTGCGCGCGCAGCAGCGCGAGCGCATCCCCGCGGCGACGCACGTCGACGGCACCGGCCGGCTGCAGACCGTGGACCAGGGCGCTGCACCGCTGTTCGCCGAGCTGTTGCGCGAGTTCGACGCGATCACCGGCGTGCCGGTCTTGATCAACACGTCGTTCAACGAGAACGAGCCGATCGTCTGCACCCCGGACCAGGCGCTGGCGTGCTTCGCGCGCACCAGGATGGACGCGCTCGCGATCGGCAATTACCTGGTGTGCAAGGCGTGAACATCCTGCTGCTCAGCTTCTACTACGTGCCCGACATCGGCCCGGATCCGCCGCTGATGTCGAGCCTGGCCGAGGCTGGCTCGCGCACGGGCACCAGGTCACGGTGGTGTGCTCGTTCCCGCACTACCAGCGCACGGCGCTCGCGCCGCGGTACCGCCGGTTGTTCGAGGTGGAGCGCGCCGCGCCCGGCTACCGCATCGTCCGTTGCCGCGTGTCGGTGCCACGGACCGGTGCGCTGTGGCGGCGCGCGCTCAACTACCTGAGCTTCCTCGCGACCGGGTTGCTCGCGATCCTCGCCGCCGGCCGCCATGACGTGGTGTTTGCGTGCACGCCACCGCCGACCGTGGGCGTGCTGGCTGTGGTGGCGCGCTGGCTGTGGCGGCGCCTTCATCGACAATGTGCAGGACATCTACCCGGATGTGGCGGTCAAGCTCGGCTTGCTGCGCCGCCGCTGGCTGGTGCGCAGCGGATCCTCCGCTGCGAGCAGCTGCCGTGTATCGCGCTTCGGCCGCGGTGTGCGTGATCTCCGAGGGCGCGCGCGCGAACCTGCAGGCGAAGGGCGTTCCCGCCGAGAAGCTGCACTGCATCCTCAACTGGTCGACACCGATGCGATCACACCGCAGCCGCGCGACAACCTGCTGGCGCGCCAGCGCGGCTGGGTCGGTGCGTGCATCGTCATGTACTCGGGCAACGTCGGCCACAGCCAGGGGCTCGGCGTGCTGCTCGACATCGCGCCGCAGCTCGGCGGCGTGCGGCTCGTGATCGTCGGCCAGGGCGCAGGCCATCGCGCGCTGCAGGGTGCGGCGCGCACGCGCGCGCTCGGCAACGTCGAGTTTCATGGCTTCGCCGAGCGCGCCGAGCTGCCGCTGCTGCTTGCCGCCGCCGACGTGTCGCTGGTGATGATGCGGCCAGAGCTGTCGGTCGAGTCGGTGCCGTCCAAGCTGTACGCGATCATGAGCAGCGCCCGTCCGGTGCTGCTGGTCGGGTCGCCGGACAGCGATGCGTGGCGGCTGGTTGCCCGGGCGCGGGCCGGCGTGTGCGTGCGGCATGGCGATCAAGCGGCGCTGGTGCGCGCGGTGATGCAGCTGCGCGATGACCCTGACCTGTGCGCCCGGCTCGGCGCGAACGGGCGGTGGTACGCGGTCGAACACGGCAGCCGCAAGGCCGGCGTGCAGCGTTACACGAGCCTGGTGGCGAGCCTGCGCGTCGCGGACGTGTGCTCCTCCTGGCCGAGCGGCACATGCGAGCGCTGATCACCGGCATCGCGGGTCAGGATGGCTCGTACCTGGCCGAGCTCTTGCTCGGCAAGGGCTACGAGGTGCATGGTCTGGTGCGGGCGCCGCTGCCGGCGAGCCGGACTGCGGCGGCGTTCGCCAACCTCGAGCAGGTCCTGCCGCACATCACTCTCCATCACGGCGATCTGCGCGACCGGGCGAGCTTGTGCGACGCGGTCCGACGGGCGTGCCCCGACGAGATCTATCACCTCGCCGGCGACTCGGCCGTGCGGGATTCGTTCGCCGACCCCGAGCGCGTCGCCGACGTGCTCGCGCTCGGCACGCTGCGGCTGCTCGAGATCGCACGGGCGGCGCAGCAGGCAACCGGCAAGGCGATTCGCTTCTATCAAGCGGGCTCGTCGGAGATGTTCGGAGTGGCGCAGCACGAGCGCCACGATGAACGCGCCGCGTTCCGCCCGCGCACGCCATACGGCGTGGCGAAGCTGGCCGCTCACTGGCACGTCGTGCGCCACCGCGGCGCGCACGGTCTGTTTGCCGCCAACGGCATCCTGTTCAACCACGAGTCGCCGCGGCGCCGCCCGTCATTCGTTTCGCGCAAGATCACCCGCGCCGCGGCGCGCATCCGGCTCGGCCTGCAAGACCGGCTGCACCTCGGCAACCTGGAGGCGCGCCGCGACTGGGGCTTCGCCGCCGACTATGTCGAGGCGATGTGGCGCATGCTGCAGCGAGCCGAGCCTGGCGACTACGTCATCGCCAGCGGCGAGACGCACTCGGTGCGCGAGCTGTGCGAGCTGTCGTTCGCGATGGTCGGCCTCGACTGGCAGGAGTACGTCCGTGTGGATCCGCAGCTGCTGCGTCCCGCTGAGACCGATGCGCTGGCGGGCGATGCCAGCCGAGCGCTGCGCGAGCTGGGATGGCGGCCACGGGTCTCGTTCCGCGAGCTCCTGGCGATGATGGTGCAGTCCGACCTCGAGCTCGCACAGCGCGAGCGAAATGGGCTCGGCGGTCGTGGGGAACCGCCGGAAAAGGTCTCGGTATCCTGTGGATGAGGTCTGGATAACCTGGCTGCAGGCGGGCTGAGCCGTGGTCCGCTCGAACAGCTCACGGAGGTCTTTTTTGAGCCTGTAAGCTCCTCGTGGCCATCGAGTTAACGTGTGCACCTCGGGAATGACCGACCTTTGTCGAGATCGTGCGTTGCCAGGCTCTTGAAAAAAATTAGAATCGTGCTCCACAAAAGTTGGGGGGAGGACGCTTTCGGGCCGCGGAGAACGACACGCGCATGACCTCCGATGTTCAGAAGATACTCGCGATGCTGCACAGCGAGGCGTCGGATCGCCAATGTGCTGCGGCCATGGTGCTCGGTGAGCTCGCGCCTCGCGACGGCGAGGTGGTGACCGCGCTCGGCAAGGCGCTGGGCAGCGCCGACCTGCCGCTCAAGAACCACATCCTTGCCGCGCTCCAGCGCATCCGGGCGAAGGAAGCCCTGCCGTTCCTGCTGCCCATGCTGCGCGCCGCGCCGGACGTGCGCGAGCGCGCGCTCGGGGTCGTCGCTGCCTATGGCCCTGGCGTGGCGCGCGAGTTCCGAAGCATGCTCGAGCACTCGACCCAGCAGGACCGGGGTACGATCTACGCGGCGCTGGTGCGGGTGCGCGGGCGCGATGGCCTCAACCTGCTCATGCAGGGCCTGCTCGAGGACGACGCCGACATCGTCGAGGCGATCTGCGGCGCGTTCGAGCGCGAGGTGCCGAACCTGGACGAGGGCGAGCGCGAGCTGTTGCGAGCGAGGATCGAGGCGTTCCTGGAGACACCGCGGGCACGACGCAGTCGTGCCGCCACGCTGGCTGGCATCCGTTTGCTCGGGGCGCTGCGATTGCCATCGGCGCAGACCGCGCTGCTGGCGCACGCTGCGGTCCATCAGCACCCAGCGACGCGAGCCGAGGCGCTGAGGGCGTTGCGTCAGCTCGGTCTGAACGGCCCGGCGACCGCCGAGCTCGCGAAGCACCTGCTCGATGCGCTCGACGATCGCGATTTCACCGGCGTGGTGGCGCCGGCCATCGAGATCCTGACCCCGCTCGCGCTGCCAGATGCGTTCATCGATCGCCTGCTGCAGCTGTCCAAGAACGGCTGGACGCCGGCGCGACGCTTCGCGCTGCGCAAGCTGCGCGAGTTCGACACGCCGCGGGTGGCGAAGGCGCTCATGGAGTTCCTCGAGAGCGGCGATCCGCCGATCCGCGACCTTGCCGCCGAGTCACTGTGTTACCTCCATTCGGCGCGGCCGATGCTGTTCGAGCGCTTCCTGAAGGAAGAGAGCCTGGACCTCGCCTGGGTGCTGTCGCGCACGCTGCGCCCGCACGGCATCAAGCTGAAGAAGGACCAGGTGAAGCGCCTTGCCGAGCGCGTGCACGAGCTGGTCGACCGCAACAGCCCCCTCAAGGACGCGTTCTTGCAGCTGCTGCGGCAGATTGCGCCCGAGCAGACCCTCGAGCTGCTGCTGGCGCGCGCCACCAAGCTCAAGGAAGCACAGCGCTTCGGCGAGGCGCTGCAGTGCATGTCCTTGCTCACCGAGAGCGAGCGCCGCGCCGCCGAGGTGCGCTTCCAGGTCGGCGTGCTGCAGCTCAAGCTCAGCACCCGCGCCAATCACGCCGAGCCGCGCAGCGACGATCCGGCGATCGTGACCATGCACTCGCTGCTGGTCGAAGACCGTTTCCCGTTGCTGGCGCGCCTCACCGCCGAGCACGTCCTCGGGCCCGACGACTACTACCACCTCGGCGTTGCGTTCTCCGACCGACTGAACGGCGAGGCCGAGCTGGGTCGCGAGCTGCTGCGCGTCCTTGCCCAGCGCTATCCGAAGGACAAGCACGCCAAGAACGTGCTGGCTCGCCTCCAGGTCTCGTCGGCCTGAGGCGCGAGCTGCCCGCCTCGCGTGCCCTGGTTCAGCCGAGCGCCTCGCGCGCGGCGCGCACCGCATTCTCGAACAACCGCGCGCCGGCACCGCGCTCCCCGGGCGACTCGCCGCGCGTCCAGCGCGGATGATGGTGGCCGAAGAAGTGGCGCTCGGGGTGCGGCATCAGACCCAGCACGCGGCCGCTGCGGTCGCACAGCCCGGCGATCGCATGCGCAGAGCCGTTGGGATTCTCCGGGTAACGCTGGGTCGGCCGGCCGCTGGCATCCACGTACTGCAATACCACGTGGTCCTTCAGCACCGCCGCCGCGACGCCATCGTTGCGCATCACGAGCTTGCCTTCGGCGTGTGCCACCGGCAGCTCGAATTGATCCTCGTGCGGGAAGAACGGCGAGCGCGTGGTGCCGACCTTGAGTTGCACCCAGCGGTCCTCGTAGTGGTCCGAGTCGTTGTCGGTGAGCGTCACCTCCTGGCGCTCGCCGCCGGTGCGCGTGTCCGGCAGGAAGCCGGTCTTCACCAGCACCTGGAAACCGTTGCAGATGCCGAGCATCAAGCCGCCGCGCTGCACGAATCGTTCGATGTGATCGCGCACCCGCAGCAGCTCGATCGCGAACACCTTGCCAGCGGACAGGTCGTCGCCGTACGAGAACCCGCCCGGGATCGCGAGGATCGCGTACTCCTCCAGCAGCTCGGGCCGGCGCAGGAAGCGGTTGACGTGGACGATGTCGCAATCGCCACCGCACTGGTCGAACGCGAATGCGGTCTCGGCGTCGCAGTTGGTGCCAGCAGCCTTCAAGACGAGCACGGGAACAGTTCGCATCTCAAGCACCTCGCGCAATCACAGTTCGA
This sequence comes from Planctomycetota bacterium, assembly GCA_046349655.1. GTDB lineage: Bacteria > Planctomycetota > B15-G4 > B15-G4 > JAXMBY01 > JAXMBY01. The sequence goes on from JAXMBY010000042.1 coordinate 41,213, forward strand.
GACCACTGCGGAAGCTCTGCTCGAGCGCGTCGATCGTCAGGCACGCGATCTCCTTGCCGTTCGAGCGCAGCACCAGCGTCGAGTGGCCGCGGGTCGAGCCGATCATGGCGCAGGGAATGCCCGCCCGCTCGAACAGCGAGAGCAGGTCGGCGAGCTGGTCGGGCCCGACCTCCAGCAGGAAGCGGGGCGCCGACTCGCTGAACAGGAGCACGTCGTCACGCAGTGTCGTCCGGCTCGGCACGCTGGTCAGGTCGACCACGGCACCGACCGCGCCGGCAAAGCACATCTCTGCCAAGGCCACGCCAAGGCCGCCTTCCGATAGATCGTGGCAAGAGCGCACGAGCTGCCTCACGATCGCCTGGTGCATCACGCCCATGATGCGCGGCGCCGACTGCAGATCGATGCTCGGCACCGAGCCGGCCGCGGCCTGCGCCAGCAGTCGCAGGTAGTGCGACCCGCCCAGCTCGTCCGCAGTCTCGCCGATCAGCACGATGGCGTTGCTCCGGCTGCTTGAAGTCCATGGTCACGGTGCGCTCGGCATCGTCGAGCACGCCGATCGCCGAGATCAGCAGCGAGGGCGGGATCGCGATCGTCTGATCGCCGGTGCGGAACTCGTTGTTGAGCGAGTCCTTGCCGGAGATGAACGGCGTGCGGTACGCGAGCGCAGCGTCGCGGCAACCCTCCGCGGCACGCACCAGCGAGCCGAGCCGATCCGGCAGCTGCGTGTTGCCCCACGCGAAGTTGTCGAGCAGCGCGATCCGATCTGGATCGGTGCCCACGGCAACCAGGTTTCGGATCGCCTCGTCGACTGCGTTCACGGCCATCCGATACGGATCGAGGTCGCCCTGGCAAGGGTTCATGCCGTTCGCGATCGCGATCGCGCGCCGGCTGGCGAGCACGGGACGGATCACGCACGCGTCGGCGGGGCCGCTCGCATGCACGCCCACGAGCGGCTTGATCACCGAGCCGGCCTGTACCTCGTGGTCGTACTGGCGGATGATCGCTTCCTTGCTGGTGATGTTGGGCGCGGCGAGCAGCGCGAGAATCGCCTCGCCGATCGCGGGCGACTTCGGCAGAGCGGGCAGGACGGCGGGCGGCGTCGGCGGTACCGCCCGGCGTGCGACCCTGGGCAGCCCGTCGTGGAGGAAGCGCATGTCGAGGTCGCCCACCGTGATGCCCCGGTGCTTCACGATCAGCCGGCCGGTGCTCGTGAACCGACCGATCACCACGGCCTCCACGTCGTGCTCGCTGCATAGCTGCAGCAGCGCCGGCACCTTCACCTCGGGCACGCTCAGCACCATGCGCTCCTGCGCCTCCGAGATCCAGATCTCGGCGGGCGTGAGCCCGTGGTACTTGAGCAGCACGCGCTCCAGCTCCACCTCGGCGCCGCCACCGGCGCCCATCTCGCCGACCGCCGACGACAGGCCACCCGCGCCGCAGTCGGTGACCGAGCGATAGAGATCTTGATCGCGTGCCTCGAGCAGCGCGTCCAGGACCTTCTTCTCCTCGATCGCATTGCCGATCTGCACGGCGCCCGAGGAAACCGTGTCCGACTCCTCGTGCAGCTCGAGCGATGAGAACGTGGCGCCGTGGATGCCGTCGCGACCTGTGCGGCCGCCGATCAGCACGACCTGGTCGCCGGCGCGCACCTCCTTGGTGACCAGCGAGCGCGGCAGGAGCCCGACGCTGCCGCAGAACACGAGGGGGTTGCCGACGTAGCGATCGTCGAAGAACACCGCACCGTTCGCGGTGGGGATGCCCATGCGGTTGCCGTAGTCGCGCACGCCGGCGACCACGCCGCGCATCACGCGCTTGGGATGCAACGCCCCTTTCGGCACCCGGTCGCGGGGCCAGTCGGGGGGGCCAAAGCAGAACACATCGGTGTTCAAGATCGGCTTGGCGCCGCGACCGGTGCCGAGGGTGTCACGGATCACCCCGCCGATGCCAGTGCCGGCACCACCGTAGGGCTCCAGGGCGGATGGGTGGTTGTGCGTCTCCACCTTGAACGTGACCGCCCAGTGATCGTCGAAGGCGATCACGCCGGCGTTGTCCTCGAACACCGAGAGGCACCAGTCGCGTGCGAGCTTCCTGGTGGCGTGGAAGATGGTCTCCTTGAGCAAGCTCGCGTAGCGCTGGTCGCCGATCTCGATTGGTCCGGTGAGCGTCTTGTGCTTGCAATGCTCGGACCAGGTCTGGGCGATCGTCTCGAGCTCGAGGTCGGTGGGCTCGCGGCCGAGCGCGCGGAAGTGGCTGCGCACCGCCTGCATCTCGACCAGGGAGAGCGCGAGCCCACCGTGCGCCGAGATCTCGGTGAGCTGCGCGTCGGACGCGTCGCGCAGGGCGATCTCGACTCGGTCGAACCTGCGCTCGCCCGGTTCCGCCGCCGGCTCGATCGGCCGGGCGCTGTCGAAGATCACCTCCTCGATCAGCTCGTTCGCGAGCAGCTTGCGCGCCAGCTCGGTGATGCGGCCGATGCCGAGCTCGTCGGGCACGAAGAACGTGCGGTAGGTGCGGATGCCGTGGAGCTCGTGACCCAGTGCGCGGCCGGCACGCGCGACCGAGCCAGCGGCCGGCTCCATCACACCGATGCGGCGCACGACATCGATGCGACGCTGGCCGGCGAGCGTCACCGGCATCTCGCCAGCGCCTAGCAGTGTGAGCTCGTGCAGCACAGGATCGAGGAACAGTTCGTTGGCGAGCTTGAGCGCGGCGTCGCGCCCGTGCGGACCATGGAATGCGTAGCCCTGCAATGTCTTCACCGGCACGTTCTGGCCGAGCACCTCGCGCGCTTCCTCGCCGAGGCGATGCCCAAGGGGATCCTTGAGCGCAGGTCGCAGCGAGATCTCGACGCGCCATGGCGAGCTTGGCGAGGACATGAGCTTCCCTTTGCTAGAGCCATCATCGGCACCCGCCGCCTGCGGCTGGGGCGAGGCTTGCCTCACGCTGGCGGCGAAGGGACGGGTCGCTGGGTGGGAGAGGAGACCGGCGAACGGTATTGTGGTGAGCGGCGAGCAAGAGTCAAGGGTGAGCGCTGGAGCTCGACGTCGGGGCGCGCTACCCTGGACGCGGTGTTGCTCTGCGGTGAGGACCAGATGGCGCGTGCCCAGGACGACGTGTATCGCGAGTACCTCGATTTCGAGCGGCCGGTGGTGGAGCTCGAGGTCAAGATCACCGAGCTCGAGGATCTGGCGAAGTCGACGAAGATGGACCTGGGCGCGGAGATCAAGCCGCTGCGTGCGCTGCGCGAGAAGATGCTGAAGCGCATCTTCGCCGAGCTCACGCCGTGGCAGAAGGTGCAGCTTGCCCGGCACAGCTTGCGGCCGCTCACCACCGACTACCTGAACCTGATCTTCGAGGACTTCGTCGAGCTGCACGGCGACAAGCTGTACGGTGACGACCGCGCGATCGTCACCGGCATCGGTCGGCTGGCGGATCAGCGCGTGATGCTGGTTGGCCATCGCAAGGGCAAGACCACCGAGGAGCGCGTCGACTGCAACTGGGGCTGTGCGCATCCGGAAGGCTATCGCAAGGCGCTCGCGAAGATGGAGCTGGCCGAGAAGTTCGGCCTGCCGATCGTGACCCTGATCAACACCCAGGGCGCGTATCCCGGCATCGGTGCCGAGGAGCGCGGTCAGGCTCGGGCGATCGCCGTCAACATCCTCAGGATGTCCAGGCTGCGCGTGCCGATCGTGTCGGTGGTGATCGGCGAGGGCGGATCGGGTGGGGCGCTCGGCATCGGCGTCTGCGATCGCTTGCTGATGCTCGAGCACGCCTACTACTCGGTGATCTCGCCGGAGGGTTGTGCGGCCATCCTGTGGAAGGATGGCGACAAGAAGGACGTCGCCGCGGCCGCGCTCAAGCTCACCGCCGCCGACCTGAAGGACCTCGGCATCGTCGACGAGATCGTGCCGGAGCCGCTCGGGGGTGCCCACCGCGATCCCGCCAAGACCGCAATCCGATTGCGAGACAGTGTGCTCTCGCATTTGCAACACCTGCTCAAGCTCGATGCCGAGACCTTGCTCGAGCTTCGCCACGAGAAATACCGCCGCATCGGGTCACCCTGAGCCAGGGCCTCGAGCTCCGGCGTGAAACTATTTTCCAACAGCCTCGCAGCGCAGCCGTAACAGCTGCGTTCGAAATGGTTTGGGCAGCGCCGCCACCGTCGGCGACGGTGGCGATCGACAGGCATCCAGCTTTTGGGTGGGTTCGATGGCAGCAGCGATAAAATGGGCGCGCGATGTCCGTGCCGGCCACTCCCCGAATCATCCGATGTCCGATCCCACTGATGGCGAGCTGATCCACCGTGCGATCGAGGGCGATGAGGACTCGTTCGCGCTGCTGATGCTCCGTTACCAGGAGAAGGCATACTGGGTCGCCTATCACCTCACGGGGCAAGCGGAAGAGAGTCGTGACATCACCCAGGAAGCGTTCATCCGCGTCTACCGTGCGCTGAAGCGATTCGACTTCAGCATGAGCTTCTATACCTGGCTCTACCGCATCGTCGTGAACCTCGCCATCGATCGCCTGCGCCGGTCCGCCAAGAACCGGGCGATCTCGATCGATGACATGGTGGACGTGCTGAAGGACCCGGATCCAGGCAAGCATCCGGGTGATCGCATCGAGAGCGCCGAGCTGACGCGGGATGTTCACGCGACGCTCGAGAAGTTGCCGCCCAAGTATCGAACGGTGATCGCACTGCGAGACCTGAACGGGATGTCATGCAAGGAAATCGCCGCCACCGTGAAGGCCTCGCACGCGACCGTGCGCTGGCGCTTGCACATGGCGCGCAAGATGTTCAAGGAACACTGGGACCGCCGATTGAGCAAAGCCCGGAGAGCTGTCCATGATGACATGTGAACGTGTGCTGTCGCTGTTGCCGCTGTACAGCGGCGGTGACCTGGAGTCCGAGCAGCAGAACCAGGTGTCGGCCCATCTCGGGCACTGCCTGTCGTGCTACCGCGAGCAGCGACGCTATGCGGATGCGATGGAGGCGATGGCATGTGTGCGTGCGGACCGCAGTCTGCCGGTCGCACTCGACCACCTCGCCGAGTCGGTGCTGGATCGCGTTCACGCGGAGCAGACAACAGCGCTGCCATGGATCGAGCGGCGTTGGTGGCGGTGGCCCACGGTACTGCCCTATGCCGCTGCGGCGGCCCTGCTGATGCTGGTGGCCGGCACGTCGCTGCTGAGTTCGGGCGATGGCAACGGTCGATCGCCGACCGCCATCGGTGCTCCGCACGACCAGCTCGTGCCGCCATCCGACTCCGGTGCGCCGGTGATCTTCGGCACGCCGGCGAGCTACGGCCGACCGCGGCGCATCTTCGACTTCCGGCGCATTCCCAACCCACCCGCGCACCGCGACATGTGATGGCACACCCAGCTTCGAAGACGTAGTATTCCCGCCATGGCCCGTGCCGCACTGATGATGGTTCTCTCGCTGGGCGCGCTCGTGCGCCCGGCAGCTGGCCAGCTGTCGCTGCTCGAGCAGCTGGACCAGGAGGTGACCTCGCTCACCTCGGCCATTCGCAAGAGCGTGGTGCACGTGACCGTGCAACCTTCCGCCCTGAGGTTGCGTGAGAAACGCGATGCGGACGAGGGCGACGGCGGTGTCACCCTGAGCGGCCTGATCGTGGCCGACGATGGCCTGATCGCCACCGTGGCCGACCCGCTGCGCTCCGGCGATCGCTACATGGTGGAGCTGGCCACTGGCCAGCAGGAACGCGCTTCGCTCGTGGCGATCGACGAGCCGTCCGGGATCGGTTTCCTGCGCATCAAGGTGCGCGATCTGCCGCTGATCAAGCCTTACGCCGGAGCGACCCTGGCGCCAGGCGCGTTGCTCGTGGCGCTCGGCCATGGCCGGCCGCAGTCGGCAACGCCGAGCGTTGGCTTCGTCATCGGCGTGAACCGCGAAGCAGGCATCAGCCGGACCGTGCACCAGGATCTGATCGAGGTCTCCGCAGGGACGAGCGCCGACGATCGCGGTGGCATCCTCGTGCGGCCCAGCGGCGAGGTGGTCGCGCTGATCATCGGTTCCCCCGAACAGGTCGTGGGGTTCGGCGAGATCCCGCTGACCCAGGTGTGCTTCGGCATTCCGATCCGCCGCGTGCTCAAGGTACGTGACGACGTGCTCGCCGCGTCGCACCCGGGCCTCGAGCGCAAGGATGGCCGCGGCTGGCTCGGCATTCGCGCCCAGGATCTGCCAGCGGCGCTGCGCGAGAAGTGGCCGCTCGCGGCCGCGGGCGGCGTGCTGGTGCAAACCGTCGTCTACGATTCGCCGGCACATCAGGCGGGGCTGCACCCCAACGACATCATCCTGGCGTGGGGCGGCGAACGAGTGACCGATTCGCTGCAGTTGCTGAGCCGGGTCGAGGCTGCCAAGGCTGGCACGCAGGTGCAGCTCGAGGTGCTGCGCGACGGCGAGCCCCTGAAGCTCTTGTTGGTCCTGGGCGAGTGGTGAGGCGTGGCGATCAGGAGAGAGAGTCCGTTTCCGTGGCATCGGAGGAACGACGAATGAACACCAACCGCTGGATGGCTCTTTGCCTCGGCAGCTTCGCGCTGCTCGCGACGACCGCGGTCGCATGGACCGCACAAGACGATCCCGGGAGCGCCCCCAAGCCGGCGTCGCCCGCCCCGGCGATCCAGCCGCAAGACCAGGCCAAACCGTCGGATCACGCCGGTGCCGGCGAGGCGAGACCCGGCGCGCCGGCGGAAGCGCCAGGGCGCTTGCGTCGCCTCGAACGCCAGGACGATGACGCCCCGGTCGAGCCGCGCCGCTTCCAGGATCCCGACGATCTGTTCGCCGAGATGGAGCGCATGATGCGGGGCCTGGACCACGGCTGGCCAGGGATGCGCGGGCTGTTCGACGGGCACCCGTTCGAGTTCCGGTTCCTCGACGACGACGCTGAGGGGGCGCCGAGCTACGGCCCGGGCACGAACCTGGTGGTGCAGCAGCAGGACGACAAGGGCAGCCGCAAGCTCGAGCTCAAGGTGAAGGAGAATGGCGAGGTGGTCGCGGACATCACCCGCGACGGCAAGACCGAGAAGATCGAGGCGAAGTCGTTCGAGGACTTTCGCGCCACCCACGGCGATGTGCTGCGCGAGTTCGGCGTCGCTGCGGGCCCCCGGCTCAAGGGCAAGCTACCGGATGCCGGACCGCACTCCGGGCTGCAGCCGCTGCCGGGGCCGAACGTTCCCGGCAGCGGACCGAGGCTCGGCGTGCGCGTGAGCCCGATCAGCGAGGATCTTGCCGCCTATCTCGATCTCGAGGAGGGCGTCGGCCTGATGGTGCGCGAGGTGGTGCCCGATTCGCTCGCGGCGCGGCTCGGTGTCAAGGTGAACGACGTGATCGCCGAGGTCGATGGTGAGCCGGTGACCAGCACCGACGTCATCGCACGCGCCTTGCGCAGCAAGGGCGAGGTCAGCCTGTCGGTGGTGGTGATCCGCAAGGCGAATCGGGTCGTCCTGCGCACCGCGACCTGAGTCAGGCTGGCCGCCGGTCAGCCCATGCGCTTCGCGACCGCGAGGCGCAGCTGACCGCACGCGGCGGCGATGCCGCGCCCTCGGGGCCGGCGCTGCGTCACCTTCAGCCCATGGCGGCGCAGCTCTTCGCGGAAGGCGCGGCAGACGGCCTCCGGCGGTGTGCGGTACGGCAAGAACGCGACCGGGTTGAGCGGGATCAGGTTGACGGTGCAGGGAAACCCGGCGAGCAGCTGGCCTAGCATGCGGGCGTGCGCGAGCCGATCGTTCAGGTCGTGCAGCAGAACGTACTCGAACGTCACCTCGCGCCCCGTCATGTCCTGGTACATGCGCGCCGCGGCGATCAGCTCCTCGATCGTCGCCTGGCCGCCATGGGGAATCAGATCGCGCCGCAGCTCATCGGTGGGAGCGTGCAGCGAGATCGCGAGGTTGAACTGATGGCCGAGCTCCGCGAGGCGACGGATGCGATCGGGGAATCCCACCGTCGACACGGTGATGCGCCGCGCGCCGATTCGAACGCCGTCTGCGTGGTTGATCACCTCGAGCGCCCGCAGCAGGTTGTCGAGGTTGAGCAGCGGCTCGCCGATGCCCATCACCACGATGTTGGTGAGCGGTCGCTCGCCCAGCACGCGGCGCGCGTGCAAGACCTGCTCGACGATCTCGCCCGAGGACAGCTGGCGTTTCAGACCGAAGGCGCCGCTCGCACAGAACACGCACGCGACCGGGCAACCCACCTGCGTCGAGAGGCAGAGCGTGAGGCGCTCCGCATCGGGGATCAGCACGGTCTCGATCGTGTCATCATCGTCGAGGCCGAGCACGAGGCAGTGCGTGCCATCGTGCTCCTGGCGGTGCTCCACGATCGTGGTCCTGGTCACCCGGTAGTCGCGGTCGAGCGTGCTCCGCAGCTCCTTGCTCAGGTCGGTCATCTGCGCGAAGTCGACCACCGCCCGCTGCAGCACCCAGCGGCGCACCGAGGCTCCCACGAACGACGGGGCGCCGGGCAGCTGCGTCAGGTCCCCGAACTGTCCGATCGACCAGTCCGTGAGAGCAGGCTTGGTTGGGGTCATGCCCTGAATATGAGGCACGAGGTCGCGATTGCCAACGGCACGCGTGGCGGCCATGTCCCGCAAGCGCACGGCGCGCGCATCACGCGCTCTGGCGACCGCCTTCGCGCTGGGCCAGCTTCAGCACCGAGATCGGCTTCTCGCCGCGCACGAACTCCGGGGTGACGATGTACTTGAGCGGTACCTGATCGTCGGGGAGCGTGAACACCACATCGAGCATCAGCTCCTCGATGATCGCGCGCAGTGCTCGCACGCCAGTCTTCTTGCTCATGGCGATGGAAGCGAGCTCCGACAGCGCCCCCTCGGTGAACTCGAGCTCGCAGCCTTCGAGCTCGAACAGCTTCTGGTACTGGCGCACGATCGCGTTCTTCGGCTGCGTCAGGATACGAACGAGGTCATCGTGCTTGAGCGGGTCGAGCACCGCGATCACCGGCAGGCGGCCGATGAACTCCGGGATCATGCCAAACTCGATCAGGTCCTCGGTCTCGACCTGCGACAGCAGGTAGCTGAGCTCGCTCTGCCGGTCCTCCTGCGGCACGAAGCCGATCATCTGGCGGCCCACCCGGCGGCCGACGATGTGCTCGAGGCTGGTGAACGTGCCGCCGCAGATGAACAGGATGTTGCTCGTGTCGACCTGGATGTAGTGCTGCTCGGGGTGCTTGCGGCCGCCTTGCGGCGGGATGTTGGCCACCGTGCCCTCGAGGATCTTGAGCAGCGCCTGCTGCACGCCCTCACCGGACACGTCGCGGGTGATCGACACGTTCTGACTGGTGCGCGCGATCTTGTCGATCTCGTCGATGTAGACGATGCCGCGCTGCGCCAGATCGATGTTGTAGTTCGCCGCCTGCACCAGCCGCAGGATCACGTTCTCCACGTCCTCGCCCACGTAGCCAGCCTCGGTCAGCGTGGTGGCGTCCGAGATCGCGAACGGCACCTTGAGCATGCGCGCCAGCGTGCGCGCGAGCAGCGTCTTGCCGGATCCGGTCGGTCCGATCAGCAGGATGTTCGACTTCTCGATCTCGACATCACCGGCGGCGCGCTCGGTGCTGGCCGCGCCGCGCGGCGCGTAGGTGATGCGCTTGTAGTGGTTGTACACTGCGACCGACAGGATCTTCTTCGCCAGGTCCTGCCCGATGACGTACTCGTCGAGGAACTTCTTGATCTCGTTGGGGGTCGGCAGCGGGCCGACATCGAACTCCGAAGCACGTTCCTTCGCCGCCGCGGTCGACGGACGCTTCATCTCCTCGAGCAGCAGCGTGTTGCAGAGCTCGACGCATTCATTGCAGATGTAGATGCCTGGCGGGCCTGCAATGAGGCTCTGTACCTTGCGCTTGTCCTTGTCGCAGAAGGTGCAGCGCTCCATTTCCTTGCCGCGATGGCCTCGGGTCATGCCCGCTATTCTCCCAGAGGTTCGACCACCTCGTCCACCAGACCGTACTCCTTGGCCTCCATGGCCGACATGAAGAAGTCGCGGTCCGAGTCCTTCTCGATTTGCTTCAACGGCTTGGCGGTGTGCTTGGCGAGGATCTCGTTCAGCAGGCCCTTCAGCTCGATCAATTCATCGGCCTGGATGCGGATGTCGGCGGCCGTGCCGCGCGCCCCGCCCCACGGCTGGTGGATCATGATGCGCGAGTTGGGCAACGCATGGCGCTTGCCCTTGGTTCCGGCTGCCAGCAGGACGGCGCCCATGCTCGACGCCTGGCCGATGCAGTATGTGGCCACATCGCACTGCACGAACTGCATCGTGTCGTAGATTGCCAGGCCAGCGGTGATCGTACCTCCCGGCGAGTTGATGTACATCTGGATGTCCTGGTTCTTGTTCTCTTTCTGCAAGAACAGGAGCTGCGCCACCACGGCGTTGGCGACGTTGTCGTCGATGGCCGTGCCGACGAAGATGATCCGGTCCTCGAGCAGGCGCGAGTAGATGTCGTAGGCGCGCTCGCCGCGGCCGGTCTTCTCGATGACGTAGGGGATGGGGTAGAAGTTGTGCATCGGTCTTCGCTTCCGGGTTAATCCGATCCAGGGTGCCCCCATTATGCGCCGCGTCCGGGGCACATCACGAGGCAGGGGCTTCCTTTTTCGCGGCCGGCTCCGGCCCCTTCTCTAGCTCGACTACCTCGGCAGACATCCTGAGCAAACTTCGCACTTTCCCGCGGCGCACGTCCAGGGCGAGCGCACCCAGGTGATCGCGATCCTTGTAGTGCTCAAGAACTTCGGCTGCCTGCTCGCCGGCCATTTCCGCGACATGCCGCAGCGCCGCCTGCAGCTCATCCTGGGTGACCTCGGTCTTCTCCTCCTCGGCGATCCGATCGAGGATGAAGCGCGCCTTGAGTCGCTTGCGCGCGAGCTCCTTGTTGCGGCCGTCGAATTCGAGCACGCGCCGCTCGATCTCTTCGGCGGGCGTTTCAACCCCGCGCATCTGGCTGCGGAAGTGCTCCATCTGCTCCAGCTCAACCCGCTCGAGCAAGCGCTGCGGCAGCTCGAACTCGTGGCGGTCCACGAGCAGGTCCAGGCACTGCTCCTCCAGCATGCGGTTGCGCTCGTCCTGCTTCGCCCTTTGGATGCGCTCGCGCATCCTGGTCTGCAGCTCTGCCTCGGACGCGGCGCCAACCTGCGCGAGGAACGCGGCGTTCATCTCCGGGACCACGATGCGCTGCGCCTTGTGAATGACGACGTCCACCGCGGCGGTGCGACCGGCATGTTCCTTGGGCTCGAACTGCTCCGGCAGCGTGATCGACAACCGCACCGTGTCGCCGATCATCTTGCCGAAGAAGCTCTGGGCGAGGTTTTGCACCTTGGTCTGGTCGAGCAGCTCGGCAGCGAGGTTGACGATGCGCTCGCCATGAGTGAACGAGCTGCCGTCGAGCAGCGCGTACTTGAGGTCCACCAGCAGCAGGTCGGTCTTCTCGATCTGCCCCTCGACCGGGGTCACGCTGGCGAGGTTCTGTCGCAGGCGCTCGATGCCTTCGCCCACCTCCGCTTCGGTGACGTCCGTGGCGGGTGCCGACACCTTGAGGTTCTTGTAGCCCAGGAGCTCGAACTCCGGCCGCACCTCGACCTCGAACTCCACCTGCACGCTGCCCTCGGCGCTCTCCTTCACATCCCCCGGGTTGATCGGCGGTGGCTCCACCGGGTGGAGATGGTGCGCCTTGATGGCCTCCTCGTAAGCGTGGCTCAGCAGGTGCTCCTTGACCTCGGCTCGCACGCTCTCGCCGTACTTCCGCTCGAGCATGCTGCGCGGCACCTTGCCCTGCCGGAAGCCCGGCATCGACACCTGCCGGGAGAGCTTCTTCAGCTCCTCGTCGATGGCCCTCCCGACCTCGTCGGGGGCGACCTCGAGGCGGACTCGCCTCACGCACGCACCAAGCGTTTCCACCGCGAAGGGCATGAGCTCCCCCTGACACCTGGGTCTCGGTCACTCGAGCTGGCTCACGCCAGCGCCTGAGCGAAGCGCGTTATTCTACGGGGAGAGGGGGGGCCGTCAACCAAGCGCCGCGCCCTGCGGCAGCGCGCGGCGGCACGCGCCCATTCGTGAAACGAGCGTGGCGCGTCACGCCAGGTGATGGCGTGGCGCGTCACGCCGCGATCGTGGACCGCGAGGTGGCGAGCGCGAGGCTCAGCTCAGGTTCCTGTGGCGGCGCCGGCGACGTGCCTCGAGCGCGCTCATCGCCGCGAACCCGCCGCCCAGCAACAGGAACGTGGCCGGCTCGGGCACCGGTCCGCCGGCGTTGCCCGATCCGGAGCCGCCCGCGCCGGCACCGCCGCCGCCGCTGGCATTGCCGCCGCCCGAGCCGCCGCCCGTACCGCCGCCGCCGCCCGAGCCACCCGCACCGGAGCCACCGGAGCCACCGGCGCCGCTGCCACCGGAACCGCTGCCGCCCGAGCCGCTGCCCGAGCCGCCGGCGCCCGCACCGCCACCCGAATCACGCGGCAGCTCCGAGTCGTGGTCGATGAAGCCGGGCGGATCGCCATTGTCGGGTGGCGTGATGCCGCCGTTGTTGCCCGGGCCGCCCGAGCCACCGCCGGAGCCGCTGTGATCACCCGGGTTGGTGCCGCCCGAGCTGCCGCTGCCATCACCCGGATTGCTCGGCGTGCCGCCGGAATCGCTCGGCCCGCCACCGCCGCCGCCACCACCACCGCAAGCGAGCGGCAGGACCAGCGCTGCGGAGCAGGCGAGCAGCATCAGAAGACGTCGGATGGACATTGCAGTCAAACTCCTGAGTAAGCCTTGCCTTCGGCCTCGCGGTCGCCACCCGGGGCGACCAGAGCGCGGCGCACCACATCGTGGTTGCGACGGGACGCGCCGCTCGCCGAGACCCTCTTCGGCTGGTTCGTGAACCGATCTCAAGGACTCCGCTCGGGACTCTCCGCCTGGCGGGCGCGCGCGACCAGGAGCGCCGCCAGCGCACCGAGCAGAAGAGATCCCACGCTGCCGGCGGTGAGGTGAGCGCGCCCCGCGGCCGGGTCATGGCGCAGCGTCGGACGGGGCGATGGCCGGTGGGTCGGATTCGCGAACATCAGGCTCGCCGGCAGGATCATGCTGGCTGCCAGGGTGTGGCGCAGCTGCCAGTCTCGTTTCATGCGCACGTCTCATCAGGTCTGAAACGGCGGGGCGCAACACGCGCTCTTTTCGGCAAAGCCACACCACACCTGAAACATTTTCGCGAGCTGTGGGGGGCGTTCCGCTAGAACGAGGTCGCCGGCGCGATTCTCGAGGACCCGGCGGTGCCTGGTGATCGTTTGCTTGACACGCTCCGTCTCGCACCAAGAATCGGGCGCCTTTCCGAGCGGTGCTACCCGCGCTCAGCACGCTTCACGAACACGGCATCGCCGGCAGCAGAAGAGGCAGCATGTACGTCTGGTTGGTCGGGTTCCGATATCTCCTGTCGCGGCGTATTTCCTGGGTATCCGTGCTCGGCGTGATGGTGGGGATGGCGGCGGTGTTCATCGTCGACTCGGTGATGAACGGCTTCATCACCGAGAGCCGTCACGTGATCCGGGGCCGCATGGCCGACGTCATGCTCACGCCCAGGGATCCGAGCATCTCGTTCGAGGCGTTGAACGGGGCGCTCGCCAGCGTCGACGGCGTGGGCGCGATGAGTCCGCGCCTCAACCGGCCGATCCTGTTCCGCGTGCAGGGCTTCGGTAACATCATGCGCGTCTCGCAGCTCGGCAACTTCTCGTACTTGCAGGCGATCGGCATCGACTACGCGAAGGAGAACGCCACCACCGATCTGGGGCGCTTCCTGCGCAAGCCGGCCGCCGGGTTTCCGCAGCTCGATCCGGACGATCCGTTCCGCATCGATCGCCAGAAGGTGCCAGCCGAGCTACGCAACAGCGAACCGATCCCGATGCTGGTGGGCGAGCGCGTGTGCGAGAGCCTGCTGCTGCATCCCTACGACGTGTTCAAGGTGGTGAGCTTCCCGGACGACGTGGATTTCGAGCGCCTGCAGAGCGTCACCCGGACCTGCGTCATCGTCGGCACGTTCAAGACCGACGACTACCGCTTCGACTCCTCGACCGCGCTCATCCCGATCGCGCGCATGCGCGAGTTCATCAACGCCAGGACCGACGCCCACGAGGTGTGCGTGGCGATCAGGCCGGGCTTCGAGTTCCACACCATGAAGGAGAAGATCGGCGCTTGCCTCGCCAGCCACCACCTCGACGCCGTGGTCGAGACCTGGGAAGATCGCAACCACAACTACCTGTCGGCGGTCGACAACGAGCGCACCATCCTGAACGTGATCATGTTCTTCATCGTCGTCGTGGCGCTGTTCCTGGTGTTCGCCACGCTGTCGATGATGGTGACCGACAAGATCAAGGACATCGGCATCCTGTCGTCGATGGGCGCCACCCCGGGCGGCGTCGCCGGGATCTTCCTGTCGTGCGGCACGATCATCGTCGCGCTCGGGCTCCTGCTGGGCTGGTCGCTCGGCTTCCTGATCACCGACAACGTCAATCACATTCGCTTGTTCCTCGAACGCTTCGGTGTGCACATCTTCCGACCCGATGTGTACGTGTTCACGGAGATCCCGACGCAGATCGATCCGCCGCGCCTGGTGATCTTCTCGACCGGCGTGTTCCTGTTCGGCATTCTCTCCAGCCTGATCCCCGCGGTGCGGGCCGGCTACCTGGACCCCGTGCGAGCGCTGCGCTATGAGTGACGTCGTCCTGCGTACCGTCGACCTGCGCAAGCACTACACGCTCGGCAACGAGACCATCGAGGTGCTGCGCGGCGTCGCGCTCGAGCTCAAGCGCGGCGAAGTGGTGTCGATCATCGGTCCCTCCGGCGCCGGCAAGTCGACGCTCCTGCATCTGCTCGGTCTGCTCGATCGCGCCGATGCCGGCAGCATCTTCTACGAGAACGAGCTGGTGAGCACCAAGGGCACCAGCGACCGCGCCCGCATCCGGTTGCAGTCGGTCGGGTTCGTGTTCCAGTTCTATCACCTGATCGCCGAGCTGACCGCGTTCGAGAACGTGCTGCTGCGCGCGATGATGGCGCCCAGGTACCTGCACAACCGAGCCACCGCAAGGCAGCGCGTGAGCGAGATACTGCAGGCGGTCGGCCTCGGCGCGCGCATGGCGCACCGGCCGGGCGAGCTCTCGGGCGGGGAGCGCCAGCGCTTGGCCATTGCGCGCGCGCTGATCTGCAACCCGAGCGTCGTGTTCTGCGACGAGCCGACCGGCAACCTCGACGAGAACACCAGTGCCGACATCGAGGACCTGCTGTTCTCGCTGAACCGGACCATGAAGCAGACCCTGGTGATCGTGACGCACAACTACCGGCTGGCGCGCCGGGCGCACCGCACGCTCGTCCTGCACGGCGGCGTGCTGCATCCCAAGACCTGGGATCACGAGGAGGAGAACGGCGCCTGAGCCTCGAAGGGCGTGCGGAGCGCTGCTGCGCGGCTACTCGAGCATCTTCAGGCTGAACCAGGTGCGGGCGAAGAAGCAGCGGCCGTCCTCGGCCGACCGGCGCGCGCCCCGCTCGGCGAAAGCGCCGATCTTGTGCACGCGGTCGAGTTCCCCGCCCAGGAAGTCCACCAGGCCGCCGGTCGCCCGATGGGCGGTGGTCACCGCGTCGTCTGCCGTCTGCGTCGCGAGCAGGCCCAGCGATCCACCGAGCCGATCGAACCGGTCGCTCACGTGCTCGACCAGGCTGCTCGGGAGATGGTCGACCTGGCTTGCGAACGCCTCGCTGCGCGCGCCGAACGGACGCGCGGATTGCCGCACGCACGGCGCCCGCTCCGGGCCGGCACAAGCGGCGAGCGACGCGCCGGCGAGCAAGATAAAGATCGATCGCATGGACCGTCTCCAACGAGGTTGCCGCAGGATCTTATCGGCCCTTGGACGCGAGTGCCCGCCGAGAACTTGCAAGAAGGTCCGGCCTCAGCACCACGGGTCCAGGCTGTCCACCGGCTGCGCTGCCGGCGCGCGGTCGGCGAGCGGGCGATCGAGCACCTCCTTCAGCACGAATGCGCGGGCGAGGCTGGCCTGGTCGAGGCCGAGCCTCGCCACCATGGCCACCTGCTGGTGCGACTGCAACGCCGACGGCAGCACCGCGGCCGGCGCGGCCACCTCGCGCAGGTTGGACGGCGGCAGGCTGGCAATGGGTGGTGCTTCCGCGGGGCGCGCGGGCGGCGGCGGCGCCGGCTTTGCCTTGGGCTTGGCCGCGGCCGGCGGCCTGGCGGCCGGTTTCGGCGGCGTCGGCCGCGGACCGCGGCTCAGCTCCTGCATGGCGCGGCGGATGTTGTCCTCGAGCGTGGCCTGCTCCATTGGCGTCGCCGGCGGCGTGCCGCGGTCGGCCACCCTGCGGCCCGTTGCCGGCTCCTGGCCGCGGCGCTTGGTGAGCAGCGAGACCAGGCCGTTGAAGATGGCCACCGCCACGAGCAAGACCAGGATCGGGTTGTCGAGCAGGAAGCGGATCATGGCCTAGCCTCCGTCGCGCTGGCCGCTGCTCTCGCCAGAGATGCTGTTGCGCATGTTGGTGTCGGCCTGGATGTTGCGCAGCCGGTAGTAGTCCATCACCCCGAGGTTGCCGCTGCGGAACGACTCCGAGATCGCGAGCGGCACCTCGGCTTCGGCGGCGACCAGCTTGGCGCGGTTCTCCATCACCTTGGCCTGCATCTCCTGCTCGAGCGCGACCGCCATCGCGCGCCGCACCTCGGCCTTCGCCTGTGCCACGCGCTTGTCGGCCTCGGCCTGGTCCGCCTGCAGCTTGGCGCCCACGTTCTGGCCGACGGTGACGTCGGCGATGTCGATCGACATGATCTCGAACGAGGTGCCGGCGTCGAGGCCCTTGGCAAGCACGGTCTTCGAGATGCGCTCCGGACGCTCGAGCACGTCCTTGTAGGACGCCGATGCGCCGATCGCCGTGACGATGCCCTCGCCCACGCGGGCGATGATGGTCGCCTCGGTGGCGCCGCCCACCAGGCGGGCGAGGTTGGATCGCACGGTGACGCGCGCCTTGGCGCGCACCTGGATGCCGTCCTTCGCCACCGCCTCGATCGCATCCTTGCCGGAGCTGCGATCGGGGCAGTCGATGATCTTCGGATTGACCGAGCGCTGCACCGCCTCGAGCACGTCGCGGCCGGCAAGGTCGATGCCGGTGGCGAGCTTGTAGTTGAGGTTCAACCCGGCGCGATCGGCGGCGATCATCGCCCGTACCACCGAGGTCACCGAGCCGCCGGCGAGATAGTGCGCCTCGAGATCGCGCGCATCGACGTCGAGACCCGCCTGCACCGCGGTGATGCGCGCGCGCACGATCACCGCCGGGTCGACCTTGCGCAACGACATCGCCACCATCTGGAACAGCCCCACCTCCGCGCCCGCGAGCACCGACTGCACGTACAGGTTGGCGTAGCGGAAGATGATCGCCAGGAAACCGAGCGCGAGCAGCAGCAGCAGGATGGTCACCACCGTGGTGACCGGGCTGACATCGAGCACGGGCAAGGAACGCGTCATGGTTTCACCCCAATCGAGAGAGTGGCGGCTCATCTTACGGGAAAGCGAGCGAGGGCGACAGCAAGTCAGCAAACCAGCGAGCCACGCGCTCGCGATCGGGTCGCGTCGAGACGAGACTGCCCGGCACGCATCACGCGCGGACGGAAGAGTTTCTTCCCGGCGTCGCCTGGCGTATGGTGGTTGCCATGGGCACCGGCGAACCTCTCATTCGCAACATCTCCGACACCGCCCGCTGGGTCGCGTTCTACCGCGCGCTGGAGACTGATCGGCCCGATGCGCTGTTCCGCGACCCGCACGCGCGTCGCCTCGCCGGCGCGCGCGGCGAGAGCATCGCCGCGGCGATCTCGTTCGGCAACAAGAACCTGTGGTCGTTCGTCGCGCGCACGCTCTTGTTCGACGAGATGATCGCTGCGCGCGTCGCCCAGGGCGCGGACCTCATCGTCAATCTCGCCGCCGGGCTCGACACGCGGCCGTACCGGCTGGCGCTGCCGCGGGCGCTGCAATGGGTCGAGGTCGATCTGCCCGAGATCCTCGATCACAAGGAGGCCATGCTGCACGGCGAGCAGCCCGCGTGCACGCTCGAGCGAATCCGCCTCGATCTCGCGGATCTCGCCGCCCGGCGCGAGCTGTTCCAGCAGCTCGGCCGGCGCGGGTCGAAGGTCGTGGTCGTCAGCGAAGGCCTCACCATCTATCTCGAGGAAGACGCCGTGGCCGCACTGGCACGTGATCTCGCGGCCGTGCCTTCGTTCGCACACTGGATCCTCGACCTCTCGTCGCCCGGCTTGCTCCGCATGCTGAAGAAGAAGATGGGCCGCCACCTCGACGCCGCCGGCGCCCCGCTCAAGTTCGCGCCCGCGCAAGGCGCCGACTACTTCCGCGCGCACGGCTGGCAGCCGGTCGAGGTCCACTCGCTGCTCAAGACCGCGGCCCGGCTGAAGCGCCTGCCGTTCTTCCTGCGGCTGATCGCGCGCTTCCCCGAGCCCAACGGCCCACCGGGACAGCGTCCGTGGGGCGGCGTCTGCCTGCTCGCGCACGGGTGAGGTGAGGCAACATGGCGCAGCGTGCCGCGGTTCAATCTCGTGATCCTCGCGCGGTGATGGCAAGATCTCGAGCCGTTGCTGCTCGAGCCTTGAAAGGCCGCTGGGCCACCGCCAGCATGGGGGCATGACGCCTGCCTACCGCAGCCCGATCAATGCCGACGTGGCGCCCGCGCATGCGGGAGAGTTCCGGCCGGTCTCGTATCGTACGTTCCGCATCTGGCCGCCGATCGTGCTCGCGCCGATGGCGGGCGTGACCAACCCGCCGTTCCGCACGCTGTGCCGCCGCTACGGCGCTGGTCTGTACGTGAGCGAGATGATCTCGGCGCGCGCGCTGGTCGAGCGCCACAAGAAGACCGAGCTGCTCGCGCAGTTCTTCGCCGGCGAGTGGCCGCGCTCGATGCAGCTGTACGGGACGGATCCGCATTACACTGCCGAGGCCACGCGTTATCTCGTGGGCGAGGGACGCGTCGACCACCTCGATCTCAACTTCGGCTGTCCGGTGCCGAAGGTGACGGCGCGTGGCGGCGGCAGCGCGATCCCGCTCAAGCCGAAGCTGATGGCGAGGCTGGTGCGCGCGGTGGTGGCCGCCGCGGGCACGATCCCGGTGAGCGTGAAGGTGCGGCTCGGCATCGACGACGAGCATCTCACGTTCCTGAGCTCCGGCCGCGTGGCGGTGGAAGAGGGCTGCGCGGCGATCGGCCTGCACGCACGCACCGCGGCGCAGCTCTACGATGGGCAGGCGCGCTGGTCGGCGATCGCCGAGCTCAAGCAGGCGGTGGCCATCCCGGTGCTCGGCAACGGCGACGTCTGGGAAGCATTCGATGCGCTGCGCATGATGCGCGCCACCGGCTGCGACGGCGTGATCGTCGGCCGCGGCTGCCTGGGTCGCCCGTGGTTGTTCCGCGACCTCGCCGATGTGTTCGAGGGCCGCGAGCCACAGCCGCAGCCCAGGCTGGGCGAAGTGGTGAGCGTGATGCGCGATCATGCGCGCCTGCTGCTCGAGTTCTTCCCCGAATCACTGGCGATGCGCCACATGCGCAAGTGGGGCAACTGGTACACCAAGGGTTTTCGCGACAGCGCCGCGTTCCGCGTGCGCCTGTGCCGGGTCGCGACGCTCGCGGAGCTCGAGGCCGTGCTCGCCGATTTGCCGCTCGACGAGGCATTCCCGGTGAGCGCGCTGCGCGTGACTCGCGCCAAGCACTCGGGCACACAGCGCGTGTCGCTGCCGCCCGGATACCTCGATCACCTCGACGACGCGAGCTGCCCGCTCGAGCCGGCCGATCCGCAGGAGCTCGCGGCGTACGAGCGCGCCGCAGAAGGCGGCTGAGACGGCGCACGGGTTTCGCGTTTGCGACGCCTTCAAGCCGGCGCGCGATCGGGTCCGATAGCTCTCGTGCATGCGCGCCCCGACCACACCAGCGTTGCGTCTCCTGATCACCGGGGCCCTGCTGTTCAGCGCCGGGTTCCTGGTGAGCGTGCTGCGCGGCGTTGGACTCGACGACGAGAGATGGATCCTTCAAGTGGTGACCCCAGTCGCCGCCGGCGA
>JAXMBY010000043.1:0-60845 GCA_046349655.1 Planctomycetota bacterium
AATTCCCGGCCAGACGATTCGACGATGGGGCGAGCCGCGTTGATCGACACGCACTGCCACCTCGCCGATCCGGTATTCGATGCGGATCGGACCGAAGTCATCGCCCGCGCGCGCGCGGCCGGCGTTCGCCACGCCCTGGTGATGGGTGAGACGCTCGCCGGCAACCAGCGCGTCCTCGAGGTTTGCGCCGGCGATCGCTTCATGCTTCCCTGCCTCGGACACTATCCCGAGCACCTCGATGCGACAATGGCGGCGCGGTCGATCGCGCTGATCCGCGCGCAACGCGATCAGCTCGCCGGCATCGGCGAGGTCGGCCTCGACTACCGGCTCGCCGAGCTCGAAGCCGAGCGCGCGATCCAGCGCCGGATCCTGGCCGCATTCGTGCAGCTCGCGAACCAGCTCGAGCTGACGCTGTCGGTGCACTCGCGCTCGGCCGGCCACCACGCCATCGATCTGCTGGTCGCCGAGGGCGCGCGCCGCGTCGTGCTGCATGCGTTCGATGGCCGCGCCGTGTATGCGCGCCGCGCGCTCGAGCACGGCTATGCGTTCTCGATCCCGCCCTCGATCGTGCGCTCGCCGCAGAAGGTGAAGCTCGTGGCGGCGCTGCCGCTCGAGGCGCTGTTGCTGGAGAGCGATGCGCCGGTGCTCGGACCCGAGCGCGAGCAGCGCAACGAGCCCGCGTCGTTGCGGGTCGCCGCGGAACGGATCGCCGAGATCAAGCGGTGCGACGTCGAGCAGGTGGCCGCGGCGACCTCGGCGCTGGCGGGCCGGCTGTTCCGGCTGTGAGCGCCGCGCCCGGCGAGCAAGGCGGTGGTGCTCCATTCTGCAACGCCGCGGCCATCGCGTCCGCGTCGGGCTTACCGCAATCGCAACGTCTGGCGGCGCCCGTGCCGCTCTCGAGTGCGCCCGCAAGAATCGTTTCTCCCACGGTAACTGCGTGCCGAAAAAGAGGAAGTTCTCGAGTCGGACGCTCGTGCCCGGAGAAGCTCCATGATGCTGGTTCCCCTCGCCGCGCTGCTGCTTGGTCCATCGGGGTCGTTCGAGCGGCCCACGCTCGAGCTCGATGGCGAATGGGAGTTCGCGCTCGACCCCGACAACCAGGGTGTTGCGCTCGGCTATGCCCAGGGCAAGCAGAGCCTGAAAGCGCACATCCAGGTCCCCGGCTCATGGCAAGGGCAAGGGTTCGGCGAGCAGGGCGACGATGCGGTGCTCAAGGCGAGCTATGACGGCGTCGGTTGGTATCGCCGCGAAGTGATGGTGCCGGGCGACTGGTCCGGCAAGCACGTCGTCCTGCACGTCGGCGGCATGCACCGGATCATGGATGTCTACGCGAACGGTTTCAAGGCCGGCACGGACGAAGGCTATCCCACCCCGAGCACGTTCGATCTGACCACCAGCATCAATCCCGGCGCCACCAACGTGATCGTGCTGCGCGTCGACGGCCGCGCCCGACCCGGCAACGCGCTGCACGGCAGCTTCGATTCCTATCGTCCGTTGCACGGCATCTGGGGCTCGGTCGAGATCGAGGCGGTGGCCGAGGGCGGCGTGCGCAGCATCGTCGCACGGCCAGACCTTGCGCAGAGCTCGGTGAAGCTCACGCTCGAGCTATGGGGCGCACCGCTCGGCGGCGAGGAGATGCACGTCGGCGTCGGTGCGAGCGAGAAGTCGGGGCCGATGCCCAAGGGCGTGGCGAACCTCGCGCTCACCTTGCCGATCGAGAATGCGCGGCTGTGGTCGCCGCAGGATCCGCACCTCTACCAGGTGGTCACCGAGATCGTCAAGGACGGCAAGGTCATCGATCGCAAGACCCAGCGCTTCGGCATGCGCAGCCTGGAAGCGCGCGACGGCAAGATCCTGTTGAACGGCAAGCCGATCTACCTGCGCGGTCTCGGTGACGACGCGGTGTTCGTGCAGAGCGGCTTCCCGCCGGTCGACAAGGAGTTCCACCTCCAGCGCTACCGCAAGCTGAAGGCGCTCGGCTTCAACCACATCCGTCATCATTCCTGGTGCCCGCCCGATGCCGCGCTCGAAGCTGCGGATGAGCTCGGCATCCTGTTCCAGTGCGAGCTGCCGGTCGCATCGCGCCAGGACCGCGATGCCAACTCCGCCGTGCTCGAGGGCGAGTGGCAGGAGCTGATTCGCCACCTCTGGAACCATCCATCGGTGGCGATCCTGAGCATGGGCAGCGCGCTCGGCGACGCACTCGGTCACCCGCTCAACCAGGGGATGTTCCGCACTGCCCAGGCGATGAATCCACCATGGCTGATCCTGGACTGCTCCGGACCTGGTCCCGACGACTGGCGCCGGCCGACGCAGCTCGTCAGCGGCGGGCAGGGCCGCACGCTGCCCGATCCATCGCGATTCTTCCCGGCGCTGGTGCACGAGATGGGCAGCTTCAACTGCCTCGCCGACTTCGGCGACCTGCGCTTGTTCACCGGCCCGTACCGGCCGGTGTGGATCGAGCGCGCGCTGGCGGCATACAAGGCGCACGATGCGATGGCCGAGTATCCGCAGTGGCTCAAGCTCTCGCGCGAGCTGCAGGCGCTCGCGCGCCGCGAGGTCATCGAGGAGGCGCGCACCCGCCGCGACCTCTCGGGCTTCGCCTACTGGATGATGACCGACTACCCGGGCGAGTCGGCGTTCGGCGCCGCCGCCAACGTCGGCCTGTGCGACTACGCGTTCGAGCCGCGCCCGGAGGTCGACGCCAGGGTGTTCCGCCGCATCAACGAGGACAGCGTCGTGCTGGCGCGCCTGCCCAAGCGCGTGTTCCAGTCGATGGAGCGCGCGTCGACGTCGGTGTTGATCTCGCACTACGGCCAGAGCCCGATGACCGACACGACGGTCGAGGTGGAGTTTGGTGGCGTCGTCCAGAAGCGCGAGCATCTCACCATCAACGCGGGCCAGGTCACCGAGCTCGGCAACTACACGATCGTGATGCCGCACATCGAGAGCCCGATCCAGATGCCGCTCACCGTCACGGTGAAGAGCCCGGATGGGTTCGTGCGCAACTCGTGGGATCTCTGGGTGTTCTCGTCCAACGAGAGCACGTTCTCGGAGGATGCCGCGCTGCGCACGGTGAGCAGGCTGAGCGAGGCGGACGTGCGGTTCGTCGAGGCGGGCGGCTCGGTGATCTGGCGCGACGAGGAAGCGGCGCTGCCGCAGCGCGATGCACGGTTCTACCCCGGGTGGTGGAACCAGGACACGAACTACGGCACCGTGATCGCGAAGCATCCGCTGTTCGAGGGGTTCCCGCACGACGGCTATTGCTCCTATCCGTTCGCCGAGCTGATCGAGCACGGCACCACGCTGGTGATGGACGCATTCGATGCGGATGCCACGCCGCTGATCCGGGCGATTCCCGATGGCATCGGCACGCCCTGGAACATGGGCTTCGCCTACGAATGGCAAGTGGGCAAGGGGCGGTTGATCGCGACCTCGCTCAGGTTCGGCACGCCCGAGACCGACCCGGCGAGCGCGACCTCGCGCGCCGGCTGTGTGCGTACCTCGTCTCGGACCATCTCGTGCCGGCGCAGAAGCTCGCGCCCGAGAAGCTGCGCCAGCTGGTGCGCGCCAGCTCCGGGCTCGCGCATCGGCCACTGCCCGAACGCGCCCGTGACGGTGGCCTCCTACGCCGGCACCCGCACCGGCCAGCTGATCCGGCAGACCGACGACTGGCAGGTGATGGAATGGCTGAGCGCACCGATTGCCGAGAGCGACGCGCCGACCATCGCCCTCCAGTTCCGCGGCGGACTCGGTGCCTGGAGCGAGCCCGCGGGCACGTTCACGCTCGAAGCCGCGGGCGAGTCGCTCACCTTCGACGTGACCGACCAGGCGGCGACCTGGTCCTCGGCCAGCGGCAAGGTCGCGCTCGCCTTCGAGCCGCTCGCGGTGAGCGATCAGAGCGCGACCGGCTGGTTCACGGTGAGCCTCGCGAGCCACCTGATCGAGCCCGGCAAGGCGCTCGAGCTGCGCGCGCGCGGCTCGAACAGCGGCAGCAACCGCTGGTTCTTGCTGCTGCCGTGAGCGCTCGCTAGCCTGATGGCGAACCCGATCTGCGCGCCAGCGGGCTGATCGCCGCCATGCCGGAGCTACCTGACGTCGTCGTCTACCTCGAGCAGCTCGCCAGCCGCATCATCGGCCAGCGGCTCGAGCGCGTGCGACTCAAGAGCCCGTTCCTCTTGCGCTCGGTCAGCCACCCATCGGCGCGGTCGAGAACCGGCGCGTGCTGGCGGTGCGCCGGCTGGGCAAGCGGCTGGTGCTGGCGCTCGAGGCCGACCTGTTCCTGGTGCTGCACCTCAGCGATCGCGGGCCGGCTGCGCTGGCGCGCGCGCGCGGCTACACCGATTCCGGGCAAGCTCGGCCTCGCTGCGTTCGACTTCGCCAGCGGCACGCTGCTGTTCACCGAGGCAGGCACGAACAAGCGCGTCGCTATTCGTGGTGCTGGGCGAGGCCGAGCTGAAGCGGCACGATCGCGGCGGCATCGAGGTGCTCGACTGCACGCTGGACGAGTTTGCGCGCGCGCTGTGCGCCGAGAACCACACGCTCAAGCGGGCGCTCACCGACCCGCGCTGGTTCAGCGGCATCGGCAACGCCTATTCGGACGAGATCCTGCACCGCGCGCGCCTGTCGCCGATCAAGCTCACCCGCGCTCTTTGCGGCGACGAGATCGCGCGCCTGCATCGCGCCACGATCGACACGCTGGCAGAATGGACCGAGCGCCTGCGCGAGCAGACGCGCGATGCGTTCCCGGAGAAGGTCACGGCCTTTCGCGAGGGCATGGCGGTGCATGGCCGCTACGGTCAACCCTGCCCCGACTGCGGCGCGCCGGTGCAGCGCATCGTCTACGCGACCAGCGAGACCAACTACTGCGCGCGCTGCCAGACCGGCGGCAAGCTGCTCGCCGACCGCGCGCTGTCCCGGCTGCTGCGGAGCGACTGGCCGCGCACGCTCGAGGAGCAGGACGAGGCGCAGGCTTGATGGACCGCTCGCGTCACGACTTGCGACCGAGCGCCCACGCCACCTTGACGAGCTCGGCGAGCTGCTCCGCTCGATCGATCGCGCCGTCGATCAAGAGCACGTCGCTGCCGTGGCGCTCGATCGTCGAACGGCCGTAGCCGCCGGCGAGCCTGACGCTGCCGTCCACCTCCTCGAGCCTGGCCTGGCCGTCATCCGCGCCGCGCCGCAACCGCAGGCATTTCCTGGCCAGATCCACGAACTCGACCGCGTCGCGTTCCGTGTCCCACGTGCTCCACCACACGAGCAGGGTGGCATCCGAGCGGCCGCGCGACCACAGCTCGTACACGTCGCCGCCCCAGCCGCGCGAGCCGCGCAGCGCGCGCACCGGATCCTGGCCGGTGAGCTTGCCCCAGATCGACACCATCAGCTCGCCGGCGGTGTTGCGGTCGACCAGCTCATAGCCCGGAAGCACCGAGCTCACGTCCGGCGGCACGAGCTCGACCGGCGGATCGCCGCCGCTGAGATACTTGTCCGGATGCAGCACCTGCTCGGTGGACACCGGCGGCGACACGAACAGGCCATTCACGCCATCGAAGCCGAGCTTGTTCTTCACCGCCCCCACCAGCTCCGCACCCTGCAGGTACGGGAAGGTCATGATCTCGCTCAGCACCGGCGGCGCGGCGCCGAGCGACAGCAGCTGCTCCATCACCAGCTTGCCGACCGCACGCGGATCGTTCGATGACAGGCTGCCGGCGATCTCGAGCGCGTTCTGGGCCATGTACAGGGTCGACATGAACTGCGCGTCCCCCTCCACCACCGCTTGCCGCGCGGCCAGGCGATCCTCGTCCTGCTTGACGTCGTCGTAGAACTTCTGCAGATCGGTGTACTGGTCCTGCAGCGCGTGATGGATCTCGTGCGCCATCACGATCTGCTGCAGCGTGCCGAGCTTGCTGGTGATGCAGTAGAGCTTCTTCGTCTCGGGATCGTAGAAGCCGCCCACCTGCAGGGTCAGGAACGAGACCATGGTCTCGGCCACCGGCAGATCGGCCGGCCACAATCCCAGGTGCCGCAAGCGCAGCTCGAACTTGCGCGCCTCGGCCGGCGGCAGGTCCTTCTCGAACTGCCGCTTCATGAACTCGGTCAGCTGCTCGCGCGTGCGGATGCCGGCGTCGACCGGATGCTTGAACGGTCGCCCGCGGATCTCGGCGATCCGTTCGGCGATGCTCGACACCATGTCGAGCACCGCCTGGTCGACGTCGGTCACCGGCGTTTCCTGGACGGGATCGCCGGCGAGGGCGAGGACGATCGAGAGCACGGTCGAGGTCAGCACGCAGCACCTGCAGCAAGGGGGTTCGTTCGTCGCCACCGAGATTCTGCGGTTTCGCGATGGCAGTTTCGACAGCGAGCTTTCTTGTGCTAATCATGGGGCGGTCACAGCGGGCACGTACCTGGCCCGCGGCGGTCGCCGGGTCCATACTACGAGGCGCCTCGTGTCGCGCTACTTCGAGCAGCTGAAAGCGCTGTTGCCGGACGTGAAGATGCCCGCCCAGTACATCGGCGGCGAGTGGAACCAGGTGGTGAAGGACCCGGCCGCGGTCACGCTGCGGGTGGCGCTCATCTA
Source organism: Planctomycetota bacterium (assembly GCA_046349655.1). GTDB lineage: Bacteria > Planctomycetota > B15-G4 > B15-G4 > JAXMBY01 > JAXMBY01. The sequence goes on from JAXMBY010000043.1 coordinate 6,578, forward strand.
CCCCGATGCATACGAGGTCGGGATGAGCCACTACGGGCTCAAGATCCTGTACCACATCCTGAACCTGAACGAGCACTGGGCCGCCGAGCGAAGCTACACGCCGTTTCCCGACCTGGGGGCCAAGCTCACCGAGCGCGGCATCCCGCTGCTCTCGCTCGAGACCCATACGCCGGTGAAGCAGTTCGACGTGGTGGGATTCACGCTGCAATCGGAGATGACGCTCTCGAACGTGCTCTACACGCTCGACCTCGCACAGATCCCACTGCACACCGAGCAGCGCGGCGAGCACGACCCGCTGGTGATGTGCGGCGGCGCTGGCGCGTATTCGCCCGAGGTGCTCGCGCCGTTCATCGATCTGTTCTTCATCGGCGACGGCGAGGAGGGCTTCCCGCAGGTGCTCGCACACTACGAGGAGCTGAAGCGCGGCGGCGCCGGGCGCGCCGAGCGCATCGAGCTCCTGGCGCGACGCTTTCCGTTCCTGTATGCACCCGCGCTGTACGACGTGAGCTACCACGCGGATGGCACCCTGCGCGCACACACGCCGCGCGTCGCTGGCTTGCACGCCGTGACCAAGGGCACCTACGTCATGAACCTCGACGCGGTGCCCTATCCCACCAAGCTGATCCTGCCGCACACGCGCACCGTGCACGATCGCATCGCGCTCGAGGTGATGCGCGGCTGCGTGCACGGCTGCCGCTTCTGCCAGGCCGGCATGATCACGCGGCCGTGGCGGGTGCGCTCGCCGGAGAAGCTCGTGCAGCTGGCGAAGGAGTCGTATGCGGCCACCGGCCTCGACGAGATCTCGCTGCTCTCGCTGTCGACCAGCGACTACCCGTTCCTGGAGGAGGTCGTCACCCGCCTGCACCAGGAGTTCCAGGGCAAGAACGTCAACGTCTCGCTGCCGTCGCTGCGCGTGAATCAGCAGCTGCGCTACCTGCCCAAGCTGGTGAAGGGCGTGCGCAAGTCGGGCTTGACCATGGCACCCGAGGTCGCCACCGATCGGCTGCGCCGCCGGGTCAACAAGCCGATCAAGAACGAGGACCTGATCGAGGGCGCGCGCGCCGCGTTCAAGGACGGCTGGGATCACGTCAAGCTGTACTGCATGATCGGCGTGCCGGGTGAGAACGACGACGACGTGCGCGGCATCGTCGAGCTGGCCGAGGAAGTGTCGCGGCTCGGCCGCGAGACGCGGCGGCGCTGCGCGCGCGTGAACGTGACCATCTCGACGCACGTGCCGAAGCCGTTCACGCCGTATCAATGGGACGGCATGCTGGGCGTCGCCGACGTGCGCGCGCGCCAGTGCTTCCTCAAGGGCATGCGGCCGCTCAAGTCGGTGCGGCTCAAGTTCCACGATCCCGAGCAGAGCATGATCGAGGGCCTGTTGACCCGCGGCGATCGCCGCGTCGGCGCGATGCTGGAGGCTGCGTACCGCCGCGGCGCCAGGTTCGACAGCTGGGACGAGCACTTCGCGCTGCGGCCGTGGCTGGAAGCGTGCGAGGCAACCGGCGTCGATCCCTCGTTCTACGCGCACCGCGAGCGGCCGATCGCGGAACGATTGCCCTGGGACCACATCGACGCCGGCCCGAGCCGCGAGTACCTCGCCGACGAGTGCGCGCGCGCGCGCGCCGAAGTGCCCGCCGACAATTGCTTCGGCCACCGCTGCAACGCCTGCGGCGTGAAGGTCAAGGACTGCTTCACCGAGAAGAAGTGGCAGAAGTCGCTGGTGCCCACCATCACCACCAGGCTCGGGCCGGTGGTGCACGAGCCGTACGCCTACAAGTGAGCCGCGGCGGGCTGCGATCGTGCTCCGTGGCTCACTCGTAGCGCGCCTGCATGTAGATCACGTGGTTTGCCCACAACGGACCCGAGTATGGACCCTCTTGTGTCAAGTGGATCACCCCCGGGGATCGACGGTGAGCGACGGTCTCACCGTCTCCCAGTGACCCAGGTCATTCTGAAATGCAGGCACCTGCACCGGATCCGTGAATGTTCGACCATGATCCCGGGACAGTGTCAGCTCAGTGAACAGGTTCGCGCCCACCTTGTCCGAACAGCCAAGGGCCACAGCAATCGTTCCGTCATCACATACCTCGATGGATCGCGGCGCACCACCCCCCGCCTGATAGGCGTGCGTCGGGACGGGCCGCTCGAGCACGAATTCGCTTCCAAGCGCGAGAATCAGGTAAGGTGCCACTCGCAAATGAGCACCCTGTCGCGAATACAAGAACGCGGCGTACCCTCCAGGGCTGGTGTTCACTTGCATCTCGCCCTCGAGTACGGCGGTGCGAAACCGCAGGTCGCGCCCGGGTCTGACGATGAGACCCTCGGACAGGTACGCGCCAGAGGGTATGCTCGTCAACCAGCTCATGTAGACGTGCCCGGAGCGATCTGCGGCGATGGACGGCTGATCCTGAAGCCCAGCGTCATTGGTGAGTTGCCACATGGGGGCAAAGCGTCCCGGATCGATGCCACCGAGCGATCCTGCCGCGCTGCCCAGCGAATACGTATAGAACATCTCGCGCACGCCCTGGGCATCCACGCCGCTCCACAGCACGTGCAGGCGATTGCTGCCGTCGAAAGCAACGCCGATGTCGAGCCCGGGAATCCCCTGGCTCACATCCACCGGGCCCCGGAACGTTCTGCCGAAATCCGTCGACCAGGCGATGGCGGCACCTGCTGACCCGGCCCAGGCCACGACCAAGGTGTTGTTCCCGGCAACCGCCAAACGCACCTCACCGCCGAACACCAACCACCACCGTTCGTTGCTCACCTTCACGGGCGGTCCCCATGGACCGTTGGGCTCCTTGGCTCGAACGTAGATGTCGTACGTCCCGCCCACCGGCTCGGCCACCCAGCTCGCTGCGTAGACATGACCGTCTGGACCGGATTCGACGATGCTGCGCTCCGGCGGCCGCAGCGGACCGCCGCTCCACGGGACCGGCGCGAACAGCGAGAACGGTGGGGTGAAGTGCCAGCTCTTGCTCGACTCCTGCAGTTCTTCGCCTGGGAGCAAACACAGCAGGGCAAGAACGCATGGGTTCATGGCAATCCTCACTCCCACTCCGGACCGATCAGCTCGAGGGCTTTCTCGGGCGACTTGCCTGCGTCGAGGTCGGCGAGCAGCCTGGCCGCGGTCACGCGGGCGACGTTGCCGTCCTCGATCTCGGTGCTGAGCGCGAGAAGCTGCGCGCGCGCTGGTCCTGCCTGTCCTGCATGCCAGTCGAGCCCTTCCATGCGGGTCTCCCTGGTTTCCACGAGACTAGACCCAAGACAAGCGTAACCCCGGTCCATCGTCCTGCAGGTGATGCCGCGCGCACGACCTCCATGCAGGGCAACACCTAGAGCGGTGGCTGACCTGTGTGGCGGGCAAAAGCTGGCTTTCGCGCGCGAACACCGCGAAGGTCGAGCTGCCGTGGCGCGAGGGCATCGTGCGGTCCGGGGCGGCCTGACCCGACGCTGTCGTGGCCATCGACGAGCCTGCGACCCGCACGATCCTCACTTGCCCGCATCGAGCAGCTGCTCGATGCGGGTCATCGCTGGCAACTGCTCGGCATCGAAGCCCATCTGCGACCGACATTTTTGCCCGCGCGACTGATGGGTGGTCGGGTAGGCGGAGCAGAAGTAGCGCTCCTTCGCCGGCTTGCCGCCCATGAGCAGGATCGGATGCGTGAGCCTGGCGTCGGCCACGAACTTCTCCACCACCGCGCGCGACTCGTCGTAGGCGTTCACGGCCACGACGACGAACCCGCGCTGCCGGTACTTCTCGTAGAGCCGCGTCAGGTGCGGAGCCTCCGCACGACACGGGCCTCAGCCGAATCCCCAGAAGGTGAGCACGGCGACCTTGCCGGCGATCAGATCGGCGAGCGACTCGGGCTGCTTCGAGCTCAGTCCCTCGAGCACGAGATCGGGCGGCGGCTTGCCGAGCAGGCCCTTGTAGCGAATGTCCTCCTGACTGTGCACGCTGAAACCCGCGCCCTTGAAGCCGAGGTCGACCGCGATCTTCTGCAGCTCGATCTGGAGGCGCTGCATTCCCTGGTCCCCACACAGCAGGCGGTGGATCTGGAAGTCGATCGCACCCCGCTGCCCGAGCTCGACCTCGTCGAGCTGCTGGCGGATGGCCTGGCGAAGGTCTGGATCAAGAAACCCGCCGCGCTCTCCTCGACCGCAGCCCGCAGGTCGACCACGCAATCACAGCCGCCGGTGAGCAAGCGCGCGAGAGTCGTCGGCGACGACGTAGATGGCAGCGGGTGCCGGCGTCGGCGACCTGCTCGTCGCCGGCCTGCAGGTCGCGATCAGGAACGGCAAGCTTGGCGGCGAACGGATCCTTGGCGGCGGAGTAGCTGCGGGCGACGATGGCGCGGCCGAAACCCGCCTTCTTGCACACCGCCTCGAGCGTCGCGTCGAGCTGGTCGGGAGGCCGGCCGCCAGCGCCAAACAGCACCTCGACGTACACCGCCCCCTCGGCGCCGGCGCGACGGCACTGCTCGAGCGCGGCCGCGAGCGAGCTCGAGTCCCAGCCCTTCGCCGCGGCGAGCACGCTGCCGTTCAGGAACACGGCCGCGCCCACGCCGCCCGCGTGCGTGCTGATCAAGATCCGCTCGAGCGGAGTCTGCACCGGGAACACGAGGAAGTCGGCAGCTGCGGCGGTGCTGGCCGCGGGCAGGGTGAACGCCACGAGCAGGCCGCACAGGATCCAGGCACGCATGATCGTCCTCCGCCCGGATCCTAGCGCATCAAGCGGCAAACCTCCAGCGTCCGGCTCGCGCGCTCTGGCATCACCGCCATCACTCGGCGAGCTGCTCGCCCAGGCGCGCGAGAGCGTCGTGCTCGCGCTGCGCGCGCGCCGCCGTGCGGCGAGCCCACGTCAGCACGCCGATCACGGCGACGAGGGTGAGCCCCCAGCGCACGGCATAGGGCCATGGATGGGTGGTGATCTCGGCGCGCTTCAGCACGAATTCCCAGCAGCCCCAGGGCACGAGGAACATCACCTCGACCAGCAGCAGCCACCGGCCGAACCGCACCGAGCGCATGCTGCGCGCGCAGCGCGCGCGGGCGAGCGCGAGGTGCTCGCGGCACGTCTCGCCGCCGGGACGCAGCAGGCCGCGGCGGTTCCACGCGGCGAAGGCGCTCGCGAGCGCGAGCAGCACCACCACCGCGAGCGCCCACACCAAGGTCGGTGCATCGGCGTGGCGCCGCATGGCGATCACGACACCGGCCATGCCTGCCACCACCATCACCACCTCGAGCGCGATCACCAGGACGAGCTGGCGCCGGCCGCGCGCCAGCCGCTGCTCGAGCTCGGCCACGGCCGGGCCGATGCGACCCGGGTCTGCTTGCCATGCTCGCTGCCACTGCTCGAGCTCGCGCTCGCTCGCCTGGTTCATGATCGATCCTCCGCCAGTCGCTGGCGCAGCTCGGCTCGCGCCCGGTGCAAGCGCACGGCCACCACGTTCTCGCGCAACCCGAGCACCGCGCCGATCTCGGCGTGCGTGAGCCCTTCGAGGCTGAGCGTGATCACCTGGCGCATGCCGACGCCGAGCGAGCGGATCGCACCGAGCAGCTGCTCGTGCGCCTGCGACCGCTCGACCTGCTGCTCGGGACCGGGCCGCGCATCGACGGCGTGCTGCGCGGCGTCGAGTCCGCAGGTCGCGGGGCGGCGGCGCGCGCAGCACGTGAGCGCGCGGTTGTGAGCGATGCGATAGACGAACGTGCGCTCGCTGCATGCACCGCGAAACCCGGGCAGCGCCGTCCACAGCGCCAGGCAGATCTCCTGGAACAGGTCCTCCTGATCGCTCGCCCGGCTCGCGTAGCTCGCGGCCAGCCGCGACAGCGCCGGCGCGAATGCCGTGATCAAGAGCATGTAGCGCTGCTCGTCATGCCGCTCTGCACCCGCGGTCAATGTGCTGCCTCGCCGCCGCCGATCTCGAGCGCGCCGAGCCACGGATCGAGCGCCGTGCCCTCGATCACGAGCAGCCAGAGATCGGCGCCCGACCCGAGGCCGAGCGCGGACCTGGACCGGCCGACCATGGCGAGCGCATGGTGCTCGCCCACGTCCACCTCGCGCCGCTCGCCGGCGGTCACCCTCGCCTGCAGCGCCGACCAGATCTGCGGCGCGAGCGGCTGGCTCTCGAGCAGCGGCGCCTGCACCAGCAAGACCTGCTCGCCATGCTCGCCGACGATGCTCACCATCGCCTCCTTCGGCCAGACGGCATCGACCTCGGTGAAGCGCCAGCCCGGCGGCTTCTCGAGCGCGAGATCGAGATCGGTGTTCACGTAACGATTGCCCTCGACGCGCGAGCACGCGTGGCCAGGCGCGACGTCGCGGGTGCGACCCGCCAGGCGATAGCTCAGCACCTCGATCGCCACCTGTCCATACAGCCGCTGGGCGGCGGCCGCCAGCACACCGGGGCCCTCCTGCAGACTGCTCGCGCCGACCCGCAGGCGCGCGGCGTCGGCGGGGCCAGCGCTCGGCAGGGCGGCGTCGATGGGAATCCAGCGCGTGCCAATGCCCACCTCGGTCCAGGCATGGCCGCCCCAGGCGCCGTTCAGGTAGACGATGCCGAGCACGTAGCGGGCGGGAATCTCGGCGGCGCGACAGAGCGCGGTCAGCAGTGCGGCGTATGCGGCGCAGGTCCCGCGCCGGCGCCGTACCACCTCGGCGGCGGGAGCGAGCGCCACACCGAGATCGAAGGTCATGTGGTTGCTCACCCAGTCGCGCAGCGCGAGCGCGGCAGCGAAGGCGCCTTCCTGCTCGCCGATCACGTCGCGTGCGATCGCGCGGATCGCCGGGTCGTCCGAGTTGATCGTGGCGTTGGGCTCGAGGTACTCGCGCATCGCCTCGCGGTCGGCGTCGCCGATGAAGACCTCGTCCGCGGGCGGCGCGACGCGCTCGATGGTGACCACGGCGGCCGCGGGCGACTGCGCGAGCACGCGCTGATCGTGGCTCGCAAGATCGGGCCATTCGCCCGCTGGCGTCGTGCGCGTGAGCCGCATGGTCAGCGCCTGCAGCGCGCGCGCGCTCGGCAAGCGCACGTTCGCTCGCACCACGGTGCGCGCGAACATCTCTTCCGGCAGATCAGCGCCGCTCGTGACCGTGGCGAGCGCCGCCTCGCGCTCGGCCAGCTCCGTCACCACCTCGCCGAACGGGCCGCCATCGAGCGAGCGCTGCGCGCGGCCCTCGGCATCGAGCCACACGGTGCGCGCTGGCATCGCCTCGATGACCTCGCGCACGACGAGCGCGGCGACCGACTTCTCGGTACAGGTGCGCGTGATGCGCCCCGGCGCCGCGAGCTCGGGCACGAGCGTCAGGCAGGTGAGCTCGTCGCCCGGGCGCGCAAGGCGCCCGAGCGTGAGCTGGCGCACACCCTCGGGGCCGAGCAGCTCGCCGGCGATGGGCAGCTCGTGCTGGTACTCGTGGCCGCCGGCCTGCGATCTCACCACGAGCCGGTCGCCCAGCACCGTGACCGAGGTGGTCGTGGGTGACGCGCCGAGCGCGTCGGTGAGCTCGGCGGACACGAGCTTGCCGCTCGTGGTCTCGCGCAGCACGTGCTCGCTGGTGAACACGATCCGGTTGCCGAGGCGGTTGAACACGAGCTTCATCTCGCGCCGCGTCTCGAGCAGGTCGGGAGCGGACGGCGAGCGCATGACCAGCTCGCGCACGTAGCCGACCTTGGCGCCACCCATGCTGGTGATGCTCCACCGCTCGCCGGCCCGGGACGCGCCGCCGACGAGCCAGAGCGTGAAGCAGAAGACCACGTGCACGAGACCACGGCGCATGACACACTCCTCGAGCTCGATGAGCGGGGCACGCAGGTAGTCTCGCGCCGCGGCCAGAGCTTACAGGTTCGCGCCAGATTGGCGATCGGCGCGCGAAGACGCTGGAGCTGCCCGCGCGCAAAGAGTAGGCTGCCCGCCAGATCATCACGGTCGGCTCAATCTTGGGTGTCATCTCATGGACGCTTGCGCCCCGCTGGGGTTCGTGCTCGGCATCCTGCTCGATTTGCAGACGGTCGCGAACGAGGGAGCGCCGCCGGGATTCGCGCCGGCGGCGCGCTCGCGCCAGGCCACGCTCGAGGAGCGCTACCTCGAGCTGCCGCGCGCGGACAGCATGCGCCGCTACCTGAACATCCTCACCCAGGAACCGCGGCGCGCGGGCACGCCCGGCGCCGAGAGCTCGGCGCGGTTCGTCGCCGAGCAGCTGAAGGGCATGGGCTTCGAGGTGGAGACGCCGGTGTTCTACGGCTACCCGGTTCGAGCCCAAGACCGTCGAGCTGCACGTGCTCGAGCCGTTCGAGGTGCTGCTGCCGACGCCGGAACCTGGCGGTGGGCGGTCGACAAGGACCTGTTCCGGCGCGACGTGGTGGTGGCGCACAAGCGCTTACGCGCACAGCGGCGAGGCCACCGGTGCGCTCGTCTACGTCAACTACGGCTTGCCGGCCGACTACGCCGTGCTCGAGGAGCGCGGCATCGACGTGCGCGGCAAGGTCGTGATCGCGCGCTACGGGCAACTGCTACCGCGGCATCAAGGCGGAGCAGGCGGAGCTGCGCGGCGCCGCCGGGCTCATCATCTACTCGGACCCGGCGGACGACGGCTACATGAAGGGCGACGTGTACCCGCGTGGTCCGTGGCGTCCCGAGGGCGCGGTGCAGCGCGGCAGCGTGCTGTACACGTTCCGCTATCCGGGCGATCCGCTCACGCCTGGCATCGCCTCGGTCGAGGGCGCGAAGTACCTCGAGCCCGATCAGGCGCGCAGCCTGCCGCGCATCCCGGTGCTGCCGCTCTCGTACGGCGATGCTCGCAGGCTGCTCGAGCCGCTCGCCGGCGACGTGGTGCCGCCGGGGTGGCAGGGCGGACTGCCGTTCGCGTACCACATCGGCCCGGGCCCGACGCGGGTGCGGCTCAAGCTCGAGTTCGACTACCAGATGCGGCCGATCCGCAACGTGATCGCGCGCCTGAGCGGCGCCGAGCGCGCCGACCGGCAGGATCCTCGGCCAGCACCGCGATTCCTGGGTGCGACATGCCGCCGACAACGGCAGCGCGGCCTGGCCGTGCTGCTCGAGGTGGCCGCGCGCCTGCGGCGTGCCGGAAGAAGGCTTCGCGCCACGGCGCTCGATCGTGCTGTGCTCGTGGATGGCGAGGGAGTATGGCCTGATCGGCTCGACCGGCGTGGTGCGAGGCGCAAGCGGCGTCGCTCACCGAGCGCGCGATCGCCTACCTGAACACCGATCCGGCGGCGTGCGGCCCGAACTTCTCCGCGTCGGCGGTGCCAGCACTGCAACCCCTGCTGCGGTCGGCGGCGCGGGTGCTGATGCCGCATGGCGGCAAGGCCTGCCTCGCCTGCGCCGTCCGAGCTGCGGCTCGGCACGCTCGGCGGCGTCGACCATGCGCGCCGTTCCTCGACCATCTCGGCATCCCGAGCCTCGACGTCGGCTTCGCCGACCCTGGCATGTCTACCACTCGATTCACGGCTAAGCCCTCTACCTGGCTCGAGCGCAGGGCGACCGCGACTTCGGCCTGCGCATGCGTCGCGGTGCGCGCGCGTGCTCGACTGCTGCTGCTGCGCCTGGCGCAGGCCGACGTGGTCCTGGCTCAAGCACGGCGAGACCGCACGCGTGCTGCTCGAGCAGCTGGGCGATCTGCCCAGGCACGAGGAGCTCGCCGATCTCGCGACAAGGCCAGCGGCGCTGCAGGCCGCCGCGACCGAAGCTGACACCGTGGTGCAGACGCTGCTCGCGCAGGAGGTCCCGGCCGACCTGCAAGCAGGGTCTCGCACGAGGCGAACGGATTCATCGTGCGCGCCTGGAGCGGCGCTTCCTGTTCGAGCCGGGCCGCCGGGCGCAAGTGGTCTGGCCAAGAGCTTGCTGTCGGCGCCGTCGCTTGACCCGGGGCTACGGCGTGAGCTACCTGCCGAGATCCGCGAGGCGTCGCAGCGTGGCGACGCCGAGCAGCCAGGGCGTGCAGCATCTCTCGTCGGCAATCGACGCGGCCACCAAGGACCTGAAGACCGCCACGCAGAAGATCACCGGGGCGCCGGCACCGCCAGCTTCGGCGAGGCCAACAAGGGGGAGCTGAGGCGCGCGTCGGTGAAGATCGCCAGCATGATGAGGTCGCCGTGAGGGCAATGTTCTACCTCGCCCACCACGCCGATGCGCCGAAGACCTGCCCGCCTGCGCCCCTACCGCCTGGCTCGGGCACCGCGCGCTGCTGATCGGCTACGCCGCAACGCCGGATCGGCAAGCTTCTTCGATCTGGCCATGCCGTGGGTGGTCGGCCAGGACTCGACTGGTCTCAAGGCCGGCAGCCTGAGCGAGAACACCGCGCTGCTCGGCGCGGCCATGGTCGGGCTGACAGCGTGCAAGGGCGCGCTCCGCTTTCCTGCGATGCGCTGGTTCATCGTCAAGGCATCAGCGAGATGCTGGAGCGCGACCGGTGCCGCGATTTCTACGCGCACCTCCTCACGCTGCACCAGGGCTACTTCCAGAAGCAGCGCACCGGCGATCTGATGTCGCGGCTCACGGCCGACGCTCTTCGTGAGGCGGTGCGCATGCTGGTCGGACCGGGCGTGATGTACGTCGGCGGCGCGCTCACCACGGTGCCGCTGGCGCTCACCATCCTGCCTGCTCGACGAACTGGCAGCCGTCGTGCTGGATCCTGGTGCCGAGCCTGTCGCCAGGTCGCTGGTGGTGACGCCCACGTCGCCGTTCATTCATCGCCATTCGCTCGCGGCGCAGGAGAAGATGGGCGAGCTCACCAATCGCGCTCCAGGAGAGCTTCTCGGGCATCCGCGTGGTCAAGGCGTTCACGCGCGAGCTGAGCGAGATCGCGCTACGAGGCCGCCGGGTTGTCGTACCTGCAAACCAACATGAGCCTGGCGCGCGCGCGGGCTGTCGTTCGCGATGATCTGGGGCGGTCAAGGACGTGGGCGTGCTGGTGGTGCTGATGGCGGGCGGGCTCGACTACAGCGGCAACTTCTCCTGGGCGATTTCTTCATCTTCAACGACTATCTGCTGCGCCTGTTCTGGCCAGCGCCAGATGGATCGCGGTCGGCTGGACGAGATCGCGCTGCAACACCTGCGCGCCGCTGGCATGGCGGCATCACCGAGATCTCTCGCGCGACCAGCCCGATCGTGAACGCGAGCAGCAGGTGGTGCGCGCACGGCGTCGATGCGCCGATCGAGATCCACGATCTCTCGTTCGGCCGACAACGGCTCGCCGGCGTTGCGCAGCGCATTCCGCCTGAGCGCGGCGCGACGCTCGGCCTGACCGGCACCGGCTCCGGCAAGTCGAGCCGCTGGTGATGATCTTGCCGCGGCTGCTCGAACCTTGATCGGTGGCACGTGGCCGGAACGGCGTCGACTTGCTCGACCTGCCGATCGAGGAGCTGCGCGCGGCGCTGGGTTCTGCCGCAGGACACGTTCCTGTTCTCGCGCCTGATCCGCGCCAACATCGAGGCCGCGGCAACACGCCACCGACGAGGAGGTCCCGCGCGCCGCGCAGCCCGCGCGGTCGACGCGGAGATCCGCGAGTTTCGGCGGCTTCGAGCAGGTGGTGGGCGAGCGCTGGTGGACCTTCTCGGCGGCCAGCGCCAGCGCGACGCTGGCGCGCGCGCTGCTCAAGAACCGCTGCTCTTGATCCTGGATGACCGCCTGTCGGCAGTCGACTGTACACCGAGAGGAGATCCCGCCGGCCTGCGTCCGGCGCCTTCCGGCGGTCGCACCGCGATCGTCGTGTCGCATCGCATCTCGGCGCCCAGCGTCGCCGATCAGATCGCGGTCATGCACGAGGGAACGATCGCCGAGCTGCACGCACCGCGCGCTGCTCGCCAAGGGCGGCCTCTACAGCGAGCTGTACGAGCAGCAGATGCGCGAGGAAGAGCTGGGCAGGATGTGATGGCCGATTTCTTTCACGACGACGAGGTGCTGGGCAAGGCGATCGACCGTGGCTTGCTGGTGCGGCTGCTGCGCTACTCGCGGCCATCGCAAGCTGTTCACGCTGGTGATCGTGCTGCTGTTCCTCACGTTCGCCGCCGAGGTTGCAGGCCCCTACCTGCTGCGCCACCTGGTCGACGGGCCGGTGCGCCATGCGCTCGACGTGGCGCCGGCCGAGCGCGCTCGCACCGCAATCGAGATCCCTCGAGCTGGGCGCGCTCTACCTCGGCATCGTGCTCGGCTCGCTGGTGATCCGGTACCGGCAGCAGGTGAGCATGAACCAGGTCGGCCAGCGGGTGATCCAGGACATCCGCCAGCAGCTGTTCGCGCACATCCGCGCGGCTGCCGGTCGCATTCTTCGACAAGAACCCGCATCGCCGCCCGGTCACGCGCGTCACCAACGACGTCGAGACGCTGAACGAGCCGTATCCGGCGTCGTCACGCTCGCCTACGACGTGGCCAAGATCGTCATGCTGATCGTGGTGATCGTCATCAACCCGCGGCTGTCCCGACTACGCTCGCTGTTCGTGCCGGTGATGGCGTACGTGTCGTTCCGGTTCAGCCTGGCGCGGCGCGCGAGGCGTACCGCCAGGACGCGCGCCGCGACCGCGCGGGTCAACGCCTTCACGCAGGAAATCGATCGCCGGCATGAAGGTGATCCAGCTCTTGCAGCGCGAGGCCGACTTCAAGCGCGATTTCGCCCGGTCATAACGACGCCTACTACGACGCCAACGTGACCACGGTGTTCCAGTTCGCCATCTTCTTCCTGATCGTCGAGCTGCTCGTCCTTGATCCTCGGCGCCACCTTCATCGTCGGCGGCCACCTGATCCTCGGCAGCCGGCCTCAGCGTCGGTCAGTTCCCGCAGTACTGGCTGTACCTGAACTACATCTTCGAGCCGATCCGCGAGCTGGCCGAGCGCTACAACGTGCTGCAGTCGGCGATGGCATCGTCGAGCGCATCTTCCGCATCCTCGACACGCCGTCGAGATCGCCGCCGATCGGCCGCGCGTACGACGCTGGGCCGCGGCGTTCGTGGGCGATCGCAATGCGTTCGAGCACGTGCCGTTCCGCTACGGCGAGAACTGGGTGCTGCGCGATGTCGGGGGCGCCCACTCGTCGAGCGCGGCTCGACCGTGGCGGTGGTGGGCGCGACCGGCTCGGGCAAGACCATGCTGATCAGCCTGCTGCTGCGCTACTACGAGCCGCAGGCATCCTGATCGACGGCGTCGACCTGCGCGAGCTCGATCGCACCGAGCTGCGCCAGCAGTTCGCGCTGGTGCTGCAGGATGTGTTCCTGTTCGCGGGCACCGTGCACGCAGAACATCACCCTGTTGACCAGCGCCTGACGCGCTGGGCGAGGCGCGCCGTGGCGCAGGCGGTCAATGCCGATCGCTTCATCGAGCCGCTGCCGCTCGGTACGACAGCATGCTCGCCGAGCGCGGGCAGAATCTGTCGGTCGGCCAGCGGCAGCTGGTCGCGTTCGCGCGGGCGCTGGCATTCGATCCCGCGATCCTGGTGCTCGACGAGGCCACCTCGAGCGTCGACACCCAGACCGAGGTGTTGATCCAGCAGGCGATCGACGTCTTGCTCAAGGACCGCACCTCGCTCGTGATCGCGCACCGGCTGTCGACGATCCGCCATGCGCAGAAGATCCTGGTGATGCACAAGGGCGAGCTGCGCGAGCAGGGTACGCACGAGCAGCTGATCGGGGAGCGCGGGATCTACGCGCGCCTCTACCAGCTGCAGTTCGGCCGCGTGCGAGAGCTGGAGCGAGCCTGAGGCTCGAAAACCCGGGGCCGAGGCTGCCCGCCGGCCGAGCACCGGTGTCCCGGACCAGCACGAAATGCGCCGCACGACGCCCCACCGAGAAAGATGTGCTGAGCACGGGGCGCGCCTGCGGTAAATGACCCCAACGGGATTTGAACCCGTGTCGCAAGGTTGAAAACCTTGTGTCCTGGACCTGGCTAGACGATGGGGCCGTGAGCCCGCTCCGATCTTGCGCTGGCGAGCGATGGGCGAAGGGCGCGCAGGGTAGCACGGGGGCTTCGGCGTGGTCAAGCACCGGCGCCGCCGGCCGCGCGGGACTTTCGGAAAGTTTTGTATTTTCCAGCTGGCTGGTCGCCTCTGCCAGGGTGGTGATGACTGGCAGGGGCAAACCGTGGCTGGTGCCTTCAGGCTCTGCGTCCCCGGGGTTGGCATCCCCGGGATCGGCGTGCTCGCGCAACCGAGGGCGACCGGGCTCCCATGCCGGAAGGCTCTCCCGCGGTCGGCGCCGCGCGCGGCGCGTGGGCCAGGGAGGACCGTGCGGAAGCAATGCGCGGAAGGTGTGATGACTGTTCCGTCGAGCTCGGCGAGTAACGACGATCGCGAGCTGGTGTCGCGGTGCCTGCACCATGACGCCGACGCGTGGGAGGCGCTGGTGCGTCGTTACCAGCGGCTGATCTACTCGGTGTTGCTGAGCCTGCAGGTGTCGCCAACCGACTGCGCCGACGTGTTCCAGTGCGTGTGTCTCGCGCTGCTCAAGAACCTGGGCGTGCTGCGCGACGTGCCGAGGCTCTCGTCGTGGCTCGTCACCACGGCGCACCGCGAGGCGTTGCACACGCTGCGGCGCCCGCAGTACGAGTCGCTGGAATCGACCGAACGTGGCGCGGCGGCAGGTGCAGATGATGCGGGAGCCATCGCTGCACCTGCCGACCGCGTCCTCAAGGACGCGCGCGGCACCCTCTACCATCGCCCGGAGCCGCTGCCCGAAGCAATGCTGTGCGCGATCGAGGAACAGGCGTTGATCCGGCAGGCGATCGGCTCGCTGCCGGAACGGTGCCGCGCGCTGCTCACGGTGCTGTACTACGACCGCACCCGACCTACCTACGAGGAGATCGAGGCACGCCTGTCGATCCCGGTCGGCGCCATCGGCCCCACTCGTTCGCGCTGTCTGGAGAAGCTTCGTCTCAAGCTCACGCAGCTCGGATTCCCCTGACATGACCAAACCGTTGTTCTGGAACGACCACCTGGTGAACGGGCTGCCGGCGGCGAGCCGGCGGCGCCAAAGGAGTCAATCATGAACCACTTCTCTCTGGGCACTCTGGCCGAGCATCTCGAACACCGTTTGCCGGCCGCGGATCAGCGGCGCGTCGAGGAGCACCTGCGCTCGGGCTGCGAGCGCTGCAACGACGAGGTCGGATGGCTGACGCAGCTGCGCGAGCGCACCGCCGCGGACGACAGCGCCGATCCGCCGGACTGGCTGCTCGAGCGTGCGCTCACGCTGTTCAGGCGCGTGCCGGCGGCGGTGATCGGCGCTGCGACCGACAGCTACGTGGGCTCGCTCGTGTACGACAGCGCCGCCACCCTCACTGCCGGCGTGCGCCAGGCCACGACGGATGCCGAACGCTCGCTCCTGTTCCGCTGTGAAGGCTTCGAGGTCGACTTGCAGATTCGCCGGCGTGGCGCGCGGTTCCTGCTGCGCGGTCAGATCCTGGCGGCGGATCCAGCGCAGCCGCCGGTCGCCGGCGCCAGCGTCGAGCTGGTCGATCTGAGCGGCGTGCTCGAGACCACCGCCACCGACGCGTTCGGCGAGTTCGCCTTCGACGACCTGCCGCACGAGGAGTTCGATCTGCGCATCCGCCCGCATGCCGGCGGCGATCTCTACCTGCCGGGGATCGAGATCATGTCCGGGAGCGACGAGCTGAGCTGAACATCATGACCTCGGCGCGCGATCAGGAAATCACCGAACAGCTGCTCGCGATCGACGACCCGCTCGAGCGCGGCCGGTTCCTGCTCGGCAACCGCGGCTCGCTCGATCTCGCGGTCGTGCAACGGTTGAAGAAGGCGGTCGACTTCTTCATCCGCAGCGACGCGCAGCGGGCCATGGCGATCGCGCAGATCGCGCGCGCCGTGGCAATCGTCATGTCGGAGCCGCTGGCGGAGGCGCTCAGCCTGCGCGCGCTCGGGAGGCGCATCACGCCGCCAACCGCTATGAGCTGGCGCTCGAGGCCTACCACGCGGCGATCGTGATCTACCAGCAACGCGCGGCCTCGCGCTCGAGGCCGCGCGCACGCAGCGCAACGTCATCGACGTGTCGGCGTACATGGGCCGCTACCAGGATGCCTTGCTGGTCGCCGAGCAGGCGCGAGGTTGCGGTCGCGCATGGACAACCCTTGCTGATGGCGCAGGTCGACACGCATGTCGGCAACATCCACCATCGCATGGACGACTTCCGCACCGCGCTCGTGTGTACTACGACCGCGCGCACGCCTACCGCGCAGGAGAACGACTGGTCTGCGGCGCGCGCGCTGGTCGAGTTCAACCGCGCCAACGAGCTGGCGCAGCTGAACGAGTCCCGCACGCGCCGAGGAGCTGTACGTCGAGGCCAAGCGCGCTGTTCGTGGCGCGGCGGCATGCACGTGCTCGCCGCGCATGCCCAGTACAGCCTCGCTTACCTGCTGTATCTCAAGAACGCGCCGCCCCGCGATCGGCGTGCTGAGCGAGTCGCGCGAGCTGTATCAGTCGGCGCACGACCAGCGCGGCGTGGCCAACTGCGATCTCGACCTCTCCGAGCTGTACCTGCGCGTCAACCTGTTCCACGAGGCGGCCGCGGTGGCGCAGAAGGCGCGCGCCGTGTTTGCCTCGCTGCACCTTCGTTACGAGGAGGCCAAGGCATCGGCGCACCTCGCGGCGGCATTGCACCAATCGGGGGAGCCGAGCAAGGCGCTCGAGCTGTTCAAGCATGCCGAATCGTTGTTCCGCGCCGAGGGCAACGCCATCCAGGTCGGGTCGGTGGCGATGTGCCGCGCCGATCTCTTGCTCGAGCGCGGCGACACGTTCGGAGCGTGCCGGCTGATCAAGCACAGCATCGCCGTGTTCGAGGGTCACGGCGCCACCGATCGCCTGTGCGACGCGCAGCTGCGGCTCGCCACGGCGCTGCGCCGCCAGAGCAACAGCGACCGCGCGTGGGAGCTCGCGTACGAGGCGTGCCAGCTGATCGCCGACGCCGATCGCCCCTGGCTCGCGTACCGGGCGCAGCACCTGCTCGCGCAGATGCTGTGGGAACGCGGCGAGATCGACGCCGCCGAGCAGCACATCGACCGGGCGCTGGACGAGATCGAGCTGTTGTGGGCGGATCTCAAGATCGACGAGTTCCGGGTGCCGTTCCTGCGCGACAAGGAGCAGGTGTTCGTCGATGCGGTGCGCCTCAGGCTGGCGGCCAATCGCGAGCGCGCCCAGGCGCTCGCGCTGCGCGACGTGGAGCGCTGCAAGAGCCGCACCATCGTCGACATGCTGACCCGGCGCGACGCGCCCCGCCCGCGCCTGCGCGAGGGCGTCGATCCGGTTCTGTACGAACGCTACCGCCGGCTGCGCGAGGAGCTCGACTGGTTCTTGAACCGCGTCGGCCGGCGCGACCCGCACCAGCGCCCGGCGTCGCGCCTCGAGATCGAGCAGATCGCACCCGAGGTGCGCCGGCGCGAGCGCGAGCTGGCCGAGCTGCGCACGCTGCTCAAGGCACGCGGTCCCGAGTTCTCCGACGTGCACGGGTTCGCCACCCTCGACCCGAGCGCACTGCAGCTCGAGCTCAAGAGCAACGAGGCGATCGTCGAGTACTTCTTCGCCGGCGAGGAGCTCCTGGTGTTCGTCATCACCCAGCGCGACATCCGGCTGGAGCGCGCCAGCGCGACGCGCACGCAGATCGAGCAGCACCTGGACGGCATGCGCTTCCAGCTGAACAAGTTCCTGTACGACGGTGACTACGTGAGCCGCCATCAGGTCGAGCTGCGCGCGCATGCCAGCCGGCATCTCGCCGCGCTGTTCGACGACCTGGTGGCGCCGGTGAGCCGCTGGCTGGGCGAGCGCGACCTGATCATCGTCCCGCACGGGATCCTGCACTACGTACCGTTCCACGCACTGGTGCACGATGGCCAGTACCTGCTGCAGCGCCACGCGATTTCGTACGCGCCCTCGGCGCATGTCTGGATGATGAGCGAGCAACGCGAGCCTGGCGGCGGTCAGGGCGTGGCGCTGTTCGGCGCCCCCGACGCGGCCGCGCCGTTCATCGACCAGGAGCTCGACGACGTGCGGCGCTTGTTCGCCGCGGCACAGGTCGTGCAAGGCGGCGAGGCGACGCGCGCAGCGCTCGCGCAGCTCGGCAGCTCGCACCGCATCCTGCACATCGCCGCCCACGCCCACTACCGCATCGACAGCCCGATGTTCTCGTCGATCGCGCTCGCCGACGGCCCGCTCACGGTCTACGACATCTACAACCTGACGCTCGGCGCCGAGCTGGTCACGCTCTCGGGCTGTGAGACCGGCGTCAATCAGGTCGGCAACGGCGACGAGCTGCTCGGGTTGATGCGACGCCTTCCTGGCTACACCGGCACGCAGTCGCTCGAGCCAGCCTGGCTTGGTGCACGATCGCTCCACCGCCCAGTTGATGCTCCAGTTCTATGAGGGCTTGACGCGTGGCATGCGGCCGCGCCAGGCGCTGCGCAGCGCCCAGCTGAAGATGCTTCATCGCTATGGGCACCCGTTCTACTGGGCGCCCTTCTTCGTTTCGGGACGAGGTTGACGGTTTTCGCTCGAGGCATGATTCGCGTCGCAGCGCGGATCTCGAAGAAGAGGAGAAGGATCATGTTGCGGAACCAGACGATCGCCACGCTGTCGGCCATCGCGCTCCTGGCCAGCCCCGCGGTAGCAGCAAGCCGCGCGTCGAGCCAGGAGCGTTTCATCGTCGGCTGGGAGGGAGCGGTGGCGCCGAGCACGCTCGCCGCCGTCGGCCTCGAGGTGCTCGAGGCGCGCGCGGATCTCGGCCTGTTCCTGGTGAGGGCACCGGATGGCGTGACGCCCGGCGACCTGGAGCTCGCGCTCGGCCGCATTGCCGGCTGCCGGTTCGTCGAGCGCGATCAGTGCGTCGTCGCCGACCAGATCAGCCTCGCGTTCATCGATCAGCGCGTGCGCAATCGCAACTCCCAGCGCTCGCACCTCGACGGCGGCGGCTGGCGGCCGGACGGCCCGCGTGGCAACGGCGCGCCGGTGCGGGTGGCCCTGCTCGACACCGGTGTGGACTTCCTCCATCCGCTGCTCGCCGGATGCCTCTCTGCCTCGGGCCAGGACTACGTCGACCATGACCTGCAGCCGCAGGAAGAGATGTCGACCGCCGATGGCGACGGCGATGGCAACATCGGCGAGGCGTACGGACACGGCACGCATGCCGCGGGCATGCTCGCGGCGCTCACTCGCCACCGCGTCGAGATCGTGCCGATGCGCGTGCTCGATGCCGAGGGCAACGGCCGGCTGTTCGACGTCGTGCAGGCGCTGCACGATGCACGCCGCGCGGGCGCCGAGATCCACCAGCTCAGCTTGAGCGTGGCCGCGGACTCGCGCGCGCTGCGCGAGGCCGTGCAGGCGATCCAGGACGCTGGCGGGCTGGTGATCGCGTCCGCGGGCAACGCCGCCTCGCGCACGCCGCGCTATCCGGCGGCATTCCCTGGCGTCCTGGCCGTGGCCGCGGCGGATGCGGCCGGCGTCGTGCTCGCGACGTCGTCGTTCGGTGCGCACGTGAGCTTCAGCGCCGACGGCGACCAGGTGCTGTCCACGTACCCCGGCGGCCGCCGTGCGTTCTGGACCGGCAGCTCGATGGCCACCTCGATGGTGGCGGCGCTGGCCGCCGCCGAGTGGCACGATGCCGCGAGCACGCGACAGGCGCCGCCGCGAGCGCGCTGCCGATCGACGCGCTCAACCCCGGCAAGCAGGGCGAGGTGGGGCTCGGCCTGGTGCGCGAGCACAACCCCTACGAGGACTGAGCGACATGGGTTGAGCTGCCAGGCTGACCGGCGGCTCCTGGTCGGTTGGATGCCGGACGCTCGGGAGCTTGGCAGCTCGACCGCAAGGCGCAGCGGCCAGGCGCACGATGCACGTCACGCATCGCCTGCGCTCGCCGCCTCGCTCTCGCCAAGTGGCGAGTGGTCTTGCTGCAGCTGTTCGAGCAGGTGCTGAAGACGCTTTCTCGACCTCGAATCGAGCGACGCGATGGCCTGCTTGCACAGGTCCTTGAACAGCTTCCTCGCCACGCCGGTACACACCGGCCCACGCAGAGGATAGAACTCGAAGCGGTTGTTCGCACCTTCATGAAGGACCACGTCCGTACGGGTGGCGGCATGGAAGAGAACGAAGCCGAAGCCACGATCCAGTTGATCGCTGATGTTGCCGTAATCCATCTGCAGCGCCCGTCGGCCAGGTAGCTTGATTTCCAGGGCCATGACTCCCGACTCGGACTGCGCCCGATGCATGTTGATCACGCGCTGCGTCCGTTCGGTGAAGGTCCCATTCTCGAGGCACACGAACGTGCGACACACGCGGACATCTTCTGCGCTCTTGCTCAGCTTCTTGGCGAAGCCAAAGAAGCCGCCGTAGTAGTCGTTCTCGTCCTTCGGCTCCTTGATGCCCTTGTCTCCGCAGAGAGCGAGCGCCCGCGCGTCGGGGAAGTCCTCGTAAATCTTGATCAGGTCGACCACGCATTTCATGTACGGCTCAAGACCAGCCGCATACCCTCGTGCGAGCTGATTGGCCTCGATCTCTGCCTCACGAACCACCTCGCGACAGAGCCACTTGGGAAAGCATGCCGGCCGGGAGTGCACGTCCTGAACACAGCGAATCAACCGGTGCATCTTCTGGTTCGTTTCCTCGATGATGTCGTCAAACGACCTGCCAGTGATCGAGATCTCGACGTGCATCCCGTCGCGCCACACGAACTGGCAGTCCGACGGGTGCTCCTCGTAGTACCTGGCGAGCTTCGATTTCAGATCTTTCCGAAGCTGCTTCACTCTCTCCGAGATGCTCGATCTCGCCGGTAAATCCGGATATAGGGTCTTGGCGATCTCTGCCGGCGATGGCGATGCATTGCCGCTGATCGCTCCCTTGGCGACCAGCGACAACAGCGCTTTCTGCAGCGGGGAGTTCCGGAACAGGCTGTCGTTCAGCAGCACTTCGAGGTGCTTCCTGGCGAGAGTGGCGCGCTCCGCTTCCGGTGTGCCCATGACGTTGGCCTCCCCGTTCCTGCCGATGCCTCCCCAAGATCTCCCCCCTGCCTCCCGACGATCTCCTCTCGCGCGACGAGGGCCGTCTTCGAGAATGAGAAGCCTCATCGTGGAGGTGGCAAATGAGGGGTCACATCGGCATCATCGCGAGCTCGCAGTGCAAGCGCAAGGGGACGAAGCCGTGGTTCCGCGTGCGACGGTCTCTGTCGGCGCATGCCTCCGTGATCGGCCGCAGCTCGATCCTCGCCACGGGTGGCAACGCCGAGATCCTCGCCGACGCATGCATCCAGATGCGCGCACAGGCACACATCCACGACACACTCGCGCTGCGGCACCTCGCCGTTGATCCGACGAATGGGGTCGATCTGCTGATCATGCCGCAGATGGCCGAGGAGTGGATTCGCTCGTGCGAGGTTTCCCTGACCGTTGGCTGAGCTGGCGCGGGCCGCTCGGGCCGTGCGGTCGCGCGATCTCTCTTGGAAAGGCTGAGACCATGAAGGTCGCAATCATTGGCGTTGGTGCCGTCGGCACGTCGTGCGCGAAAGCCATGCTGCTGCGGGGAACCGCCGAGGAGCTGGTCCTGGTGGACAAGGTCGAGGCGCGTGCTCAGGGCGTGGAAGCGGACCTCTCGCACGGCGCGCTTCTCTGTCCAGCAACCCGCATCCGGCAGGGTTCGTACCAGGACATCGGCGGCGCCGCCGTGGTCGTCATCACCGCCGGAAAGAACGAGCAGGCCGGTGGTGCGATCGACCGCAATGACAGTCAGGGGCGCCTCCGCCTGTTGCCCGAGAACGCCAAGGTGTACGAGGACGTCGTGCCCAAGGTCAGCCGCGCGGCACCGGACGCCGTGATCCTGGTCGTTACCGATCCGCCGGACCCGCTTGCCGATGTCGCACGGCAGCTGGCCGGGAAGAGGAACAAGGTCCTGAGCACCGGGACGTTTCTCGACAGCCTTCGATTTCGACTCCAGATCGCGCGAAGGCTCGGGTGCCACCCCGCGTCCGTCGAGGCCCTGGTCGTCGGCGAGCACGGCACCACGCAGGTTTACTTGTGGTCATCGGCGCGGGTCGGCGGCGAATCCGTGCTTCGCTGCGCGGCACGCAGGCAGCTCGGCCCGGCGCGGTTCCGGGCCAATGTCGAGAAGGCCGTGAAGCACGCCAATATCGACATCATCGAGGGCACCGGCGCCAGTCAGCACGGCATCGGCATCGTGACCGCGCGGCTTTGCGAGGCAATTCTTCGCGACGAGGGCCTGGTCGCGCCCGTGGGCGTGTACCAGCCGGGGTTCGGCGTCACTCTGTCCATGCCGTCGGTGATTGGTCGTCGCGGCGTCACCCTCGTGCTGCAGCCCGGGCTCGCCGAGGATGAGGCGGCCGCGCTGGCGGTCAGCGCTCGCGCGATCTCGGCGGCGCTCGGAAGGATCGGCTACCCGCGGCGCTCGGGGGCTGGCTCGAAGGGACAGGAAGCATCCATGATGGGGCCTGTGCCGGCGCGAACACGGCCGCGAAGAGCGCACTGACGATGGCGGCGCGTGCGCGCGCGTGACGATCCAGGTGTCCGCGGCTCGACCGCGTCTGACCGCCGGCACTCCTGGCGACCGCCGCCGTCGGCTCCCCTCGCCCAGCGCGAGACTGGCAGTGAACGAGACGTGATCCGGGTCGTGCCATTCCAGCGAGGCTCTGGTTCGGCTCATGACACCGAGCGCCTCAGCGCGGCGGTTTCCTGCGCAGCGCAGAGCCCAGCCGGTTGCCGGCGCGGTCGGTGATCGGACCGAAGTCCTCGTAGGTTGCCAGGAACGCGCAGAACCGGCAGCCGCGCCCGGCGCACGGGTGCGCCACCAGCGGGATCTTCATGTCGAGGTGGGTGAGGATGAACTCGGGCGCGCGGCGCTCGAGGTAGTCGATCAGCTCGGGCACGATCTCGGTGCCGTATTGCTTCTTCAGGTGCGCCACCGTGTAGTCGGTGAGCCCGAACAGGTCGATGTAGCGGTACTCGTGACCGCTGAAGTACGGCGTCTGCCCCATCTGGTCGTACGCGATCGTGGTGCCGGGCTCGATCGTGCGCTTCACCCACAGGCCGATCTCGGTGTGCGGATTCGCCGGGACGTAGCCGCGCTCGAACGTGGCGAGCCGCTGCTCGAGCTGCGCCTGCCAGGTGCGCGGCCCGAAGGATTGCGCGGCCACGCGCAACGCCGCGTACGTCTCGCCGCCGCCGCCGGGCGGCAGCACGCGGCACATGAGGTTCACGCCCACGAGCAGGGCGACCCCCGCGATCACCACCGCCTTGCGCACCGTCTCGCCGCGCCGGGTCGCGAGCGACGCGAGCACGTAAGCCGTGAGGTAGGAGAGCAAGGGCAGCACCGGCACCATGAAGCGGTGGTTGGGCTTCTTGTCGCCGCCCTCGTAGACGATGAAGCAGAGCTGCGCCGCCACCACCGCGACCGGCACCAGCAGGCGCGAGGACCGGTCGCGCACGCTGGCGAGGAACGCCATCACCAGCACCGGGATCAGGTACCAGCCATGCGTGAGGCGGAAGAAGTCGAACAGGAAGTTGAACGACCGACCGATCCCGCGCGGCGGCTTCGCGTAGTACGTGTTGGGCAGGGGATCGCCGAAGTAGGCAATGCGCCAGAGCTCGAGACCGACCGTGGCGAGCAGCAGCGGCACGGCACCTCGCAGCGCGGGTCGCGGTCCGGCGGTGAGCGCGAGCGCGAGCAGCGCCGCGGCGGCGAGCAGCGGTGCCTCGGGGCGCGTCCAGACAGCGACGGCGAGCCACAGCCCACCCCACCAGTGCGACCGCGGCCGGGGCTCGAGCAAGCACAGCGTGCCCGCGGTCAAGAGCAGCGCGTACAGCGAGGTCTCGAGCCCTTGATGCGCCCAGAACACGAACGGGAAGGACGTCACGCACAGCGGCACCGCGGCGAGCCGCGCCCAGCGGTCCGCCTCGGCGAGCGGCGCCCGCCGGCGGCAGGTGAAGCAGACGATCAGGACCACCACGCTCGCGAGCCCGATCACCTGCGTGGTCTGCGGCGTGGGCAGACCGAGCCTGGCCGCGAGCGCGAGCGCCATCACCAGGGACGGGTTCGAGAATCCCTCGACGCGCTCGCCCTCGTTGAAGACGAAGCCTTTGCCGGCAGCGAGGTTCTCGGCGAACCGGCAGGTGATGAAGGCATCCTCTTCGAGCGGCGCTCTTGGCACCAGGATGAGGAGGAAGTGGGCGAGGAACACGGCGCTGAACAGCGCGATGAACAGGGCTCGGTTGGTAGAGCTCAAGGGTCTCGTGGATCTCCGGCGACGAGGCCACTACGTCCGGGGAGCGCGCGATGGTAGCATGCGCCAGGCGCGCCGTCTTGTAAACCCGAGATTGAGGATGTTGCGTTGAACCAGCATCGACCCACGGGTCGCGTGCGGGCGCCGGCGCTGGCGCCGCTCGCGACCGCTCGCACGCTCCCCGCTCGCTGCTACTTCGATCGCGGCGTGTACGAGCGCGAGCTCTGCCTCGTGTTCGGGCGCACCTGGCAGTGCGTGGGGCGCACCGATCAGGTGCGCTCGCCAGGCGACTACTTCACCGCCAGCGTGGGCGGCGAGCCGATCGTCGTCGTGCGCGGCAAGGATCGCGTGCTGCGCGCGTTCGTGAACGTGTGCCGGCACCGCGCCGGCGATCCGGTGCGCGGCCACGGCTGCGCCGACCGGTTCCAGTGCCACTATCACGGCTGGACCTATGCGCTCGATGGGCGGTTGATCGGCGCGCCGGAGATGGCGGGCACCGCCGATTTCGATCCGCGCGCGGTCGCGCTCACGCCGGTCCGGGTCGAGACCTGGGCGCCACTCGTGTTCGTCAACCTGGACGGCAACGCGCCGCCGCTGCTCGCCACGCTCGGCGACCTGCCCGCGAGAGCGCGCGCCCATCGCCTCGAGTCGCTCGAATTCGCCGACCGCGTCGAGTACACGATCGCGTGCAACTGGAAGGCGTACATCGACAACTTCCTCGAAGGCTATCACATCCCGCGCGCGCATCCGGGCCTGAATCGCGTGCTCGACTACAAGCGCTACACGGTCGAGGCGCACGGCAACTACGTGCTGCAATACGGGCCCAATCGCAAGCCGCCGGCGCGGGAAGCAGACGCGCTGATCGCGTTCAAGCAGCGCGCCAGGCCGCGGCGGGACCTCGCCGGCAGCGCCGCGCTCGGCTCGAGCTACTACTGGGTGTTCCCGGCGTTCATGTGGAACCTGTCGCCCGACGTGGCCCAGGCCAACATGATCGTGCCGCTCGATGTCGAGCGCACGCTCACCATCTTCGAGTTCTACTATCCGCAGGACCAGCGCGTCAGCAAGGCCACGCGCCAGCGCAACATCGCCTACTCGGATGCGATCCAGCAAGAGGACATCGTGATCTGCGAGAGCGTGCAGCGCAACCTGCACTCGCGCTCCTACGAGAGCGGGCGCTACTGCGCGGGCCGCGAGAACGGCCTGTATCACTTCCATCGCTTGCTGCGCGAGACCGACGGCCTCAGCGCGTGAGCGCGAACCACAGCAGCCCGAGCCACTCGTGCACGGCGAACGCGCTCGCCTCGAGCGCTCTAGCGGTGGGCAGGAAGTCGGTCAGGCGCAGGTCGAGCGCGGGCTGCGCCATGGTCGGCGCCGGCACCACCTCGAAGCCGCAGGCAGCGAAGTTCTTCACCGCGCGGCGCATGTGCCAGGCGTGCGTGACGAGATAGATGCGCTGCACGCCGTGCGGCACGAGCAGGTCGCGACAACGCTCGGCATTCTCGGTGGTGGTGCGCGAGCGATCCTCGATGAAGCGCACTGCGACGCTGAGCTCGTCGGCGAGCGCGGCGCGCATCAGCTCGGCGAGCGGTCGCTTGCCGGTCTGGATCACGCCGCCCGACACGCACACCGGTGCGCGCGTGCGGCGCGCGAGCGCCGCGCCGTAGCGCACGCGCTCGAGCGTGAGCTTGCCCAGGGTCTCACCGCCGTACTCTTGCGCGCCATCGCGCAGATCGCCGCCCAGGATGACGACCGCGTCGGCCGCCGGCAGCGGCGGCATGAGCGGCGGCGCGACCTCGAGGCTTCCGAGCAGCAGGGCGCCGGTGACGGGCAAGCTCGCGCAGAGGAGCAGCAGTGCGGCGGCGCCCACCAGCAGGCGGCCACAGCGCGGCCACCATCGGCGCAGCACGAGGCCGAGCAGCGCGAGCGCGAACAGGCTGAGCGGCGGCAGCAGGAACGGCGTGAGGTAGACTCGCCACATCGCGCGCGAGCCGCGGTTCAGCGTCCGCCTGGGCGGCGACGCCGCTCACTTGTACTGTGACTTGTTCTTCTCGTACCAGTCCTCCCACTGCTTCACGCCCTTCTCGCGCTCGTCGACGGGTGCGTTCGCCTTGAACACCAGCTGCTGATTGCCGGTGAGCCGCACCAGGGTGTTGAGCGCCTCCTCCCGCACGATCACGTCGGAGTCGCGCAGCAGCGCAATGAGGTCGCCGACCGCCTCGCGCGCGCCCAGCTCGAACACCGCGCCGATGGCGCGGAACTGCACGAATGTGTCGGAGTCCTTCAGCATCGGCAGGATGTTGGGCAGGAACCGGCGATCGTGGCGCGCAGCGAGCTTGTCCAGCGCCTCCCACCTGATGCCAGGATCCTTGTCGGCGAGCTTGGTGATGAACTTGTTCGCCTCGTCGTCGATCGGCTGCTCTTCGGGCGCCGCCTTGCCAGGCGTGGCCGCACTGGTCCCGGATGCCGCGCCCTCCCCGGGTCGCGTGCTGCCGATCTCGAGCAACAGCTTGGTGATCGCCTTGTCGATCGACTGCTCGAGGTGATGCGCCACGCCCTCCATGTCGTTGCGCACGTTCTGCACCTCGGCGCCCAGCTGCTGCTGCTGCAGCTCCACCGCGGTCACCTTCTCCTGGAATCCCTGCAGGCGCGCGATGAGGTCCTCGAGGCGGGCGACGTCCTGGCGGTTCTTCTCCTGCAGCTGCGCGAGCTGGGCGTGCTTCGCCTCCAGCGCATCGACGCGCTCGCGGTCGACGCCCTTGCGCACCAGCCCGTCGGTGCGCGCCGTCTCGGCGTCGAGGCGCGCCACCAGCTGCTGCAACCGACCGGTCAGGTCAGTTACCGATCGGTCACGCTCGGCGAGCTGCTGCGAGAGCGTGTGGTAGCCGTAGTAGCCGAGCGCCGCGAGCAAGAGCCCCACCAGAACCACCGCCAGCGGGCTGAGCGCCGACGCGGGCACGGGCTTGGCCGCCGGCACGGTGTTGAGGGGGTTGCAGGTCTTGCAGAACAGCTTGCCACGGATGGTGGTGGCGAGATTCTCTTTCA
Organism: Planctomycetota bacterium; assembly: GCA_046349655.1. Classification (GTDB taxonomy): domain Bacteria; phylum Planctomycetota; class B15-G4; order B15-G4; family JAXMBY01; genus JAXMBY01. Next base: position 33,841 of record JAXMBY010000043.1, read on the forward strand.
GATCGCCGAGCGGGATGCTCTCGTTGCAGATGTCACAGAAATACAGCTTCATGCCGCCTTCGGTCATGAGTCACCTCCTCGGGTCCTCGAGGTCAAGGTCATCCGCTCGCGCCACGGGCTTTTTGCTGCTGACGCCACGCCGCTCGCAATCATAATACCGACCCTGGGTGGGCACCGTGCCGGCAGCGCGGGCGACGCCCGCCGGCGCACGGTTCTACCAGGATCGTCTAGGCCGCTCGCGCTCGATTGTTGCCAGGCAATGCCGGATTTCAGCCAGGAGGCGAGATTCCCGATCCCATGGTCAAGCGCGAATCACTCGGCTGGTCGCAGCGCGCCGAGCGCCAGCTGCGGGCCGCCACCCTGCGATTCGAGATCGGCACGCTCGAGTTCCTGCTCGGCGAAGCTCTGGACGACCTCGAGTTGCTGGCGGAGCTGGGCGAGCTCTATACCAGGGCAGGCGAGTACGAGAAGGGCCTGTGGGTCGACCGGCGGCTGGTGGAGCTCGCCCCGGAGAACCCGGTCTCGCACTACAACCTGGCCTGCAGCCACGCGCTGCTCGGCCAGATCGACGCCGCGTTCGCGGCGCTGGAGCGCGCGATCGCGAATGGCTACCAGGATTGCGAGCACCTCGAGCACGACCGCGACCTCGGCGCGCTGCGCGGCGACCCACGTTACCAGGCGCTGTGCGCACGGCTCCGCAGCAACCCTGCGGACAGCGAGCCGCCTGGCAGCTGAGCGAGGCATCCCATGACCGACGAGCGGGTGAAGCCGTGCCGGCGTTGCGAGGAGCTGTTCGAGTTCGATCTCTCGTACTGCCCGAGCTGCGGCGCCCTCGCGATCCCGACCCTGGCGGCCACGGTGCCGCACGACCTGAAGCCGCTCGGCCAGCGCGGCCGCTTCGACCTCTGGCTGGTCGTGGGCACCGCCGCGCTGGCGGCGCTCGGCAGCGTCACCGCGGCGCTGGTCGCGCTGCTCTGCTAGACGAGCCGGCTGCGCTCACGACCGGATCTCTTCCTTCGCCTGCTCCCACCAGCTCTCCCACTTGTGGATCGACGCTTCACGCTCCTCGCTCGAGCCATCGGTGGCGAAGCCGAAGTCCTTGAGCGTCTCGTCGCGCAGAGCCTGGTTGCAGTTCATGCGCACCGCCGGATCCTCGGAGCGCAGCCCCTGGATCAGGGTCGGGATGCCGCTCCACTCGCCGCGCACCAGCAGCGCGCGCGCCACCTCGAGGCGCACGAACTCGTTCTTGTCCTGGCGATGATCCTTGAGCGCCGGGATCACGCGCGCGTCGTTGGCGATCTCGCCCAGCGTGAACGCGGCGCCTTCGCGCATGCGCGGGTTTTGGTCATCCAGGAGCTCGACCAGCTGCGGCACGGCGAAGGAGTCGAACTGCGTGAGCAAGCGCAGGTGCTGGAGGAACTGGGCACGATCGTCGTGGCGCATCAGCTCGACCAGCTGCGTGATCTGGTTCTTGATGGCCTCGGGCGTTTCGCGCTCGGCCGGAGCGCTCGAGCACGCCAGCGCGGCAGGCAGGACGATGGCAACAGCGGCACACAAGCGCATGGAACCTCCTCGGTGGTGCGACACCGACCATTGCATCGGCTCGGGACACCGCGGACTTGAGCTGGAGGTCGCTCGCTCAGCGGTCGATGAAGCCGCCGCCCAGCACCATGTCGCCCTGGTAGAACACGGCGGCCTGGCCCGGGGCCACCGCGAACACGTCCTGGTCGAAGGCGATGGTGACGTGCCCCGACGGCGCGCGCGTGATCACCGCGGGCACCGGCTCGTGCTGGTGGCGGATCTTCACCGCGCAGGCGACCGGCTGCGACGGCGGCTCGATCGAGACCCAGGTCACGTCGCTCACCTCGGCACGCCGGGCACGCAGCTCGTCGCGCGCGCCGACCACCACGCGGTTGGTCGCGGCATCGATGCGGGTGACGTAGCGTGGCTCGCCGGCCGCGAAGCCGAGGCCGCGCCGCTGGCCGATGGTGAACAGCGCGGCGCCGCCGTGGTCGGCGAGCTCGCGGCCGTCGGCAGCGATGATCTTGCCGGGCGAGAGCGCCGCTGGCGCTCGCTCGCGCACCACGTCGCGGTAGTCGCCGCTCGGCACGAAGCAGATCTCCATGCTCTCCTGCTTGTCGGCGACCGCGAGCCCGGCCTGGCGCGCGAGCGCACGCACCTGCGGCTTGGTGAGCTCGCCCAGGGGAAACCGGATGCGCTCGAGCTGCGGCTGGCCGAGGGCGAACAGCACGTACGACTGATCCTTGGCGAGATCTGCGGCGCGCCGCAGAGCGCGGCGACCCTGGTGCTCGCCGATCCGCGCGTAGTGGCCGGTGGCGACGAACGCGGCACCGAGCTTGGTGGCGAAGTCGAGCAGCTCGCCGAGCTTGAGGTCCTGGTTGCACCGCACGCACGGGTTGGGCGTGCGGCCCCGCTGGTACTCGCTGACGAAATGCCGGATCAGCCGCTCGAACCCGCGGGCGAAGTCGAGCACGTAGAACGGGATGCCGAGCCGCTCGGCAACGGCTTCGGCATCGCGGGCGTCGCTGACCCCGCAGCAGCCCTGATGGCCGGTGCGGGCCGCCGCCGCCACGCCGGTGCGCATGAACAGGCCGACCACGTCGAACCCCTGCTGCTTCAACAGGTAAGCGGCAACCGAAGAGTCGACGCCGCCGGACATGGCAACCACGGCCCGCGGGCATGCTGACATCGACACCACCTCGCGACAGAAACCCAGAAGAGACTCGCGCGTGAGCATCTTATAATGCCAGCTTCCCCTCTAGGAAAGTGAACCCATGCGAGACTTCAGCGTCCTCCTGTTCCAGAACGCCCCGAGCCCGTCGTCCACGCCGAATGCCTTCATGGCGATGATCGTGCCGTTCGCGATCATCTTCCTGGTGATGTACTTGATCGTGATCCGGCCGCAGAAGAAGCAGCAGGCCACCCGCCAGCAGATGCTCAGCAACCTGAAGAAGAACGACCGCGTGTTGACCACCGGCGGCATCTACGGCGTGGTTGCCGCGATCAACACCGACGACGTCACGCTCAAGATCGACGACCAGAACAACGTGCGCGTGCGCTTCGCGCGCAGCGCCATCGCCTCGGTGCTCGACAAGGACAGCAAGGACAGCAAGGAAGTGGAGAGCGTGGCCGCCGAGGCCAACAAGTGAGCGGCCACGGCGCGTGCCGTCCGGCGGGGCGAGCCACCGGCGAAAAGGTGAAAACATGAAACCCGGGCAGGCGCCCTGCCGTCTTGGCTTTCATGCACATCCACCGGCAGGTCGGACAGCAGGGCGAGCAGGCGGCGGCGAGCGACCTGATCCGGCGCGGCTTCACCATCGTCGCGCGCAACCTGCGCCTCGAAGCAGTGGAGATCGACCTGCTGGCGCGCAAGGGAAGGGTGCTGCTCGTGGTCGAGGTGAAGACGCGCGCGAGCGGCCAGGGGCCACCGCCGGAAGCGTCGGTGGGCGCTCGCAAGCAAGCGAAGCTCGCGCTCGCGGTGCGCGCCCTCGCGGCGCGCTTTCCCACCGCCGAGCTGCAGGTCGCGGTTGCGGCCGTCCGCCTGGCGCCGCCGCACGCGCCGGTCATTGTCTGGTTCCTCGATCCGCTCCAGGCGTGATGCCGCGCAGGACGCCTCTGGTGGCGAGGGCGGCGCCAACCATTTCCCGCATGGAACGTCTGCCCCGCTGCGCCCGGACGGGCTCGCGGGGGAGCCGGACGCGCTGGCCCGCCGCGGCCGGGGAAGTCGCTGAAGGCAGGGAACCAACAGGACGATGAACATCATCCGGAACGGCACCGCGGCAGAGGGCGACCGTGCGCGACCGGACTGACCGGGCTTCGTTTCGAGATCGGACGGCTCGCGGATCGCCGTGACAACCTCCTACCGCAAGCAAACCTTTCTGGTCCTCGGTGAGATGCTGCTGCTGTTCCTGGCAGTCTCCATCATCACCGAGTTCCCGCTGGCGCGCAGGCTGGTGCAGAGCTGGACCAGCAGCGATCGCGCGCCGCTCAAGCACAGCGCGACCGAAGCCGCCTCGCCATCGCCCGGCCCCGATCACCCGGACGGCCGCCGCGCCGCACCGCCGCAGAAGCCGGCGATCCCCACCCGCGAGCTGGTGCGCGCCCTGATCCGCGTGCTGATCATCATCGCCACCTGCCAGCTCTGCTACTTCTTCAATGACCTGTACGACTGGCGCGTCACGTCGAACACCAACCAGACGGCGATCCTGCTGCTGCAGTCGGTCGCGCACGCGGCGATCATCCTCGCCATCCTCTACTACGCCTTCATGGCCGTGGATCGCGTGTTCTTCGACGGTGAGAAGATCGTGCAGGAGGCCTACGGCGTGCACCCGCTGATCGCCGGCTTCGACCTGATGGTGATCTACCCTTTGTCCTACTACTATCGCATCGCCTTCCACCTGAGCGTGAAGTGGCGGCTGAACGAGCGCATCCTGTTCGTCGGCGTGAGCCCGATGTCGCACACCATCGAGAAGGAGCTGTCGGAGCGCAAGGACCCTGGCTACGAGATCGTCGGCTACCTCGCGCGCGAGGAACCGAGCCAGCTCGCATTGCCGCCAGACCGCCGCCTGCTCGGCTCGTTCGACAAGATGCACGAGGTCGCGCGGCGCGAGCGCGTGAACCGCATGGTGGTGACGCTGCCCGAGCGGCGCGGCAACCTGCCGATCCTCGAGCTGCTCAACTGTCGCCTCGGCGGCATCCGCATCGAGGAGGGCGAGCTGCTCTACGAGCGCATCACCGGCAAGATCGCGATCGAGAAGCTGCGCCCATCGTACCTGATCTTCTCGGAAGGCTTCCATCGCTCGAAGTTCAACTACATCTTCAAGCGGGCCATGGACGTGGGCGTGTCGGTGCTCGGCCTGCTGCTGTCCTTGCCGGTGTCGCTCGCGACCGCGCTCGCGATCAAGCTCGAGTCGCCGGGTCCGATCCTGTTCCGGCAGACGCGCGTCGGCAAGGACGGCAAGGTGTTCACGCTGTACAAGTTCCGCTCGATGCGCGAGGACGCGGAGGCGCACACTGGACCGGTGTGGGCGCAGACCAACGACGCGCGCGTGACGCGCATCGGCCGCATCATCCGGCTGCTGCGCATCGACGAGATCCCGCAGATGTGGAACGTGGTGCGCAACGAGATGTCGTTCGTCGGCCCACGGCCCGAGCGGCCGTTCTTCGTCGAGGAGCTGAAGCGCGAGATCCCGTACTACATGGAGCGGCTGGTGGTGAAGCCCGGCATCACCGGCTGGGCGCAGATCAACTATCGCTACGGGTCGACCAAGGACGATGCGATCGAGAAGCTGCAGTACGATCTGTACTACATCAAGAACATGAGCATCTTCTTCGACATCGTCATCATCCTGAGCACCATCAAGGTGATCCTGCTGCGCCGCGGCGCGGCGTGATTCTCGATCCTCGCTTCGCACCCGCATCCCAGGGAGTCGCCATGCTGCTCTTCACCCTCCTGCTCGCGCTCGGCGGCACCGAGGACGATCTCGCCGCCACGATCACCGCCCGCGAGCTGGACGCGCACCTGCAGTTCCTCGCCAGCGACCTGCTCGAGGGCCGCGAGTCGGGCGAGCGCGGCGGCGCGATCGCGGCCCAGTACATCGCCTGCGAGTTCGAGAAGCTCGGGCTCGAGCCCGCGGGCGAGGCAGGCTACTGCCAGCGCTTCGACCTGCCCGTCGCCAGCCCGACGCCCACCAGCGTCAGCCTGACCGTGACCGACGGCAAGGGCGCCCCGCTGCTGCAGGCGAGCGGCGAACAGGGCGTCATCCCGCATTTCGTCTCGACCGAGGGCGTGGCGGACGGTGCGATCGTGTTCTGCGGCTTCGGCCTGAGCGAGCCGGATCTCGGCTACGACGACTACGCGCAGGTGGACGTGAGGGGCAAGATCGTGGTGGTGTTCCGGCACGAGCCGGGGGAGCAGGACGAGCACCGCCCGCTGGTGAGCGCAGCGCCGCCGCGGCCGGGATCGGGGCGCGCGGGCTCGGTCATGCACAAGGTGCGGATCGCGCGCGAGCGCGGCGCGGCGGCGCTGATCGTGATCCCCGATCCGCTGCACGGCGACGAGCAGACCGGCATGCAAGGCGATGCCGCAGAGCGGCGGCGCGCCGACGGCGTGCTGCCCACGGTCGTCGCCACCACCATGGTGGGCGAGGCGCTGCTCGGGCGCACGCGGGCGCAGCTGCGCGAGCTGCAGGAGCAGATCGAGCGCGACCGGGCGCCGGCCTCGTCGGTGGTCGCGGACCGGCACGCTCGGCTGCAGATCGCGTTCGCTGCCAGGCCGAAGACCGCGATCAACGTGATCGGTGCGCTCCCGGGGTCGGATCCGGCGCGGCGGCAGGAGTACGTCGTGATCGGCGCGCACTACGATCACATCGGCATGCGCGGCAGCGAGGTGTGCAACGGCGCCGACGACAACGGCTCGGGCACGAGCGGCGTGCTCGAGATCGCCGAGGCGTTCGCGCTGGCAGCAAGGCGCCCGGCGCGCTCGGTGCTGTTCATGGCGTTCGCTGCCGAGGAGAAGGGCTTGCTCGGCTCGGCGTATTTCGTCGCGCACCCGACCGTGGCGCTGGCATCGATCAAGGCGATGCTCAACATCGACATGATCGGGCGCAACAAGCCTGGCTGGGTGCAAGCGGTCGCCGGCGCCTCGAGCAGCGAGATCGAGGCGGCGCTGCGTGGCGCGAACGAGCGCGAGCACATGACCATCGACGATCAGGGCCGCTTCCTGTTCCCGGCCAGCGACCACGCCTCGTTCTACCGCCAGGGCATCCCGGTGCTGTTCCTGTGGACCACGCTGCACGCCGACCACCATCAGCCGAGCGACGACGTCGACCGGATCGACGCCGGCAAGATGCGCTCGGTGGCGCGGCTGGCGATGCGCACGCTGTGGCGCATGGCCGACCTGAGCGGCGAGTTCCACCGGCACACGATCGACGAGCAGGGCATGCCGCCGCTCCGCTGGCAGTGAGGCGGCGGCGGCATTCTCGCGCCCGACTTGAATCGACCGGCTCCGGACCGCAACATCCGGCGTCGAGCGATGATCAACCAGCCGAGGTGGCAGCGTGTTCAAGGTCCTGATCTCCGACGCGCTCGCGAGCGAGGGCGTGCAGCTGCTCAAGGCATCGGGCCGCGTGCAGGTCATCACGCCGGCTGGCAAGACCCCGACCGATCTGCTGCCGCACCTGGCCGAGTGCGATGCGTGGATCGTGCGCAGTGCGACCAAGGTGACCCGCGACCTGATCGCGGCGGCGAGCAAGCTGCGCGTCATCGCCCGCGCCGGCGTCGGCGTCGACAACGTCGACGTCGAGGCGGCAACGCAGCGCGGCATCGTCGTGATGAACTCGCCCGACTCGAACGCGATCACCACCGCCGAGCTGGCGGTGAGCTACATCCTGGCGCTGGCGCGCAACATGGTGCGTGCCGATCGCGGCGTGCGCGAAGGCCGCTGGGCGCAGAAGGACCTGATCGGCACCGAGATCACCGGCAAGACGCTCGGCGTGCTCGGTGCGGGCAACATCGGCCGCCGCGTGATCCAGCGCGCGCTCGGCCTCGAGATGAAGGTGCTGGTGTACGATCCGTACGTCGCCCGCGAGGCCTTCCGCGGCACGGACGTGGAGGTGGTGAGCCTCGATCAGCTGATCGCGCACTCCGACTTCATCACCATCCACGTCCCGCTCAACGACAAGACCAGGAACCTGATCGACGCGCGCGCGATCGCCGCGATGCGACCGGGCGTGCGGCTGATCAACTGCGCACGCGGCGGCATCATCGACGAGGCCGCGCTGTTCGCCGGCCTGCAATCCGGCCACGTGGGCGGCGCCGGGCTGGACGTGTTCGAGCGCGAGCCGCCGCCCGCGGATCACCCGCTGCTCGGGCATCCGAACGTGATCTTGACGCCGCACCTCGGCGCGTCGACCGAGGAGGCGCAGCGCAAGGTCTCGCAGGCGATCTGCGAGCAAGTGCTCGAGTTCTTGACCGAGGACACCGCCCGCAACGCGGTCAACCTGCCGGCGGTGAGCCGGGAAGCGCTGGCGCAGGTCGCACCGTACATGGAGCTGGCCGAGCGGCTCGGCGCGTTCGTCGCGCAGTTCGTCGCCTGGCCGATCACCGCCGTGGACGGGATCTACCGCGGCTCGATTCGCAAGCTCGCGTTCGGGCCCGTGAGCCGGAGCTTCCTCAAGGGGCTGCTCGCGCCGGTGATGGATCGCCCGATCAACCTGGTGAACGCGCCGCTCATCGCGCGCGAGCGCGGCATCGCCTTCAGCGAGCGCACCGCGCCGAGCTTGCGCGACTTCCGTACCTTGCTCAGCTATCGCCTGATGACCCGTGACGGACCGGTCGGCGTGGCTGGCACGCTGTTCGGGCGGCGCCTGCTGCGCATCGTCAGGATCGACGAGTACCGGGTCGAGGTGATCCCCGAGGGCGTGCTCCTGGTGATCGAGAACGAGGACCGGCCGGGCGTGCTGGGCCGCATCGGCACGTTGCTCGGCCAGCACGGCGTGAACATCTCGAACCTGCACCTCGCGGCACGCGGCGCCGATCTCGCGCTCTGTGTCCTGAACGTCGACCAGAAGCCGCCGGCGCCGGTGCTCGAACAGATGCGACAGGTTCCAGAGATCCGGCGCGTCGTGGCGATCGAGCTGCCGCCGCCGCGCCGCTTCAGCACACGAGGCTAGAGTGAATCTCAAGAACTACAACCCCGGTCCCACCGAGGTGCGTCCCGAGCTCTTGCAAGCGCAAGCACGCGCCATGATCAGCCATCGCGGCGCGGACATGCACGAGCTGATGTTCCGGCTCCTGCCCAGGCTGAAGCGCCTGCTCAACACCGAGCAGCACGTGATTCTCGCGTCGTGCTCGGCGACCGGCGTGATGGAAGGCAGCGTGCAGAATCTGGTGGCGGACGGCGGGCTGCTGGTGCTCGACTGCGGCGCGTTCAGCGCGACCTGGGTGGCGATCGCGCAGTCGCTCGGCCGGCACGTCGATGCGATCGAGGTCGCGTGGGGTCAGGGGTTCGAGCCCGACGCGGTCGTGGCAGCGCTCGCGAAGCGCCGCTACGACGCGGTGGCGATCTGCCACAACGAAACGTCCACCGGCGTGATGAACCCGGTCGCCGAGCTGGCGCGCTCGGTGCGCGAGCACTCGAACGCGCTGGTGATCGTCGACTCGGTGTCGAGCATGGCCGGCGTCGAGATCTGGTTCGATCGATGGCAGCTCGACGTGTGCCTCGCCGGCGTGCAGAAGGCATTCGCGCTGCCGCCCGGTCTCGCGGTCGCCGCGATCTCGAAGCGTGCCATGGAACGGGCGAAGCAGAACCCGCACCGTGGCTACTACCACGACTTCGTGCGCTACCTGAGCTATGCGGAGAAGGGCGAGACGCCGGCGACGCCGGTGCTGCCCTTGCTGTACGCGCTCGACCTGCAGCTCGAGCGCATCGAGGCCGAGACCATGGCGGCGCGCGCCGAGCGGCATCGCGCCATGGCCAGGCTGTGTCAGGACTGGGCGCGGGCGCACGCCAGGTTGTTCGCGAACGAGCGCTTCCTCTCCCCCACCGTGACCAACATCGATCTCGCCGGCAAGGCCGACCCGGCGATCCTGCGCTCGCGCATGCGCGAGCGGGGCGTGGTGCTCGGCGCGGGCTACGGCAAGCTCAAGCCGACCTGCTTTCGCATCGGTCACATGGGCGATCACACCGTGCACGACGTGCTCAAGCTGCTCCGGGATCTCGATGCGGCGCTGGGCGCCTGACGCGACCCGCTACTTCGCGCCGGTGACTGGCGGCCGCGGCAGCTTGCCAGGGACCCATTCACCCTTCGCGCCCGCATCGGCAAACAGCTGCTCGGCAATGCGCTTCTTGTTGCCGAGCGCCGAGCGAATCCCCTTGATGCGATCGCTCACGCCGTCGGGCACGCCGGCCACGTCGAAGCCCAGCTCGCGCACGTACAGCACACCGACGAACGCGCCCTGCAAGGTGCTGACCGGCAAGAGCGAGTCGCGGCCGGCGAGCCAGTGGAAGTCGCGGCTGGACGAGTACACCTCCGAGAGCAGGCTGCCGTCGGCGGTGAAGTGATCGTACACGGTGAGCTCGGCCTCGACGTTGGGGAACGGGAACGGGATGTGGTTCTCGAAGAACACGCGCATGCTCGAGAACTCGTTCCCGGCGGGATCCTTGCCGACCAGATACGAGCCTGCCACCGGGTGGATCTGCTTGTACTGGTTGCCGACGTGCTTCGTGTAGCTCGCGTAGTCGAGCTCCATCTGCTTGAGCGACGCCAGGTCGGCGTACACCATCGCCGCCGCCTGGCACACCTCGCGATCGCCGCGGATGCCGTTCCAGAACACGGCGCGCGCTGGCGACGGCATGATCACCCAGGGCGGCGCGCACAGCAGGCCGTCGTCCGGCTCGTCGTCGTCGGGGTCCCAGTCCTTGCCGTAGAGGCGATCGGCACGCACCAGCTCGGGCAGCACGGCCTTCAGCTCGTGCCACCAGGACGGCGCCTCCTGCTCGAGCTGCTGCAGCAGCTCGCCGGTGGCGCGCGCCTCGGCCTTGACATCGCGAAGGCGCGCGAGCACGTTGCCGAGCGACTTCATCCAATCTTGCTTCAGCTCGTCGTGCCGCGCGCGCAGCAAGCCAGCGAGCTGCGCCGCCAGATCGATGCGCTGCGTCTTGCCGACGACGAGATCGGGCGCCTCGGGCCGAGGCAGCAAGCGGCCCGCTTCCAGGTGCAGCGCCGCGAAGTCGGTGAAGCTCGTCTCGATCGGCTTGATCTCCCCGGCGAGGGAGAGTGCGAGCGCGCAGCAGAAGATCCCAGGCAGCATGATCACGGCCCTCCTCGCAGGCGATGTCGCGCACGCCCGTGCCTCGTCGTGCGCCGGGCGGCGACCTCGGCGTGGGGACGGCCCGCGACCCTGCGGCTCATAGCCTACGGACCGATCCCAGGCTTGGGAACCGCGCGCTCCACGCGGGTCAGGCGCGCGATTCCTCCGGCACCACCTCGAGCACCAGCTCCTCGGTGCGCCGCAGCAGCCGCAGCGGCGTGCGCGCGCCCACCAGCTCGTCGGTGAGCACGCGGTGCAGATCATCGATGCCGCGCACCGGCTGATCGCCGATGCCGATGATCACGTCGCCCTCGACGACGCCGGAGCGCGCTGCCGGACTGCCGGCCTCCACCATCTGCACCAGGACGCCGTGCTCGACCGGGAGCGCCAGCATGCGGACCAGGTGGCGCGGCAGGGCCACGTTCTGGCCGCCGAGCCCGAGCCGGCTGCGGCGGATCTTGCCGTGGCGCATCAGGCGGCCGGCGACGAACTGGGCGGTGTTGCTCGGGATGGCGAAGCAGATGCCCTGCGCCGGCAGGATGACCGCGGTGTTGACGCCGACGATCTCGCCGCGCGACGTGACCAGCGGTCCGCCGGAGTTGCCGGGGTTGAGCGCCGCGTCGGTCTGGATCACGTTGTCGATCAACCGCCCGGTGCTGGCGCGGAACGAGCGGCCGAGCGCGCTCACCACGCCGGCAGTGACCGTGCACTGGAACCCGTACGGGTTGCCGATCGCGATCGCCAGCTGGCCAACCTGCAGCGATCCCGAATCGCCGAGCGGCGCCGGCACCAGGTTGAGCGCATCGATGCGCAGCACGGCGAGATCGGTGTCGGGATCATCGCCCACCAGCTGCGCGCTGGCCCGGCGGCCGTCGCTCAGCAGCACCTCGGCCGCGCGCATGCCGTGCACGACGTGGCTGTTGGTGAGCACGAACCCGTCCGGCGTGAACACGACCCCAGAGCCGGTGCCGCCGCGCGCCCGCGCGCGCTGCACCTCGATGTTGACGACGGCGGGGCTGATGCGCTCCGCGGCGCGCACCACGGCCGCGGAATACGCATCGAGCAGCGGCTGATCGCCGGTCGCCTGCGGCACGGGTGCACCGCTCATGTGAGGCGCGGCAGCTGCCGCGAACGGATCCGCATCCGCGGCAAGACGCAAGCATGATGGCATGGTCATCTCCTGTGAAAGCGCATCCGGCATTCTGCACGCTCGCGCGGAACCTCAAGTACGAACCTGGAAGTGCGCCCGCCGGGAGTCGCGACCAGAACCGGGCGCTTGGCATTTGTGCCGCTCTCGGGATCGCGCTACCATCGCGCCGCTGCGCGGCCCAGGCCCGCACTTGCATCCCGGTCTCTCATGGGTGAGCTGATGAACGCCACGCCAGCGACCGAGCCCGCGCTCGGCGCCTTCCGTGAAGTGCCCTACATGGGCGTCATCTTCGTCGTCGCCGAGGCGATGAAGCTCGGCTTCGTGAACGGCCACCCGGACTGGTGCAACCTCGGCCAGGGCCAGCCCGAGGTGGGCGAGCTGGAGGGCGCGCCGCCGCGCATCGACGCGGTCGAGATCCGTCCCGAGGATCACGCCTATGGCCCGCTCGGCGGCATCACCGAGCTGCGCGAGATGATCGCCGCGCACTACAACCGGCTGTACCGCAAGGGCAAGAAGTCGCAGTACACGGCGGCCAACGTGTGCGTCGCCCAGGGCGGGCGGCTGGCGCTGACCCGGGCGATGGCTGCGCTCGGCCCGGTGACCGTGGGCTACCAGCTGCCCGACTACACCGCCTACGAGGACATGTTCAACCTGCACCTCGCGCGCCTGAGCGTGGTGCCGCTGCGCACGCTGCGCGAGGACGGCTTCTCGATCTCGCCCGAGCGCTTCGCCACCGAGGCGAGCGAGAAGGGCCTGAGCGCGTTCGTCGTGTCGAACCCCTGCAACCCGACCGGCAACGTGATCGCCGGCAGGAACCTCGCGCGCTTGCTGCGCATGGCCCGCGAACGCCAGGTCACGCTGTTGCTCGACGAGTTCTACAGCCACTTCATCTACACCGCGGACGGCGCGCCCGGCTCGGGCCCGGTGAGCGGCGCGGCCCACGTCGAGGACGTGAATCGCGATCAGGTGATCCTGTTCGACGGCCTCACCAAGAGCTTCCGCTATCCCGGCTGGCGCATCGGCTGGGCGATCGGGCCGGCAGCGATGATGGAGACCATGGCGCGCACCGCGAGCTCGATCGACGGCGGGCCGTCGCGCATCGCCCAGCGCGCCGCCTTGATCGCGCTCGAGCCGCGGCGTGCCGACCAGGAGACCGCCGCGCTGCGCCAGGTGTTCGTGAAGAAGCGCAACCTGATGGTGGGCCGCCTGCGCGAGCTCGGCATCGAGTGCGCGCAGCAGCCGCTCGGCACGTTCTACTGCTGGGCATCGCTCGAGCAGCTCGAGCCGCCGTTCGATGACGCCATGACGTTCTTCCGCAGGGCGCTCGACCACAAGGTGATGACCGTGCCCGGTCAGTTCTTCGACGTCAACCCGGGCAAGTACCGGCGTGGGCCGTCGCCGTACTCGCAGTGGATGCGGTTCTCGTTCGGCCCGCCCATCGCCAACGTCGCGCTCGGCCTCGACCGGCTCGCGGCGATGCTCGGCAGCCGCAACGGCACGAAGGCCGGCCGCGGCGGGCGCAAGGCGGCGCTCGCGAAGGGCGCACGCAAGCCGAACTGAGCGGCGCAGGCAAGGCCTACGCGCGACCCTCGAGCCGGGCGATGCGCTCCTCGAGCGCTGCCACCCGCGCGCACAGGTCCTCGATCTCGCTCGGCGCCGCGGCGCGCGCCGGCACCGCTCGGGCCGCGTCCTCGCCGGCGCCGGCGCCGGGCGAGGACGCCTCGGCGATCTCCCGCTCGAGCTCCGCCGGCGGATACAGCGCGTGGGTGACGCGCACCCCGCGTGCGGCGCTCCCGGGCGACAGGCGCACCACGAACGCGGCTGCGTGCAGCCCGCTCAGGATCTCCCGCAGCGCCGCCAGGTCGGCGACTGGCCGCATGCGCGCCGCGCGGCCGCGCAGCTCGCCCTCGGTCTGCGGCCCGCGCAGGAAGAGCTCGCCCATCACCAGCTCGACGCCGCCTGCCAGCTGGTGCTTCCGGGTGAGCTCTTCCTTCCACCGCACGGCCTGCCCGGACGCGGGCCAGATCGACAGCACCAGGCCTTCTTCTGCAGGCTCTGCAGGGTCGCCTCGACCTGCTCTTCCTCGTAGTGCGTGAGCGGGTCGCGGTTGTTCTTCTGATTGCAGCCCGCGACGATCGCATTCAGCGTCATCGGGTAGTACTCGGGCGTCGTGAGCCCCTTCTCGATGAGCACGCCGAGCCGCGCCGCTCGGCTGGGGTGAGCTCGGGGCGCTCGGCAACGCTCGCGCTCGCAGCTGGATCGGCCACGCTGGTTCATCCTTTCGGCCAGAGAGAGAACCGCTCGAGTGGCAGGCTGTTCTACCGCAGACCTTCCTCGCTCGCCAGCACGCGACCGATCGCGGTCAGCTCGCCCGCGGTCAGCCGCGGCAGCTGCTGCAGGATGTTGCGATCACGGCTGATCTCGGGGAAGCGCTCCGGATGCGCGTCGACGTAGGCGACGATGCGCTCGGTGAGCGTCACGTAGCCGAGCCCATGCGTGGTGATCGGATCCCTGCTCGGCGGCAGGTAGCTCGTGGTCACCGCCATCACCGCGTACGGATCCTCGGCGCGAGCCAGCGCCGCGATCTGCGCGCTCCTCGATCCACGACTCGACCCGCTTCAACGAGAACCCCTTGCTGAACAGGATCCACAGCTTGCCGAGGATGTCCTTGGTGAGGGGCAGAACCGCTCGGCGTCGTCGAGGTGCGTCTGCTCGTGCTGCAGCACCGAGTCGATCGTGGTGCGCAGGTACTCGCTGCGCGAGCGGTCCTGCGCGCCGCCCGCTGGTACGAGAGGAACCGGAACTTGGCGGCGATGTCGAGCGGCTCGCGCACATCGAGGCGCTCCTCGCGCGTGCGCGCCCGCTCGGCGTGCGTGGTCGAGCGCGTTCGTCCCGAATCGCTGGAACAGCTGGACCGCCGCCTCGACGTCGCGGCGGATCGGATCGAGGTCGAGGAACACGAACGTGCCGAACGCCGCGCCGGCGATCGCGCCGCCGCGGTACTGGAGGTAGGACGGAATGCGCAGCCCCTCGACGTAGATCACGCTCGCCGGCGCCTCGCCCGGGCGCGGCAGATCGTCGCTCGACAGGCGGTTGAGCAGGATCGCCTCGGCGGGGCCGCCGGCGCGCCGGCCCAGGAGGAAGAACCGGTTGAAGCGATCGAAGTAGTGCGCGAGCCCACTGCCGCTCTTCGGATCCGGATCCACGATCGAGCCGATCGGCGCGAAGTCCTTCACCACCACCGGATCGACCACGTTGCGCTGCAGCGTCCTGAGCGACAGGTCGTGCAGATCGTTCAGCACCGTGTCGAGGTCCCGGTCGGCGCCGGTGTTCGAGAAGTCCTCGTAGAGCTTGCGGAAGTACTCGCTCATCCGGTCCTCGAACAAGCGATGCCGTTCCAGCTCGCGCCGCAGCGACCACGCCTCGTGCGTCTGATACTGCGCGTCGATCACGTCGTTGACGACGGTGAGCGACTCCTTGATCCAGCCGAGGTCGGCGAGCGCGCGCGCGAGCTTGAGCTTGCGCGACGGCACGCGGCGCTCCTCGGCTTCCTGCGCCGCGACCAGCGCCCGCTGCCAGCGTCCCTCGAGCCGACCAGCGGACGGCGGGAACGCCGCGCGCGCCAGCTCGAGCGCCTCGCTGAACCGACCGGTGGCCACGAGCAGGTAGCGGATGTCGCGCTGCAGCTCGCAGGGCGGCAGCTCGGCACGGGCGAGCTTCAGGCTCATCAGCGCGCCGCGCAGGTCGCCCTGGCGCATTGCCAGCTCGCCGAACAGTCGATCCAGCTCGGGCTTGCCCTGGCCGGCCTTCGGCGCCAGCAGCGAGTAAGCATACTGTTGCTCGGCGTCGCCTGCGGCCTTGAGCAGGATGTCGCTGACGATGTCGATCTCCTCGGCGCGCACATCGTCCAGCTCGAGGAACGCGAACGCCAGGTGCACCGCCTCGCGCGGGTGACCGGCGGCGACGTCGAGCTGCATCTGCAGGCGCGCGGCATCGCGATCGCCCTGGCGCAGCTCCTGGTACACGTCGAGCACCCGCTGCGCCTCGCCGTACTGACCGTTCGCGGTCAGCACCTCGATCAGGCCCTGCAGCGCGTACGGCGAGCCCGGGTAGAGCTCGAGCGCCCGGCGGTACTGCTGCTCGGACCTGGCCTCCTGGCCGAGCGCGCGCCAGCTCCAGCCGAGCCCGAGGTGCGGCCAGAACGAGTTCGCATCGCAGCGCAGCGCGGCCTCGAAACAGGCGAGCTGTCGTTCGGGACTTGACGCGAGCCGTCCGAGCAGGTACCAGCGGTAGGCCTGCGCCGGGTCCTCCTCGAGAAAGCGCGTGTAGCGCTCCAGCATCAGCCCGCGCTGATAGCGGGCGAGGTAGAGATTCTGCAGCGCGCGATGCGCCTCCACGAACGCCGGCGACACCGCCACGGCGGCCTCGAACTTGTGCAGCGCGAGCAGCCCGTCGCCCGAGTCGCGCAACAGGACGCCCTGGTCGAACAGGTTGCGGGCGGGCGGCACGATCGCGTGCTCGGGACGGGGCGGCCGGACCTCGGCGCAGGCCGCCAGGGCCAGCAGCAAACCGGCGCCGATCCACGGCCGCCATCGATGTGCGCATGTCACGGTGTCAAGCTCGAGAGGGTCGCCCATGCCGTTCAGCCTCGTTCTTCTGATTCTAGGCATCCAGGAGCCGGTTCAGACGACGTTTCCGTTTGCGCGCGACCTGCAGAGCGCGCTCAGGGAAGCGAGCGACCGGCGGGTGCCAATCCTGTACTGCAATTTCGACACCTGGCACATGGAGCCGAAGCCGGGTGACAGCGGCACGCCGCTCAAGCAGGTGCTGGGAGATGCCAACCTCGCGCGCGTGGTCGCGAGGACCATCTGCATCCTGTCGAGCACCGAGAAGCACGGCGAGGCGAAGCAGATCATCGACGGCGTGGAGCGCACCGTGTGCAAGAGCTTCGGCTGGATGCCGTGCTCGGCGCACAAGACGGTCCTCGATCACGTGTTCAAGAGCTTCGCCCACGGCGGTGTCCTCGACTTCCCGCACTTCTATCTCGCCAGCCCCGATGGCAAGGTGCTCGTGTCTGTTATCGGCGAACGCGGCCCCGCAATCCTCGCGAGCGAGTTCGAGGCGGCGCTGGGCGAGTGGAAGCCCGGGCTCGAGCGCACCGTCTACCAGAGCTGCCGCGCGGCCTTCGCCGAGGCCACGGCCGCCGAGCGCGCCGGGGATTTCTACCGCGCCCGCGGCGCGCTCGAGTCGGTGCAGAAACAGGCCAAGGGCTACCCGCCGGAACAGGAGGCGCTGGCCGCGCTGGTGCGGCTGAACGACAGCGCGCGGCAGCGCAAGAACGACCTCGTTGCGGCGCTGCAAAAGGGCGAAGGGAACCAGCTCGAGAACCTGATCGCGCTCGATGACCTCGCCTTCGGCATGGGCGAGCTCGCGGCTGGCGGCCAGGCCAGGTCGAGCGTCGCCGAGCTCTTGCGCCAGGCAAGATTCGCGACGCTGCTGCCGGAGCTGGAGCAGCACCGAGCCGCGCGGTCGCTCTACTTCAAGTGCGTCGCCCTGGTGAAGGAGGGCAAGCGCGACCCGGCGCGGCGAGGGCTCGCCGATTTTCTCAAGCGCTACGCCGGCTCGCGCTTCGAGCAGCGCGCCAAGGAGCTGATGGACGAGGTGGCCCGCGCCAGCAAGAAACCATGAACGACCGTTCACCAGCGCGGACAGATCGAACTCAAGCCAATTTGACAAAATGACTTATGGATGTACTCGGCAGATGTTAGGGAGACGCATCGTTCACGCGGATCGGACCATCGCTGGCCATGTCGCTCGCAGGCGTTACCATAAGTCAAATATAGAGAATAACTTAACTTAGATGTAAAAAGATCGCCGGCGCGGTATGGCAATTGTGATGGAGGCACGTCGCCAAGGGTTTTTCGGAGTCTGCTTTCGGACGATGATCGGGCAGTCGGACCCGGCAGGTGCCGAAGGAAGACTTATCTGGGGAAGCAGACAAGGCCTATTTTCCTGGCTGGAATAGGCCTTGTCTCTTTTTTTGTGTGGCTCCCCTACCCGAGGATCCTCCCCTCCCAGAGCTGCTGCAGGAACTGCTGCACGGGCGTCCCTGGCGGCCTAGCCGCACCTCCTCGGCGAGCGCGCTCAGACCGCGACGGTCACGATCGCTCACGCGCGGCTTCGCCTTCCCCTCGATGCCCACCTGGTCGCCGATGACCAAGTCCACCTCGAGCGACTTGTGACGCACCAGATCCCCTCGAGGTCGAGCAGCGCCGGTCGCCATCGGACTGGCCCGGCGAACAGGGGGATGCGCGGTCCGTGGTGGGGCAGGTATACTGCCCGTCCTCATCTCTCCGCCACAGAGAAGGATCCATGTCGTCCGATGCGGTTTCCTCGCCAGGACGCGATGTCTCGATGTCGCGGCCGTCCGTCTTTCGCAGCGAGGCGTCGAGCTCCGCCGTGCCGCCGGCGCCCGCCAGTGCGCGACCGCTCGAGGCCGGAATGACCATCGGCGAGTTTCGCTTGATCCGGCGCCTGGGCGAAGGCGGCATGGGCACGGTCTGGGAAGCGGAGCAATCCTCGCTCAGCCGCCGCGTGGCGCTCAAGCTGATCCGGTCGGAGCAGATCGACGAGCGCAGCATCCAGTTCTTCCAGCGCGAGGCACGCGCTGGCGGCCGGCTGCACCACCCGGGCATCGTCGCCGTCTACGCCGCGGGAGAAGTCCACGGCGTGCCCTACATCTGCCAGGAGCTCGTCGAGGGTGGCCAGACCCTCGCCGACGCTCTGCTCAGCCTGCGCGGCCAAGAACTGCTGCCCGACGGCTACTACGCCGAGTCGGCAGATCTGCTGGCCGGGATCGCGGACGCCATGCAGGGCGCGCACGACGCCGGCGTCATCCACCGGGACCTGAAGCCGCAGAACATCCTCATCGACCCCCACGGCGCGCCCAAGGTCACCGATTTCGGCGTGGCTCGCGTCATCGGCGAGCACACCATCGCCGACAGCACCATCCTCGGCACCTGCCTGTACATGAGCCCCGAGCAAGCGTCGACGACGAGCCACGACATCGATCATCGCAGCGACGTGTTCAGCCTGGGTGCCATCCTGTACGAGGTGCTCACCCTGCGCCGCCCGTTCGAGGGCGACACCGTCCACCAGATCCTGGAGCGCGTCCTGCACGAGGACCCGCCGTTCCCGAAGGACGTGCGCTCGAGGATGCCGGCCGAGCTCGCCGTGATCTGCATGAAGGCCCTGGAGAAGCAGCGCGAGCGGCGCTATGCCTCGATGCGCGACTTCGCCGCCGATCTGCGCCGCTGGTTGAAGCACGAGCCGGTCCTGGCACAGCGGTCGGGCTCGCTGCGCCGAGCCGAGAAATGGGTGCGCCGCCATCCGACGACCAGCGCCTGCCTGTTTCTCGGCGTGGCGGCCTTTGCCGTGATCTCGAGCCTGCTGTGGCAAACCGTGGCGGCCAAGCGCAGGGCGGACGAGAGCGCGCTCCTGGCGCGAGCCAGTGCGCGCGAGGCACAAGCGGAGAGAGTGCGCGCCGAGCGCCGGGCGAGCGAGGTGCTGCGTCTGGCGGATGCCAAGAAGCTGCGCGACCTGGAGGCGCGCGCCCGTGTCCTCTGGCCGGCGTACCCGCGTCTGATCCCGGAGTTCGAGCACTGGCTGTCGGCGGCGGGCACGCTGGTGCAGAACGCCGAGGTGCACGAGGCTTCCCTGCTGGCGCTGCGCGCGCAACCTGCCGACCCGAAAGACCTCGTCTTCTCCGGCGATGAGCGCGCCTGGTGGGTCGAGACCCTCGAGCAGCTGGTCGTCGACCTCAAGCGCTTTCTGGATGAGGATCCGAGGGTGGGGACGATCGCCAGCGTGCGCCGGCGCCTGGACTCTGCCAGGACCATCGAGCAGCGCAGCCTGGGCGCCCACGAGCGCGACTGGAATGGCGCGACCAACGAGATTGCCCTCGACGAGCGCTACGGCCTCGAGCTCGCGCCGCAGATGGGCCTCGTGCCGCTCGGCAAAGATCCCCGCTCCGGGCTGTGGGAGTTCTGGCACGTCGAGAGCGGCGAGATGCCCGAGCGCAACGCGGACACCGGCGAGCTCGCGATCCATGGCGCGAGCGGCATCGTCCTGGTGCTCGTCCCCGGCGGCACCTTCACCATGGGCGCGCAGCGGGACCGTCCGGATCGCCCGAACTACGATCCGCAGGCCGAGCCCGACGAGGAGCCACACGAGATGACCTTGCCGGCGTACTTCCTCTCCAAGTACGAGATGACGCGCGGCCAGTGGCTGCGAGCCATGGGCAACGACCCCAGCTACGATCCGGCATTGCTGCAGGACCGTCCGGTCGAGCAAGTGAGCTGGCAAGACTGTCAAGAGGCCATGCAGCGCTACGGACTGTGCCTGCCAACGGAGGCGCAGTGGGAATACGCGGCGCGCGGCGGCACGACCACGCCCTGGTGGTGTGGCGAGCTGAAGGACAGCGTGGCTCGCGCCGGCAACCTCGCGGACCGCAGCTACGCGGGCGGCATCAATCGCATCGTCATCACCGAGGCGTGGAACGACGGCTACATCGGTCCGGCGCCGGTGGGACGCTTCGCCGCCAACCCGTTCGGTCTGCACGATGTCATCGGCAACGTGTTCGAGTGGTGCGAGGACCGCTACGCGAGCGACCGCGCCAAGGAGCCGGCCCAGGACCCTTCCCCCGATCGCGTGTACCGGGGCGGTGGCTTCGGCAACCCAGCGCTCATCGCCCGCTCGGCGAACCGCATCCACTTTCCACCCAGCTCGAACGACGATGACCTGGGTGTGCGCCCGGCGCGCATCATCACCAGCGACTGAACGAAGGCCATTCGGTTTGCGTCTCGGAGAAACATCGAAGCACCAGCGGCTCGACTGACACCTGGCGAAAAGGTCCATCATGAGCAGAACCACCTGCACGCTTCCCCTGCGCCCCACCTGCCTCGCCTCGATCGTGACGGCCGCCGTGGCGCTGTGCTCTGCCGCCACCCAGGCGCAGGAGGCGAGAGCGTTCGCGGCGAACTCGTCCAACGGCGAGATCCGCGAGGTGTTCTTCGACTCGCTCGACTCCAGGGTGGTCAACACCGATGCCACGCGGCGCGTCAACCTGCGGTCGCTCAGGATCCGCGACGATGGTGCGGAGGGAGTGCATCTGATCGCGTGCGACACCCTGGCCGGAGAGGTGCTCTTCTATCGCGACTCGATCGGCGACGGCCAGGTGATCTCGTCCGCAGCGCCCGACCACCCCACGCTCCCGGATGGGGCGGTTCTGGATTTCGAAGGCAATCTGTTCCTGGTGAGCTCGGGGAAAGGCCATGCAAACTCCAAGACGGCTCGGGTGTGGGTCATCCTGCGCGATCCGAGCTGCTCGAGCGGCTGCCTTCCAGGGGGTTACATCGAACCCTTCGGGCTCATCGACGACCAGGTCGGCGGCCATGACGACGACGAGGAAGAGGACGACGGCGTGCTCGCCGACACGCTCATCGTCCGATCCAGTGCCGGCCTCCTCGGCGCCGGCGACCTCCTCGTCCTGTGCCGAGAACCGGCCATGCTGCTGCGCTACCGGTCGGCGGACGTGCAGGCGTTCGTCGCGTCCCTGAGAGCCGGCGGCACGCCCGGTGAGATCGACCCGGATGTCTTCATCCATCCCCCGTCGGACCCGGTGCCCGAAGCGCAGAGGTTCCCGGACCATGCCGAGCCACGGGGCATGGCGTTCTCACCGGACGGGAACCTGCTCATCACCTCGAAGGGCGGCGACGTGTTCATCTACCAGCCGGATGGCAAGCGGCGGTCGGACGGGTCGGGCTTCGTCGACTTTGCGACCGGCCTCGGCCAGGGACCGTTCAAGATCACGGTGGGGCCACAGGACGGTGAGTTCCGTGCGTACGTCGCCGATCGCGAGCATCATCAGGTTCTCCGGTTCCGCATCACGAACGACGGCACTGGCTCGCTCGAAGAGTCGGTGCACGACGGCATCGCCTTCCCGATCGGGATCGCCGCCACCACCAGCGCCAATGCGCCCACTCCCACCGGCGACGACGTCACCGTGGCGCCATCGAACGTGATGCAGAGCACGTTCGAGGAGGTGCTGGTGGACGGGGTCACCAATGCCAAGGTGCTCGTGTTCCAGGATCCACGCGAGAGCGAGGTGAGCATCCCCGAAGACGAGCCGCTGCCTCGCCCGCTGTTGCTCAGTGAAGTCGATGCCGGCTTGCCGCCGATCGAGATACCCGCGTTCGTGCGCGCGTTCCGCAAAGGCGACCCCGTGCTCGGCGTCCCCACCTTCATCCTGGTCATCGCCGACACCACCGCCCAGTCGCGAGGCATCATCGACCACCTGATCGACGAGCAGTTGATCCTCGGCTACAAGCCCGACTGCGCCAACCGCGAGACCTCGCTGCAGCCGCGCGGGTTCTGGTCACCCGATCTCGGCGACCCACCCATCGTCGAGGGCGCCGTGTTCATCGACATCAGCTCCGGCTGCGGCACGATCCGCGGCCTCACCCGGGATTTCTCCTACTTCCTCGCCGCGCGCGATACCCGACCGACGCGCGAGATCGCCCGCGCCAAGCTCGACGCGCTCGAGGCGATCGTCGAGGCGTCGGCGTGCATCGATGCGCCCGTGCGAGACGAGCTATCGAAGGAGATCCGCGCCGCCATCCACACGTACGCGGGCGGCCGGACCATCCTGGCGATCCGGTTCGTCGACCAGTTCCTGTCCACCGTGGAGCAGTCCGAGGATGCATTTCAGGAGTGCGCCCCGCATCTCACCGCCGAGCTGCGTGCACGGGCACTGTCCGCCCACTTCATGCTGTTCAAGACCGGCGCCGAGGGGGTGGCGGATCCCTCGCGGCGGCAGGAGCAGACGAAGTGAGGGCGCGGGGGGCGGGGCGGGGCGAAGGCAACGGCACGCGACCCACCTGCGCGGCCGTGAGGATGTAAGCTCACACAAGAGGCCGAAGTCAGGAACGTATCCGTGGACATAACAAAAGCAAATATCAATGTATTCGTGTTAGGAGATCTTGTTCTAGACCACGCAGTCTTCGTTCAGCAAAAGAAAAAAACCTATCAATCCGTCGAAAATGAAAAAGTATACGAGGTTGTCAGCCGTGTCAGCCATGCCGGTGGCGCGGCCAATTGCGCTCGCATTCTCGCCACTCTCAGCAACGGGCGAACTTATCTTTGGGGATTGACCGGTCGCTCTCCCTGGGGGCGATTCTCAGAAGTGCTCGCGAACTCCCGCAATTACGATGCGGCCACAAACAACATACACTTTCGGGGTGCTCACGACGAATCCTTCCCTATGAATACAATCACGAGAATAATTGTGAAAGACGATGAACATCAACAACACGATACTCGGTTTGACGACGTCGAGTCAATTCCGACAACAAAAGCGGGTGTCGATACGGCAATCGAGTACATCAGAGACGCACATGTTAATCCGAGTGGCGGATTACACGCAGTCATCCTAAATGATTTGGACATGAACGCTCTTACAGTTGACCTTATTAGACGCGTGGCGGATTTCTGTCACGACAATACGATTCCACTCTTTGTGGACCCCAAGCGCGATCTTTCCAAGTATGAGAACATAACAGCGACAGCGATCTTACCCAACCTGAAGGAATGGTGTGAAATTGTTAACGAGGGTAATCGCGACAAGCATTGGCGAGCCTGCCTTGGCAATCAAGATGGACTCGAAAGAATGGCGCGCTTGTCTTTGAGGTACCTTTCGAACTTCAAGTATCACATAATCAAGTGTGACCGGAACGGCGCAGTAATCATTGCACCAACAGCGACCGACAATCATTCATACAGCGTATTCACAGTAGACTCGCATAATCCAGGCGTCCCTGGTTCCCTGCCGCATCAATTAGGATCCGGTGATGTAATGACCGCTATCACGGCGTTAGAATATGCGAGCCAGCCCAAGCAGTTGGAGGACACCCAGCGAATCAAGCAAGCGTTTAGAGTAGCGAACGCTAGTGTGGCATGCTATAGAAAATCGCGCTGGCATCGCATGCCCAACAGAGATGAGGTGGCTGCTCTAACGACCCCATCTCCGGAGCTAGTTGAAGCCGCGCGCATTACTGCGGCCGCTCTTTACATTCCCCGAAAACTTGTCATTCGGTTGTCAGACGTTGAAACTGTAGTTCCGCGGCTGTACTCAGTAAACGACACATATCGTCACTGCTTAGGCGACATCGCTGAGGCTGTTCGACAGGGATGGAAGGAAACGACTGTCAGAAGTTTGATCATACACGGTCAAGGTGGGGTTGGAAAATCTCAGGTCAAGGAAGCTGCTACACGCTGGCTCAGTGATATCGGCCTGCCATTGATCGATTTTCACCCCGTTGAATATGCCGACGTCAAGTCATTCGAAGTCTTCTTGCTAGCACAGAAGAAGGAACACCCACTCGGCCTGATGTTATGGATTGACGAGGCGTTCAAAGCCGGCCTCCACCTCTTCGAAGGGTATAGCGGCGTATTATTTCTCGAGGCCGCGCATCGGCAGACTGTTCGCTGCATGTTCGTGGATGCAGATTTCCAAAAATATCGTTCTCGCCTTTCCGCCTCCCAGTTTCTGAGTCGATGTCAGCAATTCTTGTTACCTTCGATTGGTGAACGACCGCGTGACATTCCATATGTGTTTGCCGCTGGAGCATCTACCTCAGTTCCTGCAGGGACAAGCTGCCTTCGTATTTCTCAGGATGCCTTAATTGCAGTTGTGGAGTGGGTGCTGCACATGAACCCTGCTGAGCAGAGTGCGAGAGTGATAGCGGGAGCCGGGAGCAGCGTAGCGGGACGAGCACTTCAGGGTCGGACAGTCGTTAAGACATTGGACATCACTGTGGACCACTTGACATCAGACATTTCAGAACACCAAAAATCTAGAGATGCTGGCACTATTGACTTCGGCTTTAGGCTCAGAGAGTATCTGTCATTTAATGTCACCAATCTCTTTCCAGTCTCTCTACATGGCTGCAATGTTCGGCGCGAGCGTCGACGGCTGCGGCGATTTCCGGTCCAAGCCGGCCAGTGATTCCCGGATGCCGGCCACTTGTTCCGATGATGTCGGCTACGGATTCCGGGAGGCTGGCTCTTGGATTCCGATCGAGCCCGGCCAGCCTGGATTATTGCACTCGGCTTTGCACTCGACACTGGCTTTTCAGGTTCGGAAGGGGATGCCTCGCAACGCCGCCGCAAAGGCATGGCGGGAGCGCATGGGAATCGAACCCACCCGGCACCCTTGTCAGGCACCACAACGGATTTGAAGTCCGTGGCCGACACCAGTCGACATCCGCTCCCTCTCGAGGAAGACGCGCCGTGATAACGGAGGGGCGATGGCGGGTCAACGAACGAACTCCCGCGCCTCGAGCGACCCGCGCGCACTCGCTCGCTCCTCTAGAACGGCGCGTCGGCCCCACTCCCCGCCCCTGAATCCGCTTCCTTCCTTCGCGGTGCGGGACGCGCGGTGGGCAGGGGCTGCGCGCCGCCGTGCTGCTTCGCCCAGCGGCGTGCATGTCGGGCAGCACCTCGCTCGGCCACTCGGGGCTGAGCCGCGTCTCGAGGTACTGCTGGAACAGCTGGTCGAGCAGCTCGCCGGCGCCGGGCTCGTTCAGCGTGGCGTCCTCGTCCCGCGCTTCGCCGGCGATCGGCGGCGGCGGTTTGAGGCGCCGATGTCGAAGGTGGCGGCGTCGAGCGTCATCTCGTACACGCGCTCGCCTTCGCCGAGCAGGACGTGCGCCTTGGTCGCGCTTGCCGCTGCGCAGCGCCGCGGACGCCTCGACGGTGCGGGTGGCGGCCATCGATCGCACCGACAGCCTGGTGTCGTTCAGGTCGTCGCGGAACTCGAGGTAGCGGTCGAGGGTGGCGCCGACCTCGCGGCCGTCGTGCATGCGGAACAGGCCGGCATGCTCTTCCGCCATGTACCACAGCCAGGTCAGGAACTCCTCGCCGAGGAACCGGTACGCCTCCAGTGGTTGCAAGATCATGCGGCGGTCTCCTGCGCGGCCTCGATCAGCGAGGTGGGCACGAGCGTGGTGAGCCGCCCCTTCATCATTGGCGGCAGGGGCACGCGCTCGGCGAGCATCGCCGGCAAGAGGGGCAGCAGCGCGGCGTCGAACGACTCGCGGAACAAGCTCAGGAACTGGCGGTTGTCCTCCTCCGAGGTGGAGGCGAAGTAGACGACGCCGTGCTTGCGGTCCCACAGCACTTGATGCCAGCTGGTGGCGGGCACGAGGCGCGGCATGAGCTCGGCCAGGATCTCGTCCTTGATCTCCCTCTTGCGCTGCGGGTTGAGCTTGCCCTTCTCCACCATGAGGCGCTCGAGCAGGCGCACCTTGAGCGCGTTCTTCGGCAGCCGCTTGCGGTCGATGCGCACGGCGAAGCAGGCATGCGTGCCGTGCCACACGTCGCCGTCGAAGTGCGTGTCGACCGGCGAGCGCAGCGTCACCCAGCCGGCGCCGACCGCAGCGTCGTGCGCGTGATCGATGCTCCTGAACCGCAGCCGCGCGAGGTGATTCAACACCTCGGCATCATCGAGTGCCGGTCCCTCGTAGTAATATCGTCTGAACGAACCCGACGCTTTGATGCGCATCGCGCCCCCTCCGCGAGATCGAGAGATGATGGTCGTGACGCGCTATCAGAGCAGGAAGGACGGCGCGCGGAAAGGCCTCGCCAGCGCGGTTTGATGCTCGCGCCGGCGTTGCGCACGGCACGTTCACTGGTTATCCACACCTCTCACACGGATTGCTGAGATCATGACTCTCGCACTGCTCTGCCTCGCCGCGGCGACGCTGTCGGACCCGCCGCTCATCGCCGTGATCACGATCGACACGCTGCGCGCGGATCGGCTGTCGTGCTACGGTGCGCCGTCGCCGAAGACGCCGACGATCGATCGGCTGGCGCAGGCGGGCGTGCTGTTCGAGCACTGCTACACGGTCGCGCCGATCACGCTGGTCGCGCATGCGAGCTTGATGAGCGGCCAGTATCCACCAGT
>JAXMBY010000044.1:0-59250 GCA_046349655.1 Planctomycetota bacterium
GACCTTGAGCTCCGCTGCGTGCGCCACGACCTGCAGCGTCACCAAGAGCACGATCGGCAACGAGACTCGGCACATGCGACCTCCGCTGGTTGGATTCGCCGTGAATGGCGTCTACCGCGATCCGGCCGATCGCGGCAGACGCCGAAGCGCCATGGTACTCGAGGCGCTCCCCTCGGCGTCAAGCGCCTGCGGCCGCTCTGCTTGCCAAGCGGCGCGGTGCCGCACCACCTCGCGCTGGCGCCGGCGCAATGTCTCGCGACCGCCCGCCACCCGTCCGGGACGTGGGCAGCGGTCCTTGCTGCGCGGCAAGCCGCGGCCCGAGTCTCACCCGCTGCCAGGGGCTGCATGCAATCAGGACAGGCGGGAATGGCCGTCACGCCGCAGCGTTCGGGCTATACTTGCGCCGCGTGACCGGAACCCGGCCACGCACCAGTGCCATGAAGACAACCGCAGAGATGACCGCAAATAGGAGCACGATGATGAAGACCCCGTTGATTGCAGCGATCGTGGCCTGCTCGGCCGCCCTCTCGAGCGCGAGCGCCTCGGTCACCCTCGATGTGCAGCCCGACGTGGCGGTGCAAGCGAGCGACACGATCACGATGGCGGCAGCCGGCCTGACCGCCGGACACACGGTGCTGGGATTCTTCAGCGCCGCCACCGGCAGCAGCGACTTCGGCATCGTCCAGCTCGGCCTCGACGCACCGATCGCGTTTCTCGTGCTCGGCAGCTCGGACGTGAACGGCGAGTTCACCGCGCAGCAGAACTTCCCGACGATCCCGGTCGAGCTGCAGGGGCTGACGTTCTACATGCAGGTCGTCGACGTCGTCGACGCCAACGACCTGACGCTGGCCGCTTCGAACGTGGACTCGTTCACGTTCGGCTCTTGAGGGCTCGGCATGCCGGGTGGTGTGGCGCTGGACCCTCACCACCCGGCGCATCGATTGCCGGTAACGCTCCTCGCGCGCGGCGCGATGGTCGTGGTCATCCCGCGACCGCATGGTTCGATGTGCGTGCCGTCAGCCCCCTCGTCCGCCGTCGCTGTAGGCCACATCGACGAGCGGGCTCTGGTTCTTGATGCGCGCGACCATGGCATGGCGCACATGGTCGATGTCGGCACGCACGGCGGCTTCGGAGCGCTGCTGCTGCAGGGCGATGTCGGCCGGCTCCCAGCCCTCGAGCGCGTGCAGCATGAAGGCGCGCCGCTGATTGCGATCGAAGGTGCGCAGCTCGCGCAGCAGCCACAGGCGCTCCTCGTGCTCGCATGCCGCCTGCCACGGTTCGGGCTCCTCCAGACTCGGCAGTGCCTCCTCGAGCGTGAGCTGCTCGGGTTGCCGCCAGCACGGATCGTTCTCCACCACCCAGGCATCGTCCGGATGATTGAGCGGATCGTTGCCACGCAGCTCCTGCGACAGCGACGATGCCTGCGAGTGCTGGGCGGCGGAACGATCGAGGCTCTCGTGCAACAGCTCGAACAGCCAGCGATCGAGCGGCGCATCCACGGGGCGCTCGCGGAACCGCTCCCATGCCAGCATGATCACCTCGTCGATCAGGTCGTGCACCGACAGCTCGCGCAGGTGCACCGCACCTTCGAGCTGGGCGATGGTGAGCTCGCGCGCGACGTGATCGTGCAGCGATCGCATGATCGGCCGCAGCAGATCGAAGAATGCCACGCGGTCGCGCTGCGACACGAACCGCGCCAGGTAGTCGCTGACCGAAGCGAACTCGTGCTGCCGGCGCACGCGCTTGTGATACAGCTGCTCGTGCCGCACCCGCTCCTTGAGGCGGCGCAGCTCCTGCGTCAGCCGGCCGATGACCTCGTCCAGAGCCGGATCGTGACCCGTTGCGGTGGCCGCCGCCACGAGCGTACCGGTGGGCAAGAGCAGCACCGCGCGAACGTCGTAGGTCTTCTGGTCCGATCGCAGAGAAACCACCACGCGCAGGTGGCGCGACGCCTCGGGGAACCGCTGCAGCGAGCGCTGCAGCCGCTGCGCCTTCTTGAGCCAGCTCGTCTGAATGGCGGCCTTGGCTGGCTCGGGACACCCGCGAAATGCAAGCTGCTGCGGCATGCCACGACTCCGTCCGGAATGGACCTGGCTGGTGAGAGCACACTAACCCTGACGAAGGGAGCGTGTCAATCACCTCGGCCGTGCTTGCTCGAGCGCAATCTGCGTGCCGCCGTCAATCATGTGGTGCGTGCACAGGTGATCACCCTGGCACGACCCGCCACCCTGCCGAGGCCCGCGCTGGTCGCATCGACATGATGCAATGCTCAGGGCAGGGTGCCACGCTCACGCGCAGCCGTGAATCGATGCGCGCTCCCGGCGCTGTCCTCCGCGCCAGCGGATCGGCTCCTGGCCGACGCTTGCGTGCCATTCAATCAGACGATGCTCTCCCCGTCAGGCGAGAATCCGTGACGAGCGTCATCTGGCCGCGATCGAGGTCCACGCGCCGGGCAAGAGGCAGGCTCGATGCACGCGCAGCACGTCTTCGAGCGTCACGCTCTTGAGCTGCTGCACCGACTCCTCGACCGGCATCTGGGCTTCGCCCTCGAACGCCGCCACGCTGATGGCGTAGGCTCTGCTCATGCGGGTCAGCTCCCCCATCAGCTTCTGGCGCACGGTCTCGGCACACGCGCGCTCCAGCTCGCGCTGATCCGGAGGCTGCGTGACGAACCGCTCGATCTCGGCGTGCAGGCCAGCTTGCGCACGCGACGCGTTGTCGGCACGCGTGCCCATCGTCAACGCGAAGGCGAGCGCCTCGCCCGCGAACCAGACGCGGGCGCCGATGCTGTAGGCGAGCCCCTGCCGCTCGCGCAGCTCGAACGAGGCGCGCTGCGACAGCATCGCGTTCAGGATGCGCAACGCCGGTCGATCCGCGGGCGGGACGACGATCCGCTTGCCGACGATGACGAATGCCCGCTCCGCGCCGCCGTCGAGCGGCGGCGACGCTTGCGGCAGCTCGTGCGGCTGCGGCCGCGGGCCTCGTGGCAACGAGCCGAGCGACTTGTCGAGCGCCCGCGCCACCACGTCAGGCGGCATGCTGGTCGCCACGGCGACGATCAGATTGACCGGCACGAAGTAGCGCGCGTGGAATGCCTTCACGTCCTCGAGGGTGATCGCGCTCAGCGATGCTAGCGAACCATACACCGACGCGCCGGCGCCGGACTCGGGCAGGACTGCCGCGCCGAACGCGCACATCGCCCGCGCCTGGCTGCTCTTGGTCTCGGCCTCGACGATGCGCCGCATCTCGCCGCGCGCGCGCTCGAAGTCGTCGGCGGCGAAGCGCGGCGAGCTGAGCAGCTCCGCCAGGATCGCGATGGCGCGCAGGAACTGCTCGTCGAGCGCCTGCAAGCGGACATAGGAGAAACGCGGCGACGTCTGGTAGTCATCGTACGGGATGCTGCGGTCGTCGACGCACTTCAGCTCCGCACCGATGTCGGCCAGCTCCTCGGCCAGCTGCTTCGCATCGCAGCGCACGGTGCCCTTCTGCAGCAACCGGTGCAAGAGGTCGGCGATGCCTTCCTTGCCGGCCGGCTCGACCAGGGAGCGGTTGCCGACCAGCACGTGCGCGGCGAAGGTGCGCGCGCTCCGATCATGGCTCACGAGCAGCGTGACGCCGCACGCGAGCGTGTAGCGCGTGAGCGTGGCGTCCGCGGTGCTCCACACCACCGTGCCCGGCGAGGTCGCCGGCGCTGCTTCGCTGCGGTAGATGGTGAGCGCCGGCTGGCAGTGCGCGAGCTGGCTGCGCACCAGATCACACAGCCGATCCGCCGTGATCGCTGCCACCTCGGCCAGGAACGGCGCGCCGCACACCGTGGCAAGCCGCTCGGTGCTCAGGTTGGCGAGCAGCGGCGCCTTCATCAGGCCGAGGTAATGCGGCTGCTCGAGCAACGTGGTCTCGGCCATGCGTCGGCCGAGCTGTTCGCGCGCGAGCGCGGCGGCGTCGAATGCACTGCCGGTCACGCTCTGCAGCGCGGCCTCTACCGCGTCCACCACCATGCCCTCGGGCGCCAGCGGGTCGACCTCACAGCGAACCTCGAACGTGCCGAAGTCGCGATTGAACTCGTAGCTGCACGCGACCTCGCCGCCGAGCGCATCGAGCGCTCGCGCCAGCGGGCTGTTCTTGCCGGCGAGCAGCGACGCGAGCACCGAGAACGCCACCCGGTCCGGTGAGTTCGCGCCCGGCGCGGGGAAGCTCAGCACGATGACGTTCTGCGGCTTGCGCGTCTTGCCCTCCGCAACGGCCGCGCGGGCGAGCGGGCTCGCCACGGTGCCGCTCGCGGGCGCCGCGCGGCGTTCACCCTGACCGAAGTGGCGCCGGTACAGCTCGACCATCGCCGCCGGCTCGAAGCGGCCCGACACCAGCGCCGTCATGTTGCTCGGCACGTAGTGGGCCCGGTAGTGCTCGAGGATCTGCTCGCGCGTGAGCGCGGTCACGGACGCCTCGCTGCCGATCACCTCGCGCGCGTACGGTGTGCCGCGGAGCACGTTCTCGCGCTGCACCGCCGGATCCTCGTCGCCCGCCATCGCCCGATCCTTCAGCATCTCTTCGATGACGATCTGCTTCTCCTTCGGGATCTGGTCTGCGGGCAAGGTCGAGTGGAACAGCATGTCGGCCTGGATCTCGAGTCCGGCAGCGAATCCGTCGTTCTCGACCAGGATCATGAAGTTGGTGCAGTCGTTGCCGGTGTTGGCGTTGTTGTACATGCCGAGGCGATCGGCTGCCTCGTAGAGCTCTGCCTGCGTGCGCGTCTCGGTGCCGTTGAACAGCAGGTGCTCGAGCATGTGCGACACGCCGTTGGTGGCTCCGGTCTCCTCGCGCAAGCCGGTGCGCACCGCCACCACCGATGCCGTCATCGGGCTGGCGCCGTTGCGCACCAGCACCAGGCGGAAGCCGTTGTCGAAGGTCACCACGATCGGGTCGCCGTCCCGCGCCGGGGGCAGATCAAGGACCACGATCAGCGTCGCAAGAACCAGAGCGTACAAAGGGCACCTCGCTGGCGGACCGACGTGGAACGCAGGCAAGCCCGGTACTCTAGCGCGCTGCCAGGAGCCGGGCAAACGAACGCCCGCGGTGCCGGCGAGAAATCGCGCCGGTGCCGCGCTGCCGCAGGCACCGGCGCTCGGTTCACTGGCCGAACGCGATGTCGAGCCCTTGCGACATGGCGATGCCGAATGGATTGGCCGGGTCGAGCACGAACGCCTGCATGAAGAACTCGGCGCCGTCGAACACCGGGTCGTCGGGATGCACGACGCGGAAGCGCACGCTGCCCTGGCCCGCGCCGTTGCCGGCGAGCGTGAAGTGGAACAAGCTCCAGAAGCTGGTGAAGTCGACCAGGATGTGGCCGCCCCACGACGGATAGCTCGCCGCTCCCAGCCCCCAGAGCATCAAGCCGGGCTGGCCGCCTGTCGCCCGATCGACCACGTACGCCACCTCGCCAGCGCGGTTGGGCGAGAAGATCCCGCCCAGGCGCGGCACGAAG
The DNA here is from genome assembly GCA_046349655.1 of Planctomycetota bacterium. Taxonomy (GTDB): domain Bacteria; phylum Planctomycetota; class B15-G4; order B15-G4; family JAXMBY01; genus JAXMBY01. Next base: position 5,483 of record JAXMBY010000044.1, read on the forward strand.
CCGCCGTCGCCCGCGGTGCCGGCGCCGTAGTCGCTCATGGTGCCGCGCATGCCGAGGTCGGTGCGCCGGATCGAGACGCCGATCCATTCGCCCACGCTCGGGTCCTGATGCAACAGCGTTGCGTGACCCAGTGCATCGATCTTCACGACCGACGCCGACTCCGCCGACGACACGAGCAACGTGCCATCGGTGTCGATCTCGATGTCGTTGGGCTCCTGCAGGATCGGATCCGCGCAGAAGACTTCCCACTCGGCCGTGTCGTGACGAATGCGCAGGATGTTGTTGTTCTCGTAGCTCGCCACGAAGATGTTGCCGGCGCCGTCGATCTCGATCCCGGCCGGCACGTAGATGCCGTTGCTCGGTCCGTCGAGGAACTCGGTGACGTTGCCTGCCGGATCGATCTTCATGATGTCGTTGGTGCCGTGATCGGTCATGAACAGGTTGCCGTCGCGGTCGAACGCCAGCCCGCCCGGGATGTTGAAGCGACCGCCGACGTTGCTCACGAACACCGTCTGTTCCCCCGTGCTCGGATCGACGATGACGATGTGCTGGTAGTACGAGTCGGTGACGTAGAGCATGCCGGTGGTCGGATGCACCGTGACGCTGAGCGGCTTGTTGATGAAGCCGCCGGCGGTGACCAGGTGCTTCTTGCCGTCGGCTGCCACGCGCCAGATCGCGCCCAGCCCCGCGTCCTGGATGTAGAAGAAGTCGTCCCTGCCCCACTTGCCATAGAACGGAATGAAGATGCCGGTCGCCCACGGCACGAGCTGGCCCGTGGTCAGGTCGAGCTTCCTCACCTCGCCGAGATCCGGCAGCGAGATGTACATCGCGTCGGCGCCCCCGGCCAGCGCCATCGGCGCGCTGATCAGCGTGGCCGCGGCCACGCATGCACTGTTGCTCAACATCGCCCCCTCCTTTTGTGGATGCGTTCCGGCACCGGCACGAGGAGCGGCAGCCACCGACTCGTGCGGCGCACGATGGCTGCGTTAGTTGTCGTTGCGCGCGCGCGCGCGACATCTCGCTCGACTCAGTTCATCGCTGGCCCCACCCAGGGTCATGTGCAGGCCGCGCGAGAACGACCGCCGGCCGGGGAGGATCCGACTCCAGCACCTGCAGATAGACGTCGGTGCCGAGCAGCGCCGGATCGCACGGCAACGCCTCCGGGGAATCGGCCCGGGATGACCGGTATGCTGGGATGCGCTTGCAGCGCGCGTGAACGTCACGGCCATTCTCGGACACACGGTCGCGGCGACCTGCCGGAGCACGACATGCTGATCGCGATGACTGGAGCCACCGGGTTCGTCGGCATGCCGATCGCACACGGCATTCGCCGCACGCGGCCATGCTCTGCGCTGCCTGGTGCGCTCCAGGAGCCGCATCGAGCGCCGCTGCGCACGCTCGGGGCCACGCTCATCCCGGGCGAGCTCGACGACGAAGTGCAGCCTGCGCGAGCTGGTGCGCGGCGCCGATGCGATCCTGCACGCGGCCATGCACCACGACGGCAGCATCGTGCCGCCGAGCCGGACGGCGCGTGAGACCTACCTGCGCAAGAACCTGTTCGCCGGACAGCTCCCTGATCGAGTTCGCGTTGCAGGCACGCGTGCCTCGTTTCCTGCTCGTCTCCACGCTCGAGGTGTACGGCGCGCGAGCCACCGCGCCGCTCGCGCCGCGCGACGAGACCGCGCCGCTCTGGCCGGACAGCCTGTACGGGATGGTCAAGTATGCGCTCGAGCTCGCGGGGCTCGCCTGCGGCGACGAGCTCGGCTTCCAGGTGGTCCGTCCGGGCTGGGTCTTCGGCGCGCACGCCGAGCGCGCCAGCCACTGCTGGCAACCGATCGTCGCGCGCCTGCTCGCCGGCGACGACGTCCCGGTGCAGGCGGGCGCGTTCATGATCTGGGTCGAGGACCTCGCGCGCCTGGTTGCCGAGCTGCAGTCGCGGCCGCTCGGACCAGAGCGCGTGTTCAACGCGCACTCTGGCTTCCTCGACTGGCACCGCGTGACCGAGATCGGCAAGCAGCTCCTGGGGTCGCGCTCGCGCATCACCGGCAGCACGGCGCCGCCGCCGCGCTGCCCCATCGTGGCGGACCGCATCCTCGAGCTGGGCGTGGCGCTGCGCGTCGAGGAGGGCGTGCGGCGCACGCTCGAGCACATTGCTGCGATCTGAGCCTGCTTCGCCGTCACACGCGTGCCGGCAGGCAGCCCGCCACGCGCTCGACGATCTGATCCACCTCCCGCCTGCCAATCACGAACGGCAGGCGCAAGCGGATCGCGCAGGGGCCGGAGCGCAGGGCGAGCAGCTTGCGCTCGAGCAGCGCCTTCAAGAACCGCTCGCGCGCCGGTCCGCTCTCGAGCGTGAAGGCCACGAGCGACCCGCGGCCGCGGACGTTGCCGATGTCCCGGCGATCGCGCGCCAGCTCGCGCAGGCCACGCACCAGGAGTTCGCCCATGGCGGCGACGTTGTCGGCGAGCCGCTCGCTGTCGATGATGTCGATGAAGCGGTGGCAGCGCACCATGTCCACCAGGTTGCCACCCCAGGTGGAGTTGATGCGGCCGGCGCGCGCGAACACGTGATCGGCCACCTCGTCGATGCGCGGGCTCGCATAGATGCCGCACACCTGCGTCTTCTTGCCGAACGACACGACATCGGGCACCACACCGAGATGCTGCCACAGCCACGGCTTGCCCGAGCCGAAGAAGCCGGTCTGCACCTCGTCGAAGATCAGCAGCGCCTCGATCTCGTTCGCGTAGCTGCGCAGCCTGCTCAGGAACTCGGCGCGGAAGTGGTTGTCGCCGCCCTCGCCCTGCATCGGCTCGATGATGATCGCGGCGATCCGGTTGCGGTGTCTGGCGATCGCCGCCTCGATCTCGCGGCAGGCCTGCGCTTCGGCCGCCTCGATGTCGTTCGCGATCTCGCCGTCTGCGCCAAACTCGATCTTCGGATTGGTCACGCGCGGCCAGTCGAACTTCGGGAACAGGCCGATCTTGTTGGGATCGGTGTTGGTGAGCGACAGGGTGTAGCCGGAGCGTCCGTGGAAGGCCTCCCGGAAGTGCAGGATCACGAGATCGTTGACGCTGGCATCGAGCGCACTGCGGCCGAGCTTGCGAGCTTTCCAGTCGAACGCCGTCTTGAGCGCGTTCTCGACGGCGAGCGCGCCGCCCGCAACCCAGAAATGATGCGGGAAGCCGCTCGGCGTGACGCGGGTCGCGAACGCCTCGACGAACGCGGCCATCTCGCGCGTGTAGAGATCGGAGCTGGTCGGGTTGCAGGTCGCTGCGCGCAGCAGCTTCTGTGCGAACGCCGGCTCGCGCAGCATGGGATGGTTGTAGCCCACTGGCCACGTGGCGAAGCAGGTGAACCCATCCAGGTAGTCGGTCTCGCTCAGCGCGTCATGCAGGTAGCAGCCGTGCGACCGTTCGAGATCCATGACCAGCGGCAGGCCGTCCGCCAGCTGATGTCGCTTCAGAGTCGCATGCACCTGGTTCGCATCGATCACGGTTGATCTCCTGGTGGGTTGTCACGTGGTCGCATCGGCAGAATCCGCGGGTCCTGTTGAGGTGCTCGGTTTTCCGCCATGCCGTTGTGCCCGCCGGCGCGCTAGCCGTGGTCGAGCCGCCCGTAGAGGTCGGTGAGCGCGCGCAGCCGCTCGCCGAGCGATCGGGTGAGCTGACCAGGTTCGAGGCGCCACAGCCAGTTGCCATCCCGCACCGCGGGCGTGTTCATGCGCGCCTCGGTATCGAGGCCAAGCAGATCCTGGACCGGCACGATCGCCACGCTCGCCACCGATGCGAGCGCGCAGCGGATGAAATCCCAGTTGATCTCGCGGCCGTCGCAGTGCAGGTAGCGGCGGCAGTAGTCGCGCCGGTGCTCGGCGAAGCCAGGATCGATGCGCGACCCCGGACCGGGGCGGCCAGCATACCAGCCAACCGTCGTGTCGTTGTCGTGCGTGCCGGTGTAGACGATCGCGTTGCGCACGTGGTGATGCGGCAGGTGCGGGTTCGTGGCATCGCCGTCGAACGCGAACTGCAGGATGCGCATCCCCGGGAAACCGAAGTCGTCGCGCAGCGCCTCCACGTCGGGGGTGATCACGCCCAGGTCCTCGGCGATGATCGGCAGCTCGCCGAGCACGCCTTGCAAGGCGAAGAACATCTCGCGCCCGGGAACTTCCACCCAGCGGCCCGGGATCGCCGTCGGTGCGTGGGCCGGAACTTCCCAGCATGCAGCAAAGCCGCGGAAGTGGTCGACGCGCACGATGTCGACCAGCTCGAGCGTGGCGCGCATGCGATCGATCCACCAGCGAAAACCGTCGGTGCGCATGCGCTCCCAGTCGTACAGCGGATTGCCCCACAGCTGCCCGGTGTCGCTGAAGCAATCCGGCGGCACGCCGGCCACGACGGTCGGTGCGCCGGACTCGTCCAGCTTGAACAGATCGCGGCGAGCCCAGACGTCGGCAGAGTCGTAGGCGACGAAGATCGGCATGTCGCCGATGATGCGAACGCGGCGCTGCTCGCAGTGCGCGCGCAGGTCGCGCCACTGTCGGAAGAACATGTACTGCCAGAGTTTCTCGCGCGCGATCGTGCCCGCCCGCGAGCTGCGGGCGCGCTCGAGCGCGCCCGGCTCGCGGCGCGCGAGCTCCGGCTCCCACCGGTGCCATGCCTCGTCGCGATGTGCCAGCTTGAGCGCGCGGAACAGCGCGTAGTCGTCGAGCCACGCGTGCGTGGTACAGAAGCGCTCGAAGTCGGCGCGCCACGGGTGGTCGCTGCCGAAGCGCGCGAACACCTTCTCGAACAGCGCCTGCTTCGAGCCTGGCGGCGCGTGGCAGCTCGGCGGTGCGGGTCGAGAACGGTTGTGCAGGATCGAGATCGGCGCGGTCGAGCAGGCCGGCCTCGACCAGCCGTTCCGGGCTGATGAGCAGGGTGTTGCCGGCGCTGGCCGAGAAGCACTGGTAGGGCGAATGGCTGTAAGCGGGCGGCCGAGCGGCAGGATCTGCCACAAGCACTGCCCGCTCTCGCGCAGGAAGTCGACGAACCGGTACGCCTCGCCGCCCAGATCGCCGACGCCGAATGGCCCGGGCAACGAGGTCGGATGCAACAGCACGCCACTCGATCGAGGAAACGCCATGTGGGCTCGGGAGAATCGGGTCGGGTGGAACGACGACGAGCGGCTCAGTCTACCACAAGCAGCGCCTCATCCACGCGGCCGGTTGGCCGCGAGCGTGGCGAGCGCGCCGAACACGAGCAGCGTGCCGGCGATCGAGGACGGCGCCGGTGAGGTCCGAGAAAAACCACCAGTCGAGCAGCAGGCCGAACACCGGCCCGGCCATTGATACCGCGGTTGCGCGTGCTGCGCCGGCGCGCGCCAGTCCCTGCGTCAGGCTCCACTGGCCGACGAGTGCACAGCTCACCACGGCGATGTGCCCGAGCAGCTGCTCGCGATCGCGCGGCACGAGCGCGTGTCCACGCAGCACGGCGGTGATCAGCGCGCCGGGAATGGTGAGCGCCGGGAACCACACCAGGATCGTGAGCGGATGCTCGGTGCGCGACAGCGATCGCACGGTCATGTAGGCCAGACCCGACATGAACGCGCCGCTCAGGCCGACGAGCGCGCCCACCCGCAGGTCGCCGTGGGGCTTGACGATCAACGCCACGCCCGCGAACGCCAGCCCGAGCAACCACCAGTGCCAGCGGCCGGTGCGCTCGCCGAGCAGGAACGGCGCGATCAGCGCAACGAACACGGGGTGGCTGTACTGCAAGATGACGGCGTCGCCGAGCGGCAGGCGCTGCACCGATGCGAAGTAGCAGCTCACCGCGCCGTAGCCTAGCAACCCGCGCAAGAACAGCTTGCGCGTCTGCTGCCCGAGCAGGGAGACGCCACGCGCGCGCGCCAGCGACGTGAAGGCGACGGTCATCAACAGGCCGCGCCAGAACACGATCACCTGCGAAGGGGTGGTCCGCAGCCACAGCTGTGCGAACGCGGCCATCAGGGCGAATGCCGCGGCCGAGATCACCATCAGCAGCAGGCCGAGGCGTTCGCCGTGTGCGTGCCATGGGCCGAGCGCTGGCGCCGCGTGCGGCTCCAGCCCGGTCGAGCTCCGGTCAGCGGCCGGCAGTTTCGCGATATTCATCGAGCAGCGCGAGACGAGCGGCGGCAGCGTCGTCGAGCACGGTCACGGCCGCCGGGTGGAACTGCAGGATCGACGCCGGCACTAGCGCCGTGATCGGCCCTTCCACGGCGCGCGCGATGATCTCCGCCTTCCTCGCGCCGAACGCGAGCAGCAGCACCTGCCGCGCTTCCATGATGGTCTGGATGCCCATCGTGATGACTTGCTTCGGCACCCGATCGAGCGCCCCGAACGCCGCCACGTTGTCGGCGCGAGTGCGCGCCGTGAGCGTCTTCGAGCGGGTGCGCGAGCCGAGCGACGAGCCCGGCTCGTTGAAGGCGATGTGACCATCGGTGCCGATGCCGAGGATCACGAGGTCGAGCCCACCGGCGGAGCGGATGCGCTCCTCGTAGGCCTGGCAGGTGGCGTCGACGTCGCGCGACATGCCATCGGGCAGGTGGCGCCGCGAGGGGTCGAGGTTCACGTGCTGGAACAGCACTTGATCCATGTAATGGTGGAACGACCCCGGATGCGACGCCGGCAGACCGATGTACTCGTCGAGATTGAAAGTGGTCACCCGCGCGAAGTCGAGGCGTTCCTCGCGGTGGCGCCGGATCAGCTCCCGGTAGAGAGGCAGCGGCGTGTTGCCGGTCGGCAGCGCCAGCACTGCGTGTGGCTTGCGGCGGATGAGATCGACGACGAGCGCCGCCGCCACGAGCGTGGCGGCCGCGGGGTCGGGCTTGATCAGGACTTCCATCGAGCGGGGGATCCAGGGAGTTGGGGAGCGGCTGGCAGCCGGGTGCGGCGCGAACGCGTTTCCGGCACGGGCCGCATCATAATCGCAAGCGCGGTGCGAGCGACAGCACAAACGCGGGCGCCCGCGGCCGCTGCAATCACAGCTCGTAGAAGCGCCGGAAGTTCGCGCTGGTGATGTGCCCGATCTCGTCGGCGGATAGCCCGTTGAGCTCGCCGAGCTGACGCGCGACCTCGCGGACGAACAGTGGCTCGTTGCGCGCGCCGCGATGCGGCACCGGCGCGAGGAACGGGCTGTCGGTCTCGATCAGCAAGCGGTCCCTGGGCACTGCTCGCGCCACGTCGCGCAGCGCGCCCGCATTCTTGAACGTGAGGTTGCCGGCGAACGAGATCAGGAAGCCCTGCTCGAGCGCGAACGCGGCCAGATCGGCGCCGCCGCTGAAGCAATGGAACACGCCGCGCGCGACCGGCACGTGCGCTCGCAGGATGGCGATCGTGTCGGCGTCGGCAGCGCGCGTGTGGATCACCACCGGCAGGCCGAGCTCGTTCGCGAGCTCGAGCTGGCGCACGAACACCCGGCGCTGCACATCGGCCGGCGAATGCAGGTAATGGTAGTCGAGGCCGATCTCGCCCCACGCGATCACCTTCGCATGCTGCGCCAGCACCCGCAAGCGCGCTTCGATCGAGGCATCCCACAGGCGCGCGTCGTGCGGATGGATGCCGACCGCAGCCTGGATGAAGGAGTGCTCGAGCGCGAGCTGCACGCCAGCCTCGAGCGAGCCGCGCGTCACGTCGCCGTTGCAGATCTCCATGATGATCTCGACGCCGCCGGCGCGGGCGCGCGCGATCACCTCGGCGCGATCCGCAGCGAACCGCTCGCCCTCCAGGTGCGCGTGCGAGTCGATGAACATTGCTCAGCTGCCCTGCGCGGCGAGACCGGGCAAGGCGCCCAGCCCGGCCGCGGTCGGGGTTGCGTCGCGCATCGTCACCGGTTCGGTTTGGGGGCCATCGTCACGAGCAGCGCGAGCCGCTCGCGGCCGGTGTTCCTGACGGCGTGCGGCTGACCGGCCGGCGCGCACACGAGATCGCCCGCGCGCACCTCGCGCTCGTCCGTGCCGACGCGGATGCGGCCTGCGCCGGCGAGCACGTAGTAGAGCTTGTCGCCGACCGCGTGCACGTGACCGGCCTGTTCTTGCCCGGGCTCGAGCCCGTACACGTCGCAGAACAAGCTCGGCGTGTCGACCAGGTTCACCTTGTGCATCCTGTCGGCGGCGTACATGGCGCGGGCGAGCGGCTGGCTGAACAGTTCCATGATGGTGGTTCACGGCATGCCGAGAGAACGATCGACCTCGATGCCAGGATAGCCTATCATCGGCTGCAGCTCCATCGCATCGCGAGAAACGTCATGGCCCTGGCCGACATCCTGAGCGCGCTCGAGCGCGACTATGGCAAGCCGCGACCGCCGAGCACGAGCGACCCGCTCGAGATGATCCTGTGGGAGAACGTCGCCTATCTCGTTCCTGACGCGCGGCGCGAGGCCGCCTTTCGCGCGCTCGTCGAGCAGATCGGCCTGGAGCCCGACGCGATCCGGTCCGCACCGTACGAGGCGCTGCGCGAGATCGCCGAGCTCGGCGGCATGCTGCCCGACCAGCGCGTGCTCAAGCTGCGCACGATCGCCGAGATCGCGGCGCGCGAGTTCCCGGGCGGCCTGCGCGCGGCGCTCAAGCAACCGCTGCCCCGCGCCAAGGCGGCGTTGCGCAGGTTTCCCGGGATCGGCGAGCCGGGCGCCGAGAAGATCTTGCTGTTCAGCCGGACCGCGCCGATCCTGGCGCTCGAGTCCAACGGTCTGCGCGTGCTCGTCCGGCTCGGCTATGGCCAGGAGTCGCGGAACTATGCGGCCACCTACCGTTCCGTGCGCGCCGCGGTCGCCGGCGAGATCGTGTCCGACTGCACGTGGTTGATCCGGGCGCATCAGCTGCTGCGCCGCCATGGCCAGGAGCGCTGCAAGGCGAAGCAGCCATACTGCGGCGAGTGTCGGGTTGCGGCGAGCTGTGCGTACTGGCGGAACCGGCCGAGTTGAGCGAATGCGGAGGCTGCTGATGATCTCGTGCTCGATTCGCCGCAGTGTCTGCTCGATCTGGTGGACATGGCGACGGAGCTGCTGCCCGCCAGCCGGCCCGCTGCGTGCGTGCATCGTCATGGGACTGTGGCAGCGCGATTGACGGCGCGCTCCGAAACCGGTTTCATCATGGCCGCGCATCCGAGCTCGACTCCTGGAGGTCACCCATGTTGCATCCGACCGAGCGTCGCCCCGTGCTGCTCGCCGTTGGCCTGCTCGCCTGCGAGCTCGCGGCGAGCCCGGCCCTTGCCCAGGATCAAGGGGCGCGGCCGCTCGCCTGCGGCAAGGCACGCGCGCTGGCGCAGCTCTACCGCGCCGGCCGCATGCCCACCGGCCAGGCGGTTGGCGGCGTCGAGGCGCAGGCGACCGACGACACCGACGTGCTGCACTGCAGCCTGGAGGTCGAGGTGATCCCCAGCCAGTACGACAACCTGGTGGGCAGCAACACCATGACCATCGAAAGCAGGCGCAACATGCTCGGTGATTTCGTGCTGCGGCTGCGCGATCAGTTCACGATCACCAGCGCGGACGTCGACGGAACGCCGGTCGCGGTGAGCACCATCTCGCCGTCGACGCGCCTGGTCACGCTCGATCACCTCTACAGCGACGGCGACGTCTTCCACCTGACCATCGCCTATCACGGGCATGCGGTGTCCGATGGCTTCGGCTCGATCGAGTTCAGCTCGCACAACGGCAACCAGATCGTCTACAGTCTGAGCGAGCCCTACTACGCGATGACCTGGTGGCCGATCAAGGATGGCGACGTCGCCCAGGCCGGCGACAACAGCGACAAGTTCACGCTGGAGATGGCGGTGATCGCGCCCAGCCAGCTGGTGACCGCCGCGAACGGGATCAAGCTCGGCGAGGATCTGCTGTCGGGCAGCCGCAAGCGCACACGCTGGGCGAGCGACTACCCGATCGCGCCCTACCTGGTGTGCTTCTCCTCGACCAACTACAACACCTGGTCGGCGTCGTACGTGGCCCTGTCGGGCGCCACCATGCCGGTGGACTTCTACATCTATCCGGAGAACGACAATGCCGGCAACCGCGCCGCGTGGGAAGCGTGCATCGATGACATCGAGATCTATCGCGACCTGTTCGGCGAGTACCCGTTCGTCGCCGAGAAGTACGGCCTCTACCAGTGTCAGTTCGGCGGCGGCATGGAGCACCAGACCTTCACCGCGATCGGCGGCTTCTGGGACTGGGTGATCGCGCACGAAACGGGCCACCAGTGGTGGGGCGACATGATCACCTGCAAGAAGTGGAACGACATCTGGCTGAACGAAGGCTTCGCCAGCTATTGCGAGGCGCTGTGGGCCGAGTTCCTTCCCGGCAGCAGCGGGCTGCCAGCGCTCAAGAACTACATGAACGGCAAGCGCTACACCGGCGGCGGCACGGTGTACGTGCAAGACTGGGAGCTGGGCAGCCTGTGGGACATCTTCGATGGCAACACGAGCTACAACAAGGGCGCGTGGGTGCTGCACATGCTGCGCCACGTGCTCGGTGATGATCGATTCTTCAGCACGCTGCGCGCCTACCGCAGCGCATTCGAGTACCGCGCCGCCACCACCGAGGACTTCCAGTCGGTGTGCGAGACGTCCTACGGCGGCAGCCTCGGCTGGTTCTTCCAGGAGTGGATCTACGGCGAATACACGCCGGCGTACCAGTGGGGCTGGACGACGCGTCAGGTGAATGGCAAGACCTATCTCCTGGTCGACATCGATCAAACCCAGCCCGGGTCGTATCAACGCTTCACGATGCCGATCGACATCCGCACCGACGGCGACACGCACGTCGTGTTCAACGACGCCGACTTCGAGCACTTCGTGCTGCCGCTGCCGGCGCCGCCGGCCACGGTGCAGTTCGATCCGGACGCCTGGATCCTGAGCAGCAGCGTCAGCAACACGAGCTACGTTCCCGGTCCACCCAAGATCGTCGAGGTGAGCCCACCGCCAGGCGACCGCAGCCGGCCCGGTGCCAGGGTGCGGCCGATCAGCGTGTGGTTCCACACCAGCGTGAATGCGCAAGCCGCCGACTTCGCGCTGGTCGGCGAGCGCGTCGGTGCCGTCGGCTTCACCATGTCGCCCGGCAGCAACGTCGACGTGATCACGCTCACGCCCACCGAGCCGCTGCGGCCCGACCGCTACACGCTCACCGTCAAGAGCACGATCAAGGCGGTCGACAGCGGCATGGCGCTGGACGGTGAGATCGAGGATCCGGATGCGCCCGCGTCCCTGCCCTCGGGCGATGGCCTGCCTGGCGGCGATGCGGTGATCCGCTTCACCATCACGCACGCCGGGAACTTCCCGCGCGAGCAAGGCTAGCCTAGTCGCCGGTCGAATCGAGCACGAGGCCGACCTCGTGCGATCACCAGCTGGCCGACGGTCACGGATGCGTGACGCGAGGGCACGTGGACCATGCGCGGTGCGGGCACGTGCTGGCTCCGTGCATCGGCTCGCTGATTCACCGCGCGGTCGAGCGGCAATGCGCAAGGCCCCGGGCGCGCGCGGCATGTTCGTGAAGCTTCGATGTCGATTCGATTTTCTCGCCACGATCGCGCGCCCGCGAACGTCTGGTTACTTCGCTCGGCCCGAACCATAGACTGGCCAGCTCCCGGGAACGTGTCGGAGAGACAAGGTCGAGGGACCGGGGAGGAGCTCGATGCATTTGCTCGCGATCCGCGTGCTCGCCACGCTCGCTCTGGTGCAGGACCCCCCCACTCACGCTCCGCTGGACGATGCCGTCACGACGTTCGTGACCCGGCTCGATTCGCTGGCGCAGTGGTGCCAGAAAGAACGGCTGCTGGGCGAGCGCGACCAGGTCTACGAGTTGATCCTGCAGTTCGCTGCCGACCATGCCGCCGCACGCAAGGCGCTCAAGTTCTCCAGGGACAGATCCGGCGCATGGCGGCAGGATCCCGGCTACCGCGCGCCCAGGGCGGCCGCTGATGCGGGTGCGTTCCGCGACCAGCGCGCAGCGGCCGTCGCGGCGTTCAAGAGCAGCTTGCACGCGCTCATCGATGGCGCTGCACCGCCGCCGGCCGAAGCTCGCGCAGCGGCGATCAAGGACTTGCTCGCCGTGGACCCAGAGGACGCGCCGGCACACGCCGCGCTCGGCGAGGTGCGCGCACCCACCGGTGCGTGGGTGCTGAGCGAGACGCTCACCGGCAAGGCGCGTCGCGCCGAGCTGCACGCGTGGTGTGGGCGATGCTTGCAGGACGCGCACCCGCTCGCGGACTCGACGCCGAGCGACTACGAGCAAGCGCTCGGCGTGAAGTGGCAGGCGGTGTGCGAGACGCCCGCGGTCCGGGTTCTTGGCACCGGCTCGCGCGACGAGACGATGCTGGTGGCGCGCGCCAATCACGCCGCCGGCGACCTGTTCCGCTGGGTGTTCGGCTGCAAGACCACGGCGTGGGATCACTACACTCTCTATGTGCTCGCCAGTGCCGCCGACAAGGATGCGGTCCTCGAGCGGCATCCATCGCTGAGTCCCGAGTACCGGCAGTTCCTGCGGAACCTGAACAGCGGCGGCTTCCCGGGCACGGCACAGTGGGGCCACTGGGGACCGGATCAGGCTCGCCGGCTCGACAGCTCGGTGCGCGGCACGATCGCGAGCCTGCTCGGCCGCGAGTTCCACATCGATGCGAACCAAGGCTGGATCTTCGAGGGATTCGGACTGTATCTGACCCGCGAGCTGATCGGCACGCGCCTCACCTCGTTTGCGCCGATGACGGCGGCCACCGGCCAGGAGGAGAAGCTGCGCGCGCGGCTGATGAAGCCGGGCGCCAACTGGATGAACGAGGCGCTCGTGTTGCTCGCCGGCGGCGGCGATGACCGCCTGGCGCCGCTCATCGGCAAGGCAGCGGGCGCCATGAGCACCGAGGACGTGCTCACTGCCTACGCCCTCGCGGCGTTCCTGCTCGAGGGCCATCCCGGGGATGTCGCCAGCATCGCGCGCCGCGCCGGTGGCACCGAGCCGGCGGCGGCCGTCCTGGCATCGACGCTGCACTGTGATCTCATCGGCCTGCAGCAACGACTGCGCCGGTGGCTGGGCGAGAGGTGCTGACGTGATCTCCTGTCTGGCGGCACGGTGCCTGGCTCTCGTGCTGGCGAAGGGCGACGCCGCCGAGCTGACCTGGCAGGGCAAGAGCCATGCGCTCGACGCGCTGCCGAGCGACATCGGCGCAGCCGCGCGCGAGGCAGTGAAGGCGTGGTCCGAGTTCGCGTGCAGCGCGGGTTACCGCATGGCGCTCAGCGCCGACGCCCGCGTGCTCTTGATCAGCGCCACCAGCGACAGCGTGCGGGCGCGGCACGAGCAGCTGATCGCCAGCACCACCGCGCTGTTCGATCGGTTGCTGCCAGCGCCGGCCAGGCGCAGCGAGGCGCGAGTCCAGACCAGGAACGGCAACCCGGCAGCCCGTACCAGGGACGATCGAGCCGATGTCGAGCGCGCTGGCGAGATCCCCGAGGATCCCGAGGAGCCTCGCGCTTCGCTCGTGGCCGTGGAGCTGAGCGGCACGAGCTGGGAGTACGAGACCGGCTCGATCACGGTGCCGATGGACCGAGACACGATCGTGATCGCCGTGCTGCGCAAGGAAGACGACTACCGCAAGATCCTCGATCACCTGCAGTCATGGCAGCCGTATCTCGCGTCGTTTGCACGCATGGCGCGCCGGCTCACCGGCTTCGTCCTGGAGCAGCCGCTGACGGGAGCTTTTCTCGAAGCCGCGGCGGGCATGGAGGAATGGAACCCGGAGAACGAGCTCGTGAACCGGCTGGCGCAGCTGCTCCTGATACGCCGCTTCCGCCAGCAGCCGTTCTGGCTGCAGCAGGGCTTCGGCTGGTATGCCGAGCTCTCGATCTTGAACGGCATCTACTGCTTCCCGTACCGCCAGAGCTTCGTCAGCGTCGGCGAGCACAGCGGCTGGGACCGCCAGCTGCAGAACGATTTCACCAAGCGCACGCAGCCGCTCGCGATCGACGACTTTGCTCTCTGGAGGCGCGACGCCTTCGATGCCAGCACGGCGCACATCGCCTGGGGCGTGGTGGATTGCCTCGTGCGTGCCAGGGCAGCCGTGCTCCCGGCGCTGCTCGAGGACCTGCGGGTCGAACGCGAGCAGCACGGGCGCAGGGACAACGGCGATGGCACATGGACGAGCATTCCCGGCTACGAGATCCCGGGCGACGTGCAGCGAACCATCCTCGAGCGCCACGCGGGCAAGACGTTCCTCGGTGATGTCACGGCTCAGTTCTGCAAGCCGCGGCACAAGTGAACGCATCGCCCGCCACCCTTGGGTGCGGGGGATCAGGAGTGCGCCATGACCATCGCTGTGCTGCTCGCTCTCAAGCTCCTCGCGCCGCCGCATGACACCGCGCCGCTCAGTGGCGACTGCTGTTGATCGTGAAGGCTTCGACCGACGTGCACCTGCCGGGGCTGCCACAGGTGACCGGCGCGATGATGCCCGAGGACATCGGCGCCCTGAAGAACGTGTTTGCCGACGCCACTCCCGCGTGGGTGGTCAAGGCGACCAACGGCCGGCTGCGATGGTCCACCGAGGTCGTGGTCTCCACCACGCCGATCACCACCATCTCGGGGCGCTCCTCGAACGGTTGCTGGATCACTCCGGACGACGCCAGGAAGACCTCGCCGAACACGTGAAGGTCGGCGCCTACGACTGCGTGTTCGTCTGCTGGAAGGTCGCCGACCAGGCCGCCGGTCGAGTCTTGCCGGCGCTGTCCTGGTCGGTCGAGCCATCGCCCGCCACCAATCATTGCGGCTTCAGCTCGCTCCCGTACACGTATCCATCGAGCTGGACGCCGGAAGCGGATGCGTTCCTGCGCGAGTGGCTGCAGCAGCTGCAAGCGTTCTACCGCAAGCATGGCGTGGCGGTGCCAGCCAGCACGGCGCCATCCGCAGCCAACGCACGGACCTGGTACGAGCAGCTCCTGAACGGCGAGATCGAAGGACCGGGAGGAACGCGAATCGGCCTGGGCGAGAAGGCCTGGGTGCTCGGCACGATCCGCAGCGAGGGGAACCGCCAGTCACCCGACTACCTCGACGGCAAGTTCAACCTGATCCGCAACGGCTCGTTCGAGACCGGCGACAGGGACTGGACGGTGCGGTCCTCGTCGGCCAAGCGCAAGGGCGCCGTGGTCGCGGCGGGGGCGGCGAAGAGCGGCAGCCACAGCGCTCGGCTGCAACCGAAGGAGGCCGACGACCTCTCGTTCTTCCAGAAGGTGAAGGTCAAGCCCAGGACGCGCTACCTGCTCGCGGGCTGGATCAAGACCGAGAACGTGGCCGCAGCAAGGGACCCGACCGGCGCCACCATCGGCATCGTCGGCGGTGCCGAGCGCAGCGCGATGCTCGTTGGCACCCACGACTGGACCTACGTCTGCTTCGAGTTCGACTCGGCCGAGCGCAAGGAGGTGGAGGCCGACATCCGGCAGCTTGACCGGCCAGCCTGCCACGGGAACGGTCTGGGTCGACGACGTGGCCCTGGTGGAGGTGCCGATGCCTGGCGCGCGCACCGAGCCTCGCAAGTCGAGCCCTCCCTGAGCACCGCTCGCGGCAACGGCTCCTACCACGGCGGTGGCAGCGGATGGCAGAACACTCCCATGGCGCCGGTATCGGTGGTGAGATCGAGATCGAGCAGCGTCTCGCCGAATCCGGGCAGGTCCACCATCACGTGTTCCTGCAGATAGCTGCGGTGCGTGCTGCCCGCAGGCGCGGCCAGCGGCAGATCGCCGACGTGAACCAGGCCACGCGCGTCGGGGCTGAGCAAGGTCACCGGCACGAGCGCTCGGCTGGCCGGCGATCAGCTGGGCGGCGAGACCATCGAGGAGCACCTGCTCCGTGGCACCGCCGGGCGCGAACGCTGGCGGCGCGCGACCGATCTGCTCGAGCGCGATCAGCTGCTCCAGCAGCTCGAGATCGTACACGCTCACGTAGTTCTCGAAGGTGTTCGTCACGTATGCGTAGTAGGCGACGTGCTCGCGCCGATCGTCTCTCGCGCTGCTCGCCGATGCCTTGCGTCCGAAGCCCACCCCGTGCGCGCCGAGCCCCGCCGGAAAGGTGTAGATCTTGAGCGGGTCGCCGTGCCGGTCGAGCGCGATGATGCTGACGTTGAACGAGGCCTTGTTGCAAACCACGACATAGCGTCCGTGCGCGGTGCTGTCGGGCGGGCTGACCGGACACTGGATCGGCATGTGCGCCCAGCGCAGCGGCACGACGCTCATGTCGGTGAGGGCGATGTTGCCGGCGGCATTGCCGAGCGGCGGCGGGATGGTCGCGCGCACCACGCTCTCTTGACCCGGGGTGGCGTCGATGTCGAACACGCTGATGTCGTCGGTCCCGGCGTTGTTGGCGAACGCGCGGTCGCGACGGCCCAGGGCGTGATCCAGGTTCATGATCGCCGCCGCGAGCGGCGCTCGCCCGCCGGTCGAGGCTTGCCCCACCTCGGCGCCCTGACCGGCGCGCCCGCGGCGGTCCTGCCAGGACGCGCCGAGCGAGTACAGGGACACCTTGTCCGCGAGCGTATCCGCCGTCAGGAAGCACGCCGGGTTCACGAACCACAGGCCGTGCGGCGCCATGGCCGGCTTGCCCTGCTCGCCATCGGCCTGGGCAATGGCCGGCAGCGTGGGCTCCCCCTGCAGGAGTGATGCGAACGGGTCGAGCTCCTGCACCTTGTTGCTGCCCATCACGGTGACGAACCACCGGTCGACCTCGGCCGGCACGCCGGGCGTGTGCGGCGCGGTCATCACGTGGGCATTGGCGGCGCCGGTCGGCGCTGAACCGATCACGGCATGGGTGACCGCGTCGATCACGGTCACGCTGGTGTCATGCCAGTTGGCGTAGACGACGATGTCGCGCGCGGCACCGGTGCTGTCGCGCGCCTTGCCGATCCAGCCGTTGTGCGGGTTGTTGCCAACCGCCGTGATCAGATCGCTGCTCCAGTCGGCGGCGCGGAACACCTGCACGGCGCCGTCGGGCAGGCCGGTGTTGTCGAAGGTCTGCAGTCCCACCCACACCTCGCCGAGCCCCGGCACCGCCGGGACGGAGAGCGGCAGCTTGCTGGCGAACGTGAGCGGCAGCGGGCTGCTGGCAGGCGACACGATCTCCACCTGCATGTACGGGTGCAGCTTGCAATAGTACTTCCATGCGCCGGCGGCGAGATCGGCTGCCTCGAGATAGTAGAAGCCCACGTCCTGGCCGGGGATGTTGTCGCGGTAGCCGATGAACCCGGTGTCTCGCTCGAGCGCGGTGTTGGTCACGGTGTGCCAGGTCTTGCCGTGATTGACGACCTTGATGTAGTCGCCGGGCGACAGCACCACACGGCGGCGGTCGGCGAACGGGTCGCGCGCATCGGCGCCGTCGTCCTGGAACCACGGGTCGTGGTCGACGATCTCGAGCACGATCTGGTGACCGCTTGGCTTGCGCGGCGCCGGCACGCCGGCCGCCGGATCGCTCTGGCCGTATGGTGGTGCATAGAGCAGCCAGGTCACCAGCGCGCCGAGCTCGGCGTCCGAGATGACCTCGGGGCCGAACGCGGGCATTGCCTGCGAGAATCCGGTCGCGCCGCGATAGGGTCCGTTGCGCACCGTGAACCGGTACCGTTCTTCCATGGACAGCTCGGGGCGCGGCAGGCCCCTCGCAATGCGCGGCGCCATCCGGCCCGGCAGCACCCAGCTCTGGTGGTTGCCGAGGCCATCCTGCCCGTGACACGTGGCGCACGTGGCGGCGAAGATCTTCTCGGGTGGACGCGCAGGTCGGGTGGACTCGACCGCGACCAGCGACGACACGAACAGCACGATGACAGCGACCATGAGCGAGCTCCGCAACGGGTGAGGCTCGCCATTGTGCCGGCGGCTCGCGGTGCTGTCTGCTGGCAACGCCACGATCGCATCACGATTGCCGTGCGGTCTTGCCGGTGACCATGCGCGAGTCGCGCGAACCAACGCGCCTGCGCACGGCGCTCGCGCCATCCTGCGCGGCAAGTGCGCGATCGTGCCCGCCGTGCGCACGCGGCTGTCGCGGTCCGAGCCAGGCGATGCAGGTGGGCGTGCGCGAACCGATCACGCGCGCACGGCTCTGTGCAGCGCCAGTGACGCTCATCGTTCGCTGGCGACGAAAACGGCACTGAGTCCGACCGCGCTCCGCAGCATGGGGTACTCTTCGGGCCATCCCGCCACGCATCACGGTCGAAGCTCCGCCGCAATCTGCCCCGGTTCACCACTCATGACATCAGCACCGAGACTCGCGCCGAGCTCCATGATCATCCGCGCCGCCGTTCTGCTGCTCTGGGCTGTTGCTGCCAGCGCCGGGATGCTGGCGCTGACCGACTACGCCACGGCGCCTGGCGAGATGGCGAGCGCGCCCGAGCGATGGCCAGCAGAGAGCAGGATCGAGCGTGCCGCCTTCCACGACGTGATCTTGCTCTTCGCTCACCCGCGGTGTCCTTGCACCGGCGCGGCGCTCGCCGAGCTGGAGCGAATCGAGCCGCACCTCGGCAGCAACGTCGAGCTGCACGTGGTGTTCGTGCGCCCGCCCGGCTGCGACGATGCGTGGGTCGAGGACCGCCTGTGGCAGGAGGTGCGATCGCATCCGGGCCTGCTCGTGGACATCGACGGCGATGGCCGCGAGGCGCGCATCTTCGGCGCGCGCACCTCGGGTCATGTGGTCGTGTATCGCCAGAGCGGCGCGCTCGCGTTCGCCGGCGGCATCACGCCCGCGCGCGGCCACCAGGGTGACAGCCGCGGGCGCAGCGCCGTTCTCGACGTGTTCCTGGGGCGAGCGTCGACCGTCAGGTCCGCACCGGTGTTCGGCTGTCCGCTGTTCGCGAGCGATCAGGCCAAGGACGCCACGTGTCATGAAGCGGGAGCCCACCCATGAGCCAGACTGCGAGCCAGACTGCCGGTCCGTCGCTCACCCCGCTGCCGCTCGCCGAGCGCGAGTCGCAGCTGTTCGCCGAGCACCTGCGCGCGGTCCACACGCGCACCGACCGCGTGTTCGTCGTGCTGATGGCATGCCAGTGGCTGGCGGGCATCGCCGCGGCGGTGCTGATCTCGCCGCGCGCGTGGGCGGGTGCCAGCAGCCACATGCACCCGCACGTGTGGGCCGCGCTCTATCTGGGCGGCGTGATCAGCGGCGTGCCGATCTACCTCGGCATCCGCTTTCCCGGCCGCGCGCTCACGCGCCACGTGATCGCGGCCTCGCAGATGTTGACCTCGGCGCTGCTGATCCACCTGAGCGGCGGCCGCATCGAGACCCACTTCCACGTGTTCGGATCGCTCGCATTCCTCGCGTTCTATCGCGACTGGAAGGTGCTCGTCTCCTCCACCGTGGTCATCGGCCTCGACCACCTCGCGCGCGGCATCGTCTGGCCACAGTCGGTCTACGGCGTCCTGAACGCCTCGCCGTGGCGCTCGGCCGAGCACGCCGCCTGGGTGGTGTTCGAGGACATCTTCCTCGCGTTCTCGTGCATCTGGGCCACGCGCGAGATGCGCCAGATCGCCGCGCGCACCGCCGAGCTCGAGGCGACCAACGCCGCGATCGAGGCCAAGGTGACCGAGAAGACCGAGTCGCTCAGCCTCGCCAATCACGACCTCGAGCTCGAGATCGAGCAACATCGCTTGACGCAGCAGGAGCTGCGTCAAGCCATGCAAGCGACCGAGGCAGCAAACGTCGCCAAGAGCCAGTTCCTCGCCAACATGAGCCACGAGATCCGCACGCCGATGAACGGCATCATCGGCATGAGCTCGATCCTGCTCGAGACCGAGCTCAGCACCGAGCAGCGTGACTACGCCGAGACCGTGCACCACTGTGCCGACAGCCTGCTCACCATCATCAACGACATCCTCGACTTCTCGAAGATCGAGTCCGGCAAGTTCGAGCTCGAGTGCATCGACTTCGACATTGCCCGCAACGTGGAAGAGGTCCTGGACCTGCTGTCGCCGAAAGCGGAGGCGAAGGGCATCGAGCTGTTGTGCCACGTCGACGATCGGGTCCCGGAACACGCGCGCGGCGACCCGGGTCGCGTGCGGCAGATCCTCATCAACTTCGTCAACAACGCCGTCAAGTTCACGCAGCAAGGCGAGGTGGCGGTCACGGTCACGCTCGACAGCGTCACCGCGACGCACGCGACCGTGCGGTTCGCCGTGCGTGATACCGGCATCGGCATTCCGAAGGATCGCATGGACCGCCTGTTCCAGCGCTTCTCGCAAGTCGACGCCTCGACCACGCGCCGGTTCGGCGGCACGGGCCTCGGCCTGGTGATCGCGAAGCAGCTGGCCGAGCTGATGGGCGGCAGCGTCGGCGTCGAGAGCAGCGAGGGCGTGGGATCGCTGTTCTGGTTCACCGCCGTGCTGGAGAAGGGCGCGAACAGTGATGCCAGCACCACCGTGGCTGCGGATGCGCTGCGCTCGCAGCACGTGATCGCGGTCGACGACAACCAGACCAACCGCACCATCCTGCGCGTGCAGCTCGAGTCCTGGGGCTGTCGCTGCAGCCTGGCTGCGAGCGGCGAGCAGGCGCTGACGATGATGCGGCGCGCCGCCAGCGAAGGCGATCCGTTCCAGCTCGCGATCCTCGACTACCAGATGCCCGAGATGGACGGCGTCGAGCTCGCGCTCGCGATCCGGTCCGATGCCTTGCTGCGCGAGATGCCGCTCGTGCTGCTCAGCTCGATCGGTGCACGCGAGATCACCCGCTCGCGCAGCATCGGCTTTGCTGCGCGCCTCACCAAGCCGGTGCGCAAGCTGCAGCTGTTCGCAAGCCTGAGCGAGGTGATGGGCAAGGTGCTGCCCGCGCCGGGCAGCCCGCCGGTGCGGCGATCACCGAGCTCGAGCGGCAGACGCGCGAGCGAGTCCGGATCCTCATCGCCGAAGACAATGCGGTGAACCAGAAGGTGCTGCTGCGGCTGCTCGAGCGCCTCGGCTATCGAGCGACCGCGGTTGCGGACGGACGCGAGGCGCTGGCGATGCTCGAGCAGGCGCCGTTCGACGTCCTGATCACGGACGTGCAGATGCCGGTGATGGACGGGCACGAGCTTGCGCGCGAGGTCCGGCGGCGCGAGGGCAATGGAGCGCACTTGCGCGATCCTCGCCATGACCGCCGCGGCCATGAAAGGCGACCGCGAGCTATGCCTCGCAAGCGGCATGGACGGCTACCTGAGCAAGCCGGTCAGCCGCGATGAGCTGCGCCAGGTCCTCGACGAGTGGACCCGGCGTCTTGCCCGCAATTGACCGGGCAGCCGCGGATCATGGCCCGCGCTGCAGGACCCGTGCCATCTCGTTCAGGGGCAGCACCCGCGCTGGCATGCCGGCGGCGAGGATGCCTTGCGGCAGCTGCGGCACGAGCGCGGTCGCTGGATCCTGCACCAGGACCGCGCCGCCGGCAGCGGCCACGCACGCTGCGCCCGCGACTCCTTCCTGACCCAGGCCGGTCAGGATCGCCGCAGTGCAGCTCTGGCCGAACAGCCGCGCGCAGCACTCGAGGATGCTGTCGGCCGCCGCGGCGCCGCGCTTCAGGCCCTCGACCACGAGCCAGCGCGGCGGCTCGGCGATCGTGAGCGACAGGCTGTGCGAGACGATCGAGCTCGCCCGGCAAGACCTGGTCGCCATCGGTGAGCACGCGCGCCGGCCAGCTTGTCTCGAGGCGCAAGCGCGCCGCGAGCGATTCCAGCATCCACTGCGGCCCGCGCAGCACCACCACGCCGGCGACGCCGCCTCTCTGCCTCACGCCCCGCAACAGCTCGAGCAAGGCGACGGGGCCACCGGAGCTCGCCACGAACGCCACGCAGCGAAATGGCGGCGCGCGGCGCTCCAGCAAGATCTGCGGCGGGCCCGGCGCTGGCGGCGCCGCCTGCTGGCGGCGCGCGATGGCTTCCGCGAGCTGCCGGCGGAGAGCCGCCGCGCGCACCGGTTTCACCAGGTAGTCGTCGGCACCCGCCTCGAGCGCGCGGTTGCGCGCCGCGTCGGTATCGGCAGCGGTCACCATCAGCACGACCGGCGCCGGTTTGACCGCGGCGCGAATCCACTGCACCAGCTCGATGCCGTCCATCTGCGGCATCATCCAGTCGGTCACCACCGCGTCGAACGAGCTCGCGCTGAGCGCGTCGAGCGCGAGGCGGCCATCGCCCACCGCCACCACCGAGTACCCCTCGGCGCGCAGCAGCGCTTCCAGGAGCAACCGGGTCGAGCGGTCGTCTTCGGCGATCAGGATGTCCATGGCGCGAGAAGCACTCCCCCATCTGTATCGAGAGAACGCAACGCCCACCTTGAAGCCGCGTTCATCGGTGGTGCAGGCGCGCAACCAAACCATGGCGACGAGGCATCGCTCGAGCCGGGGTCAAGCAGCTGCGGAACCGGCTCCGAAAGGTGGAGGTGGTTCGCTGCTCCTGCGGCAGGTGTTCGAGGCAACGGCAACGGAGGTCCTGCTCGTGAAGACCGAGCAATGGCGCTGGCAGGCGACGGACGCGGCGTGGAAGCCGCACGGCCGCGCAGCCCGGATCGCACCGCAGATCGCGTTCGTGTTCGGCGAACCGTCGCTGTTGCGACGTGCCGAGCTGGTGCCGGAGCTGCGGTCGTTCTGGCCTGGAGCCGTCATCGTTGGCTGCTCCACTGCCGGTGAGATCTGCGACACCGAGGTCACCGACGCCACGCTCGTGGCCACGGCCGTCGAGTTCGAGCACACCCGGGTGATGACGGCGCTCGCCAGGCTCGGCGAGGCAGCCAACAGCCGCGAGCTGGGCACGCGCCTGGCGCACGGCCTGCCCCACGACGGACTGGTGCATGCATTCGTGCTGTGCGATGGCCTGCACGTGAACGGCAGCGAGCTGGTGCAGGGATTGACCGGCGCGCTGCCGCCGAGCGTCGCCGTCACGGGCGGACTGTCCGGGGACGGCTCGCGCTTCGCCGAGACGCTGGTGCGGCGCGACGCCGAGTGCGGCCCCGACCGCGCGGTTGCGGTGGGCTTCTATGGCGATCGCTTGCGCGTGGGGTGCGCGTCGCTCGGTGGCTGGGACACATTCGGTCCGGAACGCACGATCACGCGCGCCAGCGGCAACGTGCTGTACGAGCTCGATGGCCGCTCCGCGCTGGCGCTGTACCGGAAGTACCTCGGCCATGCCGCCGAAGGACTGCCGGCGACCGGACTGCTGTTCCCGCTCAGCGTGCGCATCGATGGCCACGAGCCGGTGGTGCGCACGATCCTGTCGATCGACGAGCACGAGCAGAGCATGACGTTCGCGGGCGACGTCCCTCAGGGCGCGCTCGCGCGCCTGATGCGCGCCAACTTCGACCGCCTGATCGACGGCGCGGTCGGCGCCGCGCAGGCGAGCCAGACGGGCGCCGGCGCGGCCGATCCCGACCTCGCCATCCTGATCAGCTGTGTCGGCCGCAAGCTGGTGCTGAAGCAGCGCGTCGAAGAGGAGGTGGAAGGCGTGCGGCAAGTGCTCGGCGCACGACCCGTGCTCACCGGGTTCTACTCGTACGGCGAGATCTCACCGTTCGTGCCGAACGCGCGCTGCGAGCTGCACAATCAGACCATGACCATCACCACCCTCGCGGAGCGCTGATCGATGACCGGGCAGCACTCCCTGCTCGCGCGCCAGCTGCGCAAGAGCGAGATCGACGACGCGGCCGCGCCGCCACGATGGCGCGACCTGCTGGCGGCGGTGAGCCAGGCGTACCATGACTTCGACACGGACCGCAAGATGGTCGAGCATTCCCTCGAGCTGAGCTCGATGGAGCTGCACTCGGCCAATGCCGAGATGCGGGCGATCTTCCAGGCAATGCCCGACATGTTCTTCGTCATCGACAGCGCCGGCCTGGTGCTCGACTGCCGCGGCGGCCGCACCACAGACATCAAGCACGCGCCGTCCCAGGCCGTCGGCCGCTGTCTGTACGACCTGCCGGTGAGCGGCAACGGCAAGCTGTTCCGGGCAGCGGTGGCGAAGGTGATGAACGAGCAGAAGCTGATCTCGTTCACCTATCCGGTGCGGGACGGTGGCGCGAAGCGTTTCTACGAAGCCCGCTTGACGCCGCTGTCGGCTGGACAGTGCATTGCGATCGTCCGTGATGTCACCGAGGCCAAGGAAGCGTTGCTGGCGCTGCGCGACCAGCGCGCACTGTTCGAGACGGTCCTGAGGCAGGCGGCGGACGGGATCGTGGTGAGCGATGCCGCTGGCCGCGTGGTGTTCGTCAACCACGCCGCGAGCACGATCGCCATGAAGGACCCGCTCGCCAGCAACCTCGGCGACGTGGCGGCGGTGTGGGGCGAGCCGCACGATGCGCGCGGGTTGCCGATCCCGGCCGCGCAATGGGCGACCGCGCGCGCGCTGCGCGGCGAGACCTGCCCGACGCAGGAAGTGGCGCTGGTGCGCGGACCTGGCGGTCATCTCGACGTGCTGGTTGGCGCCTCCCCGATCCACGATCTCGCCCGCCAGCTCACCGGCGTCGTGACCACGTTCACCGACATCACGCCGCTCAAGACCGCACAGGACGATCTGCGAGCGAGCGAGGAGCGCTTCCGGCAGGTTGCGGACAACTTCCCGCAAGTGATCTGGCTGATCGACCTCAAGCACGACAACGCCACGTACGTGAGCCCGGCCTACGAGCGGGTGTGGGGACAGACGCTCGCCAGCATCGCGCAGGATCCGGACAGCTGGAAGCGCCTCGTCGACCCCGCGGATCGCGACCGCCTGGAGGCGCTGCTGCTGCGCGCCGCAGAGATCCCGTTCGAGGTCGAGTACCGCATCGTCCGAGCGAACGGCATGGTGCGCTGGATCCACAGCCGCGGCTTTCCGATTCGCGATGCCCACGGCCAGGTGCTGCGCGTGTGCCGGATCGCCGAGGACATCACCGATCGCAAGACGCTGCAGACCCAGCTGATGCAGGCGCAGAAGCTCGAGTCGATCGGGCAGCTTGCCGCCGGCATCGCCCACGAGATCAACACCCCCACCCAGTACGTCGGCGACAACACGGCGTTCCTGCGCGATGCATTCGGCGCCCTGAGCAAGCTGATCGAGAGCTACCGCACTCTGCTGGCCGCGGCGCGCACGCAGTCGGTGAGCGAGACGCTGATCCAGGCAATCGATCAGGCCGAGCAAGAGGCCGACTTCGCCTACCTGACCGGCGAGATCCCGCGGGCGATCGATCAGTCGCTCGAGGGCCTCGATCGGGTCTCGAAGATCGTGCGCGCGATGAAGGAGTTCTCGCATCCCGGGAGCGTGGAGAAGCAGCCGGTCGACATCAACCGGGCGATCGAGAGCACGTTGACGGTGTGCCACAACGAGTGGAAGTACGTGGCGCAGGTCGAGACCGATCTCGACCGCAGCTTGCCACCGGTGCCGGCGCTGGCCGGCGAGCTGAACCAGGTGCTGCTCAACATCATCGTCAACGCGGCACACGCCATCCAGGATGCGATCGCCGGCGAGCCCGACCGCAAGGGCACCATCACCGTGCAGACGCGCGCCGTGGCGGAGTACGCCGAGATCCGCATCGGCGACACCGGCACCGGCATCGACGAGCGCATCCGCCACAAGATCTTCGATCCGTTCTTCACCACCAAGCCGGTGGGCAAGGGCACTGGACAGGGGCTGGCGATCGCGCGGTCGGTGGTGGTGGACAAGCACGGCGGCGAGCTCACCTGCGAGTCGCAGGTGGGCGTCGGCTCGACGTTCGTCATCCGCCTGCCGCTCAAGAAGGACGGCGCGGCCGCCCCCGCGGAGGCCGGCACATGAGGTCGATCCTGTTCGTGGACGACGAGCAGCGCGTGCTGGACGGCTTGCAGCGCATGCTGCGGCCGATGCGCACCGAATGGGACATGGCGTTCGTGACCGGTGGCGCGGTCGCGATCGCCTTGCTCGATGAGCGGCGCTTCGACGTCATCGTCACCGACATGCGCATGCCCGGGATGGACGGTGCGCACCTGCTGGCGGTGGTGCACGAGCGCTGGCCTGACACGATTCGCATCGTCCTCTCCGGACACTCGGATCAGGAGATGGCGCTGCGCGCGGTCCCGGTCGCGCATCAGTTCCTGAGCAAGCCGATCGACGCGGCGCTGCTGAAGGAAGTGATCGAGCGCGCCTCGGCGTTCCGCGACCGCATGCAGAACCAGCAGCTGCGCCAGATGGTGGGACAGATCGGCTCGCTGCCACCGCTGCCGCGCATCTACCAGGAGCTGATGACCGCCGTCGACCGGCCGCAGGTCTCGGCACGCGACATCGCCCGCATCGTCGAGCGGGATCCCGCCCTGGCCGGCAATCTGCTGAAGCTCGTCAACTCGTCGTTCTTCGGCCTGACGCGCAGCGTCGCCACCATCGACGGTGCCATCGCCTACCTCGGCGTCAACACCATCAAGAGCCTGGCGCTCACGGCCGAGGTGTTTCGCCCGGTGGCGGCGACCGAGGTCGAGGGCTACTCGGTCGATCGCATGCAGGCTTGCGCGATGACGACCGCGAGGATCGCGAGCGGTCTGGTGAGAGACCGCGCCGAGCGGGACGCTGCCCTGCTGGCGGGGCTGCTGCACGACGTCGGCGAGATCGTGCTGCTGCGCACGCAGCCGCGGCTGCTGGCCGAGGTGATACGCGTGGCGCGCGCCGAGGCGGCCACGCGCGCGAGCATCGAGCGGCGACTCTGGGGCGTGAGCCATGCCGAGGTGGGCGCCTACCTGCTCGGGATCTGGGGGCTGCCGGGTCCGATCGTCGAGGCGGTTGCCTATCATCACGAGCCGTCGCGCCTGCAGAGCTCGCGCTTCGACATGGCGGGCGCCGTGCACGTGGCCGACGTGCTCGCCACTGGCCAGCTCGCCGACGGCGCTGGCGATGGACTGCCCGCTGCGGAGATCGATCAGGCCTACCTCGAGGCCGTCGGCATGGCGCACGAGCTGCCGCGGTGGCGCTCGCTCGCCGGCGACGAGAGTCCACAACCGGAAGGGGCGTCACGACCATGACCGCATCGCTGCCACGCATCCTGCTGGTCGATGACGAGCCCAACGTCCCGGCCGGTCTGAGCCGCCAGCTGCGCCAGCAGTTCGAGGTGCACACCGCGAACAGCGGCAGCCAGGCGCTCGAGCTGATCCAGCGCAGCGGACCGTTCGAGGTGATCGTCTCGGATCGCAACATGCCCGGCATGGACGGGGTGGCGCTGCTGGCGAAGGTGCGGCTGCTCGCACCCGAGACCATCCGCGTGATGCTCACCGGCCAGGCCGATCTGGATAGCACGATCGCCTCGGTCAACGAGGGGCACATCTTCCGGTTCCTGCGCAAGCCGTGCGCCGCCGATCAGGTGCGCAAGATCCTCGAGGACGCATGCGCGCAGTACCGGCTGGTCACGGCCGAGCGCGTGCTGCTCGAACAGACGTTGCGCGGCAGCATCAAGACGCTGACCGAGATCCTGGCGCTCACCAACCCGAGCGCGTTCGGCCGCGCGCAGCGCGTCAAGCACTACGTCACCGAGCTGTTCGAGTATCTCGACCTGAGCGGCTCCTGGGAGACCGAGGTGGCGGCGATGCTGTCGCGGATCGCCTCGGTGACGCTGCCGCCGGCGACGCTCGAGCGTCATGACCGCGGCGAGCCGCTCACCCCCGAGGAGCAAGGCATGGTGGATCGCATGCTGGTCGTAACCGATCAGCTGCTCGCCAACATCCCGCGTCTCGAGGGCGTGCGCGAGATGCTCACTTACCAGTTCAAGCGCTTCGATGGGCAAGGGCCGCCGCAGAACAAGGTGCGTGGTGAACAGATTCCATGGGGTGCGCGCTTGCTCAAGATCGCGTTCGACTACGACCTGCTCGAAGCACAGGGGCACCTCGGCGAGCTCGCGCTCAGCATCATGCGCGGGCGCAGCGGCTGGTACGACGACCGGCTGCTCAAGTCGTTCTGCGAGCTCAGGAATCGCGCGGCGGCGCGCAGCAACGTCCGCGAGGTCTCGCTCGTGCAGCTGAAGCCAGGCATGGAGCTGGTGGACGACGTGCGCACCAAGACCGGGATGCTGCTCGTCACCCGCGGTCAGGTGGTCAACTCGGCACGATCGAGCGTCTGCGCAACTTCTCGCTCACGGTCGGTGTCCAGGAACCGGTGCCGGTGGTGGTGCCCAACGCTTACCTGGGTGATGTGACCGCTCCGCCCAGGAGTGAGCGCGCTGCCGCGCCGGGCTCACACCACCGCCTTCTGCTCCACCCACCGCCGCAGCACGGTCTTCAGGTCATCGGTGCGCACCGGCTTGGCGAGGTAATCGTCCATGCCGGCGGCGAGGCAGCGTTGCCAGTCGCTCTTGGTTGCGCGGGCGGTGAGCGCGATGATCGGCGTGTGGCGGCTGCTCGCTTCCCGCTTGCGGATCTCGATGGTTGCCGCGAAGCCATCCAGCACCGGCATCTGGCAATCCATCAGCACGGCGTCGTAGCGCTTGCGCGCCATCGCCTCGAGCGCCTCGGCGCCATGATTGGCCACGTCGACCGCGAACCCGCACCGGGTCAGGATCGTGCACGTGACCTGCGGGTTGATCAGGTTGTCCTCGACCAGCAGGATGCGCGCGGCATCGGCTGGCAGCACGACCGGCGGCGTGTCCTTGGCGACCGCGCTGGTCGAGCCCGGCGCGGCCGGCTCGTGGACGGGCTGGGCGAGTGGCGGCGTTTCGGGCGGCGGCAGCGAGCCCGGTTCGGCTGCGGCCACGAGCGAGGTGCGCAGCTGCGACTGGCGCACCGGTTTCATGATGCAGGTGCCGATCCTGAGCTCGCGCAGCTGGTCCTCGCGCCGGTGCATGCCCATCGAGGTGAGCATGATCAGCGGCAGCGTCGCAAAGCGCGCGTCGCCGCGGACCAGGCGGGCAAACCCGAATCCGTCGACCCCGGGCATCTGCATGTCGAGGATGACGACGTCGAACGGCCGGTTGTCGCGCGCCGCGCGATCCAGGACCGGCAAGGCCGAATAGCAGCCGTCGGCGCACTCGCATTCCACGCCCCAGCTCGCGAGCAGCAGCGCCAGGATCTTGCGGTTGGTCGCATTGTCGTCGACGACCAGCACCCGCTTGCCGCGCAGCCGCGCTGCGTCCGGGAGCACCACCTCCTGCTCCTCCGCCGCGGGTTTGAGCGCCACCGTGAACCAGAACGTGCTGCCCTTGCCAGGCTCGCTGTCGACGCCGATCTCGCCGCCCATCAGCTCGACCAGGCGCTTCGAGATGGCGAGGCCGAGGCCGCTGCCGCCGTACTTGCGCGTGGTCGAGCCATCGACCTGAGAGAAGCTCTGGAACAAGCGCCCCCGCGCTTCCTGCGGGATGCCGATGCCGGTGTCGATCACCTCGAACCTGAGCCGCAGCGAGTCGGACGAACTGTCGAGCCGCTCGACCTTGATCACGACCTCGCCGCGCTCGGTGAACTTCACCGCGTTGCCGCCGAGGTTGACCAGCACCTGCCGCAACCGGCCAGGGTCGCCACACACGCGCCCGGGCACACCCTCCTGCATGAGGTACACGAACTCGACGCCCTTGCCGTGCGCGCGCTCGGCGAGCAGCGTGGCGATCTGCTCCAGGATCTCGAGCAGGTCGAAGTCCACGGTCTCCACCTCGAGCCTGCCCGCCTCGATCTTGGAGAAGTCGAGCACGTCGTTGATGACTGCGAGCATTGCCTCGCCGGACTTTTGCACGGCGATGGCGTACTCGCGCTGCTCGACGCCGAGATCGGTGTCGAGCAGCAGGTCCGACATGCCAAGGATGCCGTTCATGGGTGTGCGGATCTCGTGGCTCATGTTGGCGAGGAACTCGCCCTTCGCCTTGCTGGCGGCTTCGGCAGCGGCGCGCGCGCGGCGCAGCTCGTCCTCGACGCGCTTGCGCAGCGTCATGTCGCGCACCACCACGACCGAGCCCACGACCCGATCGCCCCGGCACACCGGCGTCGTCAAGAGCGACACCGGATGCGCGACGCCGTCCGGCCGCGTGACCCGCACGTTCTCGGTGCAGTTGGTGCCGCCCTCGGCGATCAGCGTGAGCAGGTCGTCGGGCTCGGGCGCCGGCCCGTCGCCGTCGGCGCTCAGATTGAGCAGGTCGCAGAGCGGCATGCCGACGGCCTTCGCATTCGACCAGCCGCTGAGGCGCTCGGCCTCCGGGTTGATGAACTGGACGCGGGCCGCGGGATCCACCCAGCACAGTCCGTCCGCCATCGCCCGCAGCACCGCCTGCAGCTGATCGTTCTGCTCGCTCAACCGTGTGTGCAGCTCCTGCATCTCGCGCGACGAGATGTCGAGCGACCGCTCGAGCGTGTAGCGGTCCTGGTCGGCGTCCAGATAGGCCTTGGTGACGCGATCCAGGAGCTCTGCCCAGGCATCCCGATCCGGCAGAGCCGAGACATCCTCGACACCGACTCGTTTGAGCTGGCGCGCAAGCAACGGGTGCAGCCCGCTCATGGCACTTGCTACCTCTCCGAGATGGTGGTCAAGGTCATGGTCTGGTTGTGCAGGTCGCACGAGCCGGTCGTGTACGGGGAGATCTCGCCGTACGAGTAGAAGCCGATCTGCCGCGCGCCCCGGTCCAGCACGTCGAGCGTGGCCTCGACCTCTTCTTCCGCGCGCTCGCCGAGCACCAGGCGGCGGCCGACGCAGCTCACGGCGATGGCGAGCCTGGCCGCGCTGCGCGTCGCGCCCCGCTTGCTCAGCTGCGCGGCCTCGCTCGCGCCACCGATCAACCGGTCGAAGTTGGCCTTCATCAACTGCGCGCGCCAACCTTGCGGCACGTCACCGGCGAAGGTCATGCTCTGCGCCTGCTCGTCGACCGAGAGAATCGTGCGCACCAGATGGCGCTCGTCGCTCGCGTGCTCGCGAATCGCGAGCGGGAACAGCAGGCCGGTCGCCGGCAGACCGCTGGCGCGCTCGCCCAGGTACTGCTTGTACAGCTGCAGCGCCGGCGAGCCGTCCAGCTCGAACAGCACATTGCCGCGCGCCCTGGTCACGACGCGCTCGGGTCCGAAGATGTCCCAGCCGCCCTTGGAGCCGTGGCCGATGTCGAGCCGGTCGCCGCACAGGCCGACGGCCGTGACATAGCCAGTCTTCGGCACGCCCTGCTCGATCACCCAGGTACGCTGGAAGCGATCGCCGTCGCCGGCCAGTCCACCGGTCACCACCACGTGCTCCGGCAACACCGAGTTGAGACCCTGCACCAGCTCCGAGCCGTTGACGCTCAAGCCATCGGAAAGCACCAGCACGCTGCGCAGCGTCGGCGCCGCGAGCTGGCGCGCCAGGGCGGCCCCGGCGGCAAACGAGCCGACCTCCTTGCCCACTGCCGTGCTGGCGGTGCGAAGCTCGCTGGCGGCGAACTGCGCGACCGCCACCGCCAGGCTGCCATCCGAGATCCTGGACTGGAAGATCTCACCCGACGTCGAGCAGCCGATGAGATGCGAGCGCGCATAGAATCGCGCGAGCTCGGTGATCGGCGCTGGCCGGTCGATGTGCGCCGAGCTGCCGAACACGACCACCAGGGTGCGCTCGCCATCCAGGCTCGGGAACGAGCCGACCGACCATCCGGTCTTCGCGGACCATTCGAATGTCTCGAGCTGCATACCAACCTCGATTCGAGTATTGAGGGACGTCTGGCCCATGCCAGGTGGATCGCATCTGGTCTTGTCGTCGCGTTCCGCGAGCACGCTTGAATCGCGACCGCCGCCCCGCGCCGGTCGCGGCCAGCGCCAAGCGCCGGAGTGCGCGCCCGTCTCGGAAGCGCACCAACTGTGTCTCAGGCGTGACGGATTCGACCGCGCGCCGTGCGATCTTCGGCCGCGGAGAGGTTGGAACGGGCCTTGCCAGTGGGGTCGGGTGCACTGCCCGAAGCGTCCCTTCAAGGCTCCCCATGCTCAGCCCCCGCGACCGTGCCCTCATTGCGGTTCTCCGACTCTCACAACGACGTGTTGCCACACCGGCGTCCGGTGCCGACGCAGCGCGAGCGACGGCGGCCGCGTCGCACGGGCCAGAGGACGACCGCCATCTGTGCGCCGGGATGCGCTCCCGGCAGCTGCCGCCGCGGCGCGCGCCGCGCATCGTCAGGCCCTTCTCGCCGAGAGGATCTTCATGCACACCAGGGTTCTGTGTGTCGATGATGATGATCGTGTGTGCGCCGGCATCGCTCGATTCCTGCGCGGCCACGGGATCGAAGTGATCAGCGCCGCCAACGGCCAGCAAGCGTACCTGCTCGCGATCGCGGAGCGACCAGCTGCGATCATCACCGACCTCGGCATGCCGCGCGCCGATGGCGAGTTCCTCATCCAGCAGCTGAAGCACGACCACCGCACCAAGCGCACGCCCGTGATCGTGCTCACCGGCCACGCTGCCACGCAGGTCGCGCCGCGGCTGCGAGCGCTCGGTGTCGCCGAGGTGCTCACCAAGCCAGCGCCGCTGCTCGAATTGCTGCGGGCGCTGCGCATCCACCTGCACCTGCGCAAGGGCAAGCGCGCGAACCGATTGAGCCCGGCGGCGCTGCAATCCTGGTGATGCGCGCGGCGCGCGCGTGGGTCTGCCGACCACCCGGGCTGGGGATGGGGTTCGCTCGCGCCGGCGAGCTCGCTCTCATCGCGCCCGTGGCATCGTCGATGTCAAGGTGAAGCGCGACGCGCTCCGGGTGCTCGTGCCTGCTTCGCGCTGAGCGCTCAGCGTGCCGCATCGTTCAGCGACCAGTCGTGGTCGAGGTAGCCGAGCCGCGGCTCGCCCGCATGCCGCTCCATGATCTGGCGCCCGCTGGCACCAGCGTGCGCTGCCACGTAGCACGCCAAGGTCGCCAGAGCACCGGTGAACAGCAGATCGGTGAGCGAGGCGATGACGACGACCGTGTGCGCTGCGTTCATGTCCACCTCCGGCGCGAGCCGCCACGCTCGCCAGCCGATCAACGACGCCAATCCAGCAGCCAGCGCACGAGCTGCTTCGCAAACAGTGTCAAGCGCGCGCGCTGGAATTCGTCCGCGCCCTTGCGGAACACCGCCGCCTGAGTCGGGGCCGCGCCATCTGTTGTAAGCGTGACACGCTCGCTGCAACCCTTCCCGCCCGAGCGGCCTCGGCGCCGTGAGGCGAAGCACACGTCCGGCGGCAGGGCGTTTGCGTCACGGGAGCTCGTGGCGTGGCAGGGTCGCACACCGCGAGCCGTGTCGTCTGGCGCCAGTACCGGAGCCAACGCGATGGATGACGTGAGAGTGCAAGCGCGGCTCGCGCTGCTCGTGCTCGTGCTCGGCAGCGCGGCGTGCGGGCGCCGGCACGCCGCGCCGCACGTGCCGCTGAAGGCGGCGGCTCCCGCCAGCTCCACTGCGCTCGATTTCATCAGCAACGCGACGGCAGTGGGGCGATTCGAGGTGGCAAGCGGCACGCTCGCCCTCGCCCGCTCCCACAGCGACCAGGTCCGCGCAATCGCGCAGATGATCATCGACGACTTCACCAGGACCAACGCCGAGCTGCAGTCGCTCGCGGCAAGAAAGAACCTCAAGCTGCCGCTCGCGGTCGATGCCGAGCACGACCATCTGCTGACGGAGCTGCGTGCCGCGCGGGACGCGGCGTTCGATCGGCGCTACCTCGAGCAGCAGCTCACCACGCACCGGGCCGCCATCGACCTGTTCGCGAATCGCGGCGATCAGGCGTCCGACCTCGACGTGCGGGACTTCGCGGACCGCACCCTCGTGTTCCTGAGCAAGCACCTGCAGCACCTGCGCGGTCTGCAGTCGCTGGTCAAGCTCAAGTAGCCTGCCGGCAGTGCCGCTGCCGCTTGCCGCTCGCGCCGAGCCAGGATTCCCGCCCGAGCAGCTGCTTTGTCGCGTGCAACCGGCGTGATACCCTGTCGCCGCGGTGGGTTTCGCACGCACTGCTGGTCCTTGAAGAGCTCCGCACGCAAGAGGAGGCCGCGTCATGGCTGATGCGCCGCGGGTCGTGACATTTCATTCGGGCGGCGTGGCGGACGACACGTTCCTGGTGTCGAGCTTCGAGGGCACGGAGGCGATGTCGACGCCCTACCGTTTCGAGCTCGAGCTGCTGTCAGAGAAGCGCGACGTCGATCTCGGGAGCGTGCTCAAGGCCAGGGCCTGGCTCGGGCTGAAGGCGCCGGTGCGCCTGAGCGGCGGCGGGTTCGGCGCGCGCGTGCTCAAGATCCACGGCATGGTGTGCTCGATCCGCCAGCAGGACGAGCTCCACGAGTGGACGCGCTACCAGGTGGCGCTGGTGCCGCGGTTGTGGCGGCTGTCCACCGACGTGATGACCCGCATCTTCATCGACAAGTCGGTGCCGGAGATGATCGAGGAGATCTTGAAGGAGGAGGGGTTCGAGGGCGCCGACTACGAGTTCCGCTGCGCCAAGGGGCAGAAGCGCGAGTTCGCGGTGCAGTACCAGGAGTCCGACCTCGACTTCTTCTCGCGCTGGCTCGAGCACGAGGGCATCTGCTACTTCTTCGAGCAATCGGACGACGGCGAGAAGATCGTGTTCGCCGACTCCACCGCGGGCTATCGGCCGCTGCCGGGCTCGGCGCAAGTGCACTACCGGCCGATTCCCGGCACCGCCGACACGGTCACCGAGGAGGCGGCGCCCGACGCGTTCCGGGAAGAGGTGGTGCGCACGCTGACCGCCGACCAGCAGGTGATCCCGCGCAAGGTGATCCTCAAGGACTACAACTGGCGCAAGCCGTCGCAGGACCTCAAGGTCGACAGCGACGTGGTGCCCGAGGGCATGGGCACGGTGTACTACTACGCCGACCACTACAAGGACACTGCCGAGGGCAAGGCGCTCGCCAAGATCCGCGCCGAGGAGCTGCACTGCCGCCAGAAGATCTGGTCGGGCACGAGCAACCACCGGAACTTTCGTGCCGGTACCGTCTACCAGCTCGCCAGCCACTATCGGCCCGACTCCAACCAGGAGTATCTGATCACGTCGGTGCACCATCGCGCCGAGCAGTTCCTCGGGCTCACCTGGACCGGCATCGCCGGCACGACCTACGGCAACGAGTTCACGAGCATCCCCAAGGCGCACGTGTTCCGGCCGGAGCGCAAGACGCCGTGGCCGGCGATCCACGGCATCATGAACGCCAAGATCGACGGCAGCGGCGACGGCAAGTACGCCGAGATCGACGACATGGGCCGCTACAAGGTGCTGTTGCCGTTCGATCTCTCGGGACGCTCGGGCGGCAAGGCGTCGCGCTACGTGCGCATGGCGCAGCCATACGCCGGCGGCGGCATGGGCATGCACTTCCCGCTGTGCAAGGGCACCGAGGTGCTGCTCGCGTTCCTCGACGGCGACCCGGATCGGCCGATCATCGTCGGCGCGGTCCCCAACCCCGAGACCGCGAGCCCCGTCACCGGCACCAATCACACGCAGAATGCGATCCAGACCGGCGGCGGCAACAAGCTCGTCCTCGAGGACAGCGGCGGCTCCCAGCAGATTCACCTCTCCAGCCCGACGATGAGCTCGCACATCTCGCTCGGCGCTCCCAACTCACCCGGGCACCTCTCGCTCGGGTCCGCAGGCAACATGTTCGCGGACCTCGGAGGCGACAACAAGTTCCAGGCGAAGGGGAACGAGGACCGCACCGTCCACGGAAGCACCTTCTGGACCCACCTCGCCGCGATGCTCGGCGGTTTTCTCGGGGGCCGCGCGAGCGCCACCAAGGGCAAGGATACGTCGGTGGTCACGGGCCAGCGCATCGAGCTCACCGGCGGCAACATCGTCACGACCGGCAACGCATCCCGTGCCGAGATCATCGCCTCGGCGATCGCCAGCCGCTGCAAGAACATGGGGATCAGGGCGAAGTCGGTGTTCTTCCTGAACGCGGGCTCGATCATCTACCTGCGGACGAAGAGCGCCGGGATCTCGGGAACGGCCAAGGTCATCGTCAGGTCGGGCGGCACGAACGCCACGTGGACCCCGGGCTCGTGGGCGCTCAAGTCGAAGGAGGTCACCGTGAACGCGACGACGGCCAACTACAACTCGTCGGCAGCGACCACCATCGACGCGAAGGGCGACCTCACGCTCAAGGGCGCGAAGATCGCTCTCAACACGGGCGGCAAGTTCAACATCGACGGCAAGCCGGTCACCATCAAGGGAAGCAAGACGACCATCGGCGGCGGCGACATCACGCTCGACAACAACGTCAAGGTGACGAAGGACGTCGAGATCACGGGGAACCTGAAGGCCAAGGGCACGAACCTCGAGGTCACCTAGATGGCTCACGCTCCCCCGGCGCCTCCGCACCCGGAGCCGCCGCGCAAGATCTACGCCTCGCGGGCCGAGGTGCTGGCCGCGCTCGACGCCGGACTGTCGCTGGCGGGCGCGGTCTTCTCGGAGGTGGATCTCTCGGAGCTCGATCTCAGGAACCAGGACCTCAGTGAAATCCTGATGGAGAAGGTCGATCTGAGAGCCGCGGACCTCTCGGGCGCAACCATCAAGGGCGTGCAGCTCCTCGACGTGAACGCGGTCTCGATCAAGCTTCACGCAGCAAATCTGGAAGAGGTTGCGATCCTCAACGGCAATTTTGCCAATGCCGAGGGCACCGCCTGCCGCTTCGACGACGTGACGATCCTCGAGTGCGATTTTTCCGGTGCCCGCCTTCAAGGCGCCACTCTCGACGACGTGACGGTCACCGGCGCGGCGTTCGAGCGCGCCGATCTGTCCAGCGCGCGCCTTCGAGGCTGGAATGCCGGACAGCTGAGTCTCTTGCGTGCGAACCTGAGCGGCGCATCGCTCTCCGCGTGCCGGTTCGACGAGTGCGTGCTCACCAGCCTCGACCTCACCGAGGCCAAGCTCTCGGGGATCGAGCTCGAGCACTGCGACTGCGAGGATGTCCGCTTCGACCAGGGACGGCTCGACGGGGTGCGGTTCGTGGAGACCCGGCTCGTGCGGGCGAGCCTGTCTCGGTGTGCGCTGCGCGAATGCGCCTTCCTCGGCTGCGACCTCGGCGAAGCCGCGCTCCCGGATGCGACGCTCGCGACGGTGGCGTTCGACACGTGCGTGCTCCTGAGCAGCGGCCCGTGGCCGCAGAAGCTCTCCGCGCTCGGCTTCTCGAGCTGCGCCATGGCCGGCCTCGATCTCGCCGGGCGCAACCTCTCGCAGACGGATCTCTCGGGCGCCGATCTGCATGGCGCGAAGCTCACCGGTGCGAACCTCATCGGCGCGTTGCTGCCGAGGACCAACCTCAAGGACGCGGATCTCTCGCGGGCAGACCTCAGCAGTGCCAACCTCGAGGCGAGCGACTTGACCGGCGCGCGCGTCGCGGCGGCGACGCTAGAGAGCGCCAACCTCACCGCGGCCCGCTTCAGCATCGAGCGCCTGCTCGAGTGCGACCTTCGCGGCCTCGTCCTCGCGAACAGCTCGTTCGCCGGCATCGATTTCAGCAAGCGCGATCTGACCGGGACGGTGCTGTCGAGCTGCGACCTTCAAGGGGCGCTGTTCGTCGAGTCCTTGCTCACCGGCGCCGACCTCACGGGCTCCGATCTGCGCGGTGCGGACCTGTCTCGAGCGCGGCTCAAGGGAACGTATCTGGAAGAGACCAACCTCGCCGGCGCCAACCTGACGGGAGCCGCCGTCGAGGAGACTTCCCTGCTGCGCGCGGTCTTGGACGGCGCGGACCTCACCGGCACGTCCTTCTCTCTCTGCGTGCTCGCGGGCTTGAACCTCGCCGGAGCCAGGATTCACGACACGGTCTTCAAGGGCTGCGACCTCAAGCGTTGCCAGCTCCTGGGTGCCGACCTGTCGGGGTGCGAGCTCAGCAACTGCGATCTCACGGGCACCGATCTCTCGGGTGCGAGGTTCGTGCAGGCAAGAGCGTTCAACGCCCGATTCGACAAGGCCAACCTGGTGGGCGCGAACTTCAAGGGCTTGCGGGCGCCGTACGCGAAGTTCATGGACGCAGACCTCACCCGGGCCGACTTCACGGAAGCCCACGTCCCGTCTGGACACTTCGAGCGCTGTGTCCTGCGTGAGGCGGTATTCGTGAGAGCGAACCTCAAGGAAGCGGTGTTCGTGCAGGCAGACCTGAGTGCAGCGCGGTTCACGGCGAGCGTGATGCCCTGGGCGGACCTCAGCTGGGCGCGTGTGGACGCGGCCGATTTCACGCGCGCGGAGCTCATGGGCGCCAACTTGCACGCCATCTCGGAACAAGGCACGGCGTGGCGGGATGCGCACTTGAAGAACGTCCGGCGCACCAACCGGGATCTGTTCATCGCCGAGACATGGGACCCGATCAAGTCGCCCGGGAGACCGCCATGGATCTGATCAACGAGACGGGTCTCAAGGCCGCATGGATGCCGGGCAAGATCCGGCCACCGAGCTGGTCCGTCACGCTCGTCGTGAAGGGCACGTTCGAACTGCGGCCGGGCGAGCCCGCGCGGCTCGCCGACGTGCAGCTCATGCCGACTGGCGACGAGTACGTGGACGAGGACCTCGAAGGCGTGCTGCGCTATCCGAACGACTTCGGGCTCTTCAAGCCTGGTGCGGATGTCCTGTTGGTCGGGCATTGCCACGCCCCGCGTGGACGGCCGACGAATGTCTGCCGCGCGACGTTCCAGGTCGGCCGCTTCGCGAAGTCCCTCGGCGTCATCGGTGACCGCGTCCGCCGTCGCGAGCTGTGGCGGAGCAGCTCGAGCGAGCCGAAGCCGTTCACCAGCATGGAACTCTCGTATCGAAACGCGTTCGGCGGCTTCGGCTGCGCGACGAACCCGCTCGGAAAGGGTTGTTCCGACGAGACCGGGGAGAACGGCGAGCGCTACCGCCGGCTGCCGAACATCGAGGATCCCGACCGGCTGATCAAGGACTGGGACGCAAAGCACCTCCCCAGTGGCTTCGGTCCGATCCCCATGACCTGGCCGCAGCGCATGTCGAAGACCGGCACCTACAACAAGAAGTGGCAAAAGGAACGCTGGCCTTTCTATCCGGAAGACTTCGACTGGAGCTTCTTCAACTCGGCTCCCGAAGACCAGCAGCTGCGGGGCTATCTCCGCGGCGACGAGGAACTGTTCTTCGAGAACCTCCATGCCGAGCACGCTCAGTACCGATCGAAGCTCCCCGGCCTGCGCGTGCGCTGCTTCACGGTCGAGCTCGAGAAGACGACCGAGCTGTTCCGGGAAGTCGAGATGGTGCTCGACACGCTGTTCGTCGACATGGATCAAGAGAAGCTCGTGCTCGTGTGGCATGGCAACCGTGACGTGCGCGACCAGAAGCTCTCGTTTCTCTACCAGCTGTTCGTCGTGACGGAGCGCCTGCAAAGGGAGCCCAGCTCGATCGAGTATTACCGCGGGGAGCTGTGGGAGGCGCTGCAACGCCGCCGGGAAAAACTGCAAGCCTTCGCGGCGCAACC
Source organism: Planctomycetota bacterium (assembly GCA_046349655.1). GTDB lineage: Bacteria > Planctomycetota > B15-G4 > B15-G4 > JAXMBY01 > JAXMBY01. The sequence goes on from JAXMBY010000044.1 coordinate 44,740, forward strand.
TCCAGCACCGCCACCGCCGCCGCCGGCCGCTCCGCAAGGTGAGGTCGTCGAGCGGAACGAGCCCGAGCCTCCCGACGCCGCTCGCTTCGCCGAAGAGGCGGCGAAAGCGGAGGCCGAGGTGTTTGCCGCGCTCGAGCAGAAGGGGCACTCGCTCGCCGGGCCGCCGCCTTCACCGCCGACGCCAAAGGACATGCTGGATTCGATCAAGGCGGCGATCGACTTCGCCACGCAGAAGCTCGGCGCAGCAGGGCGGCCGATCCCGCACGAGCTCACGGAGCTCGCGGCGGCGATGCCGGAGCTCATCGCCACACCGGAATCCATGGAGGCGGAAGCGGATGCAGCGCTCGCCGAGGAAGAGGCGGAGGCAACGGAACCGGAAGCGCCGGCCGAGGCCGAGGGGACACCGCTCACGCGCGACCTTGTGCTCGCGCGGATCGCGCGGCGCGAGCCGCTCGATCAGCTGGACCTCACGGAGATGGACCTCGCGGGCCTCGACCTGAGCGGGCTCAGCATGGCGGGCACCATCCTGACGCGTGCGCAGCTCAAGGGCGCGAACCTCTCGGGTGCGAACCTCTCGGCGAGCTCGCTGTCGGCGGTGGACCTCACCGACGCCAACCTGAAGGGGGCGACGCTCAAGGACGCCGATCTCGCCGAGGCCAGGCTCGAGCGCGCAGACTTCTCGCAGGCCGTGCTGCAGGGCGCGGATCTCTCCAAGGCCAACCTGTGCGGCGCCCGACTGATCGAAGCCGCGGCGCAGGCAGCGCTCTTCACGAGCGCCGATCTGTCGCGGGCCGATCTCACGGGAGCGAACCTCACCGAGGCGAACGCGGCGGACGCGCGTCTGCATGGAACGAACCTGTCGCGCGCAACGCTCGAAGGTTGTTGCCTCCAGGGATGCTGGGGACGCGGCGTCATCGCTGATCAGGCCAACGTCAAGAGGCTGAAAGCGGCCGGAGCACGGCTTCCTCAGGCGCGCTTCCGGCAAGCTCACGGCGAGCAGTCGGTGTGGGACAGCGCCCAGCTCTACCGAGTGGACTTCACCGAGGCGCGCCTCCATCGGGCGGAGTTCTCCGCGGCCTATCTCGAGGGCGCGCGGTTCCAGAACGCAAATGTCCGGATGAGCCGCTTCGTCGAGGCGATCTTGAGGCGCGCGGACATGACGCGCGCGAACCTGTTCAGGAGCAACCTCGAGAAGGCCAACCTGAGCGAGACCAACCTGACCGATGCGAACTGCTACGAGTCCGAGTTCCTCGATGTCGTGATCGATCGCACGGACTTCACCGGCACGAACCTCAAGATGACCAAGCTCAGTGGAGGTGTGAGATGATCGACACCGGCACGTTGCTGCAAGCCGCGCGCATCACGCCCGCCCAGGGCCCCAAGGGACAGGTGCACGTGCGCTTCCAATCCGGGGAGGAAGGCTGGGCGCGTCTCGCCCTTGCCTTCTCGTACGCGGCCAGGGCGGGTGACGAAGTGCTCGTCATCGGCCAGGACCCATCCGAGCTCTACGTCATCGGCGTCCTGCGCGGCAGCGGACCCACCACGCTCGCCGTGCCGGGCGACCTCGCCATCACCGCACCGCACGGAGCGATCACGCTCAAGGGCAAGCGGGGAATCCACATCAAGAGCGAGGCGGTGGTCGAGACGGAAGCGCCTCTCGTGCGGCTCAAGGCAGGGAAGCTCGAGATGGCAGCGCAGCGCATCGTGCAGTCGGCGCGCGAGCTCTACGCCTGGTTCAGCGGTCTGTGGCAGCTGAAGAGCCGCCGTGTTCGAGCGGTCGCGGACACCACGGTGCATCTCAAGGGCGAGGAGATGCACATCCGCGCGGACAAGGAAGTCTACGTCAACGGTGCAACCGTCAACCTGGGGTGAGTGATGATCTTTCCCGTCATGTGCGTCGCGAGCGGTCAGTGCGTCGCGTTCCCGGATGTGTGCTTCACGCCCGCTGCTCCTTCCCCGGTGCCGCTGCCGTATCCCAACATTGCCATCCCGGCCGATGGCGACGGCACCGACAAGGTGAAGACCATGAACTCGAACACGCTGCGCAAGGGCGATGCGATGTCGAAGTCCACCGGCGACAACGCCGGCAGCGCACCGGGCGGCACGGTCTCCGGCATGATGATGGGCAAGGTGGAGGTGAAGACCGGCAGCAACAAGGTGAAGGCGGATGGCAAGGAGACCGCCTACCACACGGTCATCACCAGTCACAACGGGACGAACGCCAACAACCCTGCAGGCGGCCATGTGCTGCCCACCAACGTCAAGGTGAAGGTCGTCGGCACGCCCGGCTGCCCTGGCTCGGGCCTCGATGCGCTCAAGAACGGAGGCTTCATCGCCGTGGGGGCGCAGGTCGTGAGCGGCGCAGCCGGGCAGGTGCGAACCGGGGACCCGGTCACGGACGCGCAGCAGAGCATGCGATGCTGCCCCGAGCTGCAGAACGATCTCGGCCAGATGCAGAACCCGGCCGTCAACCCCAAGGCCAATGGCTTCAACGTGCAGTTTGGCAGCACCAACGGCACGATGTACAGCCCGCAGACGGGCGGGATCACGCTCGGCCAGTCGTGGCAGGGGGCGCCCCCGAACGGCCTGACCGGGATCATCTCGCACGAGCTCGGCCATGCTCAGAGCCACATGAACGGCACCAGCCCTGCAGCCGTCGCGGGCCACCTCCCTGGCGAGTCGCTGAGTGCGTACGCCAATCGCATGACGAACGAGTCGCTGCGCGAGGAGGGCCGGGCGGCCATGCGCAACATCCGGGCGCGCCGCGAGGCGCAGCAGAACTGCCCCAACCAGCCGCCGCCGCACATCGATGGCGACAACCAGGGTACCTTCGGGGCCGCATCCCAGCAGCCCGATCCCGAGGGAGCGATCGCCGCACAGTATGGCCAGAACATCCCGGACCTGCCTCCGGGTCATCCGCCCGGCACGAACTACCAGCAGTACTATCACGGTGCGTGGACCAGTTATGGCCAGAGCCTCGGCCTCATCTGAACCCATGGTTGACCTGCCACAGCTGTTCTGGACGGTGCTGAAGGACCTGGCGGACCGCTCGCGCCTGGACGCCGTCGAGGCAGCCGACTTGCTCGCACGCAGGCTGGAGGTCTGCTCCGAGAAGCCCCAGATCCTCGAGTACGAGGCAGTCGGCGGACCCGCCGTGCCGTTTGCACGCGTCACGTTCGCCGTCGCGGAGGCGGCTGGCCGCGTGTCGCTCCACGCGGACGTGGCACCGGGCCTCGAGGTCCCGGTGATGGATGGGCTCTCCCACTGGTACGGGACGCACTATGGCCTCGAGGTCGCGGACCCGGAAGACCGCGAGCGGCTCGGGATGCTGATCCTCAAGGTGCCGGTGGGCGAGCTGCAGCTCCTGTTCCACACCGACACCTTCGCGGACACCTTCAAGGTCCGCCACGTCGCTCTGTACAACAGCGTGATCCAGCGCTGGCGGGGCGATCCCCCGCCGCCGCCGCCGATCGCCAGGCGGATACCACGATGAGGTCCCTGCCGCATAGCCCCGATCCCGCCCGCCACGCCGCCACGGCGCAGAGGCTCGACCTTGCCCTCGAACTCCTGAAGGACATGCAGGAGCTCCCGGCGCGTGTCCTGTTCGCCGAGCAGCTCGTCCTGCGCTCGCTGCTCGACCACCTCGAGGATGCGCCGCCAGCGCGCACCGTCCAGGGCATCCGCAAGGGCCTCGCGGTCTACTGTGCCGCGCTCGAGGCGCACCTCGTGCCCTCGCCGCGCGAGCTGTGGCACTGGGTTCTGCGAGCACTGGCGGTCCGCGATCTCTCGGCGGCGCACCTGATCGCGACGGCGCCCGCCGAGCTCTGGGAAGTGCCCGGCAACCCCGTGCTCTACCCCATGATGTTCCAGCTCAAGGCCGTGCTCGCCCTGCTCAGGTACGACGAGCCAGAGGCCGACCGCTGGGCCCGCGCCCTTCATGCCGCGGTGTTCGAGGATCCTCCCACCGCAGGCATGAAGCCGAACCTCGACGAGATGCAGAACGTGGCGCAGCTGGTCCTTGCCCTGCACGTGAAGGATAGAGACCAGTTCAACGCGGCCCTGCGCGTGCGCACACAGGTACGCGAGAAGAGCCTGGCGCGCAACGGCCGCAACGCCCCGATCGGCTTCCTCGATCTCGAGGGCCTGGGCCTGTGCGCGCTCGCGCGCGATCGCGGCATGGCCACCACCGTGCGCCATGCCTACCTGCCGCTCGATCTGCTCGATGCCGCTCGAGTGCCGCCCGAGGACGAACCACGCCAGGGGAGCTAGCGATGGCCGATCAACCCAGGGTCATGCATTTTCATTCGGGCGCGGTGCCCGACGACACGTTCCTCGTCTCCACGGTTGACGGCACCGACTCGATGTCCGCCCTCTATCGCTTCGATCTCGACCTCGTCTCGAGAAACCCCGATGTCAACTTCACGGCGGCGCTCTCCTCCCCCGCCTGGCTCGGCATCAAGTCCCGTGTCCGCCTGCGTGACGGCGGCTCGGGCGCCCGCGTCTTGAAGTTCCACGGCATGGTGTCCACCATCCGCCAGTACGATCGAATCGACGAGTGGAGCCGTTACCAGCTCACGCTCGTCCCGCGCATCTGGCGGCTCTCCACCGACGTCATGACCCGCATCTTCATCGACCGGACGGTCCCGCAGATGATCGAGGACATCCTCAAGGAAGAGGGCTTTTCGTCGAACGACTACGAGTTCCGCTGTGCCAAGGGACAACCGCGCGAGTTCGCTGTCCAGTACCAGGAGTCCGATCTCGACTTCTTCTCCCGCTGGCTCGAGCACGAGGGCATCTTCTACTTCTTCGAGCAATCGGAGGAACGCGAGAAGATCGTGTTCGCCGACTCGATCGCAGGTTATGTCCCGCTCCTCGGTGGTTCTCGGGTGGTGCCCTATCGCCCGATCCCGGGAGCAGGCGATTCGATCGCCGCCGAGGACGCATCCCATTGGTTCAAGGACGAGGTCATCTCGTCGCTCACGACAGATCAGCAAGTCATCCCCAGGAAAGTGATTCTCAAGGACTACAACTGGCGCAAGCCCTCCCAGGATCTCAAGGTCGATGCGGACGTCGCCGAGGAGGGGATGGGCACGGTCTATTACTACGCGGACCACTACAAGGACACGACCGAGGGCAAGACCCTCGCCAAGACGCGCGCCGAGGAGTTCAAGTGCCGGCAGAAGGTCTTCTCCGGCAAGAGCGACCACAAGAGCTTCCGGGCCGGCACCGTATTCGAGCTCGCCGGACACTACCGCAAGAGCTTCAACCAGGAGTACATCCTCACGTCGGTGCACCACCACGCGGAGCAGACGCTCGGGCTCCCCTGGAGCGGCGTCGCGGGCACCACCTACGAGAACGAGTTCGTGAGCATCCCCAAGGTCGAGGTCTTTCGTCCCGAGCGCAAGACCGCGTGGCCCTCGATCCACGGCATCATGCATGCCAAGATCGATGGCAGCGGCGATGGCAAGTATGCCGAGATCGACGACATGGGCCGCTACAAGGTGCTCCTGCCCTTCGATCTCTCCGGCCGCTCGAATGGCAAGGCCTCGCGGTTCGTGCGCATGGCGCAGCCTTATGCCGGCGGCGGCATGGGCATGCACTTCCCCCTGTGCAAGGGCACCGAGGTGCTGCTCTCGTTCCTGGACGGTGACCCGGACCGCCCCATCATCGTGCGCGCCGTCCCCAACCCGGAGACCGCAAGCCCGGTCAGCGGCTCCAATCACACGCAGAACGCGATCCAGACCGGCGGCGGCAACAAGCTCGTGCTCGAGGATGGTGCCGGCTCTCAGCAGATCAAGATGGCGAGTCCGACCCAGAACTCCCACATCTCGCTCGGCGCTCCGGACGGGCCCGGGCACCTCTCGCTCGGGTCCGCCGGCAACATGTTGACGGACCTGGGTGGCAACAATCTCACGCAGACGAAGGGCAAGGAGGACCGCACGGTCGAGGGGAGCACGACCTGGACGCACGTGGGCCAGGCGATGACCGGCGTGCTCGCCGCCGTCACCGCGATCGTCATCGGCAAGGAGAAGCTCAGCGCCACCAAGGAGCACGTGACGACCACGCAAGGCACCATCATCATCGGCGGCAAGTCCTCGCGAATGGAATCCGTCGCCGACGGGCTCTCGATCGAGTGCTCGAAGTCGCTGTTCCTCGTCAAGTCCAACTTCACGGTCAACGCCAACTCGGACGTGTTCGTCACCTCGAAGCGTGTCACCGTGAACGGCACGAGCAAGGTGAACGTGAAGTCGAGCAGCACCAGCGCCACCTGGACGCCTGGCTCCTGGAAGCTCGACACCAAGCCGGTGGGCTTCGACGCGCAGGCCTCCAAGTTGAACTCCAAGGGCGCGGCCACCGTCAATGCCACGGGCGATCTCATCTTGAACGGCAGCTCCATCGCCGCCACCGCGAAGGGCGATTTCAAGGTCGAGGCGGGCGAGATCAGCCTGAAGGGCTCCGAGCACAAGATCACCGGCGGCCCGATCGAGTTCGACGCGAAGACGATCGCCACGAAGGACGTGGAGATCGTGGGTGGCCTCAAGGTGAAGGGAACGACGTTCGTCGTCTCGTGATGGTCGAGCGCCACGCCTCGCCGCGAGGCTGCGCGACAAGATCAAGTTCGCCAGGCGGGACCAGCACTGGTGCCGGGATACCGCCGGAAAACCCCTACCAGGACGCAGGCTGCGTCAGGGCGAGGAGCGGAGCGTCTCGATCGCGCGGTCGATGCCGTCCGGCGCGCTGCCCACGGGCTCGAGCGTGCCGGCGCGAGCCACGAGCTGAGCGAAGACCTCGGTGATTCGACTCAGCAGCTGCTCGCATGCATCGCCGTCGCCGGGATGGATCGTCAGCCAGCGCAGCCGGGTGCGAACCGCGCGCTGCAAGCGGTCGAGCCCGAGCCTGGCGGCGGCCCGGGCGAGGTTGGGCGCGATCCCCGCGAGCGCATCACCTGCGGCAGGCTCGAACTGCGGCAGCTTCGACGCCGGCTGCCATTGGTCCACGGCCGCCACCAGCTGCAGCGATGCCTGGTCGATGTCCACCAGCAGGTTCGCCGCAGACACGATCTTGAGATCAGCCGGCAGCACATCGAGGAGTCCGCCCAGCCACTCCTGGTTCGCGCGGAAGCGCGAGGCCAGCTCGGTCAGGCTGCCGGACTCTGGCTGCATGCGTGCCACGTACTCGTCGGATGCGCGGGTGAGCGCGTCGATCACCGGTTGCGTGGCCGCGGCCTTCAAGGTGTTCGGCAATCGTTCGGCGTCGCGCCATGCCATGGCCAGCTGCGCCACGCGCAGCTCGAACGGCGCCTCGGAGCTCACCGCTCGTTCGACGGCGGCGAGCGTCGCTGCGGCCTCCGGCGCGTGCATCAGCTCGGCCGCGACCTGGGTGCGCCGCGCCTGATCGGGAACCAGCCTCTCGAGCGTGCTGCTGAACGCCCGCACGCGGCTGCGGGCGTCCAGCCGGCGAGCCAGCGTCATGCCGAGGAACAGGAACAGGGCCGCCGCCACGATGGTGATCGCGTTGCGGCCGATGGTGCGGGTCAGGCGATCGAAGACGACGCGCAGCTCGCTCCGCCGCGCCAGGCGCTGGATGGCATTGCGCAGATCGGCCAGCTGCGCCTTGACGTCCGGCGAGCCGAGCGGGTCGAGCTGCTCGTCGATCAAGCGCACGGCCTGATGACAGAGCGGCACGCGACCCGCCCCGCGGGCGCGCTCGACGGCCGCCCTGGCAGCGGTTGCGAGCAACAGTGCCGGATGTGCGGCGGTCGTGATCTGGCGCAGCCCGGGGCCAGCGATGCTCCACAGCCGCGCCACCTGCTCGAGCTGCAGCATGGCCTCGTTGCTCGACAGCGGCGAAGGCAGGTCGGCCGACTTCACCGCCAGCTCGGTGATGCGATCGGTGACCTGGGTGTGGCGGACGAGCAGGTCGCGCCAGTACTCGTCGGTCACATGGGCGAGCGGCAGCATGGTGCGCTCGAGCTGATTCAGGCGGTCCTGAGCGGTGCTGGCGCTTGCCAGCCGGCGGTGCGCGAGCGAGAGGAAGTGGCTCAACACATCGGCCAGCTCCTGCTGCGAGCCCACTCGCGCCGTGTCGTCCTGCAGCTTGTCCAGCTTCGCCGCGAGATCGAGGAACTGCTCGAGCACCTCGTTGTCGGGCTCCTCGCTCGTCAGCTGCACCAGCAGCGGCCGGCTCGCCTCGCTCAGCTTCAAGCGCAGCGCCGCCTTCTCCTGGCACGCCGCGACGTGTTGCGTCAGATCCAGATAGCGATCCGGATCGAGCCGCTGCACCTCCTCGAATGCGGTCAGCGCCTTGCTGAACTGCCGCTGTTCCTCGCTGCGACAGCCCTCGCGGTACATCTCCTCCGCCCGCGAGGCTCGCTCGGATGCGAGGGTCAGCATGCGGCCGTAATCGTCCTTCTGTTCCTGCTTGAACAGATCGGTCTTCAGGATGATGTCCTGCGCCAGCTCGAGGCGCTGGCGCGCCCGGTCCGCATGGCCATCGTCGAGAAACTGGCGGCCGGTGGCGAGCGCCTGGTCGCCATGCGCCCGTATCGCCTTGATGGCCGCCTCGATCTGCTCGCGGCGCTCGACGATCTCCTGCATGCGCGGGTAGCTCTCTGGACTGTACTGCGCGAGCAGCTCGGAGCACAGCCGGTCCGCGCGCGCCAGCTCGAGCGCGCGCGTGCCGGCGATCTCGAACTTGCCGGATGCCAGGCTCTGCAGCGCGAACGGGGGGTAGCTCTCCAGCGTCCGCATGATGTCGGCCGCGCGCTTCAGCTGGCGCATGCGGTCGAGGTTCTCGGTGGACGGGAAGTCGCCCTGCATGCGACCGAGCAAGTCGCCGGCCTCGACGAAGTTGAGCGCGGCGATGGCGGCCTGGATGCCGCGGCTGAGCGTGCCGTGCGCGCGCTCGCGCTCCTCGATGGTGGCATACATCGCGCTGAAGCCGGTCGGCGTGCCGGCGTCCTCGTCGCCGTTGGCGAGCACCACCGAGCGTGCGGCGCCGTCGGCGAGGATGCCGTCGACCACGGTCAGGTACTTGCGCGCCTCGACGAAGTTCGCCTGCCGCAAGAACCCCTCGACCCTGGCGCGCGCGTTCTGGAACCGCTCCGCCATCTGCTCCTCGACGCGGCGTTCGAGCTCGCGCAGGCGCGGCGAGCGCGACAGCGTGACCAGCGCCTGGCGCACGGCGCGGAACGTGTCCAGCATCTGCCCCGCGTCGAGCATGGCGGTGATGGCGGCGACCGCCTGCTCCTCCTCGCGCTCGCACTGTGCCGCAGCCGCGCTCTTGCGGCTCGCCTCCGCGGCGCGCGTCGCCTGGGTGACGCGCGCGTATTGCTCGCGCGCCTCGCCATACTGGCAGAGCGCGAAGCAGCGATCGGCCGCGCGCAGACGCGCCACCGATTCCTTGAGCACCCCGAGCTCGGGACTCTGACAGGATGCCGCCAGACAGCGCGAGCCGGCGACCTCGGCGTTGGCTTCCTGGCCGCAGCTGGGACAGCGAAGGCGTCGCAACCAGCCCTCGAGCGCATTCACCAGCTCGGCCATGGAACCGAAGCGTTCGATCGGGTCCTTCATCAGGCACTGGGCGATGATCGCCTCGAGATCAGGTGGGCTCCAGGGGATGCGCGTGGCGAGCGGCACCACGCTCTCCTGCGTGATGACCTGCACCGGATCCTTGCGCTCGAAATCGAATGGGTACTGGCGCGACAGCAGGAAATACAGGGTCACCCCGAACGACCAGATGTCGGCCGAGCGCCCCACCTTGCCCTCGGGAGTCGCCTGCTCGGGCGCGAGGAAGTACGGCGTGCCGCGCCCGGCCTCCTGATCCACGGCCAGTCCCTTGACCAGGAACGAGCTGATGCCGAAGTCGGTCACCATCACCGTGCTGCCATCGTCGCGCAGCAGCAGATTGTGCGGCTTCAGATCGAGGTGCACGACTTCCTGCTCGTGGGCCCGCCGCAGCGCCTCGGCGACCTGCAGCATGTAGCCCACGGCCTGATCGGGCGGGATCACGCCATCGTCCATCACCACGCGGAACAGATCGCGGCCGCGCACCAGGTCCATGCGCAGGATGTGGTGATTGCCCTGTCGCGTGATGTCGTGCACCTTGACCACGTTGCGGTGCTCGACCCGGCGCGCGTGCACGGCTTCCTTGAGCGCCTGATTGTCTTCGCCCGCGGCCACCGGGATGAACTTCCAGGCCTCCTCCGAGCCGAGGTACTTCACACGCCAGACCTCGCCGTAGCCGCCGCGGCCGATGCGCTCCATCAGCTCGGTGTGCTCGGCAAGGCGCCCGAGGTCGATCGGCACACGCTTCCTGGAGCCACCGGACGTCACGCCGCCGGTGCGGTTGCTGGCCTGCCGGTTGCGTGGCGTCTCGCCACCCGGTGTCGCGGCGCGTGGGCTCACATCACCAGGCATGCATTACCTCTGCGCAAGATCCCAGAACGGTGAGATCATCGGTAGGAACGCCCCCGCTTCTCCGGGAACACAGCGGAACTCGTCGGTCATGAACCCGACCTGACGGAGATTCTCGTTCACCATGCTGCACGCCTGCCACAGGATCAGGGCCGTGTCGTGATTCGGCAGCAGCACGAGGTTGCTCGCCAGCGCCGGCTTCAGCAATCGCGACACGCTGTCGCTCGTGCCCGGCTTGTTCGGGATCGAGAAATCGGCGCGCTGCAGGCTCGCGAGCTCGTTCCGCGCCGCGCCATCGAGCCGGCTCTTCAGGTTGTCCGCCTCCTGCTGCGACCACGAGCTCGCGGCGATGAGACGCGCCTTGTCGCCGCCGAGCAGCGCGCCGTCCACCATCACCGCATCGCGCGGCGCTCGCTGCGGCAGCTGCACCTCGCGATGCTCGAGGCCGTCGCACCGGAACACGTAGTGGAAATGATCGGCGAAGCTGAGGACGTAGACCCCGGGCGGGCACAGGATGCGGGATTCCAGGACCAGACTCGAGATCTCCTTGCCGCGCTGCCATGGCGCCTGGCTGCCATCGCCGCTCGCCGCGACCTGGAACAAGCGCCGGCCGGCGCCGGCCACCACCTGCGGCGACTGGCTCCCCGGGAACAGCTCCTCGCAGCCGCGCCAGTCGATGGCTCGCTCGGAGAAGCCGAGCGTGACGACGCCGACCCGGCTCTGCAGACAATCCGCCGCTTGCTCACCCGCGAGCAGGCGCCGAGCCGAGCCCACGAGCTCGTCGAGCTCTTGCGCCTGCAGCGCGTTCAGGTCGAGCGGCAGCGCGGTCAGGAATTGCCGCACGGCGGCGGCATCCACGGCCGGCGAGAGCAGATCGAGCCGTCGCTTGGCATCGGCGGCACGGCCCACGGCGCTCTTCAGGATCGCCGCCCCGAACTCGGGCGCGCCATTGGCTTGCCGCCACACGTCGTCGGACCACTTGCTCCGCTCCCGCAGCTCGTTCAGGGTCGCATCGACATCCTCGCAGCACGGCAGGACGCGCGAGAGCGGCCGCAGGTCCGGCGCCGGACGCGCGTCGCGCGCGGCGGCAGTGCACACGCCGATGACCTCGCTCACGAGCTGCTTCGCGTCAGCCGAGCGGCTGGCTGGCAAGGTCAACCGCTCGAGGCAGCCGAGATACAGATCCAGCCACGCGCCACGCTGTTCCTCGGGCACCTGATCGAGCGCGCCCACCCCGCGCCGGCGGAAGGCAGTGATCAGCTCCTGGGTGCCAGGCTCCGCCTCGCGTCCTGCGGCGACCTGGTCGATGAGCGCGAGCTCGCTCTGCAGGCGCCGCAGGAGCTCGGGCTGCGACGGTGACGGCAGCCACGAGATCGCGCACCACAACGTCGAGATTCCCAGGAGAGTCATGGCGTTCCTTCAACGCTGGCGCGAACGCGGCCGGCCACGCTCCTAGATCAACCTTGACCATCACCGGACGGGCTGCCGCCCGGCTTGACATCGGTACCGTCGGTGGGCCGTGGCTGCGGCTCGTCCTTCTGCGGCTCCACGGGTGGCACCGGTGCCGGCGAAGGGGCCGCCTCCGGTACGACCTCATCGCGCGCGAACAGGATCTTCTGCTCGACTTCCCGATCTTGTTCCGCGCCGGTCGGCAAGCTCGCCTTGGTGCCGATCAGCGCCCGCTTGAGCGCGCTGCGGTCGCCAGCGGCTTTCTGGTCCACGGCCACCCCGGCCGGGCTGGCGACGAACGCATTCACCCTCGAGCTGCACGCCATCTCGTGGAGCAGCAGGCGCCATGCATCGACCAGCGCGCCCGGCAGCTCCGACAGCTTGGTGGTCGACTCCAGCTCGGCGAACCCCTCGTAGATGAGACAACGGCCCGTGGACGGCTTCAGCTCGTCGCCATAGTCGGCAGTGAGATCGTACAGGCTGATGGCGAGCTGCGGCGGCAGCCCATCGACCCGGGGCGGACGAAACGCAATGGTGAGCAGCGCCTGCGCGCGCAACTGCCCCGCCAGCTGCTTTTCCCGGCTCAGCTTCCGGCGGTTGGCCTCGATGATCGGATACTCGCCGGGTTCGACGAGATAGCAGCTGCGGAAGCAGCTGCCGAGAATCTCGCCAGCCATGTTGCGGAACAGTGCGCCAGGGTCGAACGCGACCTTGCCCAGGTCGTTGGTGAGCCCGACGCCGGTTCCCGGCGCCGGCAGCCAGAGATGCGTGAACAGGATCGAGATGTCCTTGAGCGGGCTCTGCTCGGCCAGGCCGAGATCGTTGCCTTCCACCGGGCGGAACGACTTGGTCGGCTCGAACTCGAAGGTCGTGCGCGGAACCGACACGCCATCCATCGGCGGAAACGACAGTGAATACTCGTGCTTGCCGGGCAGCGGCGTCGCCACGTAGTAGGAGTTGCGGGCGGCGATGTCGTCGCTGATGTCCTGTTCCGCATCGCGCACCCGCAGCTTGCCGAGCAGCGCCGCATTGGGATCGTTCCACGTGAGCAGGACGCCGCCGTTCACCCGCTGGGCGGTCAGATTGCTGGGCGGCTTCGGCGCCTGGCAGCCCATCATCAGCGCGCAGGCCGCGGCGGCGAGAGGTCGAGCAAGGCTACCAGCACTCATGGGTGTTGTTCTCCTCCCCGCTCGCCGCCCGCCACGCCATCGTTCAGGTTGTCGGTGGCGATCTCGGCCCGGATCTCCTTGAAGCTCTGCAGCCTCGGTGTTCCGGCGAGGCTCACGGCCAGCCGGCCCTGGAAGGCATCCACCAGGGCCGGGACGATCTGCTTCGTGTCGAACGCGGCGACGTCGCGGAGCGTGCCGCGCCCCACGGCCGCGTCTTCCCAGTACAGCTCGCAAGTCACGACATTGCCGGCATCGGCCTCGATGTGCCACAGCTTCGCCGCCACGTACGCCTCGACCTGCTCTGCCTGCGCTGCCTTGCGCAGCCTGAGATCGATGGTGAGCAAGAGCGAGACCGGATCCGTCTTGCGGCGCTTGAGCCACTCCTCGAGATTGTGGATGTCGCCGAACGACCCGGACTCCTTGGTGAACACCGTCTTGCTCACGTACTCCGCGCACTCGCGCAGGAACCTCACCGCGCCGCGGTCCGGATCCTTGAGCGACCGCAGGATCGACTCGGGCAGCGGCAAGCCGGTCGAGCCGTCCGGGAAGGCAACCGTGTTGAGCAGCGCGCCGGCCTTCGAGTCGTCGCGCAGATCCGGATTGACCAGGATCTCGACGCGTGACGCGAGCGCCTTGTAGCCCCGGGGCAGGCCGAGCGTCTCGGCGTCGATGTGATGCGGCTCGAGCACCTCGACGCGCTTCGGCGGTGCCCACGGCGCTTGCGAATGTGCCAGCGTCGCGGCCCATGCCGCGACCGTCGCGACCCGTGCTGCTGTTGCGAACCACGCGCTCATGAGATCTCCCATCAAACCGTGCTGATCGAGCCGAAATCGAGGTCACCGAGCTGCTCGAGAGTGGCGCCCGTCGTGCCAAGGACGTGCAGGAGCTTCTCGCGAAAGCGTCCGTATCCTTCCACCGCGGTGAGTGGCTCCTGCGAGCGGAAGTCGACGACCGCCGGCTGCGGCTCGACCGCGCCCAGGAAGCCGAAGTCCTCGCCCCGCACCGAACGCAACACGAACACCACCGAACCGCCGGTCGCCGCCGCCGACGGGACGTCCAGCACGACCGTCGGCAACCGCCGGATCTCGCCCACGTGAGCGGCGAGCAGCCGCCACCAGAGATCGGCCTGCTCGCCGACGCCGGCGCGGCGATCGATCGGGAACCGCAACGCGAGATCACCGATGCCGAGCTCGCCGCGGCGCAAGCGAGCCATGGTGTTCTTCATGCGGAACAGGATGCGCACCATGGCTTCCGGGTCGTTGCCCGCCACCGTGCAAGACCAGTCGGCGAACGGCGTGCGGCGGGCCCACGCTCGCCACCGGGGCGAGGCTTGCTCGGTGGGCGGTATGTCAGGCGCAAGCGTGCTGGCGATCGCGTCGTGGAAGGCTGCGACCGAGCTCGTGCCCTGGAGCTCGCGGTAGGCCTGGTCGAGGTGCTGCCACGCGCCGTCGAGCGCCGTGCACAGGAACAGCGGCCGC
>JAXMBY010000045.1:0-59249 GCA_046349655.1 Planctomycetota bacterium
ACCACGGTGATTGGCTCGCCTCGGACGTCGAGCTCTTGGGCTGCCGACCGTGAACTCAGCCCCGCAACCCTGACTGCGATCGGCACATCAGCACGCCGTTCATCGACGTGAGCCAGACCAATCACTCGCGATGCTCTCTGCTCCTGGCGATCCTGCTGAGCGGCGCCTACTTCGTCCACGCGCTCGCAGCGAGCACGCACCAGTCGCTGACATGGGACGAGCCGAGCTTCATCGCGGCGGGATATGCGTCCTGGGAATGGCGTGATCTCTCGATCAACCCGTCGCACCCGCCGCTCGCACAGTTGTTGATGGCAGCCCCGCTGCGACTGCTCGACCTGCGGTTCCCGGCGCGCGACGACGCTGCCTGGGTTCGCAGCAAGAATCCGGCGGTGGCGCTTGGCCGCCTGTTCCTGTTCCGCTGCGGCAACGACCCGATCCGGATCGCATTCTGGGCACGCGTGCCGATCCTGTTGCTCGGGGCCATTCTGATCTTCGGCATCGGCCACTGGGGAGTTGCAATCGTCGGGCGGATGCCCGCCTTGCTCGGCGCCGCCCTGGCAGCATTCTGTCCGAATCTGCTGGCCCATGCGCTCGCGACCGAAGATCTCGCCTGTGCCACGTTCACGTTTCTGGCAACGGTCTCGTTCGAGCGAGCCATGCGCTGTGATCGTCTCTGGCAGTGGGCCGTGACCGGCATCCTGACCGGTCTCGCGTTGCTCTCGAAGCACACGGCCCTGCTGCTGCTGCCAAGCTACGTCTGCATCCACGCCGGGGCCTGGTGGTCGCGGCTCGAACGGCCGCCGTTGCGCCGGGCCGTGCTCGCGCTGTTGGTCGTCGTCCTCGGCGCCGCGGTCAGCGTCGGCCTCTTGTATGGCTTTGACTACCGCGCCTGGGCTGACAGCCTGGCCGCGATCTACCAGGATATGAGACCAGGTTCCCAGTTCTACTTGTTCGGCAAGACGGATGCCGAGCCGAGATGGTACTACTGCCTTGCGTCCCTGCTGTGCAAGGCACCGGCCAGCACGATCGTGCTCATGCTGTGGTCAGTGGTCGTCGCTTGCCGCCGTCCGCGAAACGCGCGACCACTGGTCTACCTGCTGTGCCCGGCACTGGTGATTGTCACGGCATCGTGCTTCGATCGCCAGAATCTCGGCCTGCGACGCATCCTGCCTGCATTGCCGTTGCTGCTGCTGTTCAGCGCCACGGTGCTGGGTGGCTCGCCGGGATTGCTCCGGCGCAGCTGTGGTCTGATCCTGGTCATTGCCTCCCTGTGCGAAGCGATCGTCCATGGCCCGCACGATCTGTCCTTCGTCAACTGGGTTGCGGGCGGACCGGCCCGTGGGCCGTACCTGTTCGATGACAGCAATGTCGACTGGGGTCAAGACCTCCCCGCGCTGCGCGAATGGCAGCAGCAACATCCGGAGGCCGTGCCCGTGCGGTTGTGCTACTTCGGCAGCTCCGACCCTTCCGCTTACGGCATCGCCGCGGTTCCCGTAAGCCTGGACGAGCTGCGTCATCCGGAGCACGGTTACTACGCCGTCAGCGTCACGCGACTGGTGCAGATCCGCAAGCTCCTGCACCAGGGTGTCCCGGGAACGGACTGGCTGAGTCAACACGTACCAGTGGGTCGCGCCGGCTGGTCCATATGGATCTATCGATTCTGATTCGAGCTCTGCAAGAATGCAGCTCGACAGGAAGCGCCAGGCCGACGGTGCGCCGGTTGCCCCTTCGCGTCAGACGCCGGCGGCAATGCGCTCGATGAGGTTCGTGTAGAAGCGCAGATTGTGCAGCGTTGCAAGCCGCTCGCCGAGCGCGTCCTTGATCTTGAACAGGTGATGCACGTAGCCGAGCGAGTAACGCTGGCAGCACGGGCAGTCACAGGCCGGCGAGATTGGGTCACGGGACGTGCAGTGGCGCGGGTCGAGCACGTACACGTGCGAGTAAAACTCGCGATCGGCGGCGATCGCATTGCCGGTCAGGACGTACAGTCGGTGATGGCGTGCATCACGTGTGGGCAGGCTGCAGTCGAACACGAACCGGCGGCCGAGCCCGCAGACCGCAACCAGGTGCTCGGGCTTGCCGATGCCGAGGGCGAGGATCGGCTTGTGCGCAGGCACCATGTGCGCGACCAGTGCGAACGCCTCGAGCAGGAGCCGGCCCTGTGCGTCGACCGGCCAGCCGCCGAAGCCGATCGCGTCGGCACCGAGCTCGAGCAAGGCCGAGACGCACTCGCGGCGCAGGCTCGCATCCTCGCCTCCTTGCGCAACGCCCACCAGGAGCGGCAACGGTGCGGTGAGACGGCGTTGCTCGACCTGGCGATCAAATTCCTGCTTGGCGCTCCGGAACCAGCGGACGGTGCGCTCGACGGCGCCGCGCTCGTCTTCAGCTCGTTCGGTTGGCCCGGTGCAATCATCGAGCGCGATCAGGACGTCGGCTCCGAGCCGGAGCTGCAGCTGGATCGACTTCGCCGGAGTGAGCACCTCCTTCGTGCCGCGGTCGAGGTCGTGGAAGATCACGCCATCCGGGCGGATCGTGCCTCGCTTCGCATCCCGCCGGATCATCGACAGGACCTGATAACCGCCCGAGTCGGTGACGATCGGCCCTGACCAACCCATGAATTGATGCAGTCCACCTGCCTGCTGGATCAACCGAGCACCGGGATGGCGCGAGAGGTGAAACGAGTTTGCCATCACCGCCCGCACACCGACCCGGTGCAGGTCCTCGGCATCGAGGCACCGGACCACGCCGCGGGTGGCGTCAGGCAGGAACACCGGCAGCGGCAGCGACCCGGCGCTGGTGGCGAGCGCGGGCGGCGCGGCGTGCTGGATCGGATCCGGGCGGGGTTGATCGTTCACCGCCACACCACGTAGACCAGCTCGCTCGCGAAGTCAATGCGTTCGATACGCGATGCGCGCCGCCCGAGCTCCCCCTCGAAACGCCGGGCGTACTGCTGGCTCATGCCCTTGGCATGACCCGCGAGCGATCGCGAGGGAAAGCTCACCACGACCACTGGTGCGCGGATCGCTTCCAGGATGCGAGCCCCGGCACCGGTCTGCTGGTGCTCGAGGCACGGGATCGCCTTCAGCAGCAATGCCAGGTCCGCGCCATCGCGCGGCGGCGAGTGGATGACGTCCTGAGTCGCGCAGCTCGCGTCGACGTCGAGCAGGCGCAAACCCGCTGCCACCAGCCGCACGAGGTCCTGGTCGACATCGATGCCGTGGTAGCGGCAGCCCGAGGGCAGCCCCATCCACGGCATCGCCAGGGGATTGAGCCCGCAACCCACGTCCAGGATCGAGCGCGGCGCCCCCGTGTGCTGGAGAATGCGGTGGAAGAAGTCCTCGATGATGCCGAGCCGTTCCCGGGTCGACGCGTGCAGGCGCAGGCACTCGCGCAGCAGCGACCGGATGGTCAAGGAATCCGCCGCAGCGGCGGCGTCGAGCCGCGCCACCCATCGGTCATAGCGCGGTTGCGGGCCCGCATAGGCACCACACACCTGATGCAGTTGGCGCTTGGCACGCTTCACCGCATCGACGAGCTTGCCGCCTGCCGCTCGCAGCGCCGAGCCAGCGATCCGCTCGAGCGCCGTGGGATCGATGGCCCGGTACCGCTTCGAGCGGCGCACCTCGTCCACGACCCGTTGCACGGCCTCCGTTCCGGTCGTGGAGCTCGTCATGGTGAGTGCGCGGTGTCTTGATTCAGCCCGACCTCCGCCTTGTTGGTGCCTCGATCCTGCTCGCCACCGCCGCCGGCTCGGGCGCCGTATGCCCTGCCAAGTCACCTTCGAGCGGGCCGTCAGTCGAGAGTCGGACCCGTCCTCGCGCAGCAGACGCCGCGCCTCCGCGCGCGCGGTCTCGTGTGCGGCGCCACCAGCGATCATGTCGGCGATCTCATGCACGCGGCCCTCGTCCGTGAGCGTCATGATCTGGGTCTTGGTACGGCCATCCACGACCTGCTTGGCAACGCGCATGTGCTGCTGGGCCACGGCCGCGATTGCCGGCAAGTGGCTCACGCACAGGACCTGATGGTGAGCGCCGAGGCGGCGCAGATGCGACCCCACCCGCGGCCCGAGTCGCCCACCCACGCCCGCATCGATCTCGTCGAACACCAGTGTGGCGACCTGGTGGCGTCCGCCGACCACCGCTCGCAGCGCGAGCATGACCCGCGCCATCTCGCCGCCGGAAGCGACATCGCGCAGGGCGCCCATGGCCTCACCAGGGTTGGCCGCGAGCAAGAACTCCACCGACGAGGACCCGCGCGGGCCGAACGCACGGCGCTCGGCCGCCAGCGACTCCGCATCGTCCACACCCGAGCGAACGTGGTCAAGCGGCACCGCCTCGTCCAGCCGTGCTTCGAAGCGTGCGCGCTCGAGGCCGAGATCGGCCAGCGCCCCGGCCACCGCGGCCTGCAGCCCGGCGGCGGCATCGAACCGCGCTCGAGACAGTGCGCCAGCGGCCGCGCCCAGCGCCACGCGCGCCGGCCGCTCGGCCGCTCGCCACTGCTCCATGCGGACGCTCGTCTCGTCCAGCTCATGGAGCTCCGCTTCGATCGCGGCGCACACGTCGGCGAGCCCGCCGACATCGGTCTGGTACTTCCGCTGCAGCAGCGCGAGCTGCGCCACGTGCTCCTCGACCTCGTGCAGGCGAGCGGGATCGAGGTCGAGACGGTTTCGCACCCTGTCGACCTCGGCCACCACCTCCGCCAGGTGCAAGCTCGCTTCACGCGCCTCGCTGGCCGCCGCCCGCAGGCCGGCGACACGCTCCTGCCAGGACGCCAGCGTGCGCTCGGCCCGGCGCACCGCGCCAGCGGCAGCGTGATCCGATTCGGACAGGAGATCGAGCAGCGCCGACAGCTCCTGGTTGAGCTCGCAGGCGTGACGCAGGAGATCCCGCTGCGCGAGCAGTGCGGCAGGGCTCTCGGGCGAGACCAAGGCACCGCGGAGCTCGTTCAGCTGGAAGCGCAGCAGCTCGGCGCGCCGCTGCTGGTCGAGGCCATGCGAGGCCGCGCCGTCGATCCGATCGACGAGCGCGAGCCACCGGTCGCGACACTGCTGGTAGCACTCGAGCTCACGCTGTACGCCACCGAACGCATCGAGGAGCCGGAGCTGGTGGCTCACGTCGAGCAGCGATTGATGCTCGTTCTGGCCGTGAATCTCGACCAGCAGCGCGGCCAGCTCGCGCAGCTGGCGCTGCGTCACGGGTCGATGATCGACGTACGCCCGCGACCGGCCATCGACCGATGCCGTGCGGGTGAGCACGATCGTGAGATCCTCGTCATCGCTCCGTCGGTCGGCATCGTCCGGCAGGTGCTGATGCAGCCAGATCGCGAGTGGCATTCGTTCGGGGTCATGCGCCGGCCTCGCGCTGCTCAGCACGAATCGCCCTTCCACCCGCGCTCCTGGTGCGCCGCTGCGCACGAGCCCTGCCGCCGGGCGCACGCCGAGCAGGAATTCGAGTGCACCGATCAACAAGCTCTTGCCCGCCCCGGTCTCGCCGGTGATGACGTTGAGGCCGCTCCCGAACACCAGGTTCGCGTTCTCGATGAGCGCCAGATCCTCGATGATTAGCTCTGCCAGCATGGTCGTGTCGCCGGCCGGCGGGTCGGCGATCTCCTGGTCACAACCGGCGGAACACCGCGCGCACTACACCGCGCACGTCGAGGCGGCTCGGGTAGATCGGGCTCATCTCGCGGTTGGCGGGTTGCAGACGCACCCTGCCGCCCTCGCGGAAGAAGTGCTTGAGGGTCGCCTCGCCGTCATCGACCACGGCGACCACCACATCACCATTGCGCGGCTGCGCGGATCGGTCGACCAGAACGTAGTCGCCCTCGGTGATGTGGTCCTCGATCAGCGACGATCCCGTGACCTTGAGGAAGTAGCAGTCGCCGCGGTCGGGGACGAAGTCCGTCAGGTGCACGTCCTGGCGGTCCTCGACGGCCTCGATCGGCTTGCCCGCGGCGATGGTCCCGAGCAGCGGGAACGCGCCGGCGCCCGGCCCCGCCTGCGAGCTGGTGAGCTCGATCGACCGCGCCATGTTGCGCGCCCGCCGCAGCGCGCCCTTCTTCTCCAGGGCGCACACGTGCTCGTAAACGGTGATCTTGCTGACGCCGAAGTGGCGGGCGAGCTCCTCCAGCGTGGGCGAGATGCCGTGCTGGTCGCGGAAGTCCCGGATGAAGTTGAGGATCCGGAGCTGTTTTTCTGTGAAGAACATGTCTGGTTTTCTCTGCGGTCCGTGAACGCGGGACAGGTCTGGCAGCCTGGCTCGGAAGACGGCGTTGATCAAAGGTAGATGGCGGTTAGGATCGTGGCTAAGAGGATCACAGCTGCGAGCCGATCATCCTTCAGGGCCTTGCGCATGGTTGGGCTCCTCGCGTTGTCTTCTGCGGTTGGGTCGCTGCGTTGAGCAGGGAATCGATTTGCCTAGGCGTCAATCACCCTGATAACAACCTAACGAATGGCAGATGATACCGAATCGAATCCTAACAGCAAGGTGGGTTTTGGTTTTTTTTCGGGTTGCGTGATCGGCCGCAGCGCCGATCGCGTCCCAGGCAACAAGGGGGTCGCCCGTGCTTTCGCAGGTCGTGTTCCCACGGTATCTGGTCGATGTTCGCCGCCTGGACAGCTACGAGGAGGTGAGCGCGGACGTGGTGGTGATCGGCGGCGGTGTGGCGGGCCTGTCGGCGGCAATCACCGCAGCGAGTGCGTGCGACACCGTCGTGGTCACGAAGAAGTGGGTTTCGGACTCGAACACCGAGTACGCGCAGGGCGGCATCGCCGCCGTGCTTGCCCAGGACGACTCGATCGACAGCCACTTCGAGGACACCATGCGCGTCGGCCAGGGGCTGTGCGACGCGCGGGTCGTGTGGAAGGTCGTGAGCGAGGGGCCGAGCGCGGTGCGACGGTTGATCGAATGGGGCGGCGACTTCGATCGCGAGAACGGCGAGATCGCGGTGTGCAAGGAAGGCGGGCACTCTTCCGGACGGGTGATTCACGCCGGCGATGCCACCGGCCGCGAGATCCAGCGGGTGATGACCGAGCAGGCGCGCTCGCTGCCGCGGCTGCGCATCTTCGAGCACACGTTCGTGCTCGATCTGCTCCACGCACCCAGGGGCGTTGTACCGGCGTGCTGGCCCGCACCAAGAAATCGTTCCGTGCTGTTCCGGGCCAAGGCGGTGATCCTGTGCTCGGGGGGCGCCGGGCAGATCTACCGCGAGACCACCAATCCCGACGTTGCCACCGCCGACGGGCATGCGCTCGCGTTCCGCGCCGGCGCCACCATGCGCGACATGGAGTTCATGCAGTTTCACCCGACCACACTGTACATCGCTGGAGTGGCGCGCGAGCTGGTTTCGGAGACGTTGCGCGGCGAGGGCGGCGTGCTGCGCGACAAGCACGGCCACCGGTTCATGTTCGACTATCACCCGGCGGGCGAGCTCGCGCCGCGCGATACCGTGAGCCGAGCGATCCTCGATCGCATGGTGAAGACCAAGGACACCAACGTCTACCTCGATCTCACGCACCTACCGTCGGCGTTCGTGCGCGAGCGCTTCCCGCGCATCAACCGCATCTGCGCCAGCTTCGGCATCGACATCACGCGCGAGATGATCCCGGTGCACCCATCGGCGCACTACATGGTGGGCGGCATGAAGACCGACATCGAGGGACGCAGCTCGTTGACCGGCCTGTACGGTGCCGGCGAGGCCACCAGCAGCGGCCTGCACGGCGCCAACCGTCTCGGCTCGAATTCCCTGCTCGAGGGGCTGGTGAACGGCGCGGTGGCGGCGCGCACCGCGATTCGCGAGCTGCCAGCGGAAGTGGCTTCGGCGATCGATCCGGCCGGCGCCGACCTCGAGCTCGATCGCAGCCTGCGCATCGATGCGACCGACATGTACAATTCGCTGAAGGCGCTGATGTGGCGCAATGTCGGGATCCAGCGCGATGGCGACAACCTGCGCGAAGCGCTGCGCAAGCTGAACACCTGGATGCGCGTGATGTTCCGGGTGCAGGCCGACCAGATCTCCCTGTGGGAGCTGACCAACATGGTCAACGTCTCGCATCTCATGGCGCGTGCTGCGCTGCTGCGCGAGGAGTCGCGCGGGGTGCACTACCGCACCGACTTCCCGGAGTCGGACGATTCGCGCTGGCGCGGGCACATGGAGATGCGCCGCGACAGCGAGGGCAGCGCCGAGGAGCGATTCGTCCAGCTCGTCCCGGAAGAGCTCGTGCGCCCGGCCGCGCCGGAGCCCGTGAAGCCCAAGATCGCGGCGAGCCGCTGAGCAGGAATCCATGAAGCCACCGGAGCTGGTCACCCCTGCCGCCGAGCGCGCGATCGTCGTCGGTGCTGCCTTCCGCAACGAGGCTGCCGGCGCCGAGCCGCCGCTCGACGAGCTGAAGGCGCTGGCGGCAGCGGCGGGCGCGAACGTGGTGGGGGAGCTGTTCCAGAAACGCGATCGGCCCGATCCCGCAACCCTGATCGGCGAGGGCAAGGCCGACGAGCTGGCGCACCTGG
The DNA here is from genome assembly GCA_046349655.1 of Planctomycetota bacterium. Taxonomy (GTDB): domain Bacteria; phylum Planctomycetota; class B15-G4; order B15-G4; family JAXMBY01; genus JAXMBY01. The sequence goes on from JAXMBY010000045.1 coordinate 8,505, forward strand.
TGCAGCAGCATCGGGCGCAGCTCGTGATCTTCGATCGCGACCTGAGCCCGGGGCAAGCGCGCAATCTGGAGGAGGTCGTGAAGGTGCGCGTGGTCGATCGCTCGCAGCTGATCATGGACATCTTCGCCGATCGCGCGCAGACCCATCAGGCGAAGCTGCAGGTGGAGCTGGCCCAGCTCGAATACACGCTGCCGCGCCTCAAGCGCATGTGGCAGCACCTCGATCGCTACAAGGGCGGCATCGGCATGCGCGGTCCAGGCGAGGCGCAGATCGAGACCGACCGGCGCATCATCCTGCGCAAGATCGGCGAGCTGAAGAAGGAGCTCGATGCCATCGAGGGGCGCAAGCAGCGCGAGGTGGAGGGCCGCTCGGAGTACTTCAAGGTGTGCCTGGTCGGCTACACCAATGCCGGCAAGTCGAGCCTGATGAATCGCTTGACCGGCGCCGGGGCGTTCGTCGCCGACCAGCTGTTCGCGACGCTCGACACCAAGACGCGCGTCTGGCAGGTCGGGCCAAAGATGAAGGTGCTGCTGTCCGACACCGTGGGCTTCATCCGCCAGCTGCCGCACCACCTGGTGGCGTCGTTTCATGCCACGCTCGCGGAGGCACAGACCGCGGACCTCCTGCTGCACGTCGTCGACGGCAGCCACGTCGCAGCGCTCGAGCACGTGCGCGCCGTCGATCAGGTGCTCGAAGCGCTGGGCGCCGGCAAGGTGGCGCGCACGCTCGTGGTGAACAAGATCGATCAGGTGCAGAACATGGGCGACGTGCGCGTGCTCGAGAACTCCGCGGCCGAGACCGTGGCGGTGTCGGCGCATACCGGTGCCGGGCTCGACGTGCTGCGTCTCTGCGTCGAGCGCCACCTGCTCGCGACGATGCCCGAGGTCGAGCTGTGGATCGGCGATCGGGAGAACGGCTGGCTCACGCACCTCGAGCGCGTCGGCACGATCGTCGGCGAGCAGCCCGACGGCGAGCTGGGCTTGCGCCTGCGGGTGGCGCTGCCGCTGTGGGAGTTCGCGTCGCTGAAGCGCGCGGCGCGCCCGGGCAGCGGCCTCGAGATCGTCGCCGTGCGCGCACCCTTGTCGAGCGCAAGCGGGGCCTGAGCGGCGTCGCCCGGCGTGCTCACGATCGGCCCGCGGCGGCCGGCGCGCCGCCCGCGAGCGAGATGATCCACCACGCGAGCGCCGCCAGGATCGCCGACGCCGGGATGGTGAGCACCCAGGCCCACACCACGCGCGCCGCGATCCCCCACTTCACCGCGCGCACGCCGCGAGTCGAGCCCACGCCGACGATCGCGCCGGTGATGGTGTGCGTCGTCGACACCGGGATGCCGAGCCAGGTCGCGCCATAGAGCATCAACGCTCCGGCCGTCTCGGCGGAGAATCCGTGCACCGGCTGCAGGCGGCAGATCTTGTGGCCCATGGTCTTGACGATGCGCCAGCCGCCCATCAGGGTGCCGAGCCCCATCGCTGCGTGGCACGCGTAAACCACCCAGGACGGCATCTCGTCATTGGCCTTCAATCGGCCGGCGGCGATCAGCATCGCCAGGATGATCCCCATGGTCTTCTGCGCGTCGTTGCCGCCGTGGCCAAGGCTGTACAGCGCCGCGGAGAACAGCTGCAGCCGGCGAAACAGCTTGCCGATGCGCGCGGGGGTGGAGTGCCGGAAAATCCAGTACGTGGACGCCATGAACACGTAGCCGATGGTCATGCCGAGCAGCGGTGCGACGAAGATGAACACGCCGATCTTGACCAGGCTCGCGTAGATCAGCGAACCCGGTCCGGACGAGACCAGCGCGGCGCCGGCGAAGCCGCCCACCAGAGCGTGCGACGAGCTGGACGGGATGCCAAACCACCAGGTGAGGAGGTTCCAGACGATGGCGCCGAGCAAGCCAGCCGTCACCACGGCGGCGGTGACCACCTGCGGGTCGACCACGCCCTTGCCGATGGTGGTGGCGACGTGCAGCGGGAACAGCAGGTAGGCGATGAAGTTGAAGAACGCCGCCCACAGGACCGCCACGCGCGGCGTCAGCACGCGGGTCGACACCACCGTCGCGATCGAGTTGGCCGCGTCATGGAAACCATTGATGTAGTCGAATGCGAGCGCGAGCCCGACGATCGCGATCAGGATCCACGTGTCAAGCATGAGTAGGACTGCAGGTTCCCGAGTGTGGCCTGCCGCGGTGTGCGTGCCCCCGGCCAGCTGTCGACCGTTCCTGGAGAGTGCGTAGTAGACCCGCGCCGCCGCGAGGATCAAGCCGGTCGGGCTGCCGATTGACGAGAAAGCCAGGTTTCCCTGTCGGCGACGCTACTCGGGGATCCTGAGGATCTGGTTCTCGCGCAGCGCGTTCTTGTCCTCGAGGTGGTTGAAGGCGGCGAGGCGGTCTGCTTGCTTGATCGAGCCGAGCAGCTTCTGGGCGATGCCGGACAGGCTGTCGCCGCGGCGCACACGGTAGCGCTTGTCGAGGCTCGCACGCGCCGGCAGCTTGACCTTCATGCCGGGCTTGGCATCCTCCGGACTGGCGAGACCGTTCGCCTGCGCCAGGCTCTCCGCGTAAAGCTCGCTGCCGTACGTGTCCCGCGCCACCGACACGAGCGTCTCCGCCGCGCCGAGCGCACGGTCCGTGGGCGCGCTCCCTGGTGGCGCCGTCGGGGCGGCGCGATGTGGCTCGGGTGCGGTCGGCAGCATCGCCGCGCTCGGGTGCGGCGCGCGCTCGTCGCCGCCGATCACGATCTCGAGCGTGTCGCCCTCGGCACCGTGCGGGATGGTCTTGGCCTTGGTCAGGTGCCACTCGAGGAACAGGCTGCTGCCGAGGATGGCGGCGAGCAGCCCGAACAAGAGCAGCTTTCGCATGGCCCCTCCCTTGCCGGCGCGGTCCGCTCAGGTGGTGCTGCCCGCACCCGCCATCACCGCGGCATGCGCGCGCTTCGATCGCTTCACGATCCAGATCACGAGCGGGCTGGCGATGTACACCGACGAGTAGGTTCCGGTGATCACGCCGAACAGCATGCCGAACGAGAACGACTCGAGCACGTTGCCCTTGCCGTAGTTCAGCACGAAGATCACGAGCGACGTGAGGAACACGGTCAGCGAGGTGAGCAAGGTGCGGCTCAAGGTCTGGTTGACGGAGATGTCGACCACCTCGGTGAACGGCCGGTTCATGCGCGGCAGGTTCTCGCGGATACGATCGAACACGACGATGGTGTCGTTGATCGAGTAACCGACGATCGTGAGCAGCACGGCCACCGTGGTCAGGTCGAACTCGACGTTGACCACGCCCAGGAACCGCACCGCGCACAGCGCGGCGACGGTGGTGAACACGTCGTGCACCAGGGCGAGCGTGGCGGCGATGCCCCAGCTGTAGCCATGGAAGCGAACGCGCACGTAGATCACGGTGGCGACGAACGACAGGAACAGCGCGATGATCGCCTTGTCGCGCAGCTCGCTGCCGACGCGTGGACCGATCAGGTCGCTCTCGATGAACGGTTGCGACTCGGTGATCAGGACGTCGTGCCCGTTGACCGTGGTCCGTGGCAGCCCGTACTTCATCGCCGTGACGGCACGCGCGCGCACCACGTCCTCGGTGGCGGCGACGTTGAAGGTGCCGGCCACGCCGAAGCTCTGCGCGCTGTCCGGGCCGTCGATCGTCACGTCGTGCAGGAAGTCCTTCGCGTTGCGCTCGACGATCGTCTTGGCGACCGGCGCGCTGTAGTTGATCTTGAAGCTCACCTTGCTCTGCGAGTTCTGGGTGTCCACCTCGACCTTGAGATCGGTGATCGGCTCGACCACGAGCAGGTTGCCGAGCTTGTTGCGCAGCCCGAGCTTGATCACCTCGGTGGACTCGGTGGCCTTCGCTGCCTCCACCGGCTTGGTCAAGGACTCGCCCGAGGTCGAGGCCGCCGGTTCCGCCGCGCCGCCCGCGGCGCTCTGTTCCTCGAGGAACTTCTTGATCTTGATCTGGAAGATCGTGGACTTGCCGCCCTCGCCGCCGACCGACACGACCTCGGCTCCGGGGTAGACCTCGTTGACGAGCCCGCGCATCTCGCTTTGCTCGCGCGCCTCGGCGATCTGGATCGTGGCCTTGTAGCCGCCGGTGAAGTCGAGCCCGTACTTGTCCTTGCCCATGTCGAAGAACAGCGCGAGGCCGCCGACGATGACGATGCCCGAGATGACCAGGCACACGTTCACGTACCTGGTGAACGGCACGTTGGTCTCGGGCACGAGCTTCAGCATCTTGAGCTCCTTCAGCCAGCCGCGCTCGATGAGCCAGTGGAACAGGAGCTTGGAGACTGCCAGCGCCGTGAACAGCGTGGTCATGATGCCGAGCATCAGGGTGACGGCGAAGCCGCGGATCGGTCCGCTGCCGCAGTAGTACAGGATGTAGCCGGCGATGAAGGTGGTGAGGTTCGAGTCGACCACCGTGGCGAATGCCCGCTCGAAGCCGAGCTTGGCGGCCTGCAAGGTGCTCTTGCCGCGCTCGCGCTCCTCGCGCATGCGCTCGTGGATCAGGATGTTGGCGTCGACCGCCATGCCCATGGTGAGCGCGATGCCGGCGATGCCAGGCAGCGTGAGCGTGGCCTGCAGCAAGGCCAGGACCGCGAACACGAGCAGGATGTTCGCGACCAGCGCCAGGCAGGCGATGACGCCGGAGGCGCGGTAGTACAGGATCATGAACACCACGACGATGAGCATCGACGCGATCGACGACAGCTTGCCCATGCGGATCGAGTCCTCGCCCAGCGACGGACCGATCTGGTTGCGCGACTGCAGCGCGGGCTTGAGCGGCAGAGCACCCGACTTGAGCACCGTCATGAGGTGCTTCACCTCGTCCTGTGTGAAGCCTTGCGAGCCGCCGTTGATCTGCCCATGGTCGGTGATCTCGCCCTGGATCTCGGCCACCGACTCGACCTCGCCGTCCAGCACCACGACGATGCCGCGGTGCATGTTCTCGCGCGTGAACTTGCCCATCACCGGCGCCTTCTGCGCCTTGATCGCGAATGCCACTGCGGGCTTGCCGGCGTCGTCGCCCGGGTAGACGTTCTCGAGGTCGCCACCGTTCAGGTCGTAGGCGGGATCCTGCTTGACCAGCACCCAGTCGATTCGCTTCGGGTCGTAGTTCTTGCCGTAATGGCCGCGCATGTAGCGCTCCGACATCGGCAGCCACCGGTAGCTCGCCTGCTTCGAGTGCACGTTCTCGGTCAGCTTGCTGAGGTCGAGGTTGCGGTTCCCGCGCTCGGCCTCGGGCAGCTTGTTCAGGTAGTCGTCGAGCTGCTTGCGCATCGCCTCGGGATCGATCCCGGGCTCGTCGTAGGCTTGCAGCCGGAACTCGAGGCGCCCCTGGCTCTCGATCACCTTCTGCACGCCCACCGCCTCGGCCTCGGACGAGCCCGGCAGCTCGACGATGATCTCGTCGGCGCCCTGGCTGCGGATGGTGGTCTCCTTGATGCCGAGGTTGTCGACGCGCGCGCGCAGGATGTCCATCACCGACTGCAACGGGTCTTCACCCTGCACCGCGCCGACCTTCTTCAGCGCGTCCGCGACGCTGTAGCGCAGGTAGGTGCCGCCGGCCAGGTCGAGGCCGAGCGTCATCGGCTTGATGAGGATGAGCACGACTGCAGCCACCAGGAGCAGCGTCGTCAGCAGTGCCTTGATGCGGAAGTTGGCGACCATGATTGAGAGGACCCCGTGACCCGGTGGCGATCGTCACGAGCGCAAGAGCGACCCGCACACGCCAGCCACCAGACGGTCGTTCAGCAAAGTCTCAACGAAAGCTCAACGAAACCCCCACTGCGGTCGCGACGACGGTCTCGTGGCGCGGTCACGCCTTGGTCGTCGCCGGCTCGGCCTGCGGCACGTCGGCCTCGGTCCCGGGCACCGCAGCTTCCTTGTCGCGCTCGCCGATCCGCTCGCGGATGCGCGCGCTCTTGCCGCTCTTGCCGCGCAGGTGGTAGAGCTTGGCCCGACGCACCACGCCGCGCTTCACCACGCGCACCTGGGCGATGCGCGGCGAGTGCAGCGGGAACACGCGCTCGACGCCCTCGCCCTGAACGATGCGTCGCACCGTGAACGTACGCCGCAGGCCGCCGCCATGGAAGGCGATCACGACGCCGTTGAACACCTGGATGCGATCCTTGTCGCCCTCGGTGATCTTGACCTCGACGTCCACGGTATCGCCGACGTTGAACTGCGGAACATCCTGCTTGAGGTAGGGCTTCTCGACTTCTTGGATGATGTCCATGGGTCACTCTCGCTTGTCGTGATGATCGTTGTCGGGCCTGCGCTTCCGGGTCCGTTCTCGTGCCTGCTCCTGTCGCCACCGCGCGATCGCAGCGTGGTCGCCGGAGAGCAGGATCTCCGGCACGCTCATGCCCCGGAACTCGCGCGGCCGCGGGTACTGAGGATAGTCCAGCAGCTCGTCCTGGAACGACTCCTGCGCGATCGACTCGGCGTTGCCCACCACTCCCGGGATCAACCGCACCACGGCCTCGAGCACCACCATCGCCGGCAGCTCGCCGCCGGCGACCACGTAGTCGCCGATCGAGATCTCGTCCCACGCGAAGCCCAGCCGGATGCGCTCATCGAACTCCTCGTAGCGACCGCACAGGATGAGGCAGCGCTCGACCTTTGACAACTGGAGTGCCTTGGCCTGGTCGAAAACCTCGCCCTGTGGTGTCATGAGGATCTTGCGATGGTCCCCGTTGAGCTCCTTCTCGACCTGCTCGATGGCCGCGAACACCGGCTCCGGCTTCAGCACCATGCCCGGACCACCACCGTAGGGCCGGTCGTCGACGGTGCGATGCCGGTCGTGGGTGAAGTCCCGGAAATTCACGAGCTTGATGTCGAGCGCGCCCTTGTCCCGTGCGATGCGGACGATCCCCTCGCGAAGGAATCCCTCGAACAACCCGGGGAACAGCGTGAGGACGTAGGCGATCATGCGGGCTTCTGCAGAGCGCGCCGGCCGCAGCCCAAGCCAACCTGCGCACCGTTTTTGTGGATCAAACGGAAAACGAGAAATGTTAATAGGATAGCGGTGTCGGTCAAGACAAAAAGGACGCCGCCATCGCCGTGGTGGAAGGACGTGTGGAGTCAGCCATGTTCACTGGCCTGGTGGAAGCGACTGGACCGGTCGCGAGCACCGAGCAGCGGGGTGCGAATCGCCGGCTGGTGATCGACCTCGGCCGGCTGTGCGAGGGCGTGCGGATGGGCGACAGCGTCGCCGTGTCCGGCGTTTGCCTGACCGTGGTCGATCTGGCTGCTGGCACGGCGGCATTCGACGTGATCCCGGAGACCTTGGCGCGCTCGAGCCTCGGCCAGGTGCGGGCCGGGACCCGCGTGAATCTCGAGCGCGCGCTGCGGGTGGGCGACCGTCTGGGTGGCCACTTCGTGCAGGGGCACGTCGATGGCACGGCGCGGGTGCTTGCGCTCGTCGCCGCACCGGGGGGTGGCACGACGATACGGCTCGCGGTCACCCCGGAGCTGCGCCCGGGCATGATCGAGAAGGGCTCGATCGCGATCGACGGTGTCTCGCTCACCATCGCCGCGCTCGATCGCCGCAGCGTGAGCGTGGCGCTGATCCCGCACACCCTCGAGAACACCAATCTGGGCGAGCGCCGTGCCGGCGACCGCGTCAACGTCGAGCTCGACCTGATCGGCAAGTGGGTTCGCCAGGCGACGGCGCCCTACGCTGCCGAGCGAAGCGGTCCGGCGCGATCCCTGGACGAGCGCTACCTCCGCGATCATGGGTTCTGAGCCGCTGCCGCTCGCGCGCCCGACGCCGGGCAGGATCGTGGTGGTCTGCACCGGCAACATCTGCCGCAGCCCGATGGCGGCCGGGTTCATCCTGCACCACCTGCGGCTGGCCGGCCTCGACGATCGGGCGGTGCAGTCGCGCGGCACGCACGCGGTGGTGGGGCACCGCGCCGTGCAGGAGTCGATCGACGCCGCGCGCCTGCGGGGGGTCGACATCTCGCAGCATCGTGCGCTGCAGTTCACGCGCAGCGACGTGAACTGGGCGGACGTGATCCTCGTGATGGAGCGCGAACACGCGGAGCTGATCGCCGGGAGCTACGGCGGCGACGCCAGGCCGAAGCTCCGGTTGTTCGGCGGCTACGCCGGGCTGTTCGACATCGACGATCCGTTCGGCGGTGACGCGGCCAGGTTCCGCACCGTCGCGGATCAGATCTGGACCGCCGCCGCGGCATTCGTTCGCACGCTGGTCGAGAACCGCTAGCGCGCTCACCCCATCTCGAGCTGGCGCTTGGCATCGACCGCGTCCCGGTTGACGCGCTCGATGGCACGGCCGAGCTTGTCGGCGAGCAGCGGGCGATCCGGAATCGCCTTGCGGATCTGGCGCAGCAGCTGGATGGTCATGCGGAACGTGCGCACCAGGTCGCCATCCGACGCGTTGGTGAAGTCGCCGAGGTCGAGGAAGCTCGCGCCCTGACACCACGCCGTCATCACCGCGCCGAAGTTGAAATTCGGATGGCGGGTCGCTGGCCTTATGCCGAGCTCGTGCTCGCGCTCGATGATGTGCGCGATGGTCTGCTCGACATCGGCGCGATACTCGCTCAGCACGCGCCGATCCATGCGGCGGTACAGGGCGTTGGGCCGTTCCTCGAACACGATCGCGCTCAGCACCACGTTGATCTGGGTCTCATCCAGCCGATCGAGCAGCTCCGAGAACACGAGCTCGGTTGCCGGCAGCTCGTAGCCATTGATCAGCGCTGCGACCCGACCGCGGTCGAGCACCCCTGCCGCATCGATGTACTCGAGCTCGGTGAGCAGCCGCAGCCGCCGCTCGATGGCCTCGATCTGGCGCCGCTCGTTGCGCTCGCGGTTCTTGCGGCTCATCCGCGACCACTGGAAGTTGTTGAACGAGCGCTCCCATCCCTGGAAGATGCGATCCTTGAGCAAGCGGTGCAGGTTCATGATGCTCGAGTACGAGAGGTTGAACCGGCTCTGGATCGGTTCGATCGCGCCGAAGATCACGCGCTGGATATCGCGCGCGTTCTGGCGCTCGGGATCGACCAGCGAGTACACGAGCCCTTCCGCGTCGATGCCCTGGCGGCCGGCGCGCCCGGCCATCTGCTGATACTCGCGCGCCTTGATGTTGGCGAAGCCGACGCCATCGAACTTGCGCAGCGAAGCGAACACCACGGTGCGCGCGGGCATGTTGATGCCGAGCGCGAACGTCTCGGTGGTGAACAGCAGCTTGAGCAGGCCGGACGTGAACAGCCGCTCGACCAGCTCCTTGTGCACCGGCAGGAGGCCGGCGTGGTGATAGCCGATGCCCTCCTGGGCGAGCGAGCGCAGCTCGCTGAGCGTGGGATCGGGCGTCACCTCGAAGCGTTCGCAGATGTCGTCGAACAGGCGCAGGATCTCGGCCTGCTGATCCTGATCGAGCAGCTGGCGCCGGGCGTTGGTCACCGCCCGCTGCTCGCACTCCTTGCGGCTGAAGCAGAAGAACAGCACCGGCAGCTTGTCGCCGCGCTCCAGCAGATCGAGCAGATCCGAGCCGAGGTGCGCGTGCGGATCACGTCGCCGGCGCGGCAGCGATCGTGCCTTGTCGGCGCGCATCGCGCCGTAGCCCGGGACGTAGAGGTAGTGCGTGAGCGGCACCGGCCGATCGCTCGACTGGATCACCCGCACCGGCTCGCCGCGCGTCGCCGAGATCCACTCCGCGAACTGGCCCAGGTTGGACACCGTGGCCGACAGGCAGATCAGCTTGATGTGCGGCGGAGCGAAGATGATGCTCTCCTCCCACACCGTGCCGCGCTCGATGTCATCCATGTAGTGGATCTCGTCGAACACCACGTAGGCCACGTCGTGCAGGCCGCTGGCGTCCTCGAAGATCGTGTTGCGGAAGATCTCCGTGGTCATGATCAGGAGCGGCGCATCGGCGTTGATCGTGACGTCGCCGGTCATGATGCCGACGTCGAAGCCCGAGCTGGACTTGAAGTCGCGGTACTTCTGGTTCGAGAGCGCCTTGATCGGCGCGGTGTAGATGGCGCGCTTGCCCGAGGCGAGCGTTTCCTCGATCGCGTATTCGGCGACCAGCGTCTTGCCGGCGCCGGTGGGCGCGGACAGCAGCACGGAGTGGCCGGCCTCGATGGCCTCGAGCGCCTCGACCTGGAAGTCGTTGAGCCGCAGCCCGCGGTAGTATCGAGGCGCCGCCTCGGCGCCGGGATCACCCGTCGAATCCGCCGCCCGGCCCGGATTCCTGGGTTTGTGTGGAGGCATGGCCTTTCCCGTACGCGCAACTGCTCAGGAACAGCCGGCGTCTCGCGTCGCGCTGCGTGACCGCTCTGCGGAGCGCCACCCATCTTGTGTCTGGTGCTGCGGCCGCTGGTTCAAGGGAATGGTGTCGCCCGCGGGCGACCGGGTGGGAAGGAAAAGCCAGGGAAACTTTGGGAAAAGGGGAAGAAGGAGAGTCAAGTTTTACACCCGGTAGGGTAACCCTGGCTTATTTCAGTGCCACGAGGTTGTCAGCGCATGTGCAGCGCGCGCTCCTCGTGATGATCTGCATGTTGTCCTGCTCGGTCGGCGCGCGTCTCGCGCTCGCTTTCGTTTCGGCTCGTTTCGGCGGCTCTCTTCGGCGGCTCTTTTCTTGGTCCCTCGCTCGAGGGGCGTATGCGTTTACGCTTGCAGCCTTCAAACCACGCCAGGCGTGCCGTGGTTCCAACAGCCCTCCATGGCTCGTATCCTAAGCCCGATGTTGTTTGCTTTACAATGCAAAAAAACTGGGAAGCCGCCAGCGTGCCAGCAACGCGACTTGGGCTCGCGTCTTGATGGCGGCGGCCGTCCCGGTAGAATCCTGCCGGTCGGCGCTGGGAGTGACTCCGTTTCCGAGTTCCTGACGTACCGCCGCGAGCAGCAGCGTCTGCTCCTCGTGTGCCCAAGGCAAGCAGCTCGACCTGGCTGCGCGCTTCCATCAGCGGCCGGCGCGCGTCCATTCTGCAGCACTCTGACCGGGGAGCAATTCCATGGAGAAGGCGAGCATCGCCAGCGGTTCCAAGTCGGTTCAGAAGCGGCTCGCGCCGCTCAAGGTGACCATCGGCCTGTTGTATCGCGAGCTCGATGCTGCCAAGGGTGATCGCGCGGTTGCCATCGATCGCATGCTGCTCGAGTCGGTGATCTCGACGCTGGAGCTGTTCGTGGACGACGTCGACGAGGGCAAGAGCCGGGACGTGGAGGAACGCAAGTTCGTCGAGGCCCAGCCACGACCCGCGGCGGTGCCCCGCGTCTGACCTCGAGGTGAGCCTTGGGGCGAGCGACCAAGTCTTCGGTGCATGACGGCCACTGGCGCCGGGCGTTGCTGGTGCGACCGGAAGCCTACCTCACCCTGGGCGTGCTGGTCGCGGTGGTGGCGGCCACCATCGTCCTGTTCGTTGCCGTGCCGCGATCGCACGCGGTCGCCGCCACCTGGGACGTCGACTGCTCCACGACCCAGTTCACGCAGCTCCCCGATTGGCTGCCACGGTCGGCGCAAGCCGAGATCGTGGCCGGGATCGCGCGCCTCGGCGCGCTCAACCTGCAAGGCGACCTGTCGAGCGACGAGCTGCGCGACTCGCTGCTGCACGGCAGTCCGTGGTTTCGCGAGGTGACCCGCGCGCAGAAGCGGTATCCGCGCAAGCTGCAGGTCCGGCTGGGCGTGCGGCGTCCGCTCGCGCTGCTCGAGGCCGGTGCGGGGTTGCTGCCGCTCGATCGCGAGGGTGTGGTGCTGCCGGCGAGCGCGGCCGCCATCCCCGGCGCGGACGCTCGCCCGCTGCCGCACATCCGCGGCACGCGCGAGCCCGCGGTGATCCTCCCCGGCACGCCGATCCTGCTGGCGGAGGTGCGCGAGGGGCTGGCGGTGGCCGAGGAGATCCAGGGCTTGCCGCCGCTCGTGACCATCGAGGCGATCGATGTCGCCAACGTGCCGCGCGCTGGCACCGCAGCCGTCGCCGGTCGACCCGAGGTCGTGCTCGAGACGCGGGAAGGCGTGCCGCTGTGGTGGGGGCGATCGCGCCTCAGCCCCAACTTCGGTGCGCTCGAGATCCCGGTCGAGATGAAGGTGCGGCACCTGCGGACGATCCTCGAGCAGTACCCGCACCTGGACGGGCTCGATGCGGCAGTCCTCTACTGGGAGGATGCGCGCTGGTTTCCGCGGCGCGCCGTCGTGCCGGCGGCCGACGAGGGGGTCGCGACCCGGGAGCTGGGTGGACACGGGCGGAGCAAACTGCCGCACCGGCGTTGACATCTCGATCCGTGTTTCTAGAATCTCCGGGCTTGCTTGCGTCGTGCCGATTGAGTCGCGAGCGTTGGCGGCCGATAGGGGTTGCCGTGACCGGCACGAGGGCGAGGATCCCCTGGACCACGTCTCCCCACTAGGAAAGTCCCATGGCGAAGAGTTACCTGGCCAAGCCTGGCGAAGTGGCGCAGCGGTGGCATCTGGTCGATGCCGACGGGCAGGTGCTGGGGCGGCTTGCTGCCAAGCTCGCGGTGCTGCTGATGGGCAAGCACCGTCCCACCTACACGCCGCACGTGGACACCGGTGAGTTCGTCGTGGTGGTGAATGCCGACAAGGTGACCATCACCGGCAACAAGGAAGCCAACCGGACCGTGTACTGGCACACCGGCTTCATGGGACACCTGCGCGAGATGCCGCTCGGCAAGTTCAAGGAGCAGAATCCGGAAGAGGTCGTGTACCGCGCCGTGCGCCGCATGCTGCCGAAGAGCAAGCTGGGGCGACAGATGCTGAGCAAGCTGAAGGTGTATCGCGGGGCGGTGCATCCACACGCCGCCCAGAAGCCGGAACCGCTGCAGCTGAATGATCGGTCGGTGTACGCCGCGACCGCGCGTTGAGATGTCGTGCGCCGACGAGGTTTGACGATCCTGGACATTTCAAGGGACGCTCATGACAGAGGAAGTAGCCGCCGAAGTGACGAGCCCCGGGCCAACGGCCGGAGGCTTCTACTGGGGAACTGGGCGCCGCAAGACATCCGTGGCTCGCGTGCGGATTCGCGAGGGCCGCGGTGAGTTCAAGGTGAACGGGCGCGAGGTGAAGGAGTTCTTCGGTACCGAGCAGGCAGTGCTGGCCGTGGCCGCGCCGCTCAAGGCGACCAGCACCGAGGGTAAGTACGACGTCTTCGCCACCGTCGACGGCGGCGGTCTCACCGGCCAGAGCGGTGCGATCCTGCTCGGTCTCTCGCGCGCGCTGATCAAGATCGACGCCACGCTGGAGGAAGCGCTGCGCGGCGGTGGATTCGTGACCCGCGACAGCCGCATGAAGGAGCGCAAGAAATACGGGCAGCGTGGCGCCCGCCGGCGCTTCCAGTTCTCGAAGCGCTGAGCCCCCGCTCGCACCCCGCGAGCGGTGCCCCGATCGGGACGCTCGTGGCAGCCGTGGCGGCCGCGATTGCCGCCGCCGGCATGCCCGCGAGGCGATTCGCAGCGCACCTTCCGAATCGGCAACCGGGCGGACCGCGGCGAGCGCTCGTGCTTTTCTTTGCGCGAAAGGAAAGAAAAACCGTCGCGTCGCACGGAGTGCCCCCGATAACGTAACCAGACCGCGTGAGCGGCGCCTCTGCGCACGGCTGCGGAGCGCCGGTGGCGCGCCAGGAAAAACACTCTGCCGAATCAGGTGAGCGATGGGTGCCAAGCGCCGAATCCTACTTGCCCATTACGATGCCGAACGGGCCCGTGAACTCTCGGACCAGCTGACCAAGGGCAACCGCGCCGAGGTCGTGCATGCGGCCGACGGCGAGTCTGCGCTGCGGCTGTTCAAGGAGAGCGCCCCGGACGTGACGGTGCTCTCGGGTGTGCTGCCGCGCAAGCTGGGCTTCGACGTCTGCCGCTTGATCAAGGAAGACAAGGCGAAGAGCCCGCCCAAGGTCGCGATCCTCACCGATCAGGACGATCGCTACGGACGCGGCCGCGCCCGTCAGGTGGGCGCCGACCTCGTGATCGAGGAGCCGCTGCGCTCGAGCGACATCGACGATGTCCTGAACCTGCCCGAGACCGATTTCGACTCGCTCGATCTGGCGCGCACCGGCAGCCGCAGCCACCACGAGCGCTTGCTCGCGGCAATCTTGAAGGAGGGCGGCGCCACCAAGGACTCGATCCTGTCCAAGTTCACCGACCCGGTCACCGGCCTGTTCGATCGCAGCTACATCCGGCTCAAGCTCGAGGACGAGTTCAAGAAGACCCAGCGCTACGGCATGCCGCTCTCGGTGGTGCTCGTCGACATCGACAACTACGACGACATCGTCTCCCGCTATGGGCCGGTTGCCGGCGATTCCGCGCTGCTCGACGTCTCGAGCGTGTTCCTGTGTGGCTCGCGTGACATCGACGCGGCCGGGCGCCTCGACCGCTCTCGCTTCCTGTTCATCCTGCCCAACACCGACCAGCAGGGCGCGCGCACCATGGCCGACCGCGTGCTCTCCGAGGTGCTCGAAAAGCGTGTCGAGACGGGCGACGAGGTGGTGGTGCTGCGCTTGAGCGTCGGCATTGCCTCGTGCCCGAGCGAGCGCATCACCTCGGTGGATCAGCTGCTCGAGAGCGCGCTCAAGGGGCTCACCGCCTCGCGCGCGAGCGGCGGCAACAAGATCTGCGTGTGGGGCGAGGCGCGCTGAGGCAGCCGCACGACCGCGTTGCGGCAGTGTCGCCGGCACTGTGCCGCGGCCCCGCGCCGGCGTTCGGTGATGCGCGCGTGCGCCCGATCCGGGGTCGGTTTCCCGCTACCACTCGTCCGCCGCGCTTGCTAGCCTATCTCTCTTTGCCGCAGCCTCGAGGAAGATGAGCTGGCGGACTCCTCTCTTCGCCCATCGCGCTTCTTGTCTCTCGTCCGCTCGATCCCAGGGAGTCGACTCTCCCTCATGGAGTGGAGCAGCACCATGGATGGCAAGCAGTACGTTTACACGTTCCTGAACGGGAAGGCCGACGGTCGCGGCGACATGAAGGACCTGCTCGGCGGCAAGGGGGCGGGTCTGGCGGAGATGACCAACGCCGGCTTGCCCGTGCCACCTGGCTTCACCATCACCACCGAAGCGTGCAACGACTACACGGCGCGCGGCAACCAGTTCCCCGACGGCGTGCTCGATCAATCGCTGGCGGCCCTGGCACGCATGGAAGAAGCGAGCGGCAAGAAGTTCGGCGACGCCGCCAACCCGCTGCTCGTGTCGGTGCGCTCGGGCGCCAAGTTCTCGATGCCGGGCATGATGGACACGGTGCTCAATCTGGGCTTGAACGAGGCGACCCAGGCCGGCCTCGCGCGGCTCACCGGCAACCCGCGGTTCGCGGCCGACGCCTACCGCCGCTTCCTGCAGATGTTCGGCCGCATCGTGCTCGGCGTGGACGCGAGCCTGTTCGAGCACGCGTTCGAGGCGATCAAGAACAAGCACCGCGCCAAGCAGGACACCGATCTCTTGGCACCGGCGCTGCAAGCAGTGTGCGCGGAGTTCAAGAAGATCGTGCAGCAGGTCACTGGCTCGCCGTTCCCGGTCGACCCGCGAGTGCAGCTCGAGATGGCGATCAAGGCGGTGTTCGCATCGTGGAACGGCAAGCGCGCCGTGGATTACCGCCGCGTCAACAAGATCCCCGACTCGCTCGGCACCGCGGTCAACGTCGTCGCCATGGTGTTCGGCAACATGGGCGAGGACTCGGGCACCGGCGTGGCGTTCACGCGCAACCCGGCCACTGGCGAGAACGAGCTGTACGGCGAGTTCCTCGCGAACGCCCAGGGCGAGGACGTGGTTGCGGGCATCCGCACGCCGCTCAAGATCGCCGAGCTGAAGCGCCTCATGCCCGATGTGTACGATCAGTTCAAGGAAGTCGCGGCGCGGCTCGAGCGGCACTACCAGGACGTGCAGGACCTCGAGTTCACGATCGAGCACGGCAAGCTGTGGATGCTGCAGACGCGCAATGCCAAGCGCACCGGCGCGGCCGCGGTCAGGATCGCGATGGACATGATGCGCGAGGGCCTGATCGATGCCAGCACCGCGGTGCTGCGGGTCGAGCCCGCGCACCTCGATCAGCTGCTGCATCCGATCGTCGACCCCGGCGCCAAGGTGAAGGTGCTCGCCACCGGCCTGCCGGCGAGCCCCGGGGCGGCGAAGGGCAAGGTGGTGTTCGATCCGGACGAGGCGGAGCGGCGCGGCGCCAAAGGCGAGCCGGTGATCCTGGTGCGCATCGAGACCTCGCCGGAAGACTTCCATGGCATGGTGGTGGCGCAGGGCATCCTCACCGCGCGCGGCGGCATGACCTCGCATGCTGCCGTGGTCGCGCGCGGCATGGGCAAGTGCTGCGTGGCCGGCTGCGACAGCTTGTTGATCGACTACAAGAAGAAGCTGTTCAAGGCCAACGGCGTGACGGTCAAGGCCGGCGACTTCATCACGCTCGACGGCACCGCCGGGCGCGTGATCCTCGGCCAGGTCGAGCTGGTCGAGGCGAAGCAGAGCGGCGACGTGGGCGCGCTGATGAAACTGGCCGACGACGTGCGCACGCTGAACGTGCGCACCAACGCCGACACGCCGCATGATGCCAGGGTGGCGCGCTCGTTCGGCGCCGAAGGCATCGGCCTGTGTCGCACCGAGCACATGTTCTTCGAAGGCGATCGCATCGACAGCGTGCGGCAGATGATCCTGGGTGCCGCGGACTACAAGCGCGTGCAGGGTCAGCTCGAGAGCTCCGAGAGCGAGCTCAAGAAGGCAACCGCTGCGGACAAGAAGCGCATCCTGCAGGCCAACATCGCCAAGCTGAAGAAGGAGCTCGGCACGCCGAAGGCTCTGTACCTCGGTGCGCTGAAGAAGCTCCTGCCGATGCAGCGGCGGGACTTCGTCGGCATCTTCAAGGCCATGGACGGCCTGCCGGTCACGATCCGCACCCTCGATCCGCCGCTGCACGAGTTCCTGCCGCATGGCGAGGCGGAGCTGAAGGCGCTCGCGCGCAAACTCAAGGTGAACGCGGCCGATCTGATCGCGCGCTGCGAGCAGCTGCGCGAGGCCAACCCGATGCTCGGCCATCGCGGCTGCCGGCTGGGCATCGTCTATCCCGAGATCACCGAGATGCAGGCGCGCGCGATCTTCGAGGCCGCCGCCCTGGTGATGAAGAAGGGCGTCAAGGTCTACCCCGAGATCATGATCCCGCTGGTCGGTCACGTGAACGAGTACAAGCTCCAGGAGGAGGTCGTGCGCCGCGTGGCAGGCGAGGTGATGGAAGCGAGCCAGGTCAAGATCGAGTACCTGGTCGGCACCATGATCGAGCTGCCGCGCGCGGCGTTGACCGCGGACGAGATCGCGCGCCACGCCGAGTTCTTCTCGTTCGGCACCAACGACCTCACCCAGACCACGCTCGGCCTGTCGCGCGACGACGCGGGGAGGTTCCTGCCGCTGTACGTGGAGAAGAAGATCCTGCCGGACGATCCGTTCCAGACGATCGACAAGGGCGGCGTGGGCAAGCTGGTCGAGATGGGCGTCAAGCTCGGCCGCGCCAGCCGTGCCAACTTGAAGATCGGCATCTGCGGCGAGCACGGCGGCGATCCGCACAGCGTCGAGTTCTGCCATCGCGCCGGCTTGAACTACGTGAGCTGCTCGCCGTACCGCGTGCCGATCGCCCGGCTCGCGGCCGCGCAGGCGCGGCTGCAGGAGAAGAGCGTCGAGCGGGTCTCGCGCACCGCGTAGCGCATGCTGCTACTCCTCGATCCGCGCGAAGTCGGCGATCTTCCAGCGCTCCTCGACCAGCGCCGCGCGCAGCGCTCGCGGATCGGGCGGCGCTAGCTCGCCCGGCACCCGCAGCGAGATCTCGTTCGTGTCGCGCAGCGCGAACACCTCGCTCGCCGGTCGTTCGAGGTAAGCGGCCAGGTCGGGCTCGCCGGCAGAGCGCAGCGTGAGCAGGACCTCCTTGTGGAAGCGGAAGTCGATGATCGATCCCCACAGCTCGACCCGCAGCAGCGCATCGTTGCCGTCGGCGGAGTATTCCTCGTGCACGATGTTGTCGTCGAGGTCGTTGCGCACGAACCAGAACCGCAGCATGGCGTTCCCGTGCAGCGCCAGGTCGCGCGCCACCTTGTAGCGGGCGAGCGTGCCGAGCTTGCGCTTGAACTGCTCCGACAGGCAGAACCACTCGCGCTCCTCGTCGTCGCGCGCGAGCGCGGCCTGGTAGGTGAGCAGCGCGTCCCTGGGCGAAGCATAGGACTGGTGATCGGCGACCACGCAGCCTGACGAGAAGGCGCCGCCGGCCAGCAGCGCGAGCGTGGTCCAGACCCTGGGCAGTGAATTTATCGTGTTACCGAACATGAGTTTGCGTTATACCCCGTGCGTTTCTGCCCGGCCTCTTGGCCGCTCCGACTTGACCCTCTACGCCATGGTGCCAGGGAATGCCAGGCCGCCACGGGGGCTTTGCGCTGACAGCTGGTAGCTGACCTCCATGACTCGCAAGCTGCTGGGCCAGATCCTGATCGAGCAAGGCGTCTGCGACGAGACCGCGATCAAGAAGGGCCTCAATCATCAGAAAGGCAAGAAGATCCGCATCGGCGAAGCGCTGCAGGCGCTGAACCTCGCCTCCGACGTCCAGGTGGCGAAGGCGCTGGCGAAGCAGAGCGGCATTCCGTTCGTCGACCTCTCCAAGGGCAAGATCCCCGCCAACGTGATCGCCCTGGTGCCCAAGGCGGTGGTGCAGGAAAACCGCATCGTGCCGCTGATGCTCAAGGACGACAAGCTGGTGGTCGCGGTCGACGACCCGATGGTGGTGTTCAACCTCGACAACCTGCGGTTCGTGCTCGACCGCGAGCTGATGCCAGCGCTCGCGCCCACCGGCCAGGTGAAGGACGCGCTCAAACGCTACTACGAGATCGGCGACGGAGCAGGCGAAAAAACCAGCGCGGCGCAAGCCGAGATCGACAGCGACGACGCGCCGATCATCCGCCTGGTGCAGAAGACCATCGAGGACGCGCTCGAGAAGCACGCGAGCGACATCCACGTCGAGGCGATGCTGAACCGCGTGCGCGTGCGCTACCGCATCGACGGCGTGCTGCAAGAGACCGCCAGCCATCCGAGCCACCTGCACGGTCCGTTGATCTCGCGGCTCAAGATCCTGGCTGGCATGGACATCGCCGAGCGGCGCAAGCCGCAGGACGGCCGCATCAACTTCCATGTGGCCGGCCGGCCGATCGACGTGCGCGCGTCGATCTTGCCGGCGAGCCACGGCGAGACCATGGTGATGCGCCTGCTCGACAAGGAGCGCGGTCTGGTGTCGATGGAAGAGCTCGGCTTCCACGAGAAGGACTACCAGCGCTTCCGCGGCATCATCCGCCGGCCGAACGGCATCTTCCTCGTGACCGGACCCACCGGCTCGGGCAAGACCACCACGCTGTATGCCGCGCTCAAGGAGCTGAATCAGCCCAACATCAAGATCGTCACCGCCGAGGACCCGGTCGAGTATCACCTGCAGGGCATCAACCAGGTGCAGGTGCGCGCCAGCATCGGCCTCACGTTCGCGCGCATCCTGCGCGCCATGCTGCGCCAGGCTCCCAACATCATCCTGGTGGGCGAGATCCGCGACGGCGAGACCGCCGAGATCGCCATCCAGGCGGCGCTCACCGGCCACCTCGTGTTCTCGACCCTGCACACCAACGACTCGCCGTCGGCGCTGACCCGCCTGATGGACATGGGCATCAAGCCGTTCCTGGTGTCCGCCTCGGTGACCGCCATCATGGCGCAGCGCCTGGTGCGGGTGCTGTGCACCGATTGCCGCTCGCCGTACACGCCCACCGCCGCGGAGCTGCGCGCGGTCGGGCTCGATCCGGTCCAGCATGCGGCGCGCACCTTCTACCGGCCGGCCGGCTGCCTGCGCTGCGGCCACTCCGGCTACCGTGGCCGCCGCGGTCTGTTCGAGCTGCTCGAGATGGACTCGGGGCTGCGCGAGATGACGTTCCGCGGCGAGCCATCGATGAAGATCCGCGAGCAGGCGACGCTGTCCGGTCGCATGACCACGCTGCGCGACGACGGCCTGCGAAAAGTCTTCGACGGCATCACTTCGCTCGAGGAAGTGGTGCGCATCTGTGCGACCGCTGATTGAGATGACAACCACGAACGAGGCTCCTTGCCATGGCTGAGATCGGCGACCTGCTGGAACTGGTGGTGGAGATGAAGGCGTCCGACCTCCACCTCAGCGTGGGCATCCCACCCACGGTGCGGCATCACGGTCAGCTCAAGCACCTGGACTTTGCGGTGCTGACGCCGGAAGAGACCATGCGCCTGGTGAAGAGCTTCGCGCCAGCGCGCAACCTCGAGGAGATGGCGCGCTGCGGCACGTCGGACTTTGCCATCACGCACCGCGACAAGGCGCGCCTGCGCTGCTCGATCCTGCGGCAGAAGGACATGTGGGGCGCAGTGCTCAGGTTGATCCCGTCCAAGCTGCTCACGTTCGAGGAGATCGGCCTGCCGCCGATGGTGAAGGACCTGTTGATGCGGCCGCGCGGCATGCTGCTGGTCACCGGGCCGACCGGCTCCGGCAAGACCACCACGCTCGCGACCATGATCGACTTCATCAACCAGAACGACGATCGCCACATCATCACCATCGAGGACCCGGTCGAGTACTACCACACGCACAAGAAATCCATCGTCACGCAGCGCGAGGTGCACAAGGACGTCGACGGCTTCGCCGAGGCGCTGCGGCGCGCGCTGCGCCAGGACCCGGACGTGATCCTGATGGGCGAGATGCGCGACCTCGAGACGATCTCGTCGGCGATCACCGCGGCCGAGACTGGCCACCTGGTGCTCGGCACGCTGCACACCACCGGCTCGGCACGCACCGTGGACCGCATCATCGATGCGTTCCCGCACGAGCAGCAGGAACAGATCCGCGCGCAGCTGTCGGTCTCGCTGATCGCGGTGATCTCGCAGGTGCTGATGCCGCGCTGCGACAAGCCCGGCGTGGTGGCGGCGTTCGAGGTGATGGTGATGACGCCGGCGATCGAGAACCACATCCGCAAGAACGAGACGTTCAAGATCACGTCCGCGATCCAGACCAGCAAGCGCCTCGGCATGTGCCTGCTGGACGAGTACCTGCTCGACCTCTACCAGAAGAAGAAGATCGACCGCGAGTCGGCGATGGTGTTCGCGCAGGACAAGAACGAGCTGGCCCTGAAGCTCGGCCCGATCGACTGACGCACGGACGAGAGCGCTGATGACCAGGCAACGCAAGCTGATCGGCCAGATCCTGAAGGAGCTGCGCTTCATCCATGAAGGGCACATCCAGGAAGCGTTGCAGGTCCAGCGCGAGAAAGGCGGTCCGATCGGCCAGATCCTGATCGAGATGAAGGTGATCAGCGAGGGCCAGCTGAATCGTGCGCTCGGGCTGCAGCTCGGCATGGAGATCGTCGACCTCGACCAGGTCGAGATCGCGAAGGACGCGGTAGCCGAAGATCGATGCGTCCGCGAGCGTGTTCCAGGTCGTGCCGTTCCGGCTCGAGCAAGGGCACGCTCACCGTGGCCATGGCCGATCCGCTGAACGCCAACCTGCTCGACGACCTGCGGTTCGTGGCGGGGGCGGAGGTGAAGGGCGCGATCGCCGATCTCGAGCAGATCGAGCGCGCGCTGAAGAAGGTGTACGGCGACGCCATGCAGAAGCCCCGTCCATGGGCAAGATGTGGACGAGATCAAGGAAAGGAGGGCGGGCGCGTCGTCGACCTCGGGGACAAGGAGGCGATGGCGCACTCGGCGCCGGTGGTGAAGCTGCTCAACTACGTGCTCTTCCAGGCGGTTCGCGACAAGGCTTCCGACATCCATCTCGAGCCGTTCGAGGACGAGTTCCGCGTGCGCTACCGCGTCGACGGCACCCTGTACGAGCTCGAGCCGCCGCCCAAGTCATGGCGGTGCCGCTCATCAACCGCGTCAAGGTCTGGCCAACCTCGGCATCGCCGAGACCATCCTGGAGATGGTCGCATCGAGATCTCGATCGGCAGCAGGAGCGTCGACCTGCGCGTCTCCACGCTGCCGACGATGTTCGGCGAGTCATGCGTGATCCGCGTGCTCGACCACCAGCGTGGTGGCGCTCGACCTGGAGAAGATCGGCCTCACCGACAAGCCGCTCGCGCACGTGCGCCAGCTGATCGACCTGCCGCACGGCATCGTGCTGGTCACCGGACCGACCGGCTCCGGCAAGACCACGACGCTGTACAGCATGCTGAACGAGGCCAACGACGTCGGCATCAAGATCATCACCACCGAGGACCCGGTCGAGTACGACCTCGAGGGCATCGTCCAGATCCCGATCAACGACGAGATCGGCGTCACCTACGCGCGCGTGCTGCGCACGATCCTGCGCCAGGACCCCGACATGATCCTGGTGGGGGAGATCCGCGATCTCGAGACCGCGAAGATTGCGGTCGAGGCGGCGCTCACCGGGCACCTCGTGTTCTCGACGCTGCACACCAACGACGCGCCGTCGGCGGCGGCCTGCTGGCTGGTCGATCTCGGCGTCGAGCCCTATCTGCTGACGTCGACCCTGGTGGCGGTGGTGGCGCAGCGACTGGTGCGCGGCACGACTGGAGAGCGCCTCGAGGCCTACGCGCCCGGCCCGGAAGTCATCTACCAGCTCGGGCTCAAGCCCGAGCTGGTAAGGCCGCGGCAGGGGATTCGCGCGCTCGTCGAGGATGTGACGTGCAACTGCCTCCGGATACCGAGGGCGGGTGGCGCTGTTCGAGATCATGCCGGTCAGGACCGCCTGAAGAACGGCATCCTCGAGGGCGCGTCGACCACCCAGCCGCACGAGATCGCGGTCGAGGACGGCATGACGACGCTGCGCGATTCCGGCCTGCGGCTGATCTTCGATCGAGTGACGTCGGTGGAGGAGGTCGTGCGCGAGACGATCGTGGAAGTGTGACCACGCCCCGCGCCGCGTGACGCGCCCGTGGTCAACTGGCGCAACAAGCAACCTGGTGCTGCATGCCCGCAAAGATCCACAGAACTGCTCCGGTCAAGAAGCTCACCCCGGCCGCCAGCGACGAGAAGAAGGCGATGCTGCCGGCGGCCAAGCCGAAGATCCGGCGGGTGCGGCCGCGCGTGCTCACCCAGTTCACGGTCCAGCTCGCCACGCTGCAGAATGCCGGCCTGCCGATCGTGAAGTGCCTGCGCATCCTCGAGGGGCAGATGCGCTCCGGCCCGTTCAAGGAAACCCTGGCGATGGTGACCGAGGACGTGGAGAACGGCAGCTCGCTCTCGGATGCGTTCGCCAAGCACCCGAGGATCTTCGATCGGCTGTACGTGAACATGGTGCGCGCCGGCGAGGCAGGCGGCGTGCTCGACACGATCCTCACGCGGCTTGCCGACTTCAGCGAGAAGTCGGAGGACATCAAGCGCAAGATCAAGAACGCGCTCGCCTACCCGGTGTTCGTGATCCTGTTCGCAGCCGATCCTGACGTTCATCATGATCGTCATCGTGCCCAAGTTCACCACCATCGTTCGAGGAGTTCCGCATCGAGCTGCCGCCGCCCACCCAGGTGCTGATCGGCACCAGCCACTTCATGGCGCAGGGCTGGTACGTGTTCCTGTTCGAGCCGATCGCGCTCGTGATCGCCTATCGCATGGCGGTGCGCAACGCCAAGGTGCGCTACCAGGCCGACCGCCTGAAGCTCGCCATCCGCTCACCGGCGAGCTCTTGCAGAAGACCATCATCGCGCGGTTCGCGCGCACTCTCGGCACCTTGCTGGGCGGCGTGGCGATCCTCGAGGCGCTCGCGATCCTGAAGGGCGCGGTCACCAACGCCGTGCTCGAGCGCGCGGTCGACTCGGTGCACGAGAGCATTCGCGAGGGCGAACCGATCGCCCGGCCGCTGGGCGAGAGCCACATCTTCGACGACATGGTCGTGAACATGGTGGACGTGGGCGAGAAGACCGGCGAGCTCGACAAGATGCTGCTCAAGATCGCGGACAGCTACGACAAGGACGTCGATACCAAGGTCACCGGCCTGTTCAAGATCATCGAGCCGGTGATCCTCTTGTTCCTCGCGGTGGTGGTGGGCTTCATCGTCGTGTCGTTGTTCCTGCCGATCCTGAAGATCATGGACACCTTCTCGCAGCGCAGCCAGTGAGGTGATCGGAACGGTGAGGTGAGCGGGCCTTGTCGCTGCAGCGACGCATCCTCAAGCTGGTGATCCTGGTCAGCTTGCTCGTGACCGGCGGGCTCGCCGGTGTGATCTGGGTCAGCGGCCATCAGCGTGATCAGCGCCTGGACGCATGGTTGCAGGAGCGCGAGGCCGAGACGCTCGCCGGCTTCCTCGAGCAGTTCAACCGCGACTGGTCCTCGCTCGGCGAGGTGGCATCCGGCGAGGAGCCCAAGCTGAAGACGCTCGCGCTGCGCGAGCTCGGCCGCTACTGCGCGTTTGCCCAGGTGCGGTGGCGCAAGAGCGGCGCGCTGCCCGAGGACGTGCTCATCAATCCGATGGGCAGCCGCCACCGCCCGGACGACTTCGATCCCGAGCGTGCGCGCCGGCAGATCGACGCGGTGATCGACGCCAGCGAGCGCGCCAGCGACCGCAAGGCGATGGGCCGCGACGGCAACTGGGTGGCGGTGCCGCTCTATTACACGGTGGTCGACGATCGCGGCACGCAGTGGCGGCGTGAAGGGCGGCGGCTACTTCCGGTTGAAGGATCCCGCATTGCCGAAGCTGCCCGAGGGCCTGGGCATCGGCTCGGTGCTGGTGATGTCCGCCGGCGTGCTGCTGCTCGTGGCCGGGCTCTACTGGGCCTTGCACACGAGCGTGCTGAAGCCCCTCGCCGCGCTCGGCGCCGGCGCCGGACGCGTCGCGCGCGGCGTGTACGTGGGCGGTGCCGGCATCCGGGGCGCGGCGACGAGGTCGATCACCTGGTGCAGGCGTTCAATGCGATGATGGCCGCGGTGGCCGACTACAGCAAGAACCTCGAGCTGCGCGTGGCCGAGGCCACCGCGCGCGCCGAAGCAGCACGGCGGCACCTGATCGTCGCCCAGCGGCTCGCCGCCACCGGCGCAACGCTTCCGGCATCGCGCACGAGATCAACAATCCACTCGGCGGCTTGCTGAACGCGGCACTGTCCTTGAAGAAGCGCGCCGCGGATGCGAAGACGCAGCAGTACCTCGACCTCATCGTCGAGGGCCTCGGCCGGATCCGCGACATCGTGCAGAAGGTGTTGACGTTCTCGCCGCGCAAGACCGAGATCCGGCTGGTCTCGATCCGCAGCGTCATCGACAAGGCGCACGCGCTGATGGATCACAAGCTGCGCAAGCTGAACGCCGCATTCCAGGTGAGCGGTGTGGATGCGCCGGTGTACGGCGAACCAGGCGAGCTGCAGCAGGTGTTCTTGAACCTGTTCCTCAACGCCACCGATGCCCTGGCTGGTGTGGCCGGCGCCAGGCTCGACGTGCGGCTCGCGCGCCAGGACGATCGCATCCGCATCGATGTCGCCGACAACGGCTGCGGGATGACGAGCGAGCAGGTGGATCGTGCGTTCGACCTGTTCTTCACCACCAAGGGCGGCGGTGAAGGATCCGGGCTCGGGCTCTCGATCGCCCACCGCATCGTCTCGGATCACGGTGGGGCGATCCAGCTGCAGAGCGAGCCGGGCCGCGGCTCGACGTTCTCGGTGTGGCTGCCGGTTGCCGACGCACCGCCCACCCGTGTCACGTCCGGCCGCGAGCGAGATACATGAGGGCGATCCAGCCCCGCCATGCCCGCTCGGGCAGGGCGGGGTGCGCCGCTGAGTGAGCGCTTGCATGGCTGCTTCAGCGACCGTAATCTGCCTTGCAAGGCTGCGAAGGGCCCTCTAGGATTCGAATCGATCGAAGCCAAGGGACTCCTTCCACGCTCAGACGTGTCCCGACCGTGCCCTTGAGATGGTCGTTCGCCCCTGGCCTTCCGCCGAGGGCCCAAGCCGCACGCCGCGCGGGATACCCTGCAGAGCAGGTCGTCGCTAGCCGTAGATCGTTTTGCAGCCCGTTGGCAGTGGTTCCGCACTTTCGGTCACCTATTCGCACAGGGAGGTTCGACAGTGGCTCAGGATTTCTACTCCTTCGAGAAAGCTCTTCGCGAGTTGCACATCGAAGAGGAGGAGCTGAAGCGCCTGGTCTCCGAAGGCGAGATTCGCGCCTTCCGGGATCAGGAGAAGATGAAGTTCAAGAAGGAGGACATCGAGCGCTTCAAGAAGGAGCACGGCAAGGACGTGATCGAGGCGCTCGATGCCGCCGGCAAGGGCAGCCGTGACCTCCCCACGGTGAGCGCTGGCTCGGAGCTGCCGGAGG
The DNA here is from genome assembly GCA_046349655.1 of Planctomycetota bacterium. Classification (GTDB taxonomy): domain Bacteria; phylum Planctomycetota; class B15-G4; order B15-G4; family JAXMBY01; genus JAXMBY01. The sequence continues at coordinate 34,757 of JAXMBY010000045.1, forward strand.
AGCTCGTGTTCGATGAGGACGATTCGGCGGGCCAGCCGGTTGGCATGGAGACCGCGCCGATCGCCGACGATTCCTTCCTGGTGGAGGAGGAGAAGCCGGAACCGGCGGTCGACCGCGGTGCTGCGCGCGGGCGTCGCGTCGTGTCGGCTCGCGCGGTGGCGTCGCGTGCGCGCGCCCCGGCGGTCGCCGACGGGGCGCACGAGCCCGGCTGGGTGGTGGCCGTCGGCATCTTGACTGCGCTCATCCTGCTGATCGCAACGATGGCGACGTTCGACGCGATGAAGCAGCGCTCGAGCGCGCTCACCAGCTGGGCGGCGAACATCTTCAGCGGCAAGTAGCTCGTGCCGGCGACGCGAGCGCCAGCGCGCTCGCGTCGATCCGCGCTGCGCGCCGCAGGGTTGCACGCCAGGGCAACCACGGATCAGGGCAACAGGCGTTTGGATCTCAAGGGGAGGTGTGTGGTGAAGCGGGTCGTCGCGGTGCTGTTCGCAGTGGTCTTCGCGGTTCCGTTCGTGGGCTGCGTCTCGCAGGACAAGTACAACGAGCTGCAGAACGACTACAACCACGTGAAGAAGGCGCTCAAGGAAGCGGAGAACTACCAGGCCGATCTGGAGTCGCGCAACAAGGACATGTCGGCGCAGCTGGCGAATCTGTCGCTGGAGGTCGACAAGTACAAGAACAACAGCAGCTCTGCCGACGAACGCATCGCCGAGCTGCAGAAGCGCCTCGAGGAAGCGGAAGCCAAGCGCAAGGCCGATGACTCGCCGTGGTCGATCGTGCAGAACGGCAAGGGCACCTTCTCCTATCGGATCGACGATTCGGTCTTGTTCGACGTGGGCAAGTCGAACCTCTCGGCAAGGGGCAAGGCAGCGCTGGCCAAGCTGGCGGCCGAGCTCAAGCCGCACAACGACAGGATCCAGATCGAGGGGCACACCGATCCGGATCCGGTGCGGGTGCACGCGAAGGAGTATCCGCTCGGCAACATCGAGCTCGGTGCCGATCGCGCGCTGACGGTGTGGGAGGAGCTCAAGCGGCTGGGGATTCCCGAGTCGCGGATGTCGGTCGCCTCGTACGGACCCTATCAGCCGAACGGCGCGAACGACTCGGAACAAGGCAAGGCCAAGAACCGCCGCGTCGATGTCACCGTCCTGTTGCCGCGCAATGAGATCCCAGGCAAGCCACAAGCGAAGGATTGACGAAGCGCGTGCTGCTGGCTGCGGCGAGGCCGATGCCGGTGGCACCCAGCGATCGAACCCGAAGCACGAGGGCGGTGCGCATCCTGGTCGGCCAGGGCGCGCGGCCCTCGCCGTGTTCCTGTTCAGCGTGAACCAGGGATGCGAGCCCAGGACTGCCGAGGCCGACGCGCCGCAGGTGTTCCCCGAGATCGCGAACATGCTGTGCGTGCGCGGGTCCGGCGCGATGCGGCCGTTCCTGATCGACTGCTACGAGGTCACCAACCAAGACTACGCGGACTTCCTGCTGCGCTCGCACTACCAGCCCGATCAAGATGCGGGATTCCTGTGGCACTGGTGGCGTGACAAGGACCACCGCTTGCGCCCGCCAGCGGGCAAGCTCGAGCATCCGGTGACGTTCGTGAGCTACGCCGATGCCGAGGCCTATGCTCGCTTCCATGCCAAGCGCCTGCCCACCAAGCGCGAATGGGAGCGCGCTGCCGCTCCCGCGGGCGGCGTGAGCTACGCGATCTATCCGTGGGGCACCCCCAACTTCTACCGGTACTACTGCAACGTGCTGTCCACCGGCATCGGTGACACGACGCCGGTGGGGATGTTCCCGAGCGGCAGCACCGAGCCCGACGGCCGCGGCTGCCACGACATGGCGGGCAACGTCTGGGAGTGGATCGCCCCCGACCCCGACGACCCGCTCAACCCACCGCTGGACGCGACCGCGCTCGCCGGCGCAGGCCGATCGCTGCTCGAGCGCAGCCTGCCGCAGTCCGACCTTCCCGGCGTCGAGTTCCGCCAGGCCAACCTGCAAGACTGGCCGACCCGCGTCATCAAGGGCGGCTCGTTCAACGAGCCCGCGGGCGAATCCGCGAGCGGCACCGACTGGGCGCAGATCGTGCCCTACCGGATCACTGCCGGGCGCGAGCGTGCGGAGGATCCCAAGCGCGCGCTGGCCGAGAGTCGCAGCTTCGACCTCGGATTCCGCTGCGTGCGCGACGCGGAGCCGTTCGCCGATCTGGCGCTCGATCGGCTCTCGAGCCTCGACGCCAAGCAGTCGGCACGGGCCAGCCGCGAGCTGGGCGAGCTGGGCGACGACTTCTGGGACCTTCTCGGCGAGCGCGATCAGCATCGGCGCGAGGTGGTCTATGCCGCCGCGGTGGACGAGCTGATCGAGAGCCTGTTTGCGGTGACCGAGCGCGATCACCATCAGGAGGTCTGCCTGGTGACCGAATCGGGCGCCGTGATCCGCCTCGGCCAGAGCGGCGAGCGCCGCTTTCGTGTGGATTCGCGCGCGGGCGTGGCGCTGCCTGCGATGGCGCAGCCCACGGTGGGCATGCCGCTCGGGGCGGACCGCATCGCCGTGTGCTGGCGTTCGAGCGCCGCGGGCGGCGCGGTGGGTCAGGTGGCGATCTCGCTCCTGTCCGCGGCGACCGGACAGCTGATCCGCGCCCACGTCTTCACGGGCGACGAGATCGTGGTCCTGCCGGCCACGTCGTCGCACGCCCTGGTGATGGTGAACCGGACGACCTGGGTGGCGCGCTTCGCCCGCCTGGTGCAGCGCGTGAGCGAGCCGTGGCTCGAGCTCGCCCAATCCGAATGGCATCGGTTCCGATTCGCCGAGGAGATCGATGCCGAAGGCAGGCACGATGCGGTGGCCCCGGGCTGTGAGCAGGCGCCGCCGAGCTTCTGGCTCCGGGTGGCGGAAGCCATCGCCGCCAGCCGCGACGAGCTGTTCTACGTCGAGCGCTACCAGCCGCCGCCGCGGGTGCCGATGAGCGAGGTCACCGATCTCGCCCTGGTGCGGCTCGCCGATGGCGCGCTCGTGGACCAGCGCCAGGTGTGGTCGCACCTCGACCTGCCCGATCCCGCGGAGGCGCAGGTTCACGCGGCACCCGCCGCCGTGCGCACCTGGTTGCTGGCAGTCGCTCGCGGTGCCTCGTTCCTGCGGGTGCGGGTGGGTGGTCGAGGACCGGGTCGCATCGAGCTCGAGCCGCTCGGCCCGATCGACGCCGGCGGCGCCTACTCGAACCTGTTCCCGGCCGGCTGGCAGGGTCCGTCGCCGCCCGCGTGGGAGCACGTGCCGCTCCAGTTCGTGCCAGCGGACGGTGCTGCCGATCAGGGCGAGCTGCTGTTGATCGGGCCGAGCTTCGATGGCGTGCTGACCCTCGCCAGCCTGACCGCCGGCCATCAGCTGGTCGAGCGCTGGAGCCAGCCGTTGTTCACCGCGGCGCCGGTGCTCACGAGCGTGCAGCTGGTCAGGCCTGGCAAGCTCTTGCTCGAGGGTCGCGAGGGCGGCGAAGGACACAGTCACCTGGTCTCGCTCGCGACTGGCGCGCGGATCGAGCTCGGGCCGCTCGGCGCGCCGTGTCTGGTGAGCGACGCGGGCCAGCAGACGTGGCTCAGCTTCGCCGGGCTGCCCGGCATCTCGCGCGGGCTCGCCTACTGTCGCGCGGAGGCTGGCGCCCCATTGCACTACCTGCGCGTCGACACGCTGGGCTCCCGGCACATCCTGTTCGATGCGACTGGCAAGGGCGATCTGCGCCTGCTCCTCAGCCGCGGGGCGACGCTGCGCTGCTTCGATCTGCAGCCGCGGCACGATCCGCTCGATCACGTGCTCGAGGTATTCCTGCGCGAGCGCACGCACGCTGCGGCGCGGGAGCGACCATGAGGCCGAAGAAGTCATTCGGCCAGCACTTCCTGAGGCGCGCCGATCTGCTCGCGTACCTGGTGCAGCAGGCAGCGCTGCAGCCGGACGATCTGGTGCTCGAGGTGGGCGCGGGCCCGGGCAACCTGACCCGCCACCTGCTGGCTGCCGGCGCCCGCGTGGTGGCGATCGAGATCGACGCGCGCTTTGCCACCACCCCTGCGGCCCTCGGCCATCCAAGCGAGCTCATCTGGGTGGCAGCCGACGTGCTCGCCAGCAAGAACGCCTGGAACCCGGCGGTGGTGGCGGCGATCGAGGCGGAGCTGCATGGCCGCGCCCGCCTCGTGCTGGTTGCCAACCTGCCCTACGCGATCGCGACGCCCTTGCTCGCGTTGCTGGCGGAATCGCCGTGGCCGGTGAGCCGGGCCATCGCCACGGTGCAGCTCGAGGTGGCGGAGCGCTTGGTCGCTGTGCCGGGCGGCAAGGACTACGGGCCGATCTCGGTGCTGCTCCATCTCGCCGGGACGGCAGAGCTGTTGCGCCGGCTGGGCCGCCACGCTTTCTGGCCACCTCCCAAGGTGCTCTCGGCGATCGTCCGGTTGAGCTTCCGGCCGGCGTCCGAGCGAGCGTCTCTTGCCGCCATCGCCAGCGTGGTGCGCGCGTTGTTCCCGTACCGCCGCAAGACCTTGCGCGCCGGCCTGCTCGCCGCCTTTGCGCCGGTGCTCACGCCCGCACTCGCCGATCGGATCGCCGCCCCGTTCGGGCCAGCTCGGCGGACGGAAACCATGTCGCCTACCGAGTTTGTGGCCATCTTCTCGGCGCTGCACGAGGTCCAGCTCGCGCGCGACCCATGACGCCCTGATCGTGCCGCCGGGCAGGCTTGCGCCCCGACTCTCTGCCGGCGGTGATTTTTGCCAATCGGTTCGCTTGGCGGTTGCCCTATAACCGATGCGTCTCGGCTCATACCGATGTGCGCAACTGCCGCTCCGGGGCGGAGTCCCGTCGCCGGGCAGGCGACAGACACCGAACGCGACGGCATCGATCCCACGGGGATTGCATCGATGCCGGCGGGTGGGTGCGCAGCAGCGGCCTGGGACCAGTGCGCGATCGTCTCGGCACCGATGTGTTTGAGCCCGGTTCACCAGGTGCGTGGGCAACGCGGGCGGCGACTGTCCTGCCGTCGCGGTTTCCGGTCTGGCACTCCCCGTCTTCAGCTCAAGGTTCGCGCGTGTCGCGCTACGTCGAAGACGCTGCTCGCCGGGTCAAGGAGGCCACCGACATCGTGGAGCTGGTGTCCGCGTTCGTGCCGCTGCAGAAGGTCGGCGCCCGCTTTCGCGCGTTGTGTCCCTTCCATCGCGAGAAGACGCCCTCGTTCTACGTGAACCCACAGTCGCAGTTCTACCACTGCTTCGGCTGCCACAAGGGCGGCGATGTCTTCGACTTCGTCTGCGAGCGTGAGCAGGTGACGTTCCCCGAAGCGCTCGAGATCCTGGCCAAGCGCGCCGGTCTCAGCATCGAGCGCGCCCCCGGCGAGCGCTCGAGCCGGCGCGAGCGTTTGACCGAGCTGCTCGAGGCGGCCAACCGGTTCTTCCGCTCGACGTTGAGCTCGGCGCCAGGCATGGGTGCGCGCGACTACCTGCTGCGCCGCCACATCGCCACGCAGACCATCGCCGATTTCGAGCTCGGGCTCAGCCCGCCCGACTGGCAGGCGCTGACCGGCCACTTGCAGGCGCAGCGCTTCGGCGTGAGCGAGATCGAGGCCGCTGGCCTCGCGCGCCAGCGTGCGACCGGCGGTCACTTCGACCTGTTCCGCGGCCGCGTGATGATCCCGATCCGCGATGGCCAGCGGCGACTGCGCGGCTTCGGCGGGCGTGTGCTGGATCAGTCGACGCCCAAGTACTTGAACTCGCCGGAGACCGAGCTGTTCCAGAAGAAGTCCTTGCTGTTCGCCTTCGCCGAAGCGCGGCCGCACATCTTGCAGTCGCGCCGCGCGATCGTGATGGAGGGCTACATGGACGTCATCCTGGGTCACCAGGAGGGCGTGAAGGACTGCGTGGCGGCGCTCGGCACCGCGATCAGCGAGGAGCATGCGACCTTGCTCAAGCGCCATGTCGACGACGTGGTGCTGATCTTCGACGGCGATGCGCCCGGGATCGCCGCGGCCGAGCGCAGCCTGCCGATCTTGCTCGCGCAGGCGCTGCACGTGTCGGTGGTGATCATTCCGGATGGCGAGGATCCCGGCGATCTGTTCGCTGCCGGCCGCAGCGCGCGCTTTCAGGAGCTGGTGGAAAACCACCGCCAGGAGGCGGTCGACTTCCTGATCGAATGCGCTTTGAGGAGGCATCAGGCGCAAGGCCTCTCGGGCAAGCTGCGCGCTGCCCACGACGTGCTGGGCCTGCTGACGGCGATCACCGATCCGGTGCAGCGCGAGCTCCTGGTGAAGCGGATCGCCGAGCAGCTCGGTGTCAGCGAGGCGGCGATGCGCGGCACGGCGCGCGTGGTGGCTCCGGCGCCGCGCACTGCGTCGCCCACGAGGGAGGACAGCACGGCCGGGCCGCCGCCGCAGCGCACCACGCGCGAGCGGGCGGAGCGCGAGCTGCTGTGCGCGCTGGTGGGCGAGCCCGCGCTGCTCCGCTCGGTGGACGGCCTCGTGCCCGAAGACTTCACGGTGGGCGCCCACCAGGAGCTGTTCACCTGGCTGCGTGCGCATGGCGGCGAGCTCGGCAGCGGCTCCCTCGTCGACCTGGCGCACGAGCACCCGGCGCTCAAGGCGCTGATCATCGATCTGGTCGAGACCGTGTCGGTGAGCAACTCGCAGGCCGTGGTTCGCGAGGCACTCGATCGCGCGCAGCGCGATGCGGGAGCGCGCGAGCTCAGTGATCTGAAGGAACGTCTGCGGCAGCAAGCACCTTCGTCCGTGGCAGCGGCCGGCGACGACGACCTGCTGCGGGGTTACGTGAGCGGCTTGCGCAGGCTCCAGCCGCGTCATGGGCAGCCGCGTCGTGAGCTGGATCGAGGGCCTTGATGGTCGCCGGGCCATGGTCGGTGCTGGCTGGTTGCCAGCAGCAGTGAACGGGTCGAGCGTGAGTTTCCGCAGCTGAAGGCAGGGCGTCTTGAAGGCAGAGCGTATGGACAAGATGGATCCGGTCCTCCGCATGTTGGTCGAGAAGGGCCGCAAGAAGGGCTTCATCACCTACGAGGAGTTGAACCAGCACCTGCCCGAGGACTCGCTCGAGAACATCGATTCGATCCTCACCACGCTCGAGGACAATGGCATCGAGCTCGTGGACGAGGCCGAGGTCGGCGACGACGGCGAGAGCCTCGAGAAGCAGGAGGCCGAGGAAGAGGAGCGCTTCGAGCGCACCGGCGGGTCCGAGAAGATCGACGATCCGGTGCGCATGTACCTCACGCAGATGGGCGAGATCCCGCTGCTCACGCGCGAGGAGGAGATCGACCTCGCCAAGAAGATCGAGACCACGCGGCGTGCGTTCCGGCGGCACCTGCTCATGTCCGGGTACGGAATGCGCGACGCCGTCCAGATCCTGGAAGACGTGTACAACGGCGAGCTGGCCTTCGACCGTACCTTGAAGGTGCAGACCGGCGAGATCGAGCCGGCCAAGGAAGAGGTGTTCGATCGCCTCGCCACCAACCTCACCACGCTGCGCCGCGTCTATGAGCGCGTGCGCGCCGAGTTCCAGCATGTGCTGGAGCGCGGCGTGAAGGGCGCCGATCGTGCGCGCCTGGTGTGGTCGATCGCTCGCCGCCGACGGCGCGGATCGGCGTTGCTCGAGGAGCTGTCGATCCAGCTGAAGAAGATCAAGCCGCTGATCGACCTGCTGCACGAGAAGCTGGGCGAGATGGAGCTGCTCGAGCGTCGCCTGCAGCACTTCGAGGGGTCGAAGAACTCGCGGGCCTACAAGGACCTCAGGGTCGAGTTCGACCAGATGTGCCTCACGGCGATGGAGTTTCCGCATCGCCTGCGCCGGCGCCTGGAGATCATCCGCAAGCGTTATCAGGAGTACGAGATCGCGAAGATGAAGTTGTCGTCCGGCAACTTGCGTCTGGTGGTCTCGATCGCGAAGAAGTACCGCAACCGCGGCCTGTCGTTCCTGGACCTGATCCAGGAAGGCAACACCGGCTTGATGAAAGCGGTGGAGAAGTACGAGTACCGGCGCGGCTACAAGTTCTCGACGTATGCGACCTGGTGGATCCGCCAGGCGATCACGCGCTCGATCGCCGATCAGGCCCGCACGATCCGCATCCCGGTGCACATGATCGAGACGATGTCGAAGCTGCGCAACGTCACCAAGAAGCTGATCCAGAAGTACGGGCGCGAGCCGACCATCGAGGAGGTGGCCACCGAGGCACAGATCTCGATCGACGAGGCGAAGCGGGTGATGAAGATCTCCAAGCACCCGATCTCGCTCGATCGTCCCATCGGCGAAGGCGACGATTCGTACTTCGGCGATTTCATCGAGGACGAGACCACCGAGTCACCGGTGAACGCCGCGGCCTATGGCATGCTGAAGGAGAAGATCAACAGCGTGCTGCAGACGCTTTCGTTCCGCGAGCGTGAGATCATCAAGTTGCGCTACGGTATCGGCGACGGTTATACCTACACCCTGGAAGAGGTTGGCCGCATCTTCAAGGTGACTCGTGAACGCGTGCGTCAGATCGAGGCGAAGGCCGTGCGCAAGCTCCAGCACCCGGTGCGCAGCCGGTTGCTCGAGGGATTCCTGGAAAGCCTGGACTGACCGGCTCTCGCTGGTGCGGCAGCGTCCGGTTCGGCCAGCGCTCTTCCGTCACGACCGGTAGAGGGAGTGAGGATGACTGCTGTCGATACGCTCAAGCTGCTGATCAAGCTGCAAGAGATCGATCGGGACCTGTCGCGCATCACGTCCAACCTGAGAGTCGCACCGGAGATCCTGGAGAAGCGCAGCCGGCACAAAGCCCAGCTCCAGGCTGCGGGTGAAGCGAAGCACGCGGAGATCATGAAGGAGCGCGCGCGCTTCAAGGAATCCGAAGTGGAGATGCGCACCAAGGAGCAGCACATCGAGAAGCTCAAGGCGCAGCTCAACCTGGCGAAGACCAACCAGGAGTACCAGGCGATCCTCGATCAGACCAAGCGGGTCGAGGAAGATCGCGCGAAGATCGAGGATGCCGGGCTCGAGATCCTGTCGCGCATCGACGCGCTCGCCAAGGAAGAACACGACCTGAAGGCGCAGGGCGACCAGGCCGCGCGCGAGTTCGCCGAGTTCGAGACGCAGATCAAGCGCGACATCGAAGCCTATCGCGCCGAGCACGATCAGGTCAAACAGAAGCGCGCGGCGTTGCAGGCGCAGGTGGATCGGCAGGCGCTCGGCATCTACGAGCGAGCGTTGCTCGCTCGCCAGGGCGTGGCGATCGTCCCGGTCGAGGCGCGCATCTGCCAGGGCTGCTACATGACGCTCACGCCCAACGACCTGATGAACTTGCAGGCTGCCAACCTCGTGGTGTGCAAGTCGTGCCAGCGTCTGCTGTATCTGCCCGAGGTCGTCGGCCTCGCGGTGCGTTGATCGCCGCCGGCTTTGCGGTCTTCACTCGTGTGACTCGGTAGCCTCCGGCATGACCACCACGCGCGACACCGGCATCTTCAACGTCATCATCGGCACCGCCGGGCACATCGATCACGGCAAGAGCACGCTCGTGCAGAAGCTCACCGGCATTCACCCCGACCGGTTGAAGGAGGAGCAAGAGCGCGGCATGACCATCGATCTCGGGTTCGCGCCGTACCGCACGCGCCAGGGCAAGAGCGTCGGCATCATCGACGTCCCTGGCCACGAGCGGTTCGTGAAGAACATGGTCGCTGGTGCCACCTCCGTGGACATCGTCTTGCTGGTGATCGCCGCCGACGATGGCGTGATGCCGCAAACGCGGGAGCACCTGGAGATCATGGGCTTGCTCGGGATCGCGCGCGGCCTGATCGTGCTGACCAAGCGTGACCTGGTGGACGCCGACTACCTGGCGCTCGCGATCGAAGACGTGCGCGATCTGGTCAAGGGCACGTTCCTCGCATCGGCGCCGATCCTGCCGATCTCCAACACCACCGGCGAGGGCCTGGATCAGCTGCAGGAGGCGCTCGAGCAGATGATTGCCGCCACGCCGCAGCGCACCGGCGAGGGCCTGTTCCGCATGCCGGTCCAGCGCGTGTTCTCGGCCAAGGGACACGGCACCGTGTTGACCGGCGTGCCGGTGAGCGGCCGCGTGACGGTGGGCGATACGGTCGAGGTGTTGCCGCTCGGCCGGCAGGGACGGGTGCGCGGCATCCAGGCCTACAAGCTCGATCGCACGCAGGCCATCGCCGGGCATTCGACGGCGCTCAACCTCGCCGAGATCGACTTCCACCAGGTCGAGCGCGGCGCCACGGTGGCAGCGCCCGGCTACTTCCGCGCCGAGCGCCTGTTCGAGGGTCGCATGCGCTATCTCGAGAACGGCCAGAGACCGTTGCGGCCGCGCAGCCAGATCCGGTTCCACGTTGGTACCGCCGAGATCCTCGGCGTGCTCACCCTGCTCGACAAGGACCAGCTCATGCCGGGCGAGGACGGGCTGGTGCAGATCGCGCTCGAGGATCCGGTGGTGGCGGTGGCGGGCGACCGCTTCCTGGTGCGCTTGCCGTCGCCGATGGAGACCATCGGCGGCGGCGTGATCCTGGGCGAATCGCGGCGCCGGTTGAAGCGGCTCAAGGCGCACGTGATCGATCTGGTCAAGGAGAAGGAAGACGCGCTGACCGACGAGGACCACAAGGTGATCGTGGCGCTCAAGGAAGCGCAGTACCAGCCGCTCGCGGCGGCGCAGATCGCGATCCAGTGCAAGCGCCCCAGGGACGAGATCGAGTCGCGGCTCGAGCGCCTGGTCGCGGCCGGGGTGCTGCGCATGGTGTCGAAGCAAGGCTACCTCACGCGCGAGTCGTTCGCTGCCGCGGTGCGCAGGGTGCTCGCGGCCGTCGCCGCGTTCCACGCGCATCACCCGCTGCGCAAGTGGATGGAGCTGCGCGACCTGCGCGGCGAGACCCGGCTGCCGGACGCGACCCTGCTCGAGGCGATCGAGGCGGCCACCGAGTCGGGCAGCCTGATTGCCGAGAAGGGCGGGCGCGTGCGCTCGGCGGCATTCACGCCGCAGCTGAACGAGAAGCAGGAGCTCCTGCTCGAGCTGCTGCGAGCCTCGTACGCGACCGCCGACGTGAACCCGCCGTCGGTGAGCGAGGTGGCGAGCAAGGTGGCTCGCCGAAGCGTGGTCGAGCTGATCCGCCTGCTGGTCGAAGAGGGGGAGCTGGTCAAGGTGGGCGAGCACTTCTTCCACCGCACCGCGATCGAACGGGTCGAACGCATGCTGATCGAGGACGGGCGCAAGCATGGCGGCGAGGTGAACATCCCATCGCTGCGCGACGTTCTGCAGACGTCGCGCAAGTACATGATCCCGCTGCTCGAACACTTCGACGGTGTCGGGCTGACGGTGCGGCGCGGCGACCGGCGCATCCTGCGCAGCCGCACCGACGGTTGACTGCGCCGTGCACGCGCAGCACGCTGCTCACGGGCCGGCGAGGCGGCGCATCTCGGCGAGCGCATCCTCGAGCTCGTTCTCCGCGGTCTGCGCCATGACCTTGCCCTGGTCGAGACTGGCGGGCAGCCGCTCCAGCGCCTGCTGCACGAGATCCTCGGCCCGGGACGATGCGTCGATCGCGGCCTTGAGCCGCCGGATCAGCTCCTGGTCCTGCAACTCGTCGGCGCGGCGCGTGAGCTTTGCGCGCAGCTCGCGCGCTTCGTTGCGCAACGGCTCGATGCGTCGCAGGACGCCGCGGATGTAAGTGGTGCGCGCGCGCAGATCGCTGCTGTCCGAGCCGAGCTGCACTGCGGCCTCATCCAGCTCCTTCAGCTTCTGCAGCGCCGTCGCCTTGCTGGTGGTGATCGATGCGTCGAAGGCGGCGGCAGTTGCCTTGCCATCGGCGCGGATCGCCGTGGCTTGATTGCGCAGCAGGTCGAGCTTCTTCTTCAGGTTGTTCGCCCACTTGAACCGCAGGATCTCGAGCAGGTCGTCGTTGATGCCCTTCAACTCGTCGTCGATGCGGGCGAGCTTGCGCTCGAGGCTGTGCGTGGCGCGCTCGAGGTCTGCCGCCGACGGCCACAGCGCGACCGCTGCAAACGCCGCCACGACCGCGCCGATCAGGAGGACGATTAGGGATCCCTTCATGAAGTGTGGCTGCTCGCTCCGGGGCTCGAGCGCCTCACCATACCGGGCCGGCTCGGCCAAGACCAGCGCGCAGGTGCGAGAAGGCGGCGATCGGCGCGGCGCTCAGGGAGCCTCGGCGCGCACGATGATGCCCGAGCCGACGATGACATGGCGCAAGCTCTCGTGCGCAGGGATGCTCGCGCCGGGCAACAGCACCGCGTGCTCGAGATGCGCGTCGGCACCCACCGATGCCCCCTCGCCGAGCACGACATAAGGGCCCACCGAGGCGCCCTTCTCGAGCCGGCTCGAGGCGGCGCACGCGCTCGGGTCCATGATGCGCCCGTGGTTGACGCGCGGCTGTCGCGCCCGCTCCTCGGCGATGCGGCTGGTGATGCGGGCGGGCAGCTTGATGCGTTGGTCGAGCAGATCGCGATGCGCGAGCAGGTACTGCGCAGGCGTGCGCAGCTCCATGCCGTAGCCAGTGTGCATGTACGATCCGATCATGCCGCCCCGCATCAGGTACGGGATGTACACGTCGCGGACGATGTCGCCCTGGGGAGGCAGGCGGATCGCAAAATCGCGCTCGACCACGTGCAGGCCCAGGAGGCCGTACGGGCCACGCTCGCCGCGGGCGAGCCCGTAGATGTCGGTGATCCTGCCGCGCAGGTCGACAGCGACGCCTTCCTCGCCTGGATAGGGGGTCTCGGTGAGCACGAGCGTGACCGGCGCGCGCTGGCGCCGGTGCACCTCGAGGACCGCGTCCCACGCGATGTCGCTCACCACATCGACGCTGTGAATCAGATAGGGGCCGCTGCCCAGCCGCTGGGTGAGCACCTTGAGGCCGCCGGCGCTGCCCATCAGTTGATGCTCCTGGCTGACGACCAGGGGAGTGGTGCCGGGGCGTGCCTGCAGGTAGGGGGCGATGCGCTCGGCGGCGTGGAAGATGTTGATGCCGACCTCGTCGACGCCCGCGTTCTCCAGCGAGGCGAGCGCGAACTCGAGCACCGGTATGTTGAGCACCGGCAGGAGCGGCTTGGGCACCTCCTCGGTGAAGGGCCGCAGTCGTTCGCCACGTCCTGCCGCGAGCACGATTCCTTTCAATCGACCCTCACCGCAGAGCAACCGTGGATGCTGGCAGCCGGCTGATCGCCAAGAGTTCATCGGCCCGGGAGGCCGGCCTCCAGCAACAGAACTCGCACCGCCGCGGCCGGCCCCGCGCCGGTGCCTGGTTACCGCACACGCCGCTAGAGGATACCCGTGGAGCGCTCGCGAAACACGAGCATGCCAGGTTTGTCGGGCGGTGCCGGCGACGCGGCTGGTTGATAGAATGCAGCGGTCGCCTGGTTTCCGTTCTTCGATCGAGGGCCGAGATGCGAACTGCCGTGAGCCTCGTGGTCGGTGGGCTGCTGATGTGGATTGGCGATCCACTCGAGGAAACGCTCAACACGTTCAAGGATCAGTACCGCAAGCATCGCGGCGACACCAACCTGCGCATCGCCGACGTGCGCGACGTGGCGACCGAGATCACCTACGCACGCAAGGCGAAGCCGGAAGGGCTGGGCTACGACGAGGCGCGCATGGCGCGGCTCGAGCTGCTCGTGGTGCAAGCGTTCGGCGACCCGATCGAGGACCCGGACTACCGCGTGCGCGAGGTGGTGGTCGAGACCTTCGCGCTGCTCAAGAACAACGACGCGGCGAACTACCTCATCAACACCTACATCGTGCCGCCGAAGAACTCGCCGAAGCCGCCCCGCAAGGCGGCGGTGGCGACGGCGATCGCGGCGCTGGGTCGAATGGGCGCACGTCACCTGGTGCAGCAGATCCTGACGTTGCTCACCACCGACAAGGACTTCGACATCCGGCGATCGTGCCTGCAAGCGCTCGGCAACCTGCACGCCAAGGACGCGGTGCCGGCGATCGTGCCGTTCGTCGATGCGGACGAGGCTCCGCTCAAGGCGGCCGCGATCGACGCACTTGCCGCCATCGGCGCCGGCGAGGGCGCCGTGCCGGCACTGGTGAAGGCGCTCGAGGCGCCCGACTGGCAAGTGCGCTCCAGCGCGATCAACGCGCTCGGCATGTTCCGCGACAAGAGCGCGGTCGGGCCGTTGATCGGGCGCATGGAGAAGGAGGACGGCCGCCTGCGAGACGATGCGCATCTGGCGTTGATGAAGGTCACTGGCGAGGAGTTCGCGCCGGATGTGATGCAGTGGAAGGCGTGGTGGGCGACGGTCGGCGCGCGCTGGAAGGTGCCCACGCCGAAGGAGATCGAGGAGCGCAAGAAGACGCGCAGCGGCACCTACGTGGGCAAGGTCGCGACGCAGTCGGAGTTCATGAACGTGCGCACGCAGAGCAAGCGCATCGTGTTCGTGATCGATCAGAGCGGCAGCATGGAGGACCTGGTCGCCGATCGTGCCGCCTTCAAGCTGCAGGATCGCGACTACAAGTCGTTCCAGAAGATGGAGATCGTGAAGGAAGAGCTCGAGCGTACGCTCAATCAGCTGGGCCCCGAGGTCCGCTTCAACGTCATCAGCTTCGCCACCGAGGTGTATCGCTGGAAGGAAAGCCTGGTGCCGGCGACCGAGCTCAACAAGGCGTCCGCGGTCGAGTACGTGCACAAGCTGAAGCCGATTGGCGGCAGCTCGCAGTCGTTCCGCGCCAAGGCCGGGCTCACGGCATCGGCGGGGCTCGACAAGGGAAAGACCAACACCTACCTCGCGCTGATCACCGGCCTCGATGCGAAGCCGGCATCCTGGGAGGCCACGCATGCCCGCTCGGGATCCGGGCTGGAGCGCGAGTTCGGCTCGCCGATCGACACCGTGTTCTTCCTGTCCGACGGCGAGCCGACCGTGGGCGAGTTCGTGCAGACCGATGACATCCGCGCCGAGGTCAAGCGCGTGAACGACCTGCGCAAGGTGGTGATCCACTGCATTGCGATCGGCAACTTCCAGAAGAGCTTCATGGAAGCGCTGGCGAAGGACAACGGCGGGCTGTTCGTCGACCTGAGCCCGAACCCGACGTCCGGAGCGCCGCAGCCCGGCACCAGCAGCGGCGGCTAGCAGCGTGCGCGGTCCCCAGCGCCGCGCGGTTCGTGGCCGGACCTTCCGCGATTTGCTGACACGCGTGAGGCTTGCAATGGACGCGGTCCCGCTATAGAGTCCTCCCTTCCCACGGGGCGTAGCTTAGCTTGGTAGAGCGCAGCGTTCGGGACGCTGAGGCCGGAGGTTCAAATCCTCTCGCCCCGATGACGGGGACAGTCGCCGCTGGTGACTGTCCCCGACCCGTCAAGCGCAAGTGGAGGTGTCGCCGTGAGCGCGCTCGCTCGGACCAGAGCGGCTCGAGTTCTGCCACCGGCTGGCGGCGCGCGGACTTCCTCGGGAAAACACCAGAAAACCTCAAGCTTCGAGTCCCAGGCGGCCGATAGACCTCGGTATTCTCCTCCTTCTTGTAGTCGGGGTCCTCAACGACCAGTTCGGTGGGGACCCCGGCTATTTTCCCGCCCTGCCTGCAGCCCCGGCGCCCGCTACAACGGGACACGAGCCAACCACGCTGTTGCTCTCCTGCACCGCACCCGAGGAGGTTCTTCCCGTGCCTGAGAAGATCGTCATGGAAGGCATCACCTTCGACGACATCCTGGTCCTGCCAGCGCGCTCGGACGTGCTGCCGGCGCAGGTGGACACCACCACCCGTTTCTCGCGGCACGTGGCGATCAACGTGCCGATCGCGTCGGCCGCCATGGACACGGTCACGGACTCGAAGCTGGCGATCGCGCTCGCACGCCACGGCGGCATCGGCGTCGTGCATCGCAACCTGACGATCGAGGATCAGGTGCGCCAGGTCGATCAGGTGAAGCGTTCCGCCAACGGCGTGATCCTCGATCCCGTCACGCTGCCACCCGACGCCACGATCGGCCGCGCGAAGGAGATCATGCTGGCGCAGAACATCTCCGGCCTGCCGATCCTGCGCGGTCGCAAGGTGGTCGGCATCCTCACGCGGCGCGATCTCCGCTTCCAGGAGTCGTTGCAGACCAAGGTCGAGGAAGTGATGTCGCGCACGCTGGTCACGGCACCGCCGGGAACGACGCTGCAGGAAGCGCGCGTGCTGCTGAGCCGGAACAAGGTGGAAAAGCTGCTCCTGGTCGAGCCCGATGGCACGCTTGCCGGCCTGATCACGATGAAGGACATCAACGGTCTCGACGAGTACCCGAATGCCTGCCGCGACCAGCGCGGGCGTCTGCGCGTCGGCGCGGCCGTGGGAGTGCACGACCTCGAGCGCTGCGCCGCCTTGATCGGCGCGGGTGTGGACGTGCTGGTGGTGGACACGGCGCATGGCCACTCGACCAACATCGTGAAGACGCTCGGGCAATCAAGGCGCGCTTCGACATCGACGTGGTGGTGGGCAACGTCGCGACCCGCGCGGCGAGCGAGGAGCTGGTCGCGGCCGGCGCCGACGGCATCAAGGTCGGCATCGAGTCCCGGGTCGATCTGCACGACCCGGGTCGTCGCTGGCGTCGGCGTGCCGCAGATCACCGCCGTGATCGAGGCGAGTGGGCCGGCGCGCAAGGCAGGCATACCCGCCATCGCTGACGGCGGCATCCGCTACTCCGGCGACATCGTCAAGGCGCTCGCCGCCGGCGCCGAGTGCGTGATGATCGGCAGCCTGTTTGCCGGCCTCGACGAGGCGCCCGGCGAGACCGTGCTGCTCAAGGGGCGCTCGTACAAGGCGGTGCGTGGCATGGGCTCGCTCGGCGCGATGACCGATGGCGCCGCCGCGCGCGAGCGCTACCGACAGGGCGACGTCAAGGACCCGCAGAAGTTCGTGCCCGAGGGGGTCGAGGGCCTGGTGCCGCACAAGGGGCCGCTCGCGCAGTTCGTCTACCAGCTGGTCGGCGGGTTGCGGTCCGGCATGGGCTACTGTGGGGCGCGCACCGTCGCCGAGCTGTTCGAGAAGAGCCAGTTCGTGAAGATCAGCCCAGCATCGTTGCGGGAGAGCCACCCGCACGACATCCACATCACCCGGGAAGCGCCCAACGACCTCATCGAGGAGTGAACCATGACCGCAGCGTCCGCAAGCCCGAGCTCGGTGGCCTGGCGGTCGACGGATCAAGAGTGCATCGCCGTGGTGGACTTCGGCGCCCAGTACACGCAGCTGATCGCGCGGCGGGTGCGCGATCTGCAGGTGTACAGCGAGATCGTGCCATGGACCGCGGCCGGCGAACTCGCGGGCTGGAAGGGCTTGAAGGGCGTCATCCTGAGCGGCGGTCCGCGCAGCGCGTACGAGGAGCGCGCGCCGCAGGTCGCCGACGCGCTGCTCGACCTGCACCTTCCCATGCTCGGCATCTGCTACGGCATGCAGGCGATGGCGCTCAAGCTCGGTGGTGAGGTGAGCCGCGGCCGCTCTGGTGAATACGGCCGTACCGAGATGCAGTTGCTCGCGACCGGCGTGCGATCGCCGCTGTTCGCGGGTGTGCGCGCGCGCTCCACGGTCTGGATGAGCCATGGCGATCAGGTGATCACGCTGCCCCCCGGGTTTGCCGTGCTCGCCTCCTCGGCGCCATGTCCATCCGCAGCGATGGCCGACGAGCAGCGCCAGCTGTACGGCATCCAGTTCCATCCGGAGGTGCTGCACACCGAGGAAGGACGCACGCTGCTCGCCAACTTCGTGACCCGCATCTGCGGTTGCGAGCAACGCTGGCGCATGACGTCGTTCCTGGAGGAGAGCACCGAGCGCATCCGCGCGCGGGTCGGCGCGTCGCGGGTCGTGCTCGCGCTCTCCGGCGGCGTCGACTCTTCGGTGGTGGCGGTGCTGTGTCAGCGCGCCGTTCAGGATCGCGTGACGCCGATCCTGGTGGACAACGGCCTGCTGCGCAAGGGTGAAGTGGACGAGGTCGTCGACACGTTCCGCGGTCACTTCCACATGGATCTGCGGGTCGCGGATAGCTCGGCGCGCTTCCTCGACGTCTTGCGCGGCGTCACCGATCCGGAGGAGAAGCGCCGTCGCATCGGCCACGTGTTCATCGACGTGTTCCGCGAGGAGGCGAAGCTGCTCAGCGATGCGCGCTTCCTGGCGCAGGGCACGCTCTATCCGGATGTCATCGAATCGGTGGCGGCGCACGGCGGTCCAACGGCGACCATCAAGACGCACCACAACGTCGGCGGGCTCCCCGAGCAGCTCGGGTTCGAGCTGATCGAGCCGCTGCGCGAGCTGTTCAAGGACGAGGTGCGCGAGCTGGGCCGGCTGCTCGGCTTGCCCGGCGCCATCCTCGCCCGGCACCCGTTCCCGGGGCCCGGGCTCGCGGTGCGCGTGCTGGGCGAAGTGACCCAGCCGGACCTCGATCTGCTGCGCGCCGCCGACTGGATCTTCCGCCAGGAGCTGCACAGCGCGCAGCTGCACGACCAGGTCGCGCAGGCTTTCGCGGTGCTGCTGCCGGTGAAGTCGGTGGGGGTGAAGGGCGACGCCCGCTCCTACGAGCGCGTGGTCGCGCTGCGAGCGGTGACCACCGCCGACTTCATGACCGCGGACTTCGCCCCCTTGCCGCATCAGTTCCTCGGCCGCGTCGCGAACCGCATCGCCAACGAGGTGCGCGGCGTCAACCGCGTGGTGTACGACATCACCAGCAAGCCGCCGGGCACGATCGAGTGGGAGTGATGCGCCGCGCGGCGGCTACCGCGGGTCGGCCAGGTGTTCGGCGGTGAGCAGCTTGAACAGCTCGTCTGCCACACGATCGCAGCCCTTGGTGGTCATGTGGCAGTTGTCGATGAACAGGCCGGTCTCGGCACGCAGCCGGGTGATCAGATCGAGCAGCGGCACATGATCACGCTCGGCCACGGCCTGCATCGCCGCCTGCCACGCGTGCCGCTCGTCCGTTGGCTGGCTGCCGCGGGATCCATCTCCCTCGATCTGCGGGCGTAGAGGCCACAGCAGGATCACGACCGGGATCGCGCGCGCGCGGCACTCGTTCACCAGCACGCCCAGCAGCTGTTCGAACTCGTCGGCCGGCACGCGCGGCCGCGTGCCGTTGATCGGGCCTTCGACCGGGGCCGCCTGCACGGTCGCAAGGCCGAAGCGCATTGCGCGCACGGTCGCGAGCCGCTCGAGCGCGCGACCGAGCCGCGCGAGCGGTGTGTTCTGCCGAGCGCTGAACTCCGCGTCCGAGAGCGCACCCCAGGTGTTGCGATCATTGAATCCAAACGCGACCGTGACCAGCTGCGGCTGCAAGGCAAAGCCATCGCTGCGCAGGAAGGTGAGCCCCTGGAACAGCGTGTATCCAGGACAGCCCGCGTTCAGCACTTCGTTGCGCCGCTGCTGGCGCGCGAAGTTGAGCCGGACCTCGAGACGGTTGGGGTAGCTGTCGGCCATGAGCACGCCGGAGCCGTAGGTGCACGAGTCGCCCAGCGCGAGCACGCGATACGCATCCCTGGGTCGCGCACGGCTGCACTCGTCGTCGCGCAGGCCGAGGCCGTTGGATCGGCAGTCGATCCACAGTGGCGGCCGCCACGGCAGGCCGTGCACCGAGGGACGGATGCGCCAGAACAGGAACGGGTCCGGCTGGAACAGCTCGTCGACATCGGCGCGGGTCAGGCCAGCGATGTGGACGAACACGCTCGCGGCCGAGGCCATGCGCTCGTTCGGTGGCTGCGGCGCGATGCTGAGCGCCACGCGACACACGATCTCGACCAGCAGCAGTGCGAGCGTCGTGGCGATGGCGCCGATCAGCGCCTTGCGGCCGGTGGAGAGCGTGGCTCGCGATGCGGGCATGAGTCAGGCGAGCGCCTTCAGGAGCAGTTCGCGAACCACGCTGGGGTTGGCCTTGCCGCCGGTCTCGCGCATCACGCGGCCGAGCAGGGCGTTGAGCGCGGTGGCTTTCCCCGAACGGTAGTCCTGCACCACCTTGGTCTCCCGCTCGACCACGCGCTGCACGATCGCGAGGAGCGCGCTCTCTGCCGACACCTGCAAGAGGTCCATGGCCTGCGCCACTGCGTGCGGATCCTGGCGGCGCGCGAGCATCTCGGGCAGGACCTGCTTTGCCGCCTGATAGGAGATGTCACCGCGCTCGGTCATCGCGATCAGCTCGCCCAGGCGCCGTGGCGGCAGGCCGAGCTCGCTCGGGGTCTCTCTGCGCTCGTTCAGCAACCGCAGCACGTCGGTCTGTACCCAGTTGGCCGCGGTCTTCGCGCTCACGCCGGTCTCGATCACCGCCTCGAAGTAGTCGGCGAGATCGCGCTCGCTCATCATTGCCCGCGCGTCGTTCGGTTTGAGGCCGAGCTGGTCGACGAACCGGCGATAGCGATCCGCGGGCAGCTCGGGCAGCTCGCGGCGGATGCTCGCAACGGTCTCGCTCGTGATCGTGAACGGTGGCAGGTCCGGCTCCGGGAAGTAGCGATAGTCGTGCGCCGTCTCCTTGCTGCGCATGGTGATCGTGGTGCCCGAGTCGGCTCGCCAGGAGCGCGTCTCCTGTACCACGTTGCCGCCCGACGCGAGCACCTCGGTCTGACGACGGATCTCGAAGGCGATGGCGTTCTCGACGTGGCGGAACGAGTTCATGTTCTTGATCTCGACCTTGACGCCGAGCCTGGCATCGCCGACCGGCCGGATCGAGACGTTGGCATCGCACCGCAGGCTGCCTTTCTCCATGTCACCATCGGCAACACCGATGTAGCGCATCAAGCGCCGCAAGCTCTCGAGGTAGGCGCTCGCCTCCGCCGGCGAGCGCAGATCTGGCTCGCCCACGATCTCGATCAGCGGCACGCCGGCGCGGTTCAGATCGACCCAGCTCTCGCGCGTCGACTCCGAGTGGATGTTCTTGCCGGCATCCTCCTCGAGGTGGGCGCGCGTGATGCGCACGCGCCTGAACGTCGCGTCGTCCATCTGCACCTCGAGCGAGCCGTGCTTGCAGACCGGCAGGTCGAACTGGGAGATCTGATAGCCCTTGGGCAGGTCGGGATAGAAGTAGTTCTTGCGATCGAACTTGGTGCGGGTGGCGATCTCGCACTGCAGCGCGAGCCCGGCTCGGATCGCCAGCCTGAGCGCCTCGCCATTCAACACCGGCAGCACCCCGGGCTGACCCGTGCACACCGGGCAAGTGAGCGTATTCGGCTCCGCCCCGAACCCGACCGGGCAGCGGCAGAACAGCTTGCTCCGCGTCTTCAGCTGCACGTGCACCTCGAGGCCGATCACCGGTTCGTAGGCGATGTCGACAGCCATCACGCGCGCTCCTCAGTCTGGCAGGAGTTCCTGCGCCACCGGGCAGATCTCGTGCCGCGCCGGCGCCACCTGCTCGAGGGCCCACGCCACCTGCAGCGTGCGCGCATCGTGCAGCGCCGGACACAGCACCTGCAGGCCGATCGGCAGCCGCTCGCTGCTCAGCGCGAACGGCACGGATGCGCCCGGGATGCCGGCGAGATTGGCGGGCGCGGTGAAGATGTCGCACAGGTACATCTGCAACGGGTCGAGCTTCTCACCCAGCTTGAATGCACACACCGGCGAAGTTGGCACGAGCAACGCGTCGACTCGCTCGAAATTGCTCTTGAAGTCGTTCTGGATCAAGCGCCGCACCTTCAGCGCCTTCGCGTAGTAGGCGTCGTAGTATCCGGCCGACAGGGAATACGTGCCCATCATGATGCGACGGCGCACCTCGGGGCCGAAGCCGTCGTGCCGGGTCGACTCGTACAGGCCGAGCAGATCGGGCGTCTCGGCGCGCGGCCCGTAACGCACGCCATCGAACCGTGCCAGGTTCGAGGATGCCTCGGACGTTGCGACCAGGTAGTAGGCGGGTATCGCCGCGCCCGTGTTCGGCAGCGACACGTCGACGATCTGCGCCCCCTCCGTGGCCAGCGCCTGCAGGGCCGCCTCGGTCGCCTGCGCGATCTGCGGGTGAATGCCCGCCGAGAGGTACTCGCGCGCGCGGCCGATCCGCATGCCCCGCAGCGGCCGTTTGAGCGCGCTGCCCACGTCAGGGGCGGGCTCGGGGAGGCACGTGCTGTCGCGATCGTCGGCCCCCGCCAGCACCTCGAACAGCAGCGCCGCATCCTCGACGTCCGCCGCGATCGGACCGATCTGGTCGAGGCTCGAGGCGAACGCCACCAGACCGTAGCGCGACACGCGGCCATAGGTGGGCTTGAATCCCACCGTGCCGGTGAGCGCGGCCGGCTGGCGGATCGAGCCGCCGGTGTCGGAGCCGAGCGCGAGCGGCACGACCCGCGCCGCCACCGCGGCCGCCGAGCCGCCGCTCGATCCGCCGGGGATGCGGCTCAGGTCCCAGGGATTGCACGTTTGCTGGCGTGCGGAGTTCTCGGTGGAGGAGCCCATCGCGAACTCGTCCATGTTGGTCTTGCCGACGATCACACCGCCTTCGGCCTTGATGCGACTCACCACCGTGGCGTCATAGGTCGACCGAAAGCCCTCGAGGATGCGCGATGCGCAGGTGGTGAGCTCGCCCATGCTGCAGATGTTGTCCTTGATCGCGATCGGCACGCCCAGCAGCCGGCCGCGCGCCTGGCCGTCGCGCCGCTGCCGATCGATGCGCTCGGCGTCGGCGTGGGCGCGCGCCCGGGACAGGTCGAGGAACGCCCGGATCCTGGGCTCGGCCGCGTCGATCCGCCGGTAATGCTCCTCCAGCACCTGCACCGCGGTCAGCTCGCCGCCCCGCACCAGGTGCGCGATCTCCCTCGCTTTCAGCTGGCGCCCGAGGCTGGTGCCCGCCATGGTCACTCCATCACCGGCGGGACGATGTAGAAGCCGCCGCGCTGGTGCCGGGTGTTGGACTGCAGCGCCTCGCGGTCGGCCGGCGGCGATGGCTCGTCGGCGCGCACCGGGCCGGTCACGTCGACCGCGTAGATCGCGGGCTCGATGCCGTCGGTGTCAAGGCTGCGGAGTGTCTCGAAATGGGTGAAGATCTGCGACAGCTCCGCAGCAAGCCGTCCCAGCTCGGACTCGTCCAGGCGCAGCCGTGCCAGGCGGGCAACGTGGGCGACCTGCTCGCGATCCATGGAGGGCTCCTCGCGGGGCATCTGCGTGGGTTCACCGGCGTGGCGCAGCCGCCGCCAGACCGCGCGAGGGTAGCTGTCGTGCGCATCCCTGTCAACGTTAGCGCGCGGACGCATCGCCTTGATGGAGCAGGACGTATGCATTGATCCGCGCGCGCGCGGGCGGCCCTGGCGCCGTGTCTTGATCGCTCGCGGGGGCGCCGATATGATTCGCCGGACGCTGAGGAGCGTCTTGGATGGTTGCTTACACCAAGTCCCGAGGCGCCAGGCCGTACCGTTCGGAACTGGCGCCGATCCGGGCGCCGTGATCAGGATCAGCGCCCGAAGGGATTCACCAGAAGAGCCGGAACACGATGCTAACCAACGACTCCTGGACGATCGTCGGCCTCACCCTCAACATCGTCGGCATCATCTTCCTCGCCTCCTCCATCACCTTCAAGCGCCCGCGCCGCGTGGTGCAGGAGTTCTTCGGCATCGAGAAGGTCGGCTCGCTGAAGGCGATCCGCGAGTACCTGCTGAACAAGGTGCAGGTCTACATCGGCTTCACGTTCCTGATCAGCGGCTTCGTCATGCAGATCGCCGTGCAGCTCGCGCGGTCCCGCCCGCCGGGCAGCCGCCTCGTGTTCGAGCCCAACTTCCTGATCATCGTCGGGGTGCTGCTCGCCTCGATCATCGGCGTCACGATCCTGCTCAAGATCCTGCAGATCTTCTGGAGCAACCGCGTCTTCAAGAAGCTCCTGATCGAGTTCTTCCGCGACTTCGAGTGGCCGCTCGAACAGCGCCCGGCGCTGGCCAAGGAGATCGGCGAGCTGCTCGAGATCCCGCAGGTCAAGGATGAGTCGGTTGACGAGTACCTGCACAAGGTGCGCAAGGCCTTGCGGATCGACGAGGTGGAGACGGCGCGGCGCATCCAGTTCCCCGGCCGGCCTGCGCGCGAGATCGGGCGCGGCGTCCGGCTCGCACCCGGCATTCGCCGCTAGCCAGCCTGGATTCCCCGTAACCCGGCGTCCTGCGGAACGACCTCCCTTGCAAGGAGGTCGTGGCAATGCGCTGGCAGCCTCTTGGCCTGCTGCGGGTGGTGCTCGATGCCGTGCACGGCGCCGGCGACCTGTTCCTGCCCGCGGCGTGTGCCGCGTGTGACGGGGTGCTCGGGCTGGGAGCGCGGGCGTTGTGCGCTGCCTGCCGCACCTCGATCGCGGCACAGGCGCCGGCTCGCTGCCATCGCTGTGGCAGCTCGAGGAGCCCACTGCTCGCGGCGTCGCGCCGCTGCCCGCGGTGCCGCGGCCGTGCGCTGGGGTTCCGCTGGGCCGCAGTGGGTGGCTCGTACGAGGGCGCGTTGCGCCGCCTCGTCTTGCGGCTCAAGTACGGACCCGAGCCCAGGCTGGCGCCGCTCGTGGTGGCTCTCGTCCTGCCGCAGCTTGGTCCCGCCGTCCAGCAGCACGCGGTGGACGCGCTGGTGCCGGTGCCGCTGCACCGCC
>JAXMBY010000046.1:0-58302 GCA_046349655.1 Planctomycetota bacterium
GCGGCGTTTCCTGCAAGAAGGCGATCTGGCTCTGCAGCCGCACCTGCTCAGGGGCCGGCAGGTGGTGCGGCACTTGGTCGAGGATGCGCACCCTGCCATGCTGGGGAGGCACGGCGCCCGCGCACAGCATGAGCAGGTCGGTCTTGCCCGAGTGGGGCGGGCCGAGCACCGCGAGCGCCTCGCCGGCGCGCACCTCGCAGCTGAGCTCGCGCACGTGCAGGTGGTCCGTGTCGTGGCTGACGGATGACAGCTCGAGCCGCACGTCGCGCATCGCCTCGCCTCACATCGTGTAGCTCATGATGAACACCACGTTCATCACCTGCACCAGCATCAGCGAGTTCATCACCACGCGCGTCGCTGCCTTGGGCACCTCGGTGGTGAGCGGGATGAGCGACATGCCGTGGTGGCACGCGATCAGCGCGGTGGTGATGCCGAACAGGAAGCCCTTGCCGAGCGAGACCGCCAGATCGCCGTAGCCGATCTCGGCAGTGAGCTGATGGTAGAACTCGATCGCGGTCTGGTCGGTGACCACGAATGCGGCTGCGAACGCTGCCATGTCGAAGATGATGGTCAGGCACGCCGAGGCGAACGTCACGCCGATCAACCTCGGCACCACCACCTGGCGAATCGGCTCGATGGACAGGCTCTCCAGCAGCTCGATCTCGCGGCCCACTTTCATGTTGCCGACCTCGACGGCGATCGCCGTGCCAGAGCGGCCGAGGACGATGAACGAGGTCAGGATCGGGCCGATCTCGCGCACCACGCCCTTCACCAGGAACGACACCAGCAGCGAGCCCTGGATCAGGAGCGAGAGCGACAGGCCGATGCCGAACGCGAAGAACGACACGAACCAGAACGCCTGCACGCCGGTGAAGTAGCACTGGTCGACGCTGATGCGATACACGACGCGGCGCCCGGTGCGCGGGTCGAGGAAGAACGTCTTCAAGCTGAGGTAGAAGAGATCGTACAGCGAGCGCGCGTAGCGGACCACGTACAGCATGCGCTTGCCCAGGTTCTCGACGAGCTCCCACATGGCCGGTTACGCTACCGCCTGGTGTGCAGCGCGGGAAGCAAAAGTTGCTGCGGTGCGCGCGCCGGTTCCGGACTGGAGGAAGCATGTCGCCGAGAGTTGCGCTCAACCTGCTCACGCTGCTGGTGCTGGCCGGGATCGTCGCGCGGCAGGGAGAGAATCCAGCGGCGCACGCCCAGCGCGCGATGGAAGAGGCAGCGCAGCAGCTGCTCGACTGCTTCGATGCCGCCCCTCGCGCGCGCCTGCAGCTCCTGTTCGACAGCGCCGAGCGCCGTGACTGGCACTATGTGCCGCGCGAGCGGCTCGGCGTCCCGCTCGGCGAGATGAACGACGCCCAGCGACGCTGCGCGCACGCGCTGCTCCGCAGCGCGCTCAGCTCGCGGGGCTACCTGAAGGCAGCCGGAGTGATGCAGCTCGAGCGCGTGCTGCACGACCTCGAGGCTGCGGGCGGCCGCGATGCCTCGATGCGCGATCCAGGTCGTTACTCGATCACCGTTCGGCACGCCCGCGCAGCCGATCACCCGTAGAACTGGCGCGACAAGGTCATCATCTCGCTCAGCTTCTCGGCGATCACGCGCGAGCTGATCGCGGTGAGCGCCGGCGTTCCTCGGCGCCAATCCCGCCGAGGTGAAGCTCGAGCCGCAGGCAGGCTGGCGCCTGCTCGCCGCCGAGGAAGACCTCGGCCGCGCTCTGGCTCGCTCGCTGATGCGCCACCGCTGCCGAGCAGGCGTTGATCGCCGCCAAGCCCCCCAGGACATCTGATGGGCCCCGGCGCGATGCGCTGGAGCAGTTCGCCGGACTGCCCGTGAAGGACCTGAGCGCGACCCAGCAGGACAGCCTCCTGGCAACTGCTGCGCGAGGCGGTCGACGATCTGCGTCCGGACCTCGCCGCGACCCAGTGGCAGCGCATCCAGCCAGGATCATGGATCAGGTGGTTCGCCTGGGCGATCGCTCGCGCCAGGCCACGGCCACTACTACCGCGTGCACTCGCCGGCGTTGGTGATGCTCGAACAACACCCAGAACGACGCCAACCACGTGCATCGGGTCTGGCGCGATCTGCAGAACGACTTCGGCGGCGACCTCCTGCGCCGCCACCTCGGCGCGATCACGCGCGCAAGTGATCGGCTCGGTCGATCGCCGCGCGCACGCCTCGGTCGCTCGCGGCTATGCGGCGCCGCTCGCCCTTGACACTGGCCCGCGCTTGGCGACACTGGACCGTCCTCCGCGCTACCCCTGCCGAGACCATCTCGGAGCATCCGTCGATGAGCAGCTCGCGCTGTTTGCTGGTCCTTGCGGCCTGCTGGTCGCCACGCAGTCTGGCTTCGGCCAAGGTGCCGACCAGATCGGCCAGTGGCAGACGCTGCCATACCTCATGCCGATCAACCCGATCCACGTGGGCGTGCTGCACGACGGCCGCGTGCTGGTGATCGCCGGTTCCGAGAACGACCCGGACCAGCACGATGACGGCATCTCGCTCGCCGCGGTGTACGACTGGCGCACCGGCGCCATCGTCGAGCAAGACCTGCTGTGGGATCTGTTCTGCAACGGCTTCTCGATGCTCGCCGACGGACGCGTGTTCATCATCGGCGGTACCGAGCGGTACGACGATTTCACCGGCGACCCGCGCGCGACCATCTTCGATCCAGCCACGGATCAGTTCGTGCAGGTCGAGAGCATGCAGGACGGCCGCTGGTACGCGACCGGCACGACGTTGCCCGACGGTCGCGTGATGGCGTTCTCGGGGCTCGACCTCGACTCCGGCACCAACGTCACCGTCGAGATCTACAAGGTGGGCGACGGCTGGAGCCCCGAGTATCCCGCGCCCTGGGAGCCGCCGCTCTACCCCTGGATGCACGTGCTGCCCGATGGCCAGCTCGTGTTCACCGGCTCGACCCGCGATTCGCATCTGTTCGATCCGGCGACGCAGACCTGGACGCTGCGCATCGCGCGCACCGTGTACAACGGCGATCGCTTCTACGGCTCGTCGGTGCTGTTGCCGCTGTTGCCTGAGAACGGCTACCAGGCGCGCGTGATGATCATGGGCGGCGACAGCCCGGCCACCCCGAACGCCGAGGTGCTCGACCTGTCGCAGAGCTCGCCCGCGTGGCGCGCGCTGCCGCCCATGTCGCTGCCGCGGGTGCAGATGAACGCGGTGCTGCTGCCCGACGGCAAGGTGCTCGCGCAGGGCGGCTCGGCCTACAACGAGGACGAGCCCACCGCGAGCAAGGCCGCCGACCTGTTCGATCCGGTCACCGAGACGTGGTCGCCCGCAGGGGTCGCTGCCTACGCGCGCCTCTATCATTCGGTCGCGCTCTTGCTGCCCGATGCCACGGTGTGGACGGCAGGCTCCAATCCGCAGCGCGGCATCTGGGAACCGCACATGGAGATCTACTCGCCGCCGTATCTGTTCACCACCGATCCCGGCACGGGCAATGTGATCCCGGCGACTCGTCCCAGCATCGCCGCGGCGCCGGCCGTGATCGGCTACGGCGGCACGTTCCTGGTCGACACGCCGGACGACCTCGACATCGCCTCGATCGCGCTCGTGCGCCCCGGCTCCGACACCCACGCGTGGGACATGGAGCAGCGCCTGATTCGGCTCTCGTTCACGCGCACGGTGCCCGGCACGCTCGGCGTGGGCGAGCCGCCGAACGCCAACATCGCACCGCCCGGCTACTACATGCTGTTCCTCGTGAACGGCGCCGGCGTGCCGTCGATGGCGACCTTCGTGCGAGTCTCGCCGACGCCGCAGAACCAGCCGCCGGCAGGAGTGATCACCGAGCCATCCGCCGACCTGACCATCGCCGTCGGCGCGTCGGTCAGCTTCGCCGGCGCGGGCAGCGATCCGGAAGCGGGCCCGCTCACGTACCACTGGATCTTCCCGGACGGCAGTCCGGCGGCCAGCACCGCGCCGAACCCCGGCGACGTGATGTTCTGCGACGCCGGCACCTACGTGGTCTCGCTCACGGTCATCGACAGCCAGGGCGAGAACGACCCGAGCCCGCCCACGCGCACCATCACCGTCGTGCCCGGGCAGCTGCCCGGAGTGCCCACCGGGCTCGGCAGTCCAGACCACACGCTCAGCGTGTGGTCGAGCAATCCCACGGTCACGGTCAGCTGGACCGCAGCCGATGATCCGGGCGGCAGCGGCATCGACGGCTACAGCCTGGCGTGGGATCACAGCGCCGCGACGATACCGGACATGGTGAAGGACATCGAGGCGGCGCCGACCGAGTTCGTGCAGACGCTCGCGAGCGCACCCGCCGGCTGGTACTTCCACGTCCGCGCGGTGGACAACCTCGGCAGCTGGGGGAACGCAGCGCACTTCGGCCCGATCCTGATCGACACGCAGGCGCCGGACAGCGCGAGCAGCCTCGCGAGCCCGGACCATGACGTGAGCGTGTGGTCGCAGGACCCGAGCGTGAGCGTGACCTGGAGCGCGGCGAGCGACGCGGACAGCGGGCTCGATGGCTACAGCGTGGTGTGGGATCACGATGCAGCGAGCACGCCGGACGCGGTGAAGGATCTCGAGGCGGACGCGACCGAGCTTGCGCAGACGCTCGCGAGCGCGCCCACCGGCTGGTACTTCCACATCCGCGCGGTGGACAGCGCCGGCAACTGGGGGAACGCAGCGCACTTCGGCCCGATCCTGATCGACACGCAGGCGCCCGGTGGCGCAGTCCAGATCGACGGCGGCGCTGCCACCACCGCGAGCCTGCTGGTCGCGCTCGACCTGAGCGCCACCGATGGCGAGAGCGGCATGGGCAGCGGCGCCACGATGCAGTTCTCCAACGATGGCATCACGTTCTCTTCCGAGGAACCGTATGCGCCGGTGAGGAACGGCTGGGATCTGTCCGCGTTCGGTGGCAATGCCGAGCCGGGGACGAAGACCGTCCAGGTGCGCTTCCGCGACGTCGCCGGCAACCAGTCCGCCGCCGCTGCCGACTCGATCGAGTATGCGCCGGTGCCAGCACTGAGCGCGATCGAGCCGGACCGCGGCCCCTACGGCGGCGGCACGGCCGTGACCATCACCGGCAGCGGCTTCACACCGGCGGTGGTGGTGAAGTGCGGCACGCTGCGCGCGGCGTCAGTGACGTTCGTGAGCAGCAGCGAGCTGATCGCGGCGACGCCGGCCTACGACGGTGGTCCGTTCGGCAGCTACCTGGTGCGAGTGAACGTGTCGGTCACGAACTCGGCAGGGACCGGCGTCTTGCCGCGTGCATACAAGTACCATCGGTGAGTGTCGGCGTCACTCCGCCGATCGTCCGAGTGCGAGCGCCAGCGCGGCGGCGAGCACTGCGGCCAGCAGCGCGAGCACGCCGAGGCTCGTGCTGCCGGTGCCGCGGCCGAACAGCGTGGCGTCGCGCCATGCGTCCACGGCGAGCGTGAGCGGATTGTAGCGGCACAGCCGCGCGAGCCAGTCGGGCATGTGCTTGCTCGGGACGAGGGCGGTGCTGGTGAACAGGAGCGGCATGTTGACCAGATGCACGAACACCGCCATGCCTTCCTGGGCGCGCGTGAGCAGCGCGATCAGGCACGAGAGCGAGCAGAGCGCAATGGCGAACAGCACGAGCGCGAGCACCGCCAAGGGCACGGCGGTGACCGCGGGCTGCAGCCGGGCGCCGAGCAGGCTCGCCAGCGCCAGGACGAGAAGTGCTTGCACGAGCAACCGCAGGACGTCAGCGAGCAGCTTGCCGGCGAGGATCAAGCCGGGGTGCGTGGGCGTCGACCAGAGGCGCACGAGGAATCCGGTCTGCAGGTCGCGGATCAGACCGATGCCGGACTGCGAGGCGCCGAACAGCACGGTCATGACGCTCACGCCGGGAGCGAGGTAGTCGAGGTAGGTGAGGCCAGGGGTCTCGCTCAGGGGATAGCGCGCGAACAGGAAGCCGAAGAACACCATCCAAAGGAGCGGCTGCACGAACGAGAAGGTGAGGATCACGGGGCGCCGCAGGGTCTTGCGCCAGGTGCGCAGGCACGATTGCTGGACCACGGGCCACGCGCTCATGCGAGGCCCGTCCCGTGGGTGGCGAAGAGCGCGGTGGCGTCGCGCCCGGTGAGCGATTCCCAGGCTTGCGCGAGATCGGGCTCACGCCAGTTGAGGTCGGCGATCTCGAGCGGCAGGGCGGCGAGCTCGGCGATCAGCGCGTGGCGGTCGGCATGATCGGCGTCGATTGCGAGGCGGTGCTGGTCGTGGCGCACGCGCGTCACCCCGGGCAGGTGTGCGAGGCGCGTGAGCGGATCGGCAGGCGGCAGCGCGCGCAGCGTGACCAGGAGCTGCGCGTGCGCGTGCGCACTCACCAGTGCGCGCGGCGCGCCGGCCGCGAGCAGACGTCCCTGATCGAGGAACAGGACCCGATGCGCGCTGCGCTCGACGCGCGCGAGGTCGTGCGTGGCGATCAGGGTGGTCTGCCCGCGCGCCGCGCCGCGCGCGAGCAGGTCCCAGAGCTGGTCGGCGCCGCCTGGGTCGAGGCCGGCGGTCGGCTCGTCGAGGAGCAGCAGCATGGGCGCGTGCAGCATGCCGGCGGCGAGATGCAGGCGTCGCCGCAGGCCGCCCGAGTACGTGGCGATCTCGCTCGCCAGGTGCTCGCCGAGGCCCATGCTCGTCGCCAGGGCGAGCGCTGGCGCGAGTGCCACGCGATAGAGCGCGGCGAACAGCGCGAGCGTCTCGGCGCCGGTCATCTCCGGGTCGAGCGCCACGTCCTGGGAGACATAGGCGACCTGCGCGGCGAGCTCTCGGCGGTGCACCACCGGGTCGCGGCCGAGCACGCGCACGCTGCCCGCTGTGGCTGCGGTCCGGCCGGCGAGCAACCGCAGCAGCGTGGTCTTGCCCGAGCCGTTGGCGCCGATCAGGGCGGCGATGCTGCCGGGATCGAGGTCGAGCGTGATCTGGTCGAGTGCGACCCGTCCGCCGCGATGAACCTTGCCGAGCGCGCGCGTCGACGCGATGCACTCCACGTCAGCCGGCGTGGACGATGGTGCCGACGTGCTCGCCATTGAGTGCCGCCTCGAGCAGCTCGGGCTTCTTGCCATTGATGATCTGGAAGCGCTTCACGAGCCGCGCCCGCTCCACCAGATCCATCATGACGCGCTCGAACGGCAAGGTCTTCAGGTTTTTCCGCCGCAGCTCGGCGGTGCCGATCTCGCGGATCAACGAGGCATGCGGCCGCTCGCGCGGATCCGCGTCGAACACTCCGTCGACGTCCTTCACCAGCGTGAGCGAGCGGGCGCCGAAGCACTCGGCGACCAGGAAGCAGCCGCAGTCGGTGCGGTGCGGCGGCACGCGGCCGATCCCGGGTGGGTGCTCCCACAGGGAGTACGGGGGATCGCCGTGGAACACCACGCCTGGCACGGCGCGCACGAACAGCGGCAGCAGGTGCCCGAACATGTCGGGCGGAATGGCAACCACGCCGTGCGGAGCGAGCAGGGTGCCGAGGATGTGCGCGTTGCCGTTGGTGTCCGCCATGGCGAGCTGCGCCAGCACGCCGGTCGAGAGACCGAGGTCGATGCCGATCGAGAACACGTGACGGCTGCGCACGCCGCCGCCGACGCCGATGATCAGGCGGTGCTTCTGCAGCGCCTTGGCGATCGCGTCCACCAGCGGATACAGCGTGACCCGCCCCGGATCGATCATCGAGCGGCCGCCCACCTTCACGACGTGCGCGTCGGGCAGCATGCGCACCACCGGTGTCTCGGTCGACGCGAGCACGCTCTTGTCGAGCAAGCTCTCGCGCATCAGCATCGATTGCACGTGGTGGCGCTGGTCCGACCTCTCGGTGCTCATGAGGCTCCTGCTTCAGTCTGCGGTGATGATGGTGCCGACCGGCTCGCCGTTCAGCGCCCGCGTCAGGTTGCCCGGCTCGAGACCGTTGATCACCTGGATCGAGCGGCGGTAGATCGCGTGCTGCATCAGGTCGAGCACCGCGTGCTCGACCACCACGTCCGGCAGGTCCATGGCCTTGAGCTCGCTCACCGTGATCTGGGGGATGAACTTGGCGTGGCGGTCCTTCTTCGGATCGGCGGTGAACAGGCCCTGCTCGTCCTTCACGTAGATCATCGAGCGGCAGCCGAACACCTCGCTCACCAGGTAGGCGCCGGTGTCGGTGCGGTGCGGCGGGATGCGGCCGATCTTCGGGTTCTGCTGCCAGAACGTGTAAGGCGGCATGCCGAAGAAGATCGCGGCGCCGCGCTCGGCGAGATACAGCGGCAGCTGGGCGAACTGCGCGGGCTCGATGAACGGGATGCCGTACTTGGCGAGCAGGTAGTGGATCATGCGCGCGTTCTGCATGCTCACGAACGTGCCGAGCACCGACAGCACGCCGGTGGGCAGGCCGAGGTCGAGAGCGACGCTGTAGGCATGGCGCGCGCGCGTGCCGGCGCCGGTGCCGACGATCATCTGGTGCTTGCCCAGGTTCGCGATCACCTCGTCCAGGATCGGATACACGGCGGCGCGCCCGCGGTCGATCATGCTCTGCCCGCCGATCTTCACGACGTTGGCGTTGGGCAGGATCGTGATCACCGACGACTTGCCAGTCTGCTCGAGCAGGCTCTCGTCGGTGAGCGAGCCCGAGACGAGCGCTTTGCCGAGCGCGGTCAGTAGTTCGTTGTCCATGCAGCGAGGGCCTTCGATTGCCGGCCGTCAGTCCGGCAGGCGGATGGTTTCGAGAACGTATTGCTCGTCACTGGTCCGGGTGGCATCGAGATCGCCGTAGGTCTGCCGCGCCCAGGTCGTGAGCTCGGTCAGGACGCGCTCCTTCAGCGCCGGCTCGATCTCGATTCCGGCGAGGCCCGGCTTGCGGCGCCACGACTGCAGTGCGCGCGCCGGACTATGAGTAGCCGTCAGGCGCGCGGCGATGCAAGGTTCGAGCCGCTTTCCACCCGCGGCGGTGGTGATCGCAACGATGCGCGCGATCACGTCCTCCTTGTTGCGGCCGCGCGTGGTGAGGCCCTGCAGCAGCGCTCGCATCTTCTGGCGCATCTCGGCTTGCAAGCTGGCGGCGGGGCGATCGATGCGGCCGATCACGAGGTGCGCGCCGCCGCGCGCGCCGACGCGCCGCGCTTCCGCCACGAGATGCTCGGTGTGCAGCAGGTGTGCCGAGCGCGAGCAGAAGATCAGGCGCGCGGCGCCGGTCTTCACCGGCCAGTCCTGGTTGGCGTCTGCCTGCACCAGCAGGTAGCGTCCGGGGGTGCGGGCGAAGGTGCGCAGCATCGGCAAGGACACGTCGAGGCCGATGTAGCGCACGCGCCGCGCGATCAGCGCGTGGCCGATCTCACCGGTGCCGGCACCGACGTCGAGCAGCGTGTCGCCGGCGAGCGCTGCCACCTGCTCGAGCAGCGCGCGCGCCACCGCAGCGGCGGCGGCGTGCGGCAGGCCGGCGCGCTCGGGGTAGTCCTGTGCTTGCTGGTCGAAGCCGAACATGGGACGCCGCGAGCCGGCAGCGCCTCTGCGCTCCCGGCTCGAGAGGCAACGCATCACAGGCCGTGGATCAGCTCGAGACCCTGGCTGAACGACACGCCGTGCACGGCGCCCGGGTCGAACTCGAGCACCTGCATGTCGATCACGAGGCCGCAGTACGCGTCGCCGCACAGCGTCGCGAACGTCGCGCTGAGGCCGGGGCCCGGCAAGGTCAGCGTCACGATGTAGGTGGGCAGCACCAGCAGCGGTGCACCGAACACCGTCGGGATCGAGGCGCGTGCCAGCCCCAGGAACAGCACGGCGCCGGTGGGGGAGCCGAGCGAGTTGCCGATGTTGAGCGTGGTGCTCGAGCACAGCACCGGCGGGTTCGTCAGGGTGAGCGCCGGCACGCCGAGCGTGCCCGGCAGTCCAGCGCCGTAGTTGGTGAAGCTCGCCGGCGGGCAATACTCGATCGTGAGCGTCGGCCGGTTGGCGGCCGTGGGATTCTCGCGCGAATCGAAGCGCTTGACCGAGCCGCCGGTGACCTCGTCGGCGATCACCGCCCAGCCGAAGTTCGCGGCCGGGCTGTCGAGCCACGCCTGCACATCGGCCACCATCTGCGCGGTCGACGCGAACGTGTAGCTGCCCGCGGAACCCACCGACGCGCTGCCGCTCGGCGTCGGCAGGAAGTCGCCGCCGGGGTTGGTCCACGTGCCGGTGTTGAAGAACGTGTTCAGCCAGGTGGCGTCGCCGGTGGTGGCGCTGGTGCCGGGACCTTCCTGGCCGGACGCATCGCTGCTGCCCTCGCCCCAGTCGGCGAGCAGGCTGCGCAGCGTCACCGTCACGGTGGGGGAGCCGAAGCGCACGCGCGAGCAGTTGAGCGTCAGGCTCACCACGTCGATGCGCGATCCGGCAGGGATGTTGCCGGCGATGTCGAAGTGCAGCACGCCGCGGCGCAACGAGTCGTTCAGCTGGATGGTCTTGCCGGTGAAGAAGTGCTGGCCGGCGCCGTTGCTGACGTCGCCGAAGCCGCTCTGGTAGAGCGTGTTGTCGCGGTCGGAGACGATCGCGATCGTCGAGCCGGCACGGGCGGTGGCGACGAGCAGTGAAGCGATGGTGATTGCAGCGAGCCTCGACCCAACCATGAACCAACCTCCCTAGAGTTGCAGAGCGCCAAGAGTTTGCTGAGCGCGGTTCCGCCGCGGGCTCGCGGGCGACGATCGCGTGAACGGCGAGCGGGCGAGCGCACGCGGGATGTCGGGATTGACGGGCACGGCCAGATCCTGGAGCCGTCGGCCAAAGGATACCATGGCCGCGCACAACAAGCAGCAGGCGGGCGAAGTTCGTGGTCTCGATCTGAGCCGCCCGCCGCTCACATGCTCAGGTGATGGATGTGGTTGCGCATCTGCACGCCATGCACCAGCGTGGCGCCGCCGCGGATCGCCGCCGCAACGTGCAGCGCCTCGGTCATCTGCTCCGCATTGGAGCCCTTCTCGAGGCACGTCTGCGAGTAGGCGTCGATGCAGTACGGGCACTGGACGGCGTGCGCCACCGCCAGCGCGATGAGCGCCTTTTCGCGCTCCGACAGCGCGCCTTCGGCGAACACCGCGCCATACCACGCGCTGAACTTCTGCCACAGCGCCGGCGCTTCCTGGCCGATGTCGCCGAACTTGGCGAGGTCCTTCGGATCGTAGTAGGTGTCGCTCATGGGAATTGCCCTCCCGGCTCAGGGGTTCTCGGTGATGAAGCGACGCAGGATCTGCTCGAGCTGGCGGGCGTCGTCGTCATCGAAGCTGTCGAGCTCGGTGCTGTCGACGTCGAACACGCCGAGCAGCTTCCCGTGCTCGTCGTTGACCGGCACGACGATCTCCGATTGCGAGCGCGCGTCGCAGGCGATGTGACCCGGGAACGTGTGCACGTTCTTGACGACGATGGTCTCGCGCTTCTGCGCCGCGCTGCCGCAGACGCCGCGGCCGAGAGCGATGCGCAGGCACCCGAGCGAGCCCTGGTAGGGACCGATGCACAGCTCGTTCGGCCGCTCCGGGTCGAGCAGATAGAAGCCGGTCCAGAAGAAGTGCGGCAGGTGATCGCGCATGATGCAGCACAGCGTCACCATGCGCGCGAGCCGGTTCGGCTCGCCGTGCAGGACGGCTTGCAAGGTCTCGACCGCGCGCGCGTACATGGCTGCCTTGGTCAGCACCGTGGGCCGGCGGTCGGGGGGCGCGAAGCCACCCTCGGGGCCGGTCCAGTGCGGGTCGAAGTAGGTGCGCTTCGCGTAGGAGCGCAGCTTCTCCTTGGCACCTTGCTCGAGGCGTCCCCACGGCGAGTAGATGCGCTCGAACGACTCCGCCATGATCGTCTCGTAGATGCGATCGAAGATCTCGCGATCGTGGGCGATGCGCAGCGGATAGCTGTACAGGCTCTCGATCGGCTCGTCGTTGCCGGTGACGACGATGTCGCCCGAGAACAGCGTGCCGCCGTCGCGGCGATCGAGCAGCGCCGACGAGCCAGGCGTGTGGCCGGGCACGTGCAGCAGCTTGAGGTCGGGCAACAGCTCGATCGGCTGCGCGAACGGCGCATCGACCGTTCCGGGGATCGCGGCGCTGGCGTCCGCCCGGTGCATGTGCACCGTCGCCTGGAACGCGTGCCGGTAGAGGTGCGTGGCGCCGATCAGGTCGGCGTGCGTGATGAAGATGTGGCTGAGCCCGCCCAGCTCTTCCACATCGGGCTGGAACGCCGGGTCGAACAATGGCAAACCATCGATCAGCACGTTGCCCTGCGGGTGCAGCAGGATGTACGCGGCGGAACCCAGCCCGATCGGCGGCGAGAGCCTGAGCTCGAACACGCGGTCGCGCGCCGCCTCCAGCACCAGCCGGTGCTTGCCGAGCAACTCCTCGCTGTTGACGAACGTGCCGTGCGGAGGGTACTTCTGGCGATCGTCGGCGCAGATCGGACACCACGAGGGCTGATTGAACGCGGCGTTGTAGCCACAGCGCGTGCAGATGAACGTGTTGCCGATCGACAACGGTTCCATGCTTGCTCCATGAGGTGAGCTCGAACACGGTGTGCCTGAACCCAGCCGCGCCGCGCCGCACCATGGCGGGGCAGGCCGCCACCAGGCTACCACCGAACCGGCGGGGAGAAAAGAGTGGGGAGCTGCGCGAGTCAAGAGGGCACAAGAGGTTACGTTGCTCGGTTCACGCCGCGCGTCGCGGCCCGCCAGTTCCGCGAGCGCGCCGAGCTGTGGGTCTCGAGCCTGGGGCTCGGCACCTATCTCGGGGCGCCCGACGAGCGCACCGACGAGCTCTACACGGAGGCCGTGATCGAGTGCGTGCGCGGCGGCATCAACGTCA
This sequence comes from Planctomycetota bacterium, assembly GCA_046349655.1. Taxonomy (GTDB): domain Bacteria; phylum Planctomycetota; class B15-G4; order B15-G4; family JAXMBY01; genus JAXMBY01. The sequence continues at coordinate 12,780 of JAXMBY010000046.1, forward strand.
TCGACACCGCCATCAACTACCGCCTCGAGCGCAGCGAACGCGCGATCGGCAAGGCGCTCGCGCAGCTGTTCCGCGAGGGCTATCGTCGCGACGAGATCGTGCTCGCCACCAAGGGCGGCTACATCCCGGCGCGCGATGCGGCGCTCTACTTCCACGATCACATCGTCAGCAAGGGGCTCGCGCGCATGAGCGACCTCGCGGCATCGTGCCACTCGATGGCGCCGCTCTACCTGCGCCACGAGCTCTTGCGCAGCCTCGAGCACCTGGGCGTCGAGGCGGTGGACATCTACTACGTGCACAACCCCGAGACCCAGCTCGAGGAGGTGGCGCGCGAGTCCTTTCTCGGTCGGCTGCGACGTGCGTTCGAGGCGCTGGAGCGCGCGGTGCACGATGGGTTGATCCGCTGCTACGGCACCGCCACATGGAACGGCTACCGCTTGCCGAGCGAGGAGCGCGGACACCTGTCGCTCGAGGACGTGGTGCATGCGGCGCGCGCCGCGGGCGGCGTCAACCATCACTTCCGCGTCGTGCAAGCGCCGCTCAACCTGGCGATGCCGGAGGCGTTCACGCTGCAGAACCAGAGCGTCGCCGGCGCCCGCTGCACGCTGCTCGAGGCCGCCGACCGGCTCGGCGTGCAGGTGGTGGCATCGGGCTCGCTGTTGCAGGGGCGCGTGCTGCGCGACCTGCCGCAGCGCGTGCGCACGCTCATGCGTCAGCCCACCGACGCCGCGGCGGCGCTGCAGCTCGTGCGCTCGGTGCCGGGCTTGATGACCGCGCTGGTCGGCATGAAGAGCAAGGAGCACGTGCGCGCCAACCTCGAGCTGGCGAAGGTCGACCTGGCCGACGCGGCCAGCGTGCGGGCGTGCCTCGCCGGCGACCGGGTCGAGCGCACGAGCGGGAGCTGAGCGATGCGCCGCGCTCGGATCCAGGCGCTCATCCTGCTCTCGGCGCTGGCCGGGTGTGCACCGCACCAGGCGCCGCCGGCCGCGCCGCCGAGCAACCTGGTGATCTTCACGCTCGACACCACCCGTGCCGACCACCTCGGCTGCTACGGCTATGCCAGGGCGCGCACCGACACGATCGATGCGCTGGCGGCGCGCGGCGTGCTGTTCGAGAATGCGCGCACGCCGGTGCCGCTCACGTTGCCTGCGCACACGACCATCATGACCGGGCTGCTGCCGTGCGAGCACGGTGCGCGCGACAACGGCATCTTCCGGGTCGGCGCCGACACCGACACGCTGGCGACCGTGCTCGCCGCGCACGGCTTCGCGACCGGCGCGTTCGTGGGTTCGTTCGTGCTCGATGCGAGCTTCGGTCTGGCGCGCGGGTTTGCCGTGTACTCACAGGTGAAGCAGAAGAAGCTCGCCGACGACGGATTCTTCGACGAGCGCACCGCGCTCAGCGTCACGCACGACGCCGTGGCGTGGCTCGAGTCGGTGCCGCGCGACCAGCGGTTCTTCGCGTGGGTGCACTACTACGACCCGCACTCGCCGTACCAGCCGCCGGCCGGCGTGCCGCCCGGCATGCATCCCTACGATGCCGAGATCGCGTTCGTGGACGATCAGATGCAGGTGGTGCTCGACACGCTCGCGCGCCTCGGCCGCCGCGCCGACACGCTGATCGTGGTGACCGCCGATCACGGCGAGGGGCTCGGCGAGCACGGCGAGGACAGCCATGGCTTCTTCATCTACGATGCGACCATGCACGTGCCGCTGGTGTTCGCGCACGAGAGCTTCGCCCCGGCGCGCGTGACCGCGGGCGTCGGCTTGCAGGACATCGCCCGCACGGTGCTGGCGGCGCTCCTGATCGAGCCGCCGGCAACGATGGGCGGGCGCAGCCTGCTCGACGCGCTGCGCGGCAGCGCGCTCGCGAGCGCGCCGCAGTACCTGGAGACGTTCTCGCCGTACCTGAGCTGCGGCTGGAGCCCGCTCGTCGGCGTCGCGCAAGAACGCTACAAGCTGATCCGCGCGCCGCGCCCCGAGCTGTACGATCTGGCGCACGATCCGCACGAGACCACGAACGTGCACGGCGCGGACGCGGCGCGCGTCGCGTCGCTCGAGAGCCTGGTCGATCGCCTGGTGGCCGAGCATTCGCTCGCTGCGGCGCGCGCCACGGCGTTCTCGCCCAGCGCCGAGGACCGCGCCAAGCTCGCGCGCCTGGGCTACGTCGGCATGCAGCTGCGGCCCGACGCCGCTTCGCAGCTGCGGCTCGCCGATCCCAAGGACAAGCTCGAGACGCTGCGGCGGCGCCTGCGTGCGATCGAGCTGCTGCGCAAGGGCGAGCCGATGCAGGCGCTGCCGATCCTGAAGGCGCTGGTGGAGGAGGAGCCGGACAACGCGGCGCACCTGAACAACTACGGCGTCGCGCTGAGCCAGGTGGGTGAGCTCGAGCCGGCGGCGCATTACCTCGAGCTCGCCGCGCAGAAGGGCGATCTCACCGCTTCCAACCAGGCGACCCTGGGCGAGGTGTACCTCTCGCTCAACCGGCTCGCGGACGCGGAGCAGCACTTTCGCCGCGCGCTCGAGCTGCAGCCCAAGCATCTGTTCGCGCTGCTGAAGCTGGCCGAGCTGCTGGAGAAGAAGGGCGAGCGCGACGCGGCGCTCGCCTGCTACGAGCAGCTGCTCGAGCTGTGGGACGGCGATGTCGCCACGCGCGAGAACGTGCTGCGGCGCGTGGCGAAGCTCAAGCGACCCTGACGGGGCCGAGCTTCAGCGAGCGTCCCAGCCGCACTGCCGGCGGGAGTGCGCGGTGCGCTCGGCGAGCACTTCCACCGAGAGGTCGCCGCGCGGCAGCGAGCCCTGCGGGTAGCAGCTGGTGCGATACACCGGGTATGCCTCGGTGCGCAGGTGCGGCAGCATCGCGTGCAGCTGGCGCGTGGCGCGTGCGTGGCGCAGGGCGCCCAGGTCGATCGGGCCGACGACGATGCGCTCGCCCGGACCCGCCTCGGCGCGCGCCAGGATGCGGCCGTCGAAGTCGACCACCATGCTGCCCCCCGGCCACGAGAACGGCGGGTAGTGGGCGAGGCTCGCGGCCTGGTTCGCGGCCACCACGTACGCGGTGTTCTCGAGCGCGCGGCAGCGATTGACGATCGTCCACCAGTCCATCGGCTCGGCCGTGCCCCACGGGTCCATGTAGGCCGACACGCGCAGGAGGATCTCGGCGCCGTTGGCGGTGAGCTGGCGCATCGCCTCGGGGAACAGCCAGTCGTAGCAGATCGCGCAGCCGAGCTTGCCGATCGGCGTGTCGATCACCGGGAACATCGGCTGGTCGTAGCCCTCGAGATCGTGCGGGCTCGCGTGCACTTCCCACGGGATCCACGGATTGACCTTGCGGTACTTGCTCAGGATGCCGCCGGGTCCGATCAGGCAGGTGGTGTTGAACACCACCGTGGGCCAGCGGGGATCGGTCTCGAGGAACGTCCCGGTCTGGATGTAGACGCCGTGCTGCTTCGCCTTCTGTGCGTAGCGCTCGGTGTGCTCGTTCGGGATCGGCACCGCGAGCTTCTGGCGCAGCTCCGCCACGGTCGTGTAGATGGGCGCCGCGTGCGCGAACTCCGGGAACACCAGGAGCTTCACCGGACCGAGCGGCGCGTAGCCCTCCACCGCGAGGTCGATCATCGCCAGCATGCGCTGCACGTGATCGTGGATGCCGGCGCGGGTCGCCGGATTGTCGAAGTCGGTCTGGCACGCGGCAGCATAGTAGCGTGGCGTCGTCATTCGAGCTCCTCGAGCAGCTCGCGCATCTCCGCCTCGGGACCTTCGTGATGCTGCGCGATCGCGAGCTCGAGCCCGCGCTCGAAGCAGCTCTTCGCTTGCGCCGTGTCGCCGCGCGCGAGGTGCGCGCGACCGAGCAGGATGTGTGCCATCATCCAGTCGGGCTTGAGCGCGACCGCGCGCTCGAACTGCGGGATCGCCTGCGCGTGGTCGTGGCGATCGAAGTACGCCTTGGCAAGGCTGAACAGCGCGAGCTCGTTCCTCGGGTTCTGCTCGACGGCTGCTCGCCATCGGGTCACCGGGTCATCGGCCATGTGGATTGGCTCCGTTCAGGATGAGACTCGTTTGGATTCAATACACCGCGGCCGCGGGCGCATCAACCATCGTGCTGTCCTCAACCCGCTCGCGCTCCGCCGACGATGAGGAGGCCATGGGCCAGGCAGCAGCAAGGAGGCGCGCATGACCACGCGCGCGAGCGGCGACGGTCGCATCACCCATCGCACGCTGCCTTATGCGCTCGGTCTCGCGGTGACCGCGAGCATCCAGCCGATCCTGTTCTCGTGGCTGTACGGCTGGGCCGCGCCCGAGCCGGCGCCCGCGGCGCCGCTCGATGCCCGCATGTTCGCCGCCGCCTCGCTTGCCAGCTTGATCGCCGCCGGGCTCGCCCTGGTGGTGGTGCAGGTCACCTGTGCGCGCGTGCGCCGGCCCGCCGCGACGCCGGTGCCCTCCGAGGAGAACCTCGCCTCGCTGCTCAGGCACCTGTCGCAGCAAGCCGCCTCGCTGCGCGGTCGCTCGCCGCTCGATCAGGATCTGAGCAGCCTGCTCACCGAGATCGAGGCGGCTGCGGAGCACGCGGCGCAGGTGCTGCCGCCCGAGCGCGAGATCGTGGTGCACCGCGAGACCGGTCGCTCGCGGCCCAACAAGGGCATCGCCCTGGTGCTGGCCGAGACGTTCTCGCTGCGCCGCCAGCTGGTGCAGTACCTGACCGCCGAGGGCTTCACCGTGGTGTCGAGCTTCCTCGCCGACCTGAGCCTCGATCGCTTGCTGCGGCGCGTGCCGGACGTGCGGCTCGCGGTGATCGAATCGGGCGAGAACGACTTCCCCGCCGCCGAGGCCGTCGCCGCCTTGCGCCGGTTGCATGCCACCCTGCCGGTGGTGCTGGTCGCGGCGCTCGACCTGAGCCCGGCCGAGGCGCAGTCGGTGCTGGCCGGTCCCGGCGCCGCGATCTCGAGGCGGTTCTCGGGCGATGATCTGAAGAGCGCGCTCGAGCGCGCTCTCGGTCAGACGAGCTCCCCCCAGTCGAGATCCTAGCCCGAACCGGGACGCGTGGGCGCAGCTGCTGCCTGGATCGCGCCGCGCGGTGATCTACACTGTCCGCACCCCGCGTCTTCCGGAGCCACCCATGTGCATGCGCGCGACCAGCGTCCGGCCCTACCAGTGCTGGAACTGGGCCGGCGACGAGATCGTGCCGGACCCGATCATCCCGGCCGAGCGCCGCATTCCCGGCTCGCGCAAGCGACACTACGACATCGACGCGCGGCAGTTCCTCGGCGGCGCCGGCAACGCCGTGCTGCGCGGCGCGATCGCCGAGCTCGTCCTCTCGCTCCCGGTCGCGGATCAGGCGCGGTTCCGCTCGCGGGCACCGGGCTCGTTCGACTTTCGCCGCGACTGCGTGCTGCAGTTCCTCGGCCGCTTCCATTACCAGCAGCTGCGCGAGCGGCGCTCGCTCGCGGCGCGCAGGGCGATCAAGAGGAAGGATCACTTCGAGCCCTGGCTGTTCCCCGACGAGACCCTCGCGCTCGGCCATGGCGACTGCGAGGACCTGGCGTTCCTGCTCGCGTCCCTGCTCGAGGCGAGCGGCATCAGCAGCTACTGCTTGCGGGTCGCGTTCGGTCGCATCGTCGACCACGGCGCCGCGCGCGAGTGGGACCACACCTGGGTCGTGTACCTGGACGAGCGCGGCGTCTGGGAGATCCTCGAGCCGCTGGCTCGCTTCGGCGCGGCCACGAACAACCGCCACCGGCGTGCGGTCGTGCGCGCGGTGCGGGGTGCGGACGACGTCGAGTACGTGCCGTTCTACGTGCTGAACCGCGATCATCTGTGGCGCGTGCGCTCGCGCTTCGCGGCGGCGAACGCCGAGCTGCACGACTACCTGCGTGATCGCAAGTTCTGGCGCGGCTTCGATCCGAGCTTCGCGATCAAGACGCACGATCACATCCTGGACGGAGCGCTGGCAGCGATGTCCGACCAGGATCGCAAGATCGTGAAGCGCGCCGGCTTCTGGCTCGACGTGAACGTGCTCGAGTACGATCCGCGCGACCACTTCGACTTTGCCTACGTCGAGGAAGGCTGGGCGCTCGCGGCACGAAGGCTGGCGAGCGCCAGCCTCGAGGACCTCGGCCGCGCGGCCCACTCGATCGCCGACTTCTACGCGCACACCGTGTACGCCGAGTTCGCGCCGCGGCGCGCCGACGGCAGCATCCGTCCGTACTGGCCCGGGTTCGACGCGAGCGCGATCCAGTACGACTTCGCGCCGTACGACGTCCCCGGGTGCAAGAGCAGCCGCGCGGAGGCGTCCAGGCTGTACGCGGGCAGGCTGATCAGCGGGCAGTGGTGGCGCTGGTACAGCACGTTCCCCGACGAGCTGCAGGATGCGGACGGCTTCTGGCAGCGGCGCTGCTTGCCGGATCACGATCAGCTCGCGGTCGACGAGCCACGGCCGCGCAGCGACGGCTATCATCGCTATCGCGACTGCTGGGACGACCAGTTCCAGGTGCGCCGTGCGGCCGCGGTCGAGCACGTGCGCCAGGCGTACGGACGATGGTCGAAGAAGCACGCGTAGGCGCACGCGCGAGCCTGGTGTTCGCGCTTTCCCGGGCGACTCGCGCCTGGCGTTTTGCCGTGCGAGAAGCGAGACTCTCCCGCTGTCGATGGAGGTGCCCGATGCCGTGCCACACAAGCTTGCTCATCCTGTCGCTGCTGGTCCCGCGCGGCGACGAGATCCCGCCCACGCTGCTGCTCGGCAACAAGCAGAAGGTGGTGTTCCTCGGCGACGGCATCACCGCCGACGGCAGCAAGCCGGGCGGCTACGTGTGGCTGGTGGAGAAGTACCTGGCGACGGCCTATCCGCAGCTGTCGCTCACGTTCGTGAATGCGGGGCGGCGCGGCGATCACGTGACCGGCATGGCGCGGCGTCTCGACCAGGACGTGCTCGCGGAGAAGCCGAAGTGGATCATCGTGTTCACCGGGTTGAACGACGTGTTCGACGGCTTCGACAAGGCCAACCCGGAGGGCAACGGACCGAAGGGCACCGACGTGAAGGAGTTCGCGACCAACCTGAAGGGCATCGTCAGCGCCGGGCTGAAGAGCGGCGCGCAGGTGGCGCTGTGCACCACCACGGTGCTCACCGAGACACTCGACGGCATCGAGAACGAGCTCTTGACCAAGTACAACGATGCGATCGCCAAGCTCGCCTACGATCACAAGTGCGTCCTGGTCGACATCAACAAGGAGTTTCACGAGGCGCTGGACATTCCCGGCGTGCGCGCCGCGAACTCGAACGGCCGCTGGCTCACGCAGGACGGCATCCGACCCAACGACCGCGGCAGCCGCATGATGGCGGAGGTCGTGCTGCGCGCGCTCGGCATGCCGGCCATCGACCTCGACCGCGTGCGCGAGACGGTGAAGCGCAAGACGGAGCGATCATGACCGCGCGCGGCGCGCCCGGCAAGATGCAGGAGCCCCGGCCATGACTGCCGATCAGGCGCATCGCACCCGGCTCGGCCCGATCGCCCGCCAGGCGATGCTCGAGCGCGGCCTGTGGCCCGATTTCTCGCCCGCCGCGAATCGCGAGGCCGCCAGCCTGCAGGCGCCGCGCGCGGTCGCCGCGGCGCGCGATCTGCGCGGGCTGCCGTGGTGCTCGATCGACAACGACGACTCGCGCGACCTCGATCAGATCACTGTTGCCGAGTCGCTCGCGGGCGGCAGGACGCGCATCCTGGTCGCGATCGCCGACGTCGATGCCGCGATCGCGCCGGCGCGCGCGATCGACGAGCACGCGCGTCACAACACGACCTCGGTGTACACCGCGGCGGTGATCTTCCCGATGCTGCCCGAGCGCCTGTCGACCGACCTCACCTCGCTGGTGCAGGACCAGGATCGACTCGCGGTCGTGGTCGACATGGTGGTGGACGGCAACGGCGCCGTCCTGGAGGGCACGCTGCAGCGCGCCCTGGTGCGCAACCGCGCCAAGCTCGCGTACGACGCCGTGGCCGCTTGGCTCGACGGGCAGGCGGCGGCGCCGCTGCCGGTTGCTGCGGTGCAGAGCCTCGCCGAGAACCTGCGTCTGCAGGACGCGGTGGCGGAGCAGCTGCGGGCGCGGCGGTTCCAGGACGGTGCGCTCGACCTCGAGACGATCGAGCCGCGCGCGGTGTACGACGGCGATGCGATCCGCGATCTCCGCGTCGAGCGCAAGAACCGCGCGCGCATGCTGATCGAGGATTTCATGATCGCCGCCAACGGCGTGACGGCGCGGTTCCTCAAGGGCCGGCGGGTGCCGTCGCTGCGTCGCGTGGTGCGCTCGCCCGAGCGCTGGGACAAGATCGTGGCGCTGGTGGCGGCGTACGGCGAGACCTTGCCGCCGCAACCGGACTGCTGCTCGCTCGGCCAGTTCCTCGCGCGCCAGCGCGAGCGCGACCCGCTGCGCTTCCCGGACCTGTCGCTCACGATCGTCAAGCTGCTCGGCGCCGGCGAGTACGTGGTCGAGCAGCCGGACGACGATCCGATCGGGCACTTCGGCCTGGCGGTGCGCAACTACGCCCACTCGCCCGCGCCCACCCGGCGTTACCCGGACCTCGTCACGCAGCGGCTGGTGAAGGCGGCGCTCGCCGGCGAGCGCGCGGCGCACGACCCGACACAGCTGGCGGAGCTCGCGCACCACTGCACCGACATGGAGGACGCCGCCGACAAGGTCGAACGCCAGGTGCGCAAGTCAGCCGCCGCGCTGCTGCTCGCGCCGCGCGTGGGCGAGTCGTTCGACGCAATCGTCACCGGTGCTTCGGCGAAGGGCACCTGGGTGCGCCTGCTCGCGCCACCGGCGGAAGGCAAGCTGGTGCGCGGCTTCGAGCACGCCGACGTCGGCGATCGCGTGCACGTGCGTCTGGTCGCCACCGACGTCGCGCGCGGCTTCATCGATTTCGCGCGCCTGAGCTGACCCCAGGGCGCGCGCCGGGCGCCGGATCAGGAAGGGATGGCGACGGGATGGCACTGGATCGTGGCCCGATCACCGACTCGCTCGCGCGGCGTGCGCGCGGCTGGTCGCCGCTCAAGGCCGGAATACTGTGGCAGCGGCGGCTGCGCAACCGTCTGATCGATCGCTGGCTCGGCATCGACACGACCGGCGTGATCCACGGACCGCGACCCGGCACGCAGTTCGGCGATCAGCTCCACTACGAGTGCCTCGACTACCGCTTGCAGAGGAAGTACCTCGCGGCGCTGCGCATCGGCCCGCAGGACGTCGTCATCGACGTGGGCTGTGGGCTCGGGCGCGTGCTGTGCGCGTGCGCGCGCATGGGCGCGCACGAGTGCATCGGCATCGAGTACGACGCGACGCTGGCGGCGAAGGCCCGCGAGAACGCGCGCACGCTGCGCGGCCGCCGGTCGCCGATCGCAGTGCGCGTGGGCGACGCGGTCGAGGCGGACTACAGCCGCGGCACCGTCATCTGGATGTTCAATCCATTCGGCGAGCAGACCATGAAGCGCGTGCTCGCGCGCATCGAGCAGTCGCTGGCGGCGGCGCCGCGCACGCTGCGCATCTGCTACGTGAATCCAGTGCACGAGGCGTTGCTCGCGGCCTGCGGCTGGCTGCACTACAAGGGCACGCGCCGCTCGCCGTTCTTCTCGCGCGTGCCGGCGAAGTTCTGGTCGAACAGCGTGCAGTGGACGCTGTGAGGCGCGCCTCAGTACTTCGGGTACTTCGCCTTCACCTGCCGCAGCGCATCCTGGACGTCCGCCTTCTGCAGCGGCTGGCTGACGCTCTTGTCGATCTGCGCCAGCGCGTCGAGCTCTGCGGCGTAGAGCGCGTCGCTCGCCTTGACCGCGATGTCGGGCAGGACGCCGGTGCCTTCCCAGTTGGTGTTGGTGATCGGGTTGATGGCGCGTGCGAACGGCACCGACATGACCATCTCCGCGTTCAGGCGGTGCGGAAACACCGGGTGGGCGCCGCCGCCGGTGGTCTCGCCCACCACCACCGCGCGCTCGAGGTTCTTGAGATCGTAGGTGAACTCCTCGGCCGCCGAGAAGGTGCGCTTGCTGGTGAGCACGTACACCGGTTTCTCCGCGTCGTAGCGTCGGCCCGGCACCTCGGCTCGCGACCACGTCTCGGTGGTCGCTCCGGTGCGCCGGTTGAAGAAGCTGTTCAGGTGCACGGGCTCGTCGAGGAGGTAGCTCGCGAGCCACACGATCATGTCGGGCGAGCCGCCGCCGTTGTCGCGCAGATCGAAGATCAATGCGCTGGTGTCGGCGAGGAAGCTCATGGCGTTGCTGGCCGTGAGCTCTGCGTCATCGCCGGCGGCGAAGCTGTCGAGCTTCACGTAGCCGACGTTGCCGGGCAGCCGCTCGACCCGGACGAAGCCGTGGTTGTTCCACGCCGCCATCGTCCGGGCCGTCGCGTCGTCGCGCGCATCGGCCGCCAGCGGCGAGGCGGGCATCGCGTCGACGCGCAGGTGGCCGTCGTGGCTGATTGCCTGCAGGTCGCGGGTCAGCAAGGCGGCCAGCTCGCTGGCCGCGGTGGCGCGGTCGTAGCGGCCGGCGTGCAGTGCGTCCCGCAGCGCAGCCGCCATGCGCGTCGCCACCTCCGGGAACACGTAGTCGCTGTTCAACGTGGCGGCGATCTCGTCGATCACGCGCGCGCGGCTGGCGCGATCGGCGGCAGCTTGCGGATCATCGGCCGCGATCACGGCCAGGCACCAGGAGAGCAGGATCAGCATGGGCGGCTCCTCGACCGGACAGCAACGCGAGCGTGGCGCGCTCGCCAGCGCATCCCGGTGATGCGTGCCGGCAGATACGCCGGTTGCGGCGCGCCGGCGAGCGCGATCTGCCAAATCGTGCGCGCAGCTCGGATCGGGACCAACCGAGATCGGCTGCGGTGAAGGCCGGGCCGCTCAGCGCGGCGGCGGCGCCGCCTCCTTCACCACCGCGCCGTGCTCCGGCGACAGGAACAGGATCGCGAACTGCTGCACGTGCTCGAGGTCGTTGGTCGACAGCGAGCCGTAGTCGAAGTTGCCGCCGTGGTCCGAGTAGCCGTCCTTGTAGAAGCGCACGCTGCCATCGTCCATGCGCGCGTACACCTTCGTACACTCCATAGCGGCTTCGCCGTAGCCGCGTGCGGCGACCCTGGCCCGCGCATAGGACTCGATCACCTGGGCCGTGAGCGCGCCCGAGAAGTGCGTGCTGGCGTGCTTTCGACCCGCGGCGGTGATCTCGACCAGCACGTTCGCGGCGTGCAGCTGCGGCGGGATCGCGAACGCGAACGTGGTGCAGGCTCGGATCGAGCGCGACGCCTGCGTGAGTTCCGGGCGCGTAGCCGAACTGACCGGACAGCTCGTTCACGAACAGGTTGCGCGAGAACAGCAGCTCGACGTTCATGAGGTAGTAGTTGACTCGGCACTCGCGCAGGTTCTGGTAGGTGATCGTGACCTGATCACCCTCGACATGCATCGCGAAGCTCGGCTCGGTCGCGGCGAGCTGCGCCTGGGACCGGTCGCGATCGTCGCGCCGATGATCGCCGCTCGCCACGCTCTTGCCCTCAAGTTCGTCGAGCTGCGCGAGCGCGGCCTGGAACAGCTGCCGCCAGCGATCGACCGGGTAGGCGGCGTAGCGCGACGCGTCGCCCACTGCCCGGCCAAGGTCGCTCTGATAGAGCGCGAGGTGGAGCGCGGCGTAGTCGAGCTGCAGAGCGCGTCTTCCGCGTGCTCGGGCCGCACGCTGCCGAACATCTCGATCGCCGCCTCGATCCGGTCTTGCAACGAGTACTCGACCGCGCTCAACCGGTCCTCGTCGCTGAGCTCGCGCTGGTGCGCGAGCACATCGAGGAAGCGCTGGTACTGGTGGAAGCCTCGTTCTGGATCGTGCGCGTCGGGCCGAGCTGGTGTGCGCGCGTTCACCAGCGGCCAGTAGTCGAGCTGCTGGTAGGTCCGCGCTCAGCGACCGGATCGATCGGCTGCTGGGAAGCTGTCGAGCGCGGCGCCGCACTGCGCGACCAGACGCGTCCTGGTGCTTCCAGGAATTCGCGCACGGCCGCTCGGGGCGTCGTGCAGGATCCGTACGACCAGAGCGTCGGCTCGAACACGTGGCGCTGCTCGAGGATCTCGATCGCGCGGGTGAAGAAGCTGCGCTCGCGCATGCGCCAGGCGATGCGCGCGAGGTTCACATGGCCGAGGCTCTGCTCGCGCAGGAACTGACGCACTTGGTCGTCGCTGCCCTGCTGCAGATGTGATCCCACGACGTGCGATCGACCTCCTTCAGTGCGTCCACCACGTGCAGCAGCGTCGGCTCGGCGAAGGCGAGCAGCACCTCGTTCTTCGCGACCTGCACGCCGAGGTGGGCGAACGAGCCAACGGCAGGGAGTAGAACGTGTAGTCCGTGACCCAGGTGTGGTAGGGCGCGACCGTCACCTTCAGGTCGCGCGTGCGCTGCGCGCCGGCCACTGGCAGCGCGCCGCGCGGGATCTGCACCAGTACGTCGAGCTTCTGGCTCGCCGACGTCGGGTTGGTGATCACCACGTGGCAGCCGTAGACCACCTGCGCCAGCGTCTCGCCGGTGATGAACTTGTCGCGCTGCTCGCCGCCCTCCTGGATGAAGCGATCCCCATCGCGATCGGCCGTTCTGCGTCACCAGCACTGTAACCTCGGCCGGTGCCAGCGCGGCGAGGATCTCGCGGTGGAACGCGATCAGCGGGCTCGCCGCCTTGAGCGTGAGCTTGCTGCCGTCGCGCGTGGTGGTGTGCTTGCCGGCCTCGAACGGCAGGTCGAGCACGGCGAGCGCGAGCATCATCTCGGCGAAGCTGCGCGCGGCCTCGGCGGGCGTGGAGTGGAACGGCTGGTTCGCGTCGCGGTCGGCGTAGTCGGCCCAGAACGCGCTCGGCGTGATCAACGCGGCATTCTGGCTCGCGATCGGCAGGTGGTGATAGTTGTTCTCCGCCTCACCGTCGTGTCGAGCGGCCAGGTACAGCTGGCGGTAGCGCTCGCGGAGCTCGGCGGGAGCGATGGTCCGCATCCTCTGCGTGTTCGATCAGGTCCTGGGGCTGTCCTTGTCCGAGCTGGTCCTTGTTCGCCTCCGCCCGCTCCTTCTCCTGCTTGCCCTGCACGATCGCCGCACCTCGTCCGCGAGCTTGGCCTCGAGCGCCGGGGCCGCCTTGTTCTTGGCGGCTTTCTCCAGCTTGGGTGTATCCGAGCACCTTCGCGGTGCGCAAGCGCTCGACGCCGAGCGCATCGCTGGTGTCGAGCGCCCAGACGCGCAGCACGTCTTGAACAGCTGATCGAGGCGCTCGCGATCGAGCGGGATCAGGTCGAGCTGATCGTGCAGCGCGCGCGCGGTCCGTGCCGTCTCGCCCGGGATGCGCTGCGCGAGCAGGATGCGCTCGAACGTGTTGAGCTGCTCCCACGCCCATGGCTCGAGGTAGCGACGCAGGTCGTGGTCGAGCAGCCACTCGTCGAGGAACGTCTGCTCGAGCTTGTTGGCGAGGAACGGCTTCACCACGGCGTCGAAGAACCCGGGATCCTTGCGATACAGGAAGAAGTCGAGCTCGTGCGACGCGTACTGCGAGTACCGGGCGCGCTTCTCGTCGGCGCTGAGCTTCGGCCAGCCCAGCGCGAACCCGAACTCGATCAACGTCGGGTTCGCGCTCAGCGCGACGAACAGCTCGTAGACCCGCCGCAGCGTGTCGTACGTCTCGATCTCGGAAGTGGTGATGTCCGGCAGCACCAGCTCGCTCGTGACCACGCTGATGCGCGACGCCTCGGTGAAGTGTCCGTTCGGGTCGAGACCGGCCATCAGGCGCAGGTCGGTCGTGGCGAGCGGCGACTCCGGCAGCGCCACCTCGCGGCAGGCGATGTCGTCCGCGCTGACGGCGACCACGTGCAGGTCCTGGTAGATTGCCGAGGTTCTGGCGCGCGATCTGCACGATGCCGTCGTCGCCGGGGCGCAGGTTGGTCGCCACGAACAGCTCGCGCAGGAAGTCGGATGCCCGGCTCGGCCGTCGGCAGGCTGGCGGCGGCGCGGCCCGGCTCGACCTTGCGCCGGCCGCCCAGACCGCCGCCGCGGCCGCCGCCACCGCCGACGCCGATCATGCCGTCCTTCGCCGCTTGCACGCCGGTCTGCGTGCTCTGCACCGGCCATGGACTGAGCAGCGGCGTCGGCCGTGCCAGCAGTTGCCAGGATAGGACTTCGCGAGCTGGCGCTCGAGGATACAGCAGCGGTACTCCTCGCCGAGGTCGCGGCCGACCGCGTACTCGCTCGCCACGGCCGGGGTCTCGAGCAGGAGCGGGTCGCCGCGCGGCACCACGTCCAGGTTGGCGAACACCCCGTACTCGGGGACGTAGCGCGTGGCGAGCACGTGCACGCGCGCGGCGGCGTGGCGCCATGCCGAGCGCAGTCGCGGCGATCGTGTCGCTCGCGACGTCGACCGCCGTGATCTACAGCGGCTGCGCCAGCTCTGCTCGAGGGTGCGGTCAGCCCAGCACGCAGCCGTCCACGGCCGCGCCCTGCGCGATGCGGATCCTGATGCGCCGGTCGCCGGGTCCGACCCGCAGCACGTAGTCGCCGGCCGCGAGGCCATCGAGCTTCAGGTATCCTGGCTCGAGCGTGAGCGCGTCGCTGCGGTCGCTGACGAAGTGCCCGTCGCGCACCTCGAGCAGTGAAGCGACCGAGCGGTCGGGCTTGCCCGAGGACGCGCCGCCCGCATGCGCGACCCGCAGCGTCTCCATGGCGCGGCCGTGCACGAGCGCCTGGGTGGTGTTGGCATCGGGCTCGAGCAGCAAGCGGCCGGTGACCCCGGTCGGGCTCGCGGCCTGCAGCCATTCGATCTCGTCGAGACGGCCCAGCCGCACGCGCCCGCTCGCATCGGTCTGCAGCGTGGTCTCGACCAGGTCCTTGAAATCGCGGTGCTTGATGGGTACGGCGCACCGGACGATCCCGCCTCGCCTCGCCGTTCTTGCCGAGCACGTCGAGGAAGTACTCGTTGCCCGCGTGCGTCAGGAATACGCCCTCGATCTTGTCGGTAGCGTCGATGCCGTTCAGCTCGAACTCCCTGGTGTCGGCGCAGCTCGAGCTGCTTGCCCAGGCTCAGGCTCGCGACCTTCGCCTTGAGCGTGAACGCGAGGTGGACCAGGTTCGGCGGCACCTGGAACTCGTGCACCGGCCTCCAGAATCCGCATGCAAGAGGAAGCCCTTCACCTCGTCGACCGTGTGGACCATCCCTCGGTCGCGCTCACCAGAGCGTCGGTTCCTCGAGCACCGCCAGGGTCACCGGATCGCCCGTTCAGCGTCGAGCTCGCGCGCACCTATCACCTGCGCCTTGCGGCGCGTGAGCAAAGCCTCGCGCTCCGTGAGATACCGGCGCAGCACGTAGCTCTCCGCCTCGTGGCTGAATGGTCGAGCGCGCACGATCGCGCAGGCCGCGGAAGCACACGCTGCGCGTCCGGCTTGGTGGAGAACGGCACGGTGATGCAGCCCTCGGCATCCAGCGCTCGGCCATACGCCCGCCAAGCCACAGCTGCGCATCGGTGAGCCGCTGCTGCTGGTCGTCGAACACGGTGAAGACCTGGCCAGCAGGCGTACTGGTGCGCACCAGCAGTGCATGCTGCCCTTGCGCACCAGCGCGCGGCTCGCGCGCCGCCCACGAACTCGACCACGTAGGTGCCGGGCTGCGCCAGCGCGGCGAACTCAGTGACGCCGTACGCGCCGCATCGGCGGCTCGCGTCGTCGAACGACTGCTCGTCGCCAGGCACCAGCCATCGAGATCGGTATCCACCTCGTGCAGGTTCTCGCGATGGCCAGTTCGTTCGTTGATCGAGGCCTTGCGCTCGCCTCTTCGTTCTTCATCGAGGTCGAGCGCCACCGGTTCGGCGGCGCCGAACGCGCAGTCTTGCAGGTCAGTCGAAGTCGACGTCCACCCGCTCCTTGGCCGCCTGCAGGTCCGCCGGCGGCAACAGCGCATACAGCGCTTCCGGATCTCGAGGGCAGCCCATCAGCCCGCGTCCGCGAACACCGCAGATAGTCGCTCGACAGGTACGGCTCCAGCAGTGGTGTCCTCGGTGAGAAGAAGTGCTGAGGTAGCTGTGCACCAGGCCGTCGTCCGCTGCGCACCGGCGGCAGATGCGTCAGCGCCTCGTAGTCGCGCTCAGGTCGGCGGCGCTGCGCGGATTCCTGCTTGGTAGCGCTCGCTCGCGTAGAGCGCTGCGCGGCAGCCGCACGTAGGCGAGGAACCGCTGCGATTCCACGTGCCGAGCGAGCAATCGGCCACCAGGCAGGTAGTAGAGCACGTTCACCTTGCGCGAGTTGGCCTGCCGGACCGAGCCGCGGCCTTCGTCGGCCGATCAGGCCATGCCTCGCGCTGCTTCGCGTCGTTCTGCCAGTCGACGCCGGCCGGCGGCACGAGCCTGGTCAGGTACGCGTTCTGGAACTGCGTGTCGCCGAGCAGGTCGGGCGCGAGACGCAAGCACTCGTCCAGCTCGTCCTTGGTCAGCAGCCCGTGGACCGGCAGCGATCCGAATCCCTTGCTGTCCGTGGCAGCGAGATCGTCGACCACCATGCGCGCCAGCTCCGGCATGCCCGGCCAGCGCAGCCGCGAGAGCAGGTGGCGGCGCACCTCTTTGCCGAGCTCGCGCGTGCTCAGCCACTCGAGCGCGCGGTCCTCGAAGCCGTCGGTGGTGTTGCCGTGCAGCGCGAGCGCGCGCCGCGCGAGCGGCTCGCGAGCGATCAGCTCGGGCGACAGCATCGTCGGCAAGCTCGGCGTCTCGCCGAGCACCTCGCGCTGGTGATCGAAGCGCAGCGCCAGCCGGTCGCGCAGGTAGTCGAGCGCGCGACGCGGGTCGCTCGGGTAGCGCAGCAGCGCCTGACGGTTCTCGATCTCGACCACGCGCGCCGTGCGGCCGTGCTTCTCGATCCACGGCGCGAGCAGCTGCTCGACCTGGTCGAGCTGATTGCGGTGCTGGTGGTCGAGTGCATGGTAGAAGTAGTAGTCCTCGGTGCCCGGGACGAGCTGCTCGAGCACCTTCGCGCGATCGCCGCCGGGCGCGCCTGCGAACGCGAATTCCTCGATGAAGCCCACGTCACCGGCAGCGAGCGGCGCCGGCAACGGGATGGTGAGCGACAGGACCGCCAAGATCGGGATGCACGCGTTGCGCACGGACGTTCTCCCCGCATGGGTGGCGACGATCGGCTGACGGTGTCCATCGTCCGGTGATGGATCCGCGACAGTGTAGCGTTTGCGGCAATGGCGGAAACGCACCGCGGGTCGATGCGGTCGGCTCGCGCCAGACGCCGGGGCGAATCGCCCCTCGGCTGCGAGCCAGACGCCGCGACCGGGTCCGATCACGCGGACAAAATGCCCCGCGCAGTGTTGCGGCGGTGCGAGTGGCGCGTGGCCCGCGCCAGCTCGCGTGCGCCGATCACGGTGTGTAGATCTCGCAGGTCACCTGCGCGTGGTTGATGTAGAAGCCGCCGGCGACCAGCACCGTGCCGTCTTGCAGCAGGGCGGCGCTCGCGGTGGTGCGCGGGATGTTCAAGCTCGCCGCCGGATGCCACGTGCCGGTCGCCGGCGAGAAGATCTCGGCACTCTGCAGCACGTCCAGATCGAAGTCCTCGCCGCCGGCGACCAGCACCTCGCCGTCAGCGAGCAGCGTGCTGGTCGGATCGACGCGGCCGACCATCATGTCGCCGGTGATGGTCCAGGTGCCGGTGACGAAGTCGTACGTCTCGGCGGAACGCAGCGCGACGAAGCTCGGATAGCTGGAGGGGTCGAAGGTCTCGATGCCGCCCGCGATCAGCACCCGATCCCGGATGCCTTCAGCCGGGTGGTGGTGTGCCAGCGTGCCAGCTTGTCGAGCGCCAGCGACTCGTGCCACATGCGTCCCGTGTGCATGCTGCCGGTCGCGGTCCAGGTGCCGCTCTGCGGGTCGTAGACCTCGGCGCTGGCGAGCGCGTGGTACGGCGGCGCGTCGTTGCTCGGGAAGCCGCCCGCGACCAGCACGCGGCCGTTTGCGAGCAAGGTGGCGGTGTGCGCGTAGCGTGCGCTGAGCATCGCCCCGGTCGGCGTGAACGTGCCGGTCGCGGGATCGTAGATCTCGGCGGTGGCGAGCGCGACCGCGCTGTCGAAGCCGCCCGCCAGCAGCACCTTGCCGCTCGGCAGCAGCGTGGCGGTGTGGCCGCCGCGCGCACCCATGAGATCGCCGGTCGGCGTCCAGCTGCTGGTCGCCGGATCGTACACCTCGGCGGTGTCGTGCACCGGCACCCCGCACGACGGATAGCACGGCATCTGGTCGTAGCCGCCGGCGACCAGCACGCGGCCGCTCGCGAGCAGCGTGGCGGTGTGACCGGAGCGCGGCACCGACATGGGCGGCGTCATCGACCAGCTGGCCGAGACCGGATCGTACACCTCGGCGGTGGCCACCGTGCTGTCGCCTTCGCCCAGGCCGCCCACCACCAGGAAGCGTCCGTCCAGGAGCCCGGTGCTCGCCTGGTCGACGTCGTGCGGTCCTGACATGTTGCTGGCGAGGGCCCAGCCGTCGGCGAGCGCCGGCGCGGCGAGCAGAGCGGCGGCAACGGCGGTGCGGATCGAGGTGGTCATGTTTGCTTCCTCTTGGGTTGGTGACGACGAATGCGGATGCGGTTCATGCTGGTGATCAGGAAACGCGGCCGCTTGCATCGCGAGAAATGTGATCTGGTGTGCGGTGCCGTGCCCGCGCGCTCGAGCGAGCCATTCCATGATGGGCCGAGAGACCGATTGACCCGCGCGCGGCGACGTGCTTTGCTCACGCCACGTGCCTCCGACCCCGCAGCCGAGGAACCATG
Source organism: Planctomycetota bacterium (assembly GCA_046349655.1). Taxonomy (GTDB): domain Bacteria; phylum Planctomycetota; class B15-G4; order B15-G4; family JAXMBY01; genus JAXMBY01. The sequence continues at coordinate 31,562 of JAXMBY010000046.1, forward strand.
CCGTGAGCGATCACACTCCCTACCAGAAGGGAATCATCAAGCGCTTCTACGAGCACCGCGACACGCTCGCGGTGCAGAAGCTGAGCGAGATCGTCTCCGATCTCTACCTGGAGACCTCGCCGGCCAAGGTGAGCCGCGCCTGGAGCAACGCGTTCGCGCAGCTGCGCGCCGCGGGTGTGCCCGAGGCGACCGCCACCAAGATCACCCTTGCGCGCGACCTGGACGGTCTCGCCAGGATCGTTGGCAAGCTCGCGTGAGCGCCGGCACTGCACCTCGGTGCACGCCCGCTCCTTGCACGCCATCTCTTTCGACGATGGAGGACTCGTCATGATGAAACGGTGCCTGCTCATGGCATTGCTCGCGTGTGCGAGCACGGCGGCAGGACAGGTGCAGGCGCCGCCCGCCAGCGAGGCGGCGAAGAACCGCGATCCGCATGGTCCGCCGGATGTGTCGCACTACATCCAGTCGCTCGAGGACAGCAAGCGCGATGCGTATCAGAAGCCGGACGAGGTGGTGAAGGCGCTCAAGCTGCGGCCCGACGATGTCGTGGCCGACCTCGGTTGCGGCCCCGGCTACTTCACGCGGCGGCTGGCGCGAGCCGTGCCGCAAGGGTACGTGCTGGCAGTGGACGTGGAACCCCGGCAGCTCGATCGCCTGCACGAGCATCTCAAGAGCGAGGCAGTGGAGAACGTGGTGCCGGTGCTGGCGCGGGTCGATGATCCGTGTCTGCCGCCGGGGCGCGTCGACGTCTTGCTGGTCGTCGACACGTACCATCACTTCGACGATCGCGCGGTGTACCTCGAGAAGCTGAAGCGAGCGCTCAAGCCCGACGGCCGGCTGGTGATCATCGATTTTCACAAGCAGCCGCTGCCGGTGGGGCCGCCGCCGGAGCACAAGATGGCGCGCGAACAGGAACTCGGCGAGGTCGAGGCCGCGGGGTTCGAGCTGGTCGAGGAACCCACGTTTCTCGAGTACCACTACTTCCTCGTGCTGAAGAAGAAGCGTGAGGCGAGATGAGCCCGCTGCTCACCGTGGCGGAGCAGTCTCTGTATCGCGCGACGTCGCGCCACGAACAGGTGCTGCAGTTCATCGCCGCGCTCGCGCCGCAGAGCGACCTGCTCGCGGTGCAGTCCATGGGCCAGAGCGGCTCGGGTCAGGACATTCCAGTGCTGGTGCTGTCGCGTGCCCGCGCATTCACGCCGGCGGCGGCGCACGCGCTCGGGGTGCCGGTGGTGCTCGTGCTCGCCAACATCCATGCGGGCGAGGTGGAGGGCAAGGAGTGCGTGCTGATGCTGGCGCGCGACATCCTCACCGGGCCGCTCGCGCGCTTGATCGAGCGTGCGACGCTGCTGCTCGTGCCGGACTACAATCCCGACGGCAACGACCGCATCGACCCGAGCCACCGCCAGCTCGACCTGGTCGCGCTCGAGGGCCAGATCGGTCCCGAGTGCGGCGTCGGCACCCGCAACACGGCGCAGGGCTACAACCTGAATCGCGATTACATCAAGCTCGAATCGATCGAGGCGCGGCAGCTCGCGCAGCTGTATGGACGCTGGCGGCCGCACCTGACCGTCGACTGCCATACCACCAACGGCTCGATCCACGGCTATCACCTGACCTTCGACACGTCGCATCTGCTCGGGTCGGGGCCGCGCGGGCCGGTGCTGTACGTGCGCGATGTGATGCTGCCGCGCATCTCGCGGTCGCTCGAGCAGCGCACCGGTCATCGCACGTTCTTCTACGGCAACTTCCGCAACCAGGACGATCCGACGCAGGGCTGGGAGACGTATCCGGGCCTGCCGCGGTTTGGCAGCCACTACCGCGGGTTGACCGGGCGCATGGACATCTTGCTCGAGGCGTACTCCTACATCCCGTTCGCGGACCGCTGCCGCGTGATGTACGCGATCTTGCAGGAGATCCTGGACGATGCCAATCAGCACGGCCTCGAGATCGTGCGGCTGGTGCGGCAGGCGGAGGACGAGACGGTCGCGCGCGGCCTGCACCCACAGCCCGATGACCTGGTCGGCATCAACCATGCGCAGATCCGCCGCAACGGCGCGGGCGGCATCGAGCTCAGCTACCCGACGCATCCGCTCGGGGAGCCGGTGGAGATCCTCGCCTGGGATCTCGACTCGCAGCGCGCGCGGCGGGTGCCGGGCGACGTGCTGACGCGGTACCGCACGACCTATTACGGTGCGTTCGTGCCGGCGAAGAGCGTGCGGCGGCCGTTCGCCTATCTGCTTCCGGCCGCGGCGGCGCGCATCGCCGAGCACCTGCGCCTGCACAATCTGCACGTCGACACGGTCGCGCGCGACTTCGACGTCGACGTGGAGTCGTTCGTGGTGCACGCGTGCGAGCGCACCGCCAGCAAGGACATCGCCGATCAGGCGCCGCCGGAGACGCTGTTCTTCGGCCACTGGGAGGTCGCGCGCGCGACGGCGCAGCGGGGCGATTTCGTCGTGCCGATGGCGCAGCCGTTCGCGCACCTGGCGATCTACCTGCTCGAGCCGGAAAGCGACGATGGTCTGGTGCAGTGGGGATTCTTCGATCACGTGCGCGCTGGCGAGTGGTTCCCGGTGCGCCGCATCGTCGCGCCTACGTGACCGGCGGTGGTGCGGCCCGGGTCGCGATCAGGTGGCTGCGATCGCGGTGCACGGGCATGGCGAAGCGGAAGCAGTCGAGCGCGACCGCGCAGTCGAGATCGTCGGCCACGATCCAGTCGATGGTGGGATCGAGCGCCTGGCGGCCGGCCGGGCTGGCACGCACTGCGGCGGCGACCTGCGCCGGATCGGCGGGCTCGCCCTGCAGCAGCGCCGCGATGTGATCGGCGCAGGCATCGTCCTCGGGTCCATCGGGGCCGGCGGCCGAGCCCATCGCGAGCAGCGTGACGTGCGCGGCGCGGGCGCGGAGCCAGGCAGCGGTGGCACTCGCGACCACGAGGCTGCCGAGCAGGATCTCGTCGGCGTACACCGCGCGCACGACGCCTTGCGTGCCGCTGCTCGAGCGCAGGACCACGGTCTTGTTGCGTAGATCGAGCGAGCGCATCGCCGCCGGCGAGTTGCCATGGTCGAAGCCCGCGATCGGTCGTCCGCCCGACTCGCCCACCAGCACGCTGTTCGGCCACTGGCGGCGCAGCGCGAACGCCTGCTCCACCGTGCCGACCAGAACGATCTCGCGCGCACCGGATGCAAGCGCGTAGGCAGCGGTCGTGAACGCCCGCAGCACGTCGATCACGACCACTGCACCGCGCGCGCTCGCCGCGGCCTCGACGCCGCGCAAGCGGGTGAGGTTGATGGCCGCAGTCAACGCGCAACTCCCTGCCGCAACACGTGATTTCCTCCGGAGGAGGGACAGTCTACACTGTCCCCAATGCAATGGAACGCGGGCGAGATGGGTTGTGGGGAGCTCGTGCTCGAGCTCAAGCAGCGCCTGGATGCGATGGCGCCGGGGGCGGTGTTGAAGCTGATCGCGCTCGATCCCGGTGCGCGCGAGGACCTGCCCGCGTGGTGCCGCATGACCGGACACCTGTTGCTGGAGCACGAGCACCCGATCTACCTGATCAAGCGAAGGGAGTGAGGACATGGCGGGGAAGTTCTGTGTGACGCTGACGTTCGCGAAGGACAACCCCGACAAGGCGACCGTGGCCTTCGTCGTGGCCTCCGCTGCCGTGGCGAGCGGCAAGGAGACGATGGTGTTCCTGAGCACCGAGGGGGTGCGCCTCGCGCAGCCGGGCTACGCCGACGACATCCGCGAGGAGGGATTCGCTCCGCTGCGGGAGCTGATGGACAACTTCGCCAAGGCTGGCGGCAAGGTGTTCGTGTGCTCGCCGTGCTTCAAGCGCCGCAAGCTCGACGAGACCAAGCTCGTGGCCGGCGCCACCATCGTCGGTGGCGCGAAGCTGGTCGAGTTCCTGGCAGATGGGTCGCCCTGCGTGTCCTACTAGGAATCGCCCCGCAGATGGACCCGGTCGCCCACCATGCGTTCGGCGCCGACGTCAGCTTCGACGGCGGCGATCTCGACTGCGGCAACGGCTTGCTGCTGCTGATCCGCAAGCACGTCGACCCGCTCGCGCCTGGCCAGCTGCTCGAGATCCTGTCCACCGACTCATCGGTGGAGTCGGATCTGCCGGCGTGGTGTCGGCTCACCGGCAACGAGCTCGTCTCGTGGACCAGGTCCGGCCGGCAGCGCAGCTTCCTCGTCTGCAAGGGGCCGCTCGCTCGGCGCGCGGCGCGACCAGCATCCGCCAGCGACCATGCCGTTGCGGCATGGCGCGCCGTGACGCCGACGTTCGCTGCCGCACTGCCGAGCCCGGCTTCCGCGCCCGTGATCGCGCCGCTCTCGGTGATGGGAATCGGCAGCTGGCCACGCCCGCGCTGGATGACCGATGCGATCCAGGCGCACATCAGCGGCAGTCTGCAGGACGATCGGTTCCATGCCACCGCGGATGATGCCGTGCGACTCGCCGTCGCCGCCCAGGAGCGCGCGGGGGCCGATGTGGTCAGCGACGGCGAGCAGCGCCGCGACAGCTACGCGAGCTTCGTCGGTGGCATCCTCGACAACTGCCAGCCGATACCGCTCGCCGATCTCGCGGCGATGGTCGACGATGCCGACGAGTTCACGCGCGAGCTGCGCGCGCTCGACGTGCCCGCGCGCGAGGTGCGCCATCCGGTGGCGCTCGGGCCGATCGGCCGCTCGCGGCCGCTGGCGATGCACCTCCGCCTCGTGAAGCAGCTCACGTCGCGGCCGATCAAGATCGCGCTGCCAGGGCCGTATCTCCTGACGCGCACGATGTGGCTCGAGTGCCTTGCCGAGCGCGCCTACGCGAGCCGCGAGCAGCTGGCGCGCGACCTGGTGCGCGTGTTGCGCGAGGAGCTGTGCTTTCTGCTGAACGAGGGCGCGGCGCTGGTCCAGCTTGATGAGCCAGTGCTCACCGAGGTCGTGTTCTCCGGGCCGACGAACCGCCGCACGTTCATGTGCGGCGCGTTGAGCGCGAAGGGCGAACCCGGCGCGGAGCTCGAATTCGCCGTCGATCTCGTGAATCAGGTGGTCGCCGGCCTGCCGGCGGCGCGCCTGGCATTGCATGTCTGTCGCGGCAACTGGACCAAGGACGAGTCGGCGCTGCTGAGCGGCGACTATCGGCCGCTGCTCGGCGCGTTGTCGCGGGTGCACGTGGGCACGGTGTTTCTCGAGCTGTCCACCTCGCGCGCCGGAGAGCTCGAGGTGCTCGCCGAGCTGCCCGACGACAAGCGGATCGGTGTGGGCGTGCTGAACCCGCGCGCGGATCGAGTCGAGAGCGCGGACGAGATTGCCGTTCGTGCGCGGCGCGCGATCGGTGTGTTCGGGCGCGAGCGCGTCCTGCTGACCCCGGACTGTGGCTTTGCCACGTTCGCGCTGCATCCGGTGAGCTCGGCGCCGATCGCCGAGGCCAAGCTCCAGGCGGTCGTGCGCGCGCGGGACCTGGTGCACGCCAGACGGTGATGACGTTGCGTGCGACAAGCAAGACGACGACGCAGCCTTGCAGGTGGCGCGCGCATCGATCAAGCTGGTGCTGGCCGGGTTGACCGGCAGCGGGTGTCATCGGTGCGATCCGTTGCAGCCAGGTCGCCCCTCTCCCTGCCCCGATCGTTTGCCAATCACCGTGAGGATCGACATGCCCGAGCTCGCTGGCAAGAAAGCGCCCAGCTTCGCGCTCAAGAACCAGGACGGCAAGACCGTCAAGCTGCGCGACTACGACGACCGCTGGGTGGTGCTGTACTTCTACCCGCGCGACAGTACTCCTGGGTGTACGGTCGAGGCGTGTGAGTTCACCGCGGAGCTGCCGCAGCTCGAGGGCCTGAACGCGGTAGTGCTCGGCTGCAGTCCGGATTCACCGGCGAGTCACCAGAAGTTCATCGCCAAGCATCGGCTCGCGATCGACCTCCTGTCGGATCCCGATCACGAGGTCATGGCGAAGTATGGCGCATGGGGCGAGAAGGTGCTCTACGGCAAGAAGTCGACCGGCGTGATCCGCTCGACCGTGATCATCGCTCCTGGCGGCAAGATCGCTCACCACGATCCCAAGGTGAGCGCGAAAGGCCACGCGGCCGCGGTCAAGCAACGCCTCCAGATGTTGCAAGGGACAGTGTAGACTGTCCCTCCCCTCATGACGCCTCGTTTGCACGACCGCAGCCGCCCGCCCAAGCTGGCCATCGTCGCGAGCCTGTTGCCCGCGGCCGCGCTGTGTGGCCTCGGCGCGGTGGTGCTGGTCGAGCGCGAGCGCCTGGCGCGCAGCGACGCGCTGGCGCGCGCCACCGAGACCGCGGCCCAGGGCAAGCGCTGGCTCTCGGCCGAGTTCGAGCGGGTAGAACGGCACCTGCAAGAGCGCCTGCGTGAGCCGCAACCCAGGCTCGAGACGGACGGTGCGTTCTGCTTCGATCTGGTGCGACACACGGCCGACGAGGCTTGGGCGTTGGTCGATGGGCCACCGGCCGCGCAGCCGCTTGCGGACCAGCCAGGTTCGACGCAGATCGACTGGACCCTGTTCGTGCCCGAGATCGAACGGCTCGAGTTCGGCGCGAGCGCGGAGCAGGCCGCGGCGCGTTACGGACAGCTCGCCGCAGCGATGGCTGGCCGCCCCGCGAGTCGCGCGCGCCTGCTCCTGCTGCAAGCCGGGGCGACGCAGCGCGCCAACGACCTCCCCGCCGCTGCCGACCTGCTGGCTGCGCTCGCGCGCGACCTGCCGCCCGCGGCCGCTCTCGAGCGAGTGCCGCTGGTGTTCGCCTGCCGGCTCGAGCGTTCTGCTGCTCGCGCGCGATGCCCTGCACCAGCGAGCGACGCCGCGCGAGAGCTGCTGCAGGATCTGCGTGACGATCGCCTCGCGCTGCCGGCTGGCGAGGTGGCGGACCACCTGCGCCTCGCGCTGGACGAGCTGCTGCCGATCCTCGGCGAGCCGGCGCAGGCGATCCTCGAGCGCGCGACCATCGCGCGCCGCGCGTGCCGAGCAGCTCGCGCCCCTCGTCGGCAGCCGCGCTGCGCGCGTGCCCCTGGGCGACGACCTGATCGTGATGCTCACCCAGGTCGCTGAGCCGGCCACGCGCGCGAGCGTGGGCGTGCTCGGGCGCGACGAGCTCGCGCGCTCGCTCGCGCAGGTGCCGGCAGCGCCCGGCTTCGCCCTGACGCTCGCGCTCGATCATGCCGGCAACGGTGACGCGATCCAGGCCGTCGCGGCGCTCGATCACGACCTGCAACGTCTGCTGGTCTCTGGCCATGCGCCGAGCAGCTACCTGGACGAGCTCCTGCTGCCGTGGCGCATCGCCATTCTCGGTGGCGTCGGCGTTGCGCTGGCCGCCATCGCCAGCGCCTGGTTCGCGGCGCGGCTGGTGCGGCGCGAGCTGGAGCTGGCGCGCCTGCGCGGCGAGCTCGTCACCTCGATCTCGCACGAGCTGCGCACGCCGCTCACCTCGATCCTGGTGAATGCCGAGCTGCTCGAGGACCCGCGCATCGACGATCCGGCACGCCACCGCTACGCCGGGCGCATCCACGAGCGCGCGCCGGCTGCGCTCCCTGGTCGAGCGCGTGCTCGACTTCGCGCGCTGGCACCGCGCCGGCGTGCCCGCACGCCAGGCGCTGCTCGACCCGGCCGCGCTCGTGGCCGCCGCCATGGACGAGATGGCAGAGCTGCTGCGCGGCCACGCCGTGGTGTGCGACGTGCCGGCGGATCTGCCGCGCGTGCGCGCTGACCGCGATGTGCTGGTGCAGGTCCTGGTCGGCCTGCTCGACAACGCGGTCAAGTACGGCGGTGCTGGCGCACCGATCACGGTGCGGGCGCGGGCCGAGCGCGGCGCGAGCGTCGTGCTCGAGGTCGAGGACCGCGGCGCGGGTGTCTTGCCCGAAGAGCGTGCGCACCTGTTCGAGCCGTTCTTCCGCTCCCGCCGCACCGCCGAGCAGGTGCCGGGCGTCGGGCTCGGGCTCGCATTCTCCGCAGCGCGTCCTGGTCGCGCACGGCGGCACGCTCACGGCCGAGCCGGCCGCACCCGGCGCCGCGCAAGAGGGCCTGCGCGTGGTGCTGCGCCTGCCGGCAGCGCCCGCAGGCGAAGCGGCATGAGCGGTGCGACCACCATCCTCGTGGTCGAGGACGAGGTCGCGATCCGGGCGTCCGTGGCGGACGCGCTGCGCCTCGATCGCTACCGCGTGCTCGAGGCGGCGACGCTCGCGGAGGCGCGTGCTGTGCGCGTGCGACGTCGACCTGGTGCTGCTCGACGTGCGCTTGCCCGATGGCAGCGGCCTGGAGCTGCTCGGCGAGCTGCGCGCGCGTCGCGATCCGGCGCTCGTGCTGGTGCTGACCGCGCGCGGCGCGGAGGAGGATCGCGTGCTCGGCTTCGAGCACGGCTGCGACGACTACGTGGTGAAGCCATTCTCGTTGCGGGAGCTCGAGCTACGCATCGCTGCCCTGCTGCGCCGTCGCGCGCAGGCGCTGGCGACGCCCGCCACCGTGCGTGGCGAAGCGCGCATCGGCAGCGCCGTGATCGATCTCGACGCCTACCAGGTGCGGCGCGGCGGCACGTGCGTGAGCCTGTCGCCGAAGGAGCGCGACCTCTTGATCTTGTTCCTCGCCCATCCGGGCACGGTGATCACGCGCCACCGGTTCTTGAACGAGGTGTGGGGCTACGAGCGGTTCCCGACCACGCGCACCGTCGACATGCACGTGCTCAAGCTGCGCCAGAAGATCGAGGACGATGCCGATCACCCGCGCCACTTCGTCACCGTGCACGGCGCCGGTTATCGGTTCGACCCGTGACATTCTTTGACAGCGGTTTGACGAGTGCGAGGCAAGGCCATGGGAGCCTTCGCGTCGAATGGGGCGGCGGTGAGATCGAGGCTCTGATCCGGAGGATGACCATGGGCGCGTCCTGGGCTGGTGTGTGTGGCTGGCGAGCGTATCGGGCTCGCAGAGGATCCGTCGTCAGCGTCGCTGGCGCGCGCGCGCCAGCTCGAGCACGTCTCGCATCGGCCGGAGGCGGCGATCGACGCCTACCGGAGCGTGGTCGACGACGAGCACGGCGCCGAAGAGGCACGCAGCGAAGCGGCGCTCGGCCTGGTGCGCTGCCTGCTCAAGCTCGGCAAGTCGGACCAGGCCGGCGCCGCGGCGGGCAAGCTGAAGGCGAGACTGGCCTGGTCGGCGCTCGCGACCCAGCTCGATGCCTTGCTCGCGAGCTATATCAGCCGGCGGCACCGCCGGCGCAGGACGCGGCGTCGTTCCAAGAGCGCGTGCAGGCTCTGGTGGAAGCGCTCGGATCGGCGAGCGCCGAGAGCGCCAAGCAAACGCTGCGCGACCTCGGTGAGCCGGTCACGCCCTACCTGCTCGCCGCGGTGCGCAGCAGCCGCAACGGGCAAGTGCTCGACCATGCGCTCGCCCTGCTCGCGCAGCAGGCATGCACGAATCCGGCTGGCAAGGCGGGTGACTTCTTCGTCGCGCTCGACCAGGAGTCGGACCCGATCCTGGTCGCGAGCGCGCTCGGCAAGCTGTCCGGCACCCTGCCCGAGCGCTTGTGGCCGACGCTGCAGAAGCTGGCGCGCAGCGAGCTCGCCATCATCAAGAAGCCATTGATCGCCATCATGGCGCGGCGCGGCGATGCCGCCAGCGCCGAGTTCGTGCAGCGCATGATGGACGATCCGGACGAGTCGGTGCGCAGCCGCGCGGTGGCGATCGGGATCGACACGCTGCCCGAGCCCGAGGCCGTGGCGCTCGCGCGCAAGGTGTTCGAGCAAGGCGATGGCGACGCGTGGTGGAAGGCGCAGCAGCACGTGATGGAACGGCGCTTGATCGGCGGCTGCGTTGCGGCGCTGCAGTCGCGCGTCACCCGGGTGAGTGCCTGGGCGCTGCAATCGACGCGATCCGATACGCAGCCGCACTTCGACCTTGCCGCGTTGACGCCGGAGCAGAAGCGCGCCGTGGTCGAGCCGGTGCTGCGCACGCTGCGTGATGCCACGCTCCCGAGCAAGGACGTGGAGGGTGTGCTCAAGAACTCGAACCTGCTGAGCGAGCTGCCGTTCACCGCCGCGGATCTCTTGCCGCTCGCGCGTGAGCGGGGCGGCGAGGTGGCACGGCGCATCGCCATGTGGATCGTGTATCGTCTCGATCAGCCGGGCGCGTTCGACGCGCTCCTCACGCTCGGCGACGAGGCCTGGCTCGCGCCCTCGATCGTCGGCTCGTTCGAGCAGCAGCATGCCGCGCTCAACCACCGCGTGGCGCTCGCGCTGTGCGAGCGCCATGGCTGGCACCAGGACTGGACGCGCGGGGCGCTCGAGTGTCTCCTCCGGGAGTGGGACGAGACCTCTGCGGCGGCGTGCCGCGCGATCCTCGCGCAGCCCGATGCGGAGCTGAAGAAGTTGTTCGGCGTGGTGAGCGCGATCGACCGTCACACGATCGTCCGCAACGGGCTGTCGCCGCTCGCGCCGGAGACGGATGCGCTGATCGACCGCCTGGGGCGCGGCGCGATCGTGCCGGTCGCCGAGATCGTGGAGGCGTTGCCATCCGGCCCGGAGCTCCTGCAACACGGAAAGGTGATCGAGCTGCTGTGCCGCGTGTACGAGGAGCCCAACGATGACGTCGTGCGCCTGCGCGCGATGCATCTGCTGCGCACCACCGGATCGCAGCCGCTCGTGCTCGAGCGCTTGCTCGCGCCGATCGCGTTCCCGATCATCCAGGAAGAGCGGCACTGGATGCCCTACCAGGACGAGCTGCCGGAGCTGAAGGGCCGCCACGACGTCGGCTGGGTGGAGGTGCGCGACGCCGAGCTGCGGGCGATGATGCGGGTGGCGTTTGCCGCAGGCGATTCCCTGATCGCCGACCTCGAGCGCTTCCTGGCTGCGGCAAACGCGAGCACGCGCGATCACCTGTCGAGCGACGTCCTGGCGCGCGTGACCGACGTCGTCCTGAGCGAGCGCCCCGCGCTGCGCACAGCCTGGCAGACGCGGCTGCTCACGATCCTCGACCATCCGGCGAACGATGAATTTGCCGGGGCTTGGGCCGCTCTGCGCCGGCTGCACCAGCCGGCGGCGCTGCCCGACGAGATCCTGGCCCGGCTGCTCGAGTCCGCCGACGACCGCGTGGTGCTCGCCGCGCTCGGGCGCGTGGCAGAGCCCCCGGCGGCATCCCACCGCGGCCGGATCGAGGCGCTGCTCGGCTCGAGCCCGAACGCGGACGTGCGCATCAAGGCGGCCGAGGTGCTGGCGACGTGCGCTGATTCGCGCTCGATCGGCTTGTTGACCGAGGCGCTGCGCGATCGCCATGAGGGGGTGCGCAGCACCGCCAAGAAGGGTCTGGATATGCTGCACGTCTACCTCGACGAGCGGGCGCGGTGGGAGCAGTTCGACGCGGGCGGGCCGGCCGCGCTCAACCCGCTCACCGCACTGCTGAAACAGACGCGCGATCCCGAGAAGAAGGTGCGGCTGGCGGCGATCCGCGCGCTCGGCGCCCTTGGCGATCCGGCAGCGCTGCCGCACGTGATCGAGCTGCTCAAGGATCAAGACCGTGACATCCAGAGCGCCGCCGAGAAGGCGCTCGATGCTCTGGCGGCGGTGCATCGCTCGGGGTCCTGAAATCGGAACCAACCGCGGTGAAGCGAGCTGTCTTCAGGCACGCCGGCTCCCTGGCTCATTTCGTGACGAGCGCGGCGGCGTCCGCTTCGAGGCGATCGTCCGCCGCCTGGAACACACACCTTGCGGAATCCATCACCGCGGTTTCTAATCTCAGCCCGAACCCATAGGCCTGACAACTCCGGATCCTCCACAGGGTGCCCTCATGGAATTTGCCAGCCAGAGTACGCTCCGGGCGCTCATCTCGCTGCTCCCCGACGAAAACCCGCGCGTGCTGTCCATGGTGCGCGACCGCCTGCTCGAGATGGGATCGACCGCGGTGCCGCAGCTGCGCGATGCGAGCGTCGATGACGATCCGCGGCTGCGGCTGCGTGCGCGCGACTTGCTCGAGGAGATGGAGATTCGCGACCTCGAGCCGCAGGTCGTTGAGCTCTTGCGCGCGGAAGCGCCCGACCTGGAAGAGGGTGCGTTCCTGATCTCGCGCTTCGCCCACCGTCATCTGGACGTCGCCTCCTACCGCGAGCTGCTCGATCGCATGGCGGAGGAGCTGCGGCCGCGCGTGCAGTCGCTCAGCTCGCCGGCAAAGATCATCTTCGCCGTCAACTCCTACTTGTTCGGCGAGCTCGGTTTCCACGGCAACCAGCGCAGCTACTACGAGCCGGACAACATCCTGATGCACCGCGTGCTCGATCGCCGCAAGGGCATCCAGATCACGCTGGCGATCGTGTACTTGCTGATTGCGAAGCGCCTGAGCCTGCCGTTCTGCGGGATCGGTCTGCCCGGACATTTCCTGGTCGGGTACGGCGACGACAAGCCGGACGTGTTCGTCGACGTCTTCCATCGCGGCAAGCTCCTGTCGCGTTCCGACTGTCGCACCTTCCTCGAGCGCGAGCAGTACGGCAACGACGAGGCGTCGCTCGAGCCGGCCACCACGCAGCAGATCCTGTCGCGCATGGTGACCAACCTCGTGCTCGTCTATCACCAGGTGAACGACCGGCGCCACGAGAGCCGGTTCGCGCGGTTGCTGCAGGCGATGCGCCCGCTCGAGGCGAAGCAAGCCTGAGGATCGCGTCAGCGCGATGCGTCCAGGTTCAGCACGACCTTCGCACCCGCCATTGCGCCGGGCTGCTCGAGCGGCTGGGTGAAGTTGCCCGGAGTGGCAATGCTCATCAGCTTGAGCGTGAACGGCCCGGCGTGCGGCGTGTCCACGTAGAACGGACCGTAGCGCGGTCCCTTGCCGGCGAGCACCAGGAACCGACGCGCCACCGGCTCGGCGGCATCGCTCGCTGGATCCCACGCCTCCAGCACCACGCGGTTGCCGCGCGTGCTGTCGCTGGCGACGATCTCGATCGTGATCGCGAAGCTGCTCGAGGCGAGCAGGTCGATGTCGGTGATGCGCTGGCCGGCGGCGACCGGCACGCGATCGCGCAGCGCCACTCGCTGGCTGCTCGAGCGCGCCTCGAGATCGTAGCTTCCCGCGGCGAGCCCGGAGAACGCGAAGCGACCGTCGCGATCGCACTCGACCACCTTGATCGCGCGCGCGAATACGTCGCGCGGGCCCGACTGGAACAAGCGCACGTGCAGGCCGTCGCTCAGATCGCCATTGGCGCGCACCTGGCCCTCGATCATCGCGCCGCGCTCGAGCGCGATCGTGAGCGGCGTGGTGTCGCCGCGCGCGAGCGGCGGCAACAGGTCGGAGTGGTGCGGCAGGAACTGCGGGTGGGTGACCAGCACCGAACACGAGCAGCCCGGCAACAGCCCCGACAGCATGGCCACGCCGCTCTCGTTGGTCTCGGCCGCGGGCAGCGTGCTCGGACCGACCGGGTTCGGCGCTCCGCCCGGGTCGCGCGCCAGCGTCACCTTCGCACCCTTCACCGGCTGAGCGCCGTCGGTCACGGTCACCTCGAGGCGCGCGCCGGTGGCGAGCACCACGTCATCGACCCGCGTCCAGGTGCCGGGAGCGGCGCTGACGTCGATGGTGCGGCCGGCGAGATCCGCGCGCGCAAACAAGAGCCGCCACGGTGCGCGCGGCGCGCCGGCGACAGCATCGCGCAGGGCCTCGCCATGCTGCGCCCAGAGGTTGAGCGAGAAGCCGTCGCCCGGCGCGAGCACCAGCTCGAACGAGCCATCGGCCGCAGAGCGGGCGCGAGCTCGGTGGACTCGCGACCAGGGCAGCGCCGCATGTCGGTGATGCGCACCTCGGCTGCTGGGTGCTGCGCTCGTCGACGACACGGCCGCGCACGCCGGTGCCGGGCTGCAGCACGAGCGCGTGGCGAGCGTTTGACCTCGACGGCTTGACCGATGAAGTGGCGCAGCAGCTCGTCGGTCTTCTCGATGTCGACGTCGAACGGCCCCGGTGGGATCGCCGCGATCGTCGCCCGACCTTGTGCGTCGCTCGTGGTCGTAGTGGGTGAATGACTCGCTGGCGACCCGCACGCCGCGCCGAGCACTGGCCGGCGGGACGCGTAGGCGAGCGTGAGCCGAGCGTGGCCGTGCGTGGCGCAAGCGCTCCCGCGCGGCGGCAGCTCGGGCGGCGTGGTGCTTGGCGGCGGGGGAGCTGCCGCCGTCCTGGTGCGGGCCACCGAGCGCCGGCGTTGCGAGCGGCGCACGTTCGCCGTCGGTTGCTCGCGCGACGCAGCGGCGTCGCCGGTCGCATCGCCCTGGGCGCCGCATCGTCCGGCAAGAGCGACGATGCCAGCGAGCGCGAGCACGACCACCACCGCCGCGGCGGGCAGGGCGATGCCGATCCATCCGCGAGTGACGTACGACCACCGCCATCGCTGGATACCAACGGGGTCGAAGGGGTGTTCCACGCGCAGCGCTGTCGAGCGTTGCTCCTGGCCTGTCCATGCATCGGACAGGCCCCGGGTCGGGCTTGAGCGCGGAAGTTGTTTGCAGCGATGCAGCGTTTGCCGTGCGCGCCTGCGACCGGTTAGGCTCGCAATCCTCGCGGTGGTGTGTGCTCGGCGAGTTGCTGATCGATGGGCGCTGCGATCGCAGAGGTCGGGATCTCGCGCCGCCGCGCTGCAAGCGCGCGGGCGGGCGACGTTCCACGTGGCGAACGTCGGGCTCGCCATGGCGGGTGCCGTTCACCCGAGCTGCGGCGCGAGGAGCTCCTGGGTGTGCTGGCGCTCGTCGTCGTCCTGTTCCTCGCCGCGGCCACCGGTCGATGCCGCCGCAACGCCATCCGATCTCGCGCGCCTCGGGCAGCTCGACCACGGGAGGTGATCGGCCTCAGCGCAGCGTCTGCACCGCGCGCTCGACCTCGCGCACGAACGCGACCGTCTCGCCGCAGACCGTGGCGAGCAGCTCGTCCTGGGACAGCGGCGAACGCGGCGGCAGCTCGAACGAGTGGTCGGCATCGGCGATGGCGAGCAGCCTGGCGCGCTTGCCGAGGTTGCGCACGACCTCGTTCAGCATGTCGATCGGCGCCAGGTTGTCGCGGGTGCCGCCGATGAACAGCATCGGCACGGTGATGCCGTACAGATGGACGTCACGCACCGTCGGCTCCAGGCCGGGCGAGACCAGCGGGTAGCCGAGGAACACGAGCCCGTCGCAAGTGCCGCCCTCGGCGGCCAGGTGCGAGGCGATGCGCCCGCCCAGGGACTTGCCGCCGAGAACCAGGTTGCGCGGCCTGTAGCGTTGCTTGACAAAGCGAACGGCATCGCGGAAGCAGTCGACCAGGATCGGAGCGCGGTCAGGCGCCTGCCGATCCTGTTCGCGGTACGGGAAATTGAATTTCACGGCCAGGATTCCGGCACCCGCCAGAGCCTCGTGCACCCTCGACAGCAGCGGATCGTGCATGTCGTTGCCGGCCCCGTGCCCCAGGACCACGGCACTGTGGCTGCCGAGCTCGTGTCCCTGGGGTTCGCCCACGATGGCCGACACGGTGCCTCCGCCGGTGAGCGGGATCGACACGCCGCCCAGCTCGAACCCTGATCTGACTCCCATGCCACGACTCCTGCAATTGCTCCCGGGACGAGCCGGTGACCACGCTGCACTCGAGGCGGACGCATTCCTCGGCGGGTGGAAAAGCAAGTTCGCTGCCAAGGCACAGGGGCCGGGTTTTTTTTTCGGACCGGGTGCCTCGGCCTGCGGCTACGCGCCTTCCGGGCGGCGGCTGCCGCCCGGCGAGCCTGCGGCGAGCGGGTCTTGATCCAGGCACTCCTTCAGGCCCGCCGCCGCGGCCGTGTCTCGGGGATCGCGGGCGATCATCTCGGCGAAGCGCTGGAGCGCGCCGGCCACGTCGCCGCGAGCCAGCATCGCATGACCCAGACCGAGAGCCGCGTCGTGGTTCCCCGGATCGAGGCGGACCGCCTGGAGGAAGGCGAGCACCGCGTCCTCGATCTCGTCGTCGAGCAGCCACGCCTCGCCTTGCAAGACCAGATCTTCGATTGCTGCGGGATCGCTCACGGAAGCCTCCAAGTCCCTGACGCCCTCAATTGATCGGCAAGCGCGCGGCGCGAGTTGCGTTGGTGCCTGCGGAAAAGCGAGGGCGCGGTGGAGGCGGGAAGAAGGCGAGGCCGCCGAAGTCGTGCCGGCGGCCTCGATCAGGATGGCTGGCGCTCGCGCGCTGCACCCGTCTACTGCAGGACGATCACCGAGCTTGGCGCTCGCGCCCTGCCTTCGGCCTGGTCCACGCGATCGAGCTGGTCGACCGGTGACGGACGCTCGAGGCTCAACAGCCGCAACGTCTCTTCGCTGGCGCCCTCGGCGATCAGGCGGCGGCGCATGTCGAGCGCCACCTGGCCCGCCTTCAAGCGATCGCGTTGACCACACAGCTTCGCCCGCTGCAGCTGAGTTGCCTGCAGCTGCTCGTTCAGCTCGACCAGGTTGCGCTCGTAGATCTCCGCGATCTGCCGATCGCCACCCGCCGCAGCCGCCTTCTCGCGGCTGCGCTCCGCCTGTCGCACCAGCTGCTCCATCGAGCGGATGCTCTGGTCCAGATGGGCGACGGCCGAGCTCGCCGCCTCGTAGTTGCGCGTCAGCTCGTCCATCGCCTGGTCGAGCTTGCGCGTTGCCGGCGAGCTGCGCACCGGGGGCGGCACCGGCCGGCAGTCGCGCTGCTGGCTGCGAGCCTGATGGCGCTCGATGCGTTTCTCGAGCGCGCTTGCGAACCCGAGGATCATCATCACGAAGAGAATCGATCCAGTACGCATCGCACGTTCCTCCGAAGGACTGTGTCACTCGTCCCCGCGAGGAGGAGGCGGCGGCCTCCTCCTCGACCGATCCTCTCTCACTGAACCTGCTGGGCCACCTCGGCCTGCGGCACGCTCACGATCGTGCCGTTGCCGGCGAAGTAGCGCTGGATCATCGTCGCGATGTCCGCGGTGTCCTCACCGTTCGACTCGTAGTCGATGCCCGACACGTGCTCGACCTTCGCCGGTGCGAGCTTCATGCGTTCATCGAGCATGCGGTCCTTCACCTCGAGCTGCTTCTCGAAGTCGCGCAGCATCGCATGCGCACTGCCCAGCTCGGTCTTCAGCTCATCGGTCGGGATCGCGGTTGCGGTAGCCTCGACCAGGACCTGCTTGGCGCGATAGCGCTCGAGCTTGGCGGTCAGCAGCCGCACCTTCGCTTCCAGCTCGGTCTTGAGCGACTCGCCGCGCGCGACGTTCTCCTCGGAGATCTTGAGCGCATTCTCCTTCATCTTGAGCGTCTCGCGCATGTTCTTGATCGAGTCCGCCTGCAGCTGGTACGTGTGCAGCTTCTCTTCCGCGTCGGCTTCCACCTCGTGGCGGGTGTAGGCGATGCGGCCGATGACGAAGCTGTCACGCGGCTCGCTCAACAGGCGGCTCGCCTTCTCGAGGTTGGTCTTGAGCCTGCCGAGCTGGGCGTCGCGCTCCTCGACGGTCTGCTTCAGGGTCGAGGTCTCGACGCGCTGCTCGATCATCTTCTCCTTCAGATGCAGGATCTCCTTGTCGAGCCCGTCGATCTTGGTGTTGATCGCGTCGAGCTGACCTTCCAGTCCCGTGATCTCGGAGATCTTCTCCTGCACCACGTGCTTGCCGTGTTCCGCGTACAGCTTCAGCCGGTCCGCACCGACCAGGAACAGAGCTCCACCGGCGACGGCGGCACCAGCCACAGCCCATTTGATCAAGCCTAACATTGGGGTTACCTCCTTTCGCGAACCCAAGGGATGGCGGGCGAAAGGATCGCGCCGCCGCTCAACAACTGTCGCTTCGCGGTGATCGCGGCATCGAAGATCCCGAAGATCCACGGGATGATCAGGAACGCCGTGAAGCACACGAAAAGCCCTTTGAAAAACTGTCCGTTGTAGACCTGACCCGCACCCGGCAGCGCCGTGGACAACAGCGCGGCGATCACCGGCCGCTTGCCGGAGCGCTCGATCAGAACGCGCGGGTCGTCCGAGCGTGCCGTCGGTCCCCTGGCCGAGAATCGCGCGGCGCAATAGGGACAGCAGGCCAGGCTGAGGCCCAGGGCCGGCAGGCGCTCGCCGCAGTAGCCACAGAACGTGTCCGAGAGATCGGGTGTTCGAGTCTCGAGGTCCGCGGTCGTCGCGGTCGACGGGTCGTCCAGTGTTGCGGTGCTCATGGCTCACCTGCCACCGATGGCGAACGAGAGCCCGCCGAGAATCGCCGATACCGGCCACATCAGCTCGACCGAAAGGTGCGGGAACATCGTGGCCTTGAGCAGGAGCAACGCACCGACCGTGGCGGCGGTGAGACCGACGAACACGCGCCCGGCGCGCGAGCGTCGAGGTGCCGCCGCGGCGATGGGTTGTGCCGCGGCTGCGGGTTGCGGCGCCGGCGCGCTCGATGTTGCCTGGGTCGCTGCGGCGAGCTCCGTCGCGAGCGGCGCGGTCTGGTTGTGCTTGCGTGCGAGCGTGATCGCATCGACGAAGCTCAGGAACCACAACGCCGGCGGCAGGAACGGCGGCAGGTTCATCTGATCGATGTTGGCGAGCAGGAACGCCATGCTGCCGAACGCGATCACGGCGCGCAGCGGGCTGCCGACGTACAGATGGCCGAGCCCAGGTATCACCGAAAGGGCGCCGGCGAGCAGCGGTTTCTTCAGCTTGGCGAGCTTCTTCACGCTCGCGGGTGGGCAGGACTCACAGTAATTGCGGTGATCGACGCGCCGGCGGCAATCGTCGCACATCAGCTTGCCGCAGGCGATGCAGCGCGCGGCGGCCAGACGATCTCGGTGCTTGAGACAGGTCAGCATCACGACAACCTCCCGTATGGCTTCCAGGTTGGCCGGTGGGTTATCAAGGCGCGTACCACTCGGGCGGCGTCGTGCACGAATTGGGTGTGGCTTATTCAGGCGTAATCCGAGCAAGGACTTACGCCAGCGTGGCGGGCGGCGGCGTTGCCCGGCGGCACCGCTCGCCGCGCCGAGCCGCGTTCGATTGGCTGACGCCGGCGTAAGGAACCCTTACGGCTTGCGTTCGGCGTGCACGAACGCGCCGCTCGGCACGTTCGCCATCAAGGCCTGGGTGTGAACCATCTGCTGCAGCGCGATCTGGCGCAGGCGACGGGCGGTCAAGACCGCGTGCAGGAAGGCGATGCCCCAGACCGTCATTGGCAGACCCGCGTCGCGCGACTTGATGAAGAACAGCGCGACCAGGAACGGGTAGAAGAGCCCGAGCTTGAGCTGACCGTTGTAGACCTGTCCGAGGCCGGGCACCAACCCGCAGAGTGCCGCCACCCTCGGGCTCTTCAGTCGCGTCCGGGACTGCTTCTCGGCCTTGGCGCGCACCGCCTTCGGGATCTTGACCTGCATCTCGCGGAACAGGAACGCATTGACTGCGAGGTCATGCACCGGACGCCGCTCGCGCGACAGGAACGCGTAGCCGAGATCGATCAGCACGGCGAACATCGCGGCGGCTCGCACCAGGCCGTAGTTTGTGCTGAACGCCACGCGCAAGGGTGCTTCCACGAACGGAACGTAGAGCGCCACCGCCGCCAGCGTCGGCGCGAACAGCGCGAAGCGCACCAGCGAGCGCGCGATGCCGATCGCGTTGCCGCCCGCATCCGCCACGCGCACGCGCAGGAACATCTTGCCCAGCGTGCGGCCGTCGTAGGCGTCGCCGAACACGAAATACGCTGCGGCCAGCACCAGCGTGATCGGCGACGTGGTGCTGTTCGCAAACGATGCGGCCAGGGTCAGCAGGCCGACGTCGATCGCCGTCGCCATGCCCCAGCGCACGACGCCGCTGCGCTTGAGCACGATGCGCGGCGGCGGTTTCTCGTCGTGCAGGATCGAGACCTTCGCATTGGTGGCGACCGGTGCTTTCGGCAGCGGCAGCGGGATGTGGATGCTGGTCGCCGCCATCGACCGGCCGGCGCGCGCCACCGCGAGGTCTGCGATCAGCTCGTCGTAGTCGCCGTGCCGCTCGGCTGCGCTCTTCGCGAGCATGCGCGTCACCACCGCGACCAGCGTCGGCGGCAGGTCGGAGCGCCGTGCAACCAGCGAGGGCAGCGGCTCGTTCAGATGCTTGAGAATGATCGCCACCGGCGTCTCCGCCTGGAATGGCGGGTCGCCCGTCAGCAAGTGGTAGAAGGTGGCGCCGAGCGAGTAGATGTCGGACCGCGCGTCCACGGTGCCGCCCTGCCCTTGCTCGGGCGACATGTAGTAGGGCGTGCCGATCACCGAGCCGGTGACCGTGAGCCGGGAATCGAAGTCCATCGACTTGGCGAGGCCGAAGTCGGCGATCTTGAGCACGCCGTCCGGGACCACCAGGAGATTGGTCGGCTTGATGTCGCGATGGATGATGCCGCGTGCCGCAGCGGCACGCAGGCCCTCGGCTGTCTGGATCATGAAGTCGATCGCCTGGGTCGCGGCGAGCGGCCCGCGCTCGAGCAGGATCTCCTCGAGGTTCTGGCCGTCCACGAACTCCATCGCGAAGTAGGGCACGCCGTCCTCGACGCCGCTCTGGAAGATCTGCACGATGTTGCGATGGCTCAGGCTGCCGGCGGCGCGAGCCTCGCGGTGGAAGCGTGTGGTGAAGTCGGCATTGCCCCAGTACTCGCGGTTCAGCACCTTGACCGCGACGGTGCGCGACTGCAGCTCGTCCTGCGCCACGTACACCGAGCCCATGCCGCCCTTGCCCAGCGCGGCCACCAAGCGATAGGGTCCGAGCCGGCGCGGCACGTCGCCGGTGATCGGCTTGAGGATGCGCGACCTCGACAGGGGAGCGCTGGTCGCGGCGCGCGCGGATGGCTCGAGCACGGCGGTGCCGGCGGCACTGGCAGCGAGGTAGTTCATCCGGCCGCAAGCGGAGCAGCGGTAATCGGTGCGGCCATCCACGGATTCCGGCAGCGGCTGACCGCACGCGCACACCGGGCTTGCCGACCTGGTCAAGTCTTGCCCTCGAGCTCGTCCAATCCGTACGCCTTGATCTTCTCGTAGATCGTCGGCCGGCCGATGCCGAGGATCTCTGCCGCGAGCGTCTTGTTCCAGGCCGTCGCGCGCAGCACCCGCAAGATGTGCTCACGCTCCACGCTCTTGAGCGAGTCGAGCTGGCCCGCGCGGCCCGTGGGTGCCTCGGTGATACGACCCGGGAGCGAGAGATTCTCCGCCAGGATCTCCACGCCGCCACCGAGGATCAGCGCCCGCTCGAGCACGTTGCGCAGCTCGCGCACGTTGCCCGGCCACGAGTAGGCCTTGAGCAGGGCGGCCGCGGGCGCGCTCATCCGCGGCTTGGCGCAGCGCAGGCTCTGGGCGAGCCGCTCGAGCAGGACGTCCACGACCTCCTCGAGATCATCGAGATGAGCCCGCAGCGCCGGCGCCTGGATCTCGAACACGCGCAGCCGGAAGTACAGGTCCTCGCGGAACTTTCCCTCGCGCACCAGAGCGGGCAGGTCGCGATGCGTGGCGGCGAGGAACCGCACGTCGGGCCGCACCGGTTCGTTGCCACCGACCCGCGCGAAGGTGCGGTCCTCGAGCACGCGCAGCAGCTTCACCTGCAGCTCGAGCGGCAGCTCCGCAACCTCGTCCAGGAACAGGGTGCCGCCGTTCGCGAGCTCGAGCTTGCCGATCCGGCGCTGGGTCGCCCCGGTGAACGCCCCGCGCTCGTGGCCGAACAGCTCCGACTCCATCATGCTCGCCGGGATGGCGCCGCAGTTGACCGGCACGAACAGCCACTCGCGGCGCGCGCTCAGCTCGTGGATGCCGCGCGCGATCAGCTCCTTGCCGGTGCCGCTCTCGCCGGTGATCAGCACCGTCGTGTCGAACGGCGCCGCCTTGCTCATCAGCTCGCGCACGCGCTGCATCTCGTTCGAGCGACCGGCGAGCATGAGGTCCTGCGGGATGGCCTCGAGCAGCAGCGTCTTCTCGCGCTCCAGCTTGAGCCGCTGCTCGGCGTTGCGGAAGGCGAGCGAGAGCTGCTGGCAAGCGGCGGTGAAGAACGCGAAGTCGTCATTGATCGCCGCCAGGCTGCTGCTGCGCGACGAGCTGTACACGAGCCCGTACGGTGCCCCCTGCGCCAGCAGCGGCGCCGCGAAGATGCGGGTCACGCCGGCGTCGACCAGGCTACGCGCGCTCTCCCTGAGCGAGTCGCTGGCGATGATGGTCTTCTGCTCCTTCAGCACGTGGTTGATCACGGTGAAGCTCGGCTCGTAGCCGGCGATTCCGGATCGATCGATCACGCACGCGGGCTTGAGCGCGTCCGCCGAGCGGCCGAGGAACAGGGCGCCGAGATCCATGGCCAGTACGTCCATGATCGCCTGCAGGCACGCCTGATAGAGATCGGGCCCACCGGCCGTGGGCCCGCTGCCGGTGCGATTGATGGCCGCGATCAGATGATACAGCCCCTCGAGGTACTTCGCGGCGTGGTCGGCCGCGGGGCGCGGCGGCGGATAGGGTGCCGCGCCGGCGGTGATCGCGTGCTCGATGGTGGTGGCGCCGAGCACCATGGTGGCGCCCGGCTTCGCTTCCGCGGTCTCCGCGATCACGCGCAGCGGCCGGCGACCGACGACGATCGCATCGCCCGCCGAAAGGCGAGCGCGCTCGACCTTGAGGCCATTCACGTAGGTGCCGTTGGTCGAGCCGAGGTCCTTCACCTCGGGTCCCATCGCGCCCACCTCGATGCTGCAGTGGATGCGCGACACGCCTTCCTCGTCGATGCGGATGTCGGCCTCTGGGGAGCGGCCCACGAGCAGCTTGCGCGTCGCATGGAACACGCGCTCGCTGCCATCCGGATCCTCGACGATGATGCGGTACGGCGTGCTGGCCATGGCTTCCCGAGGTCGTGGTGCCCGGCCGTTCCGGCCGGGCTCGCTCATCATACAGGCGGCCGCCCCTACCCGTTCTCGAGGCCAGGCATTCAGCCGAGAAATTCCGGCGCCGGCGGGTACGGTCCCTACGCCAAGGGCTCGAACGCGGCGGGATCCAGCGCCACGGTCGTCTCGATGCGATGCCGGCCGGCAGGGGTGAGCAGCATCTCGACCACCGCGCTGCCGAGCAGCTCGCGTACCCGATCGAGCGTCACGATGGTGATCTGATCGTGCGCGACCTGGATCATGTGTGCCGGCGCGCCGAGGCTCAGGATCTCGCACTCCTCGGCCTCGAGCAGCAGCAGCACGCGGCTCAGCACGAACGGCAATGCGCGCGAGGCGACGTCGTCGGCGCGCAACCGCGGCAGTGCATGGCGCGGCAGCCAGAAGCTCTCGGCCCGATCCGCGTAGAACACGTGCGCGTGCGCCTTGCGCAGCTCGAGGATCAGGCCGACGCGACCGGCCACGCCGAACGCATCGGTGGCCGCATTGCGATTGCAGAGCACGAGATCGCCGACGCGCAGGTACTGGCCGGGCAGCTCGCGCTTGCTCATCGCGGGCTCTCGCCGCCAGTGTTGGCGCGTCCCGCGATCGCCGCCAGCGATCGCATCGCCGCACCCGCCGCCGCCTCGACCGCCGCCTCGCTGCCGCCGAGATACAGGCGTCCGAACGCGCCGAAGCCGATCACCTCGAGCAACCGGATCGGTGCGGCTTTCTCGGCCTCGTTGGCGGCGAGCAGCGCGTAGCCCGCCGGATGCGTCTCGAGCACGAACATGGTCTCGCCCTTCAAGATCATCTCGCCGTGGCGCATGCGATTGATCAGCATCGTGTGGTACGCGCTCATGCCGGTGATCTTCTCCGACAGCATCGCGCGCGGCTGCAGCCGATCGCTCTCCGACTTGCCGAGGTAGCCGAGGACGGCGCGGCCGGCCTCGCGGATCGTGCCGTGATCGAAGGAATGCAGCTCGAGCACGCCGTAGGCGCGCTCGACGATCTGCATGCCGGGCCTGGCATCGGTGGCCTTGAGCGCGACGTCGGCGATGCGATTGATGGCGATCCCGGGTGCCACCTCGACGTACAGCACCGCCTGCTGCTCCACCGGCAGGTAGCCCTGGGCGACGGTGGCGAGGAACGACGCGAGCTGCGGCTGCAACACGTCCAGGTACACGAACGTGCGCAGATCGATCGAGCGCTGCATGGCGGCGTTGGACATGCGAAGGTCCTTCAATCGAGGGTCTTGAGCACCTCGTCGAGCGGTGGATTGCCGTGCTCGAGGAACCGGACCACCTGCGCTCGATCGATCAGCACCACGGTACGGCGCACCAGCACGCCGAGGCGTGCACCGTACAGCCTGGCCGCCTCGAGCCGCTCGTCGACCAGGAGCGCGAACGGCAAGCGGTAGCGCTCGCGGAACGATCGATGCGTCCGCGCGGGAGCGGGATTGATGCCGAGGGCAACCACACCGCGCAGCTCGAGATCAGCGTTGCGGTCGCGCACCTCGCACAGCTGGCGCGTGCACACCGGCGTGTGATCGCCCGGATAGAACACGAGCAGGACCGCGCTCTGGTGGCAGAGCTCTCGCAGGCACACGGGCGTGCCATCCTCCCTCGGCAGCGTGAAGTCGGGAGCGGCATCGCCGGGCGAGCGCGCCGCGGCGCCGCGGCAGGATCTTGCGTGCGGCGCGCGACATGCTCTGCAGCACGCCGCCCACGATCCAGTTCAGCCTGCGCACCATCATGCCGCCGCGATCTCCCGCATCGCCGCCACGAACCGGTCGAGATCGCCGAGCGTGGTGTAGACGTTGGGTGTGACGCGGATGCCCTTGAACTCATCGTGCACGATGCCGGTGGTGTAGATCCGGTGCTTCTCGAACAGCGCCTTGTGGACGTCGGCCGGCTCCATGCCCTCGATCTCCACGGTGGCGATGGCGCACGAGTACTCGCGCTGGAACGAGCTGTGGAAGCGGATGCGCGGCACCTCGCAGAGCGGCTTCGCCCAGTAATCGCGCAGGTAGCGCAAGCGCTCTTCCTTGCGCCTGCTGCCGATGCCCTCGTGGAACGCGACCGCGTCGCCGATGGCGATGACGATGGGCACCGGGTGCGTCCCGTACGATTCGAACTTGCGGATATCGTCCGAGCGCGGCTTCTCCGGCGCGAACATCGGCCACAGCGGGCCGATCTTGTCCTTTCGCACGTACAGGAAGCCGGTGCCGAACGGCGCCGTCAACCACTTGTGCAGGCTCGTGCCGTAGTAGTCGCACTGCAGATCGTCCCGCTTGAAGTCGAGCTGCGCGAATGCGTGCGCGCCGTCGACGATCACTTCGAGTCCGCGCGCGCGACCCAGCTCGCACAGCCGCCGCACCGGCAGCACCTGACCGGTCAGGTTGATCACGTGGCACAGATGCAGCACGCGCGTGCGCGGACCGATGGCTTGCTCGTATCGACGCACGATCTCGTCGTGGTCCTCGCATGGGGTGGGGATCGAGACGGCCTTCACCACCACGCCTTCTCGCAGCGCGCGCTGGTTCCACGCGTTGCGCATGTTGGGATAGTCTTGATTGGTGAGCACCACCTCGTCGCCGGCGTTGAGCTCGAGGCCGAAGATCACCGTCTCGAGCGCCTCGCTCGAGTTGCGCGTGATCGCGATCTCCTCGTTCGAGCAGCCGAACATCCGGGCGAGCTGCTCGCGCACGACCTCCTTCTGCGGCTGGATCACTGCCCACATCGTGTACGCCGGAGCCAGGTTCGAGTAGGCGTTGTAGCGGGCCAGCGCCTCCTGCACCGGCCGCGGCGACGGTGACACGCCGCCGTTGTTCAGGTTGAGCAGCGATCGGTCGGTGGTGAATGCCTCCTGGATCGCGAACCAGAAGTCCTCGTTGCACGCGGCGTCCTCGGGCGCAACGGGTCCGAGCCGCGCGGTTGCCGCGGCGACCCTGGCCAGCGCCTGCGCGCCGAACGTCGCCGTCACCGCACCGACGCCGAGCTGCCGCAGGAAGCTTCTTCGCTGTGTGGTCATGGCCGCTCCTCAGGGGCGGGCATTGTAAAGTGCCGCGAGCGGAGAAGCGAGGGTGGAGCCGGTGACCTCGGCTCGCATCCCGTTCCGCCACCACATGCGGCGCATCGCCGCCGTCATGCTGCGCCTCACGCTGCTCAACTTCCGCCGTGGGCTCTCATCGCCCAGCACCGGCAGGCCCCACACGTGGCGGCGTCACAACGCGAGTGGCCGCGTCAGGAGCCGCCGATCACCGCGCCGAACGTGCTGTCGCCGTGCAGCTCCGCAAACTCGCTGTCGGCCGCGAGCACTGCGCGTGCGAGCCCTTGCTCCACGGCGTCGCGCAACAGACCGATGGCCAGGCGCGCGTAGGTGCTCACCTTGCTCGAGCGCTCGTCCGCACCGAGCGACGGGTCGGCGGCGGCGAGCCGGCGGCAGCGCATGCAGTACATGGCGGCACGACGCAGCGCCGGCGCGCGCTCGGTCGGGCCGAGCTCGTCGAGCATCGGCACCAGCGCCTCGATCGCGAGCGCGGCGGCGGCGTGGTCGCCCTGCTCGACCTGGGTTGCGGTCAGGCTCCAGTGCAGGGCGAGCAGCAGCGGCGGGATGCGGGCATCCTGCGAGCTACCGGCCTGGGCCTGCTCCGCCTGGTCGATGCCTTGCTCGAGCAGCTGGCTTGCCTCGGTTCGCTCGCCGCGCAGGCGCAGCGCCTCCGCGAGCGACAGGCATGATGCGGCAAGCTGGCGGCGCACGTCGGCGGCGCCCTGCCCCGATTCCAGCTCGGCGCGCTCGATCGCGATCGCGCTGCGCAAGAGATCGATGGCCTCGGGCAGCCGCCGCTGCTCGTCCTGCCACAGACTGCCGAGATCGTGCAGCGCGCTCGCCAGTTCGCGGCGGAACACGGCGACGTTCTGGAATCGCCGGCACAGCTCG